>JALHMT010000003.1:0-241822 GCA_022843905.1 Rubrivivax sp.
GCCGCTGCGGCGGCTGCGCCCGCCGCAGCCCCGCCCGTGCCCGCCACGGCGGCAAAGCCGGGCTCGAGGGTGCTGGAATTGACCGTCGGCCCGCTGCAGGACCTCTCGGCGGCCGACAACATCGTCGACCTGTTCAAGGAAATCACCGACCTGGGCAGCATCGAACCGCTGGATGGCGGTCGAGCCGAGGACGGCATGCGCCGCTACAAGGTCACCACGGCCACCGCCGACAGCGAGCTGCTGGACCTCTTCACCTTCCACGTCGCGCGCGAGAGCGTGCGCCTGGCCCCCATCAACGCCGGTTATGGCTTCCACGAAGGCGCGCCCGGCGCACCTTCGGCCGAGGCCGCCGCACCGGCCAAGGAACTGGGCTACGGCTTCTTCGACGACGCTCCGGGGGCGCCGAAGACCGAGGCCGTCGCCGCCGCGCTCAGCGCCGAGCCGACCGGGGAGGCCCCGGCCGCGCCGGCAGCCGCCGCACCGCGGGCCGCGGCGCCGCGTGTCGACAAGGCGGCCACCGCCGCCGAGTCGAGCACGCTGCGCGTGTCGGTCGACAAGGTCGACCAGCTCATCAACCTGGTCGGCGAGCTCGTCATCACGCAGGCCATGCTGGCGCAGAACAGCAAGGGCGTGGACGCCGCGCTGTACCAGCAGATGGCCTCGGGCCTGGCCGACCTGGAACGCAACACGCGCGACCTGCAGGAAGCCGTGATGTCGATCCGGATGATTCCGATGTCGATGGTCTTCAACCGCTTCCCGCGCATGCTGCGCGACCTGGCCGGCAAGCTCGGCAAGAAGGTCGAGCTGGTGACGCAGGGCGAGGCCACCGAACTCGACAAGGGCCTGGTCGAGAAGATCACCGACCCGCTCACCCACCTGGTGCGCAACAGCTGCGACCACGGCATCGAGATGCCGGCCGACCGGGCGGCCAAGGGCAAGCCCGAGCACGGCACCATCACCCTGGTGGCCAGCCACCAGGGCGGCAGCATCGTCATCGAGGTGCGCGACGATGGCCGCGGCCTGAACCGCGACAAGCTGATCAAGAAGGCCCGCGAGCGTGGCATCGACGCGCCCGACTCGATGGCCGACGCCGACGTCTGGGGCCTCATCTTCGCGCCCGGCTTCAGCACCGCCGACGTGGTCACCGATGTCTCGGGCCGCGGAGTCGGCATGGACGTGGTGAAGAAGAACATCACCGCACTCGGCGGCACGGTGGAGATCGACTCCGCCGAGGGCTACGGCATGACGGTGCGCGTGCGCCTGCCGCTCACGCTGGCCATCATGGACGGCATGAGCGTGGGCGTGGGCGAGGAGTGCTACATCCTGCCGCTGTCCAGCGTGGTCGAGTCCTTCCAGGTGCAGGACGGCATGATCAAGACCATCGGCGGCAGCGGGCGCGTGGTCGACGTGCGTGACGAGTACATGCCGGTGGTCGACCTCGAGCGCGTCTTCAACGTGCCGCGCTTCGACTTCGAGCACGTCAGCAACATCATGGTGGTGGTCGAGGCCGAAGGCGGCCGCGTCGCCCTGCTGGTCGACGAACTGCTCGGCCAGCAGCAGGTGGTGGTGAAGAACCTGGAGAGCAACTACCGCAAGGTCGACGACGTGTCGGGCGCCACCATCATGGGCGACGGCCGCGTGGCGCTGATCCTCGACATCGGTGCGCTGGTCAGGCGCAGCCGGCATTGACGCGGCCGCCGCACCGCATCGCATCTGAACAACAAGACAGGACCTTCCCATGACCATGCTGTTCGACCTGCTGCGCCGCTTCTCCATCCGCTGGCGCATGCGCGGCGCGATCCTGATGGTGCTGGCGCTGTTCGGTCTCGTCGGCGTGGCCGGCGTGCTCGGCGGCCTGCACATGAACGCGCTGAACCACGACTTCATGGAGCACTCGGTCAAGGAGGTGAACAACGTCTCCGACATCCGGCATGCCATCGGGCAGACGCGGCTGTACGAGAAGAGCATGGTCATCGACTACGAGGACGGCGTCGCCGTGCTCAAGCACCGCGAGGCCTGGACGGCCAGCATCGCCGCCGTGAAGAAGTCACTGGGCGGCCTGCTCGAAGGCGAGGCCGACGAGGACAACCCGCTGGCCGAGGCGGCGCTGAAGGACCTGGACGCCTACGTGGCGGCGACGAGCAAGGTGCTGGAGCAGGTGCAGAACGGCGCCTACGACAACGCCCGCGTCGCCGATCGCATGCTGGCGCGCGCCAAGGAACACATGGCTGCCGTCGACAAGAACGTGCAGGCCATCGCGAAGGTGGTCGGCGACGAGGCCGTGGCCACGCAGGCCGCGTTCGAGGCCTCACTGCAGAGCACCATGGTCGCCTTCCTCGCCGTGCTGGCGGTGGCCGTGGTGGTGGTGGTGCCGCTGACACTGGCCAACTCGCACTCCATCGTCAAGCCGATGATGCACGCGCGCAAGGTCGCGCTGGCCATCGCCGAGGGCGACCTGAGCACGCCGATCCAGGTGCAGGGGCAGGACGAAGCGGCTGAACTGCTGCGCGCGCTGGGCCACATGCAGAGCTCGCTGGGCAGCCTGGTCGGCGAGGTGCGGCTGGCGTCCGACACGATCGCCATCTCGTCCAGCGAGGTGGCTTCCGGCAACATCGACCTGAGCCAGCGCACCGAGGAGACGGCGTCGAGCCTGCAGCAGACGGCCAGCTCGCTGACCCAGCTCACCGGCACCGTGCGCCAGAGCGCCGACTCGGCCTCGCAGGCCAACCAGCTCGCGCACTCGGCCGCCGAGGTCGCGCAACGCGGCGGCACCGTCGTCTCGCAGGTCGTCTCGACGATGGAAGAGATCAACACCAGTTCACGCCGCATCGCCGACATCATCGGCACCATCGACGGCATCGCCTTCCAGACCAACATCCTGGCGCTCAACGCCGCGGTGGAAGCCGCGCGCGCCGGCGAGCAGGGCCGCGGCTTCGCGGTGGTGGCCGGCGAGGTGCGCAGCCTGGCGCAGCGCAGCGCCGAGGCCGCACGCGAGATCAAGGGCCTGATCGGCAGCAGCGTCGACCGTGTCGAGGCCGGCAGCCGCCTGGTCAAGGACGCCGGCGCCACGATGGACGAGATCGTGGCCAGCGTGCAGCGTGTCTCCGACATCATCGGCGAGATCAGCGCCGCCGCCAGCGAACAGAGCATGGGCATCGGCAACGTCAACGGCGCCGTCTCGCAGCTCGACCAGATGACGCAGCAGAACGCGGCGCTGGTCGAGGAATCCGCCGCCGCTGCCGAGAGCCTGAAGGAGCAGTCGACCCGTCTGGGCACCGCCGTCTCGCGCTTCCGCACCGGCCAGGGGCAAGGCGAAGGTCCAGGCAGCGGCGCCGCACCGACCGCAGGCCCGACGCCCGCGCCGCGACCGCCTGTCGCCAGCATCGCGGGCGCTGCGCCGGCGCCGGCCGTCGTCGCCGCACGGGCGGTCGCCAAAGCACGTGCACCGATCGCGCCCAGACCCGCCGCCACCCCGGCGCCGCGCGCGCCCGCGGCCCCGGCCAGGCCGGCGGCAGCTTCACCGGCACCTCAGAACGCGCCCGACGGCGACTGGGAAACCTTCTGACCCGGCTCAAACGGCCGAGCCCAGGGCGTTTCAGATCACCAACGCGCTGCCGATAACCGAACAGCACCGGCCGACCACGCGGCCCCGACACCCAGGATCCCAAGGAGCCCTCATGGACATGATCACCGAAGCCACCGTCGTTGCCCGCCACGAGGCCGTGCGCCAGGGCGGTGCCGCCGCCACCCCCGCCGGCCGCACCAAGGCCGAAAGCGGCGAGTTCCTCACCTTCCGCCTGGGCGCCGAGGAGTACGGCATCGACATCCTGCGCGTGCAGGAGATCCGCTCCTACGAGCCGCCCACGCGCATCGCCAACGCCCCGTCCTTCATCAAGGGCGTGGTCAACCTGCGCGGTGTCATCGTTCCCATCATCGACCTGCGGCTGAAGCTCAACTGCGACAGCGCCGAGTACAACGACTTCACCGTCGTCATCGTGCTGAACGTGCGCGGCCGCGTGGTCGGGGCCGTGGTCGACTCGGTGTCCGACGTGCTCGAGCTGAGCCACGAGCAGATCAAGCCGGCGCCCGAGCTGAGCAGCAGCGTCGACAGCGGCTTCATCACCGGCATCGGCAGCGTGAAGAACGGTGAAGTCGAACGCATGCTGATCCTGATGGACATCGAAGGCCTGATGAGCAGCGCCGACATGGGTCTGGTCTCGGGCTGAACCCCGCCGCCCCTCGACAAGGGCCGCCCAGGTGTCTGCGACCACGGTTTCTCGATTCGCCACAACTCTGAACCCGAAAGCCCTCGATCGATGAACAGCAGCACCGCCCACCAGCGTCGGACCGCCACGGCCGACCTGCTGATCCTGACGACCATCGTCATCGGCGCCCTGGTGGCGCTGGCCATCGGTTCCCGCTTCGGCCAGCTCGGCCTGGCAGCGATGGGGGCGGCAGCCCTGGTCGCGGCGGCTGCGGCAGTCGTGCTGAGCGCCCGCGGCACCCTGCTGTCGCGACTGGTGCTCGCGGCCTCGGCAATGGGCATGGTCGCGCTGCACATCCAGCTCGGCCGCGGCACGCTGGAATTTCACTTCGGCGTCTTCGTCGTGCTGGCGCTGATGCTGGTCTACCAGGACTGGCGACCCATCGTGGCGGCCGCGGGCCTCATTGCCGTGCACCACGTGGTCTTCGACCGCCTTCAGGCCGCCGGCCTGCCGGTGTACTGCACGCCCGAGGCGGACTTCCTGAAGATGCTGATGCACGCCGGCTACGTCGTCGTGCAGACAGGTTTCGAGGTCTACGTGGTGCGGGGCATGGCGGCCCTGGCGCGCCAGGGCGAAGAGCTCGACTGCCTGGTCAACGGCATGGAACGTGACGGCCAGCTCGTGCTGGCCGCTGACGGCATCCGGGTGAGCACGCCTGCGGCACAGCACCTGCAGACCACGCTGTCCAAGGTGGCGCTGGCACTCAACGAGGTGCAGACCTCGGCCGCGGGCATCCAGGGCGCCAGCGGCGAGATCGCGCACGGCAACCAGGACCTCAGCCAGCGCACCGAGCAGACGGCGTCCAACCTGCAGCAGGCCGCCAGCTCGATGGACCAGCTCACCGCCCGGGTGCGCCACAGCGCGGAGTCGGCCGCACAGGCCAACCAGCTCGCCGCCTCGGCAGCCGAGGTGGCGCAGCGCGGCGGCCAGGTGGTGTCGCAGGTGGTGCAGACCATGCAGGAGATCAACACCAGCTCCAAGCGCATCGCCGACATCATCGGCACCATCGACGGCATCGCCTTCCAGACCAACATCCTGGCGCTCAACGCCGCGGTGGAAGCCGCCCGCGCCGGCGAGCAGGGCCGCGGCTTCGCGGTGGTGGCCAGCGAAGTGCGCAGCCTGGCACAGCGCAGCGCCGAGGCCGCGCGCGAGATCAAGTCGCTCATCGGCAACAGCGTCGACAGCGTCGAGGCGGGCAGCCGCCTGGTGGCCGACGCCGGCCGCACGATGGACGAGATCGTGGCCAGCGTGCAGCGCGTGACCGACATCATCGGCGAGATCAGCACCTCGTCCGACGAGCAGAGCAGCGGCATCACGCAGGTCAACCAGGCCGTGAGCCAGCTCGACGCCATGACGCAGCAGAACGCGGCACTGGTCGAACAGAGCGCCGCAGCCTCCGCCACCCTGCGCAGCCATGCCGACCGCCTGGTGGCCCTGGTGGTCGGCTTTCGCATGCAGACCGGAACGAACTGAACGCACGGTGGCGCGGGCGGCTGAAGCCTGCGCCATGGTCGAGGTCAAGCCTGCCGGCGCCTGGCAGGAGTACAAGTTCACCAACCCGGTGGGCAAGAAGATCGCACCCGAGGTGATGTACTGCGAGAAGCTCGGTCAGACCACCGTCTGCGGCGGCGTCTACCCCTGACCTGTCGGCGCCGGCTCCGGCCAGACCAGCCGCGACGCCGCCGAAGAAGGCGTCTGCACCCTCCCCTGTTCCCCGACCCGCAACGGCTCAGTCAGCGACCTCCGCCAGGACGCCTGCGTCACCGAAGGTCGCAGCGCCAGCGCCGGCGCCAGCGCCGGCGCCAGCGAAGGCGATTGGGAAACCTTCTAGCAGCGCCGCCTTCAGACCACGGACCCGCCAGGGCCCGAGCCCTTCCCGCGAACGCCACGGATAGTGCTCCGCCGTTTCGTCGGCAATGCCCCCTTGACGAAGCAGCGGCACAGCCGCTGCGAGGGTCCGCCGCAACGGGCCCGCCAGGGCCCGAGCCCCTCCAGCGAACGCCACGGATCCGGCTCCGCCGGTCCGTCGGCGTTGCCCCCTTGAGGGGGAAGCGGCGAAGCCGCTGCGGGGGTGGGCCCTATACCGCCCCGGCCCGGCGCAGCGTCTCCAGCACCGGGCGGCGCAGCACGTCGCGAAGGCCCCACCAGCCCGCGCCCAGCGCCAGCAAGGCTCCGGCTGCACCGCCGAACAGCGGCACCCAGGGCGACGGGTTCCAGTCGAACTGGAAGGCGTAGCGCGCCAGCGCCCAGCCCACCCCCAGTGCGGCCACCGACGCCAGCGTGCCGGCCAGCGCGCCCACGCCCAGCAGTTCGGCGCGCTGCACCTGGGCCAGCAGCCGGCCGCTGGCGCCCATCGCCCGCATGATGGCGAACTCCCGCGAGCGCGCTTCGCGCGTGGCCGTGACGGCGGCGAACAGCACCACCAGGCCCGCCGCCAGCGTGAAGCCGAAGAGGAACTCGACCGCGCGGATGACCTGGTCCAGCACGCGCTGCACCTGCGCGACGGAGGCCGAGACGTCGACATTGGTGATGTTCGGGAAGTCTCGGCTCAGGCGGTTGTCGAAGCCCGGCGTGGTCGGGGCCTTGAAGGCGCTGATGTAGGTGATGGGCAGGTCCGTGAGCTGCGACACGGGGAACAGCACGAAGAAGTTGACCCGCATCGAGCGCCAGTCGACCTTGCGCAGGCTCGTGATGCGACCCTCGCGCTGCTGGCCGGCGATGTCGAAGCGCAAGGTGTCGCCCAGCTTCAGTCCCAGCGTTTGCGCCAGCCCGTCCTCCACCGACAGACCGTCGGCCTCTTCAGGCGTCCAGCGGCCCGCGCTCACCTCGTTGTGACCGGGCAGCTTCGCGTCGTGGCTGAGGTTGAACTCGCGATCGATCATGCGCTGCGCACGGTCGTCCTCGAAGCTCTCGGGCGTGATCGTGCGGCCGTTGATGGCCACCAGCCGGCCGCGGATCATCGGGTACCAGTCATAGCGCGTCACGCCCGCCTGCGTGATGGCGTTTCGGAAGGCCTCGCCCTGATCGGGCTGCAGGTTGATGACGAAGCGGTTGGGCGCATCGGGTGGCGTGGCCTGGCGCCAGCTGGCGATGAGATCGGTGCGCAGCAGCACCAGCAGCACCAGGGCCAGCAGGCCGACGGCCAGCGCCGAGACCTGCAGCACGGCAAAGCCCGGCCGGGCGGCGATCTGGCGCGTGGCCAGCACCAGCCAGCGCGGCGCCCGAGTCTCGGGCACCGCGCGCTGCAGCAGCTTCACGGCCACCCAGGCCAGCAGCGCGAACACCAGGCCCGCCGCTGCGAAGCCGCCCACGGCGATGGCGCCCAGCTTGGCGTCGGACGACACCGCCATCAACAGCGCTGCGAAACCGCCGACGCCGGCGCCCAGCACGAGCAAGGAGGAGGCCTTCAGCGAGCCGACGTCGCGGCGGATCACGCGCAGCGGCGGTACACGCGCCAGCTGCAGCACCGGCGGCAGCCCGAAGCCCAGGAGCAGCGTCATGCCCACGCCCATGCCGAACAGGGCCGGCATGGGCCCCGGTGAAGGCAGGGCCGCCTGCACCAGCCCCGACAGCAGCCACACGAAGACGAAATGCACGGCCCAGCCGATGGCCACGCCGGCCGCACTGGCGGCCACGCCGACGAGGCCGAACTCGATGGCGTAGGCGCCCGCGATGCGACGCTGCGACAGGCCCAGCACGCGCAGCATGGCGCAGTCGTCCAGATGGCGCGAGGCGAAGTCACGCGCCGCGATGCCCACCGCCACGGCGGCCAGCAGCGCCGCCAGCAAGGCCACCAGGTTGAGGAACTTCTCGGCCCGGTCCAGCGTCTGCCGCATCTCGGGCCGACCGCTCTCCAGCGACTCGACCGACACGCCCCGCCATGGCACGACGGCGATCTGCTGCTCCGACCAGCGAACGAACTCGCGCACGCCCACCTGTCGTTCATCGGGCGACGCCACCGCCAGGCGATAGGTGATGCGGCTGGCCGGCTGCACCAGCGCGGTGGCGGCCAGGTCGGTTTCGGCCAGCATCACGCGCGGCGCGAAGCTCATGAAACCGGCGCCGCGGTCGGGTTCGATGACGATGATGCGCGCGATGCGAAGCGCCGAGTCGCCCAGCAGCAGCGGGTCGCCCACCTGCAGTTGCAGCGCGTCAAGCAACGCGGCATCGACCCACACCGTACCGGGCTCGGGGCCGGCTGAACGCAGTTCCAGCGCGGCGTCGGCCCCGGCCTTGAGCTGCATCTGGCCGCGCAACGGGTAGCTTGCCGACACCGCCTTCACCGACACCAGGCGCGAAGCACCGCCCTTGTCGTCGGGCGCCCGGCCCATGCTGGGGAAGGTGGCGCTGGTCGACGTCGCCAGCCCCAGCGAGCGCGCCTTCTCCAGCATCTCGGGCCGGGCCGGCTTGTCGCTGCTGATGACGGCGTCGCCGCCCAGCAACTGGCGGGCGTCGCGCGCCAGGCCGGCGTTCAGGCGGTCGGCAAAGAAGCCGACCGCAGTCAGCGCGGCCACCGCCAGCATCACGGCCACGGCCAGCAGGCGCAATTCACCTGCGCGGAAGTCGCGCAGGGTCTGGCGCCAGGCCAGCAGACCGGCCGAGGGCGGCCGCAGGGGGATTGCAGTCATGGCCACACGGTAACGCAAACCCCCTTTCCCTGCGGCCGCCACGCCCGGCCGGGCTGCCCCTGCGGCCCCGGGCCCCGCTTTCGTGAATGCTGCATGCAGGTTCGTTGAAGTCTGCCCCCGCGCCGGGGTGATCCAATGCAGGCATGGACTCGAACCGCACCCTGCCCTCCCTCTACCTCTCGCATGGCTCGCCGATGACGGCGCTCGAGCCGCGCGAGGCCGGCGGTTTCATGCAGCGCCTGGGCCCGGCCATCGACAGCACGTTCGGCCGCCCGACGGCCGTACTGGCGCTCTCGGCCCACAGCCTGGCGCGAGAACCCGTGCTGCTGGCCGCGCCGCAGCACGAAGCGGTGTACGACTTCGGCGGATTCCCGCCCGAGCTGTACGCGCTGCGCTACGACGCGCCCGGCGCGCCGGCCCTGGCGCCCCGCGTGGCGCAACTGCTGTCGTCCGCCGGGTTGCCGGTGCACCGCGTCGAACAGGGCGGACTGGATCACGGCATCTGGACGCCGCTGCGCTACATGTATCCCGCCGCCGATGTGCCGGTGCTGCCGCTGGCCTTCCCGCCGGACTGGAGCCCGGCCCGGCTGCTGGCCCTGGGCATCGCCCTGGCGCCGCTGGCGGCGCAGGGGGTGCTGGTGATGGGCAGCGGCAGCCTCACACACAACCTGCGCATGGTGTTCGGCGGCGGCACGCGGCCCGCCCTGGGCGCCCCCGAAATCCCGGAAAGCGCCGCCTTTCGCGCCTGGGTACACGAGCGCGCTGCGGCCGCCGACCTGCCGGCTCTGCTGGACTACCGCCGCGCCGCGCCCCACGCCGCGCTGATGCACCCGACCGACGAGCACTGGCTGCCCTGGTACCCGGCCCATGGCGCCGGGGGTGGTGATCAGCCCGGCCTGCGCCTGCATCACAGCCTGACCTTCGGCTGCCTGGCGATGGACAGCTACGCCTTCGGCGCGCAGGCCGGTCGGCTGGCACAGGCGCTGCAAGCGACCGAGCCCGCACCCGCGCCGCATTGAACCCTGTCGGCGCGATGTGCCCAGCCCTGCAGGGGCCGGGCCCCGGATGGCAGACTCCGCTTCCAGGCTGTCATCGCGCGCGGCCAACGAACAGGGAGAACGTCACCATGGTCATCGCCATCTGGATCCTCACGCTGCTGGGCCTGGCCCTGTGGTCGCTGGTGGCCTGGGGACTTCACGCCCTGCTGGGCCTGGACGCCGGCGCGCTGATGGGAGACCTGAAGCCGCTGATCGCCCAGATTCCCTACGGCAGCGTCATCGAACAGTGGATCCCGGGCTGGCAGGGCCTGCTGCAGGCCACGCTGGAACTGTCCCAGACCCTGCTGGGCTGGCTGGGCAGCGCCGGCCCGGTGCTGGTGTGGGTGCTGTGGGGCATCGGCGCGGCCACGCTGCTGGCCATCGCGGCCGTGCTCACCGTCATCGTGATCGTGGCGCGCCGCGCCCTGGCGCCGTCGCAGCACGCGACCGCGTGACCGGCCTCGAGGCTTGGGAGGCCACGGGCTCTGATCCTCAGGTCCTTGCCGCCTCGGCAAAGGCCTCGTCGAGCTGCGCGGCCCAGCGGGCTTTTTCCGCAGCCGTCGCGAAGCTGGCCTCGAAGCTGTTCATGGCCAGCCGGTGCGCCTGCGCGGCGCCCAGCTGCGGCAGCGCCGCGAAGGTCTGCAGGAAGTTCTGATTGATGTAGCCGCCGAAGTAGGCCGGGTCGTCGCTGTTGATCGTGGCACACAGGCCGGCGTCCAGCAGGGCCGGCAGGTTGTGCTGGGCCAGCGTCGGGAACACGCACAGCTTCACGTTGGACAAGGGGCACACCGTGAGCGGCATGCGCTCGCGCGCCAGCCGCTGCACCAGCGCCGGGCTCTCCACGCAGCGCACACCGTGGTCGATGCGTTCGACCTTCAGCACGTCGAGCGCGCTCTCGATGTAGGCCGGCGGGCCCTCTTCACCGGCATGGGCGACCACGTGCAGGCCGAGTTCGCGGCACCGTGCGAAGACACGCTCGAACTTCTCCGGCGGGTGGCCGCGTTCGCTGCTGTCCAGCCCCACGCCGACGAAGTGCTCGCGCCAGGGCAGCGCCTGCTCCAGCGTCTGGAACGCCGACGCTTCGCTGAGGTGGCGCAGGAAACACAGGATCAGCCGGGCGCTGAGGCCGAACTCGGCGTGCGCCCGGCGGCAGGCGTGGGCCAGACCCATGATCACCGTCTGCATCGGCACGCCGCGGTCGGTGTGGGTCTGCGGGTCGAAGAACAGTTCGGCGTGCACGACCTTGTCGGCGGCGGCGCGCTCGAAGTAGGCCCAGGCCATGTCGAAGAAGTCCTGTTCCTTGAGCAGCACGCTGGCACCGGCGTAGTAGATATCCAGGAAGCTCTGCAGGTCGGTGAAGGCGTAGGCGGCGCGCAATGCCTCGACGCTGGCATAGGGCAGGGCCACGCCGTTGCGCGCGGCCAGCCTGAAGATCAGCTCCGGCTCGAGCGAGCCTTCGATGTGGATGTGCAATTCGGCCTTGGGCATCAGGGCCAGCAGAGAAGGCAGGCGCTCGCGGGGGATGTCGGGGATCACGGTCATGGAGGCTCCTGGGCACGGGCGGGGCGACCCGAAGACGCACTGTAGCCAGTCGACGGCGGATCCACCCCGGCCGCATTGCGGGTGCCCCTAGGCAGCCGTCGGAATCCCGGCTCTGTTCGCGCGATGGGCGCAGGGCCACCACCCGACACTCTCGCCACCTGCTTCGTTCGTTCGAGAGGAACGTCATGCGCGTCAATACGCCCGTCACCCAGAAAGAATTCCCGTTCCCCCCAGGCGAGACCCTGGTGTCGACCACCGACCTGAAAGGCCGCATCACCTACTGCAACCCGGCCTTCGTGCACGTCAGCGGCTTCGAGCACGCCGAACTGCTGGGCCAGCCGCACAACCTGATACGCCACCCCGACATGCCCGAAGAGGCCTTCCGCGACATGTGGGAGACCATCGCCAGCGGCCAGCCCTGGTCGGCCCTGGTGAAGAACCGCCGCAAGGATGGTGACCACTACTGGGTGGTCGCCAACGTCACGCCCCTGATGGAACGCGGACAGCCGGTGGGCTACATGTCGGTGCGTACCGAACCTTCGCGCGCCCAGATCGAAACCGCCGCCGAGCTTTTCGGCAGGATGAAGCAGGAGGCCGCCGACGGCCGTCTCGTGCACCGCCTGCGCAGCGGTCAGGTCGAACTCGACACCCCGGTGGCGCGCTTGCTGCGCGCCGTCACGCCAGGCCCGCGCGGGTTGTGGATGGGTGCCGCCGCAGCCGTCACCGGCGCTGGCGTCGCCGCCGGCTGGGCCTCGGCCCACCTGGGCGGCGTGGCGGCAGCCGGCGTGGCCGGTGGCTGCGCCGCACTGGCGGCGACCTTCGGCTGGGCGGCCTGGCGGCAGATCGAAGGGGGCTACCTGTCGCTGCTGGGCCTGGCCAACCGCATGGCCGGGGCCGACCTGACGGCCACGCTGGAAAGCCAGCGCCGCGGCACCGCCGGGCGCGTCGAACGGGCCCTCAACCAGACCTGCGTCAACGTGCGCTCCGTCGTGCGGGACGCCCGCACCGAGACCGAGCGCATGCGAGCCGGCTCGCGCGAGATCGCCGCCGGCAACCAGGACCTGTCGGCGCGCACCGAGTCGCAGGCCAGCAGCCTGGAGCAGACGGCGTCCTCGATGGAGCAGATCACCGGCACCGTGCGACAGAGCGCCGCATCGGCGCAGCGCGCTTCCGAGCTGGCTTCGCAGGCACGACAGGTGACGCGCAGCAGTTCCGAGGCGGTCGACGCGGTGACGCGTTCGATGCAGGACATCCACGACGCGTCCAGCAGGATCGGCGAAATCATCCAGACCATTGACGGCATCGCCTTCCAGACCAACATCCTGGCGCTGAATGCCGCGGTCGAGGCCGCGCGTGCCGGCGAGCAGGGCAAGGGCTTTGCGGTGGTGGCCAGCGAGGTGCGCTCGCTGGCGCAGCGCTCGTCGGCCGCGGCGCGCGAGATCAAGGTGCTGATCCAGAACTCGTCCGAGAAGGTGGAGGCCGGCACGCGCGAGACCTCGGCGGCGCAGTCCAGCATGGCCAGCGCCGTGCAGACGGTCGACCAGGTCGGCACGCTGATCGACGAGATCACCAGCGGTGCCCGCGAGCAGCTCACCGGCATCTCGCAGATCAACGAGGCGGTGGCGCAGATGGACACCATCACGCAGCAGAACGCGGCCATGGTGGAGCAGCTCGCTTCCTCGGCTTCCAACCTGCAGCAGCAGGCCGACACGGTGGCCGAAGCGGTGCGCGTGTTCCGCCTGGAAGCCGGCGCAGCTACCCCGGTGCAGGACGCGGTGGCCCTTCGCAAGGCCGCACGGCAGGCGGCATCGCAACATCAATCCTGAAGGCCGTCGGCCCATCACGGCGGGGCTGGCGAACGAGTTCGGCCTCGTGCCCGACGCCAATGAGACTTCCGGCTGGAAGCCCAGGCGCACTGAACCGGCCGCCCGATGCGTGCGAGCCCGACCGGGGTCGGGGTCGCACGTTCACGTGAAGGCTTAGCATGAAGACCAAGGCGGCCGGGCAGCCCACCGGCGGTGGGCGCCACGCAAGTCGCTGTTCACCCCGAGGAGTTCTCCATGTCACGCCTGAAGTTCGCCAGTCTCCTGGCCGCGCTGTGCTGCCTGAGCGCGGCTGCCATCGCTCAACCCGCCCCCGCTGCGGCGCCCGCCGCGGCGCCGACCACGCCGTCGGCCCCGGCCGCTCCGGCGGCGGACCACCTCCTGGAAGGCAAGCTGGCCTGGTACGGCAGCAAGTTCGCGGGCCGCAAGACGGCCAGCGGGCAGGCCTTCAACCCGGCCGCCCTGACGATGGCGCACAAGACGCTGCCCTTCGGCACGCGCGTGAAGGTCACCAACCCGAAGAACAACAAGAGCGTGGTCGTGCGTGTCAACGACCGCGGTCCGACCCAGCCCGACCGCATCGGCGACCTGTCACGCGCCGCCGCTGCCCGCATCGGCATGCTGCGCTCGGGTGTCATCGACGCCAAGCTGGAAGTGGTGTCGGCCGCACCAGCGCGCACAGTCAAGCGCTGACACCACCCGGCCTGCCGGGCCGCGGGTGCGACGAAGGGCGCAAACCGCCGCGAAGAGAGCTCACGGCCGATTGACCCGTGCGGGGCGCCGCTCGGCAGCCGGCTGTTAACCTCCCGGCATGAGTTCTTCCCTGCGGTCCGGGGCCGCCTCCGGCCTGCACGGTCGACCCCCCGGACACCGGCCAGCGATGTCGCACGGCCTGGCAGCCGGAGCCCTGGCGCTTCTGCTGGGCCTGCAGCCCATCACCACCGACATCTATCTCCCGGCCCTGCCGGCCCTCACGCGCGACCTGGGCGCCTCGATGGGCTCGGCGCAGCTCACCATGGCCGGGCTGCTGCTGTCCTTCGGCATCGCCCAGCTGTTCTGGGGCCCGGTGGCCGATCGCATCGGCCGCCGCCCGGTGCTGATCGCCGGTCTGCTGCTCTACACGGTGGCCAGCATCGGCAGCGCCACGGCCGCCAGCATCGAACTGCTGATCGTCTGGCGCGTGCTGCAAGGGGCCTGCATGGCGGCCGCCGTGGTCTGCGCGCGCGCCGTGCTGCGCGACCTCTACGAGCCGCACGAGGGCGCGCACGTGATGTCGCTGGCGCTGTCGGGGCTGGCCGTCATCGCCATCGTCGGCCCGCCGCTGGGCGGTCTGGTGGCGGCCCTGTGGGGCTGGCGGGCCGCTCTCACGCTGGTGGCGGTGTGCGGCGCACTGACGCTGGCCTTCGTGGCGTGGCGACTGCCCGAGACCCTGGTGCACAAGAACCCGCGCGCCACCCAGTTGCGGCCGCTCTTCGCCGCGTGGGCCCGCATCGGCCGCCATCCGACCTTCGTGGCCTGGACGCTGCTCATCAGCTGCACCTACGGCGGCCTCTTCACGCTGCTGGCGGCCTCGTCCTTCGTCTACATCGAGGTGCTGGGATTGAGCCCCACGATGTACGGCCTGGCGATGGCCAGCGGCTCGGTGAGCTACCTGGTGGCGACTTTCGTCTGCCGGCGCTGGATCGCGCGCATCGGCATGGCGCGCACGGTGGCGCGCGGCGCCTGGTTCACGCTGGCCGGCGGGCTGTCGATCGCGGCGCTGACCTTCGCCGGCGTGCACTCGGTGTGGGTGGTGCTGCTGCCGCAGGCCCTGTACGCCTTCGGCCACGGCATGCATCAGCCGGTGGGCCAGGCCGCGGCGGTCGGGCCCTTCCCGCAGGCGGCCGGCGCGGCCTCGGCGCTGGCCGGTTTCGTGCTGGCGCTCATCGCCTTCGGCATCGGGCTGTGGTTGGGCCGGGCGCTGGATGGCAGCGTGCGCCCGCTGGCCTACGGCATGGGCTTCTGGGCGCTCTTGACCTGTGCCACGGCGTGGGTCCTGGTGCCGCGCGCCCAGCGGCTGGCCACGGCGGCGGCGGCAGCAGCATGATGGGCGCGCCGGTCGACACGACGATGCGCGCCGTGTGCCTGGCCGGTCCCACGGCCTCGGGCAAGACCGCCATGGCGCTCGCCTTCGCCCGCGAGATGGCCGCCACGCAGCCGGTGGAGATCGTCAGCGTCGACTCGGCCCTCGTCTATCGCGGCATGGATGTCGGCACCGCCAAGCCCACGGCCGAAGAGCTTGCCGAAGTGCCGCACCACCTGATCGACATCCTGGAGCCGACCGAGTCCTACTCCGCAGCGCGTTTCGTGGCCGACGCCCACCGGCTCATCGCCGAGATCCAGGCGCGCGGCCGGCTGCCGCTGCTGGTGGGTGGCACCCTGCTTTACTTCAAGGCCCTGCGCGAGGGCCTCGATGCGCTGCCGGCCGCCGATGTCCAGGTGCGTGCCGGCATCGACGCCCGTGCCGCGACGCTGGGCTGGCCGGCACTGCATGCCGAACTGGCCGCGGTCGACCCCGTCACCGCGGCGCGCCTGGCGCCGGCCGATGCGCAGCGCATCCAGCGCGCGCTGGAGGTCTGGCAGCTCAGCGGCCGCCCGCTGTCGGACTGGCACCAGGGGCCGGCGCGCGCGCTGCCGGCCCAGGTGTTGCCGCTGGTGGCGCTGGAGCCCGACTCGCGCGCCTGGCTGCATGCACGCATCGCCCGGCGCTTCGATGCCATGCTTGCCGCCGGCCTGCTGGACGAGGTGCGCGGTCTGCGCGCGCGCGGCGACCTGCACGACGGTCTGCCCTCGATGCGCTGCGTCGGCTACCGCCAGGCCTGGGCCGCGCTGGACGCCGCCGATGCGGCGCCGCTGCGCGAGGCCGGCATCGCCGCCACGAGGCAGCTCGCCAAGCGCCAGCTCACCTGGCTGCGCGGCATGCAGCGCACCGTGGTGCCCTGCGACGCGCCCGACGCGCTGCCGCGCGCCTTGGCGGCCATGCACCACGCGGCGAAGGCGCTCGCCCGATGCTGAAGCTCGAACAGCTGGGCAAGTCCTTCGGCGACACGCCGGTGTTCAACGACGTCTCGCTGGCGCTGGCGCGCGGCGAGTTCGTGGCGCTGATCGGCGAATCGGGTGTCGGCAAGTCGACGCTGCTGAACTGCATCGCCGGGCTGGACCAGCCCGATCGCGGCCGCGTCATCGTCGGCGGCCAGGCGCTGGACGCGCTGGACGAGGACGCACGCGCGCGCCTGCGCCGTGCCCACCTGGGCTTCGTCTTCCAGGCCTTCCACGTGCTGCCGCACCTGAGCGTGGCCGAGAACGTGGCGCTGCCGCTGTTGCTGCTGGGCCGGCCGGATGCGAAGCGCGTCGACGAGGTGCTGGCGGCCGTCGGCCTGCAGGCCCTGGCGCAGCGCCTGCCGGCGCAGCTCTCGGGCGGGCAGCTGCAGCGGGTGGCCATTGCCCGCGCGGTGGTGCACGCGCCCGGGCTGATCCTGGCCGACGAACCCACCGGCAACCTCGACCCCAAGACCGCCGACCTCGTGCTGGGCGTGCTGGCGACCCAGGTGCGACAAGCCGGCGCCGCCTGCCTGCTGGTCACGCACTCGCGGGCCGCCGCGCGGCTGGCCGACCGCGTGCTGCGGCTCACCGCCAGCGGTGTCGAAGCGTTCGACGCCCGTTGACCGGCGCCTGCCCTGTCAGGCGGGCGACGAGCGCAGGCCGTAGGCCTGCCCGTTGATCCACACGTATTCGCCGCGCAGGATGGCCTCGCCCTTTTCGCCGGCGAAGGTGAACCCGAGCACGGCCACGGTGTCACCGACCTTGATCTCGGGCGCCTTCCACGCCTGCATGCGCGTGAGCGGGGCGAGTTCGACCGCCCAGCGGCGGTCCTTGCGGGTGGGCAGTTGTGCGGCCTTCAGCAAGGCCGCACCATCGACCGCCGCCGCCTGCGGGGGCACGGCACGCTGCGCCAGGTCGGTCGGCAGCCTGGACTCGGCGGGCAGTTCCAGCACCATCTCGACGTGTGGATTGCGCCAGGCCACCTGTGCCGCGCGGCCTTCCAGGTAGATGGGCCGGGCCTGGTCGAAGCTGCTCCAGCCGTGGTGCGCCCCGGCGCCGCCGGCCAGCAGACCCAGCGGTGCGGCGACGATCAGTTCACGGCGGCGCAGACCCGCGCGAGGGGTCGGAAACGATGGGGTCGGCAGACGGTTCATGAGGGCCTCACGCATAGGCAATCCAGCGGCCACAGATGATGACCGCCACCCAAAGCCCCAACGACACCAGGGTCTGCGCGCGCGCCCAGCCGTCCAGCCGCTGCAGGCCACCGCGCGCATGGAAGATCGCGGCGTTGGTGCCCGCGGCCATCAGCAGACCCATCTTGACGAGGAACCAGCGGTTGGCCAGCAGATCCATCGGCTGGCTGCCGAACATCAGCAGGCCCGCCAGCGCGGCCAGCGCGAAGCCGCCCAAGGACAGCGCCATCGACAGCCGCGCCAGGGCAGCGATGGGCAGTTCCGGCGCGGCACCCCAGACGCGCAGTTCCAGCAGCACCAGGCTGCCCAGCAGCAGCGCGATGCCCACGATGTGCAGCACCTCCAGCGCCGGGTAGGCCCAGGGGTGGGACGCCAGCCCGGCGAGCGGACTGCGGAACGAGGTCTCGACCATGCGGCAACGATAGCGCGGCCGCGCCCCCATCGCGGCAAGGGCTTGATCTTCCGCAAGGTGACAGATCCGCCGCCACGCGACAGTCGCGCATGCCTACCGTGCTGTACGACCAAGACGGTCACCGCTGCCTGATGTTCACCGACCTCACCGAGGAAGGGGGCGAAGCGGTGCAGTCCAACCAGTTCCTCGTGGTCGACGGCGACACCGGTGCCGTCATCGACCCCGGCGGCAACCTGGCCTACAGCGAGCTCTACGTGGGCATGACGCAGCACTTCGCGCCCAGCAGGCTGACGGCACTGATCGCCTCGCACGCCGACCCCGACATCATCGGCTCGCTCGACCGCTGGACCACCGCCACGCAGGCGAAGATCTACGTCTCGAAGGTGTGGGAACGCTTCGTGCCGCATTTCTGCAAGCCCGGCAAGACGACCGGCCGCGTGGTGGGCATCCCCGACGCCGGCATGCACATCCGCATCGGCCGCCATGCGCTGATCGCGCTGCCGGCGCACTTCATGCACTCCGAAGGCAATTTCCAGTTCTTCGACCCACCCAGCGGCATTCTGTTTTCGGGCGACCTCGGCGTGTCCATCGGCAGCGGCGCGCAGGCCCGCCACGCGGCGACCTCGCTCGACGAGGTGCTGCCGCGCATGGCGGCCTTCCACCGCCGCTACATGGTGTCGAACAAGGTGCTCAGGCTGTGGGCCGACATGGTCTCGACGCTGCCCATCCGCATGATCGTGCCGCAGCATGGTGCGCCGCTGGCCGGCGCTGCGGTGGGCGAGTTCATCGCCTGGGTGCGCGAACTGGAATGCGGCATCGACCTGATGGGGCCGGCCGACTACGCCGTGCCTTCGCACTGAGCATCGGCATCGGCGAGGCAGGGCCTTGGGCCCGGGCCCGCAGCACGGGCGCAGGCCGCGCCGCACAATGGCGGCGCCCGTGTCCACGCTGCTCCGACTCCTTCCCCTGACCCTGCGCGAATGGCGCCATCACCCGTGGCGCCACGGCGCGGCCCTGCTGGCGGTGGCGCTGGGCGTGGCGCTGGCGTTTTCGGTGCATCTCATCAACAGCTCGGCGCTGGCCGAGTTTTCGTCGGCCGTGCGTTCGGCCAACGGCGAGCCCGACCTCGTGTTGCGCGGCCAGCGCGAGGGCTTCGACGAAGCCCTGCTCGACCGCGCCGCGGCCGACGCCGCGGTGGCGCTGGCCAGCCCGGTGATCGAGGTCGACACCTACGCCCGTGCGCCGGGCGGCACGCGGCTGGCCCTGCGCGTGATCGGCATCGATGCGCTGGTCGTCGCGCCGCTGGCACCCGACCTGCTGCCGCGGCCCGGCGCGGACAGCGCGCGCCTGGCCTTCCTCGACCCCGAGGCGGCCTTCCTCAACGGCGCGGCGCGCAGCCAGCTGGCCCGGGCCGACGGCGAGCGCATCGACCTGCAGTCGGGCCCGGCCTGGAGGACACTGACCGTGGCCGGCGCGGTGCCGGTGGGCGGGCCGCCGACGCTGGTGATGGACATCGCCGGGGCACAGGCCAGCTTCGGCCTGCTCGGCCGCCTGACGCGAGTCGACCTGCGCCTGCAGCCCGGCGCCGACCGCGACGCGCTGATCGCCCGTCTGGCCCTGCCGGCCGGCGTGGTGGCGGTGCGCGCCGACGACGCCGAGCAGCGCGTCTCGAACCTGTCGCGCGCCTACCGCGTCAACCTCACGGTGCTGGCCCTGGTGGCCTTGTTCGTGGGCGCCTTCCTGGTCTTCTCGGTGGTGTCGCTGTCGGTGGCGCAGCGCACGCCCGCCTTTGCGCTGCTGGGCGTGCTGGGGCTGACGGCGGGCGAACGCCGCAGCATGGTGCTGACCGAATGTGCGCTGCTCGGCGCCGTGGGCAGCGCACTGGGCCTGGCCGGGGGCACGGGACTGGCGGTGGCGGCGCTGCGCTGGCTGGCGGGCGACCTGGGCGGCGGCTACTTTCCCGGCATCACGCCGCAGGTGCAGTTCAGCGCCGGGGCGGCCCTGGTGTTCGGCGCCCTGGGCACGGCGTCGGCCGTCATCGGCGGCTGGGTGCCGGCGCGGCAGGCCGAACAGATGGTGCCGGCCCTGGCCCTCAAGGGCCTCGGCACGCCGGGCGGCACGGCGCCACCGGCCTGGCCCGGGCTGTCGATGCTGGCCGCCGGCGTGGCACTGGCCTTCGCACCCACGGTGGCCGGGCTGCCGCTGGCCGCTTACGGGTCGGTGGCGGCCCTGCTGTTCGGCGGCGTGGCGCTGGTGCCGGCTGTCGTGCACGCCCTGCTGGGCGCGCTGCCGGTGCCGCGCGGCCCGCTGGCATTGCTGGCATGGCGGCGCGCCGGCTTCCAGCGCCGCACCGCCACGGCGGCCGTGGCCGGCGTGGTGGCCAGCCTGGCGCTGTCGGTGGCGCTCACCATCATGGTGGCCAGCTTCCGCACCGGCGTGGCGAGCTGGCTCGACAGCGTGCTGCCGGCCGACATCTACGCGCGCAGCGCCAGCAGTTCGGGCGCGGGTGACCAGGCCTGGCTGGACACGGCGCTGGTGCGTTCGGTGGCCGCACTGCCCGGCGTCGAGCGCGTGACGGCCTCCCGCGTGAGGGCGCTGCAGATGGCCGCCGACCAGCCTTCGGTGGCCCTCATCGCGCGCCCGCTGGACGATCCGGCCCAGGCCTTGCCGCTGGTGGCGCCGCCGCTGCCGCTGCCGGCAGGCGAGACGGGCGTCTACGTCAGCGAGGCGGTGGTGGCGCTCTACGGTGTGCAGGCCGGCCAGACGATGGCGCTCCCTCTGTCGACCGCCGAGGCAGGCACCGTCACCGTGCGTGTGCTGGGCGTGTGGCGCGACTTCGCGCGGCAGTTCGGCGCCATCGCCATCGACCACGGCGTCTACCAGCGCCTGACCGGCGATCAACGCCTGAACGACCTCGCACTGTGGCTGCGCCCCGGCGCCGACCGCGCGGCGGTGCAGAGCGGCCTGCGCGGCCTGATGCCCGACCCTTCGATGATCGAGTTCGCCGACAGCGCCGAGCTGCGCAAGTTGTCGCTGCGCATCTTCGACCGCAGCTTCGCCGTCACCTACTACCTGCAGGCGGTGGCGGTGGCCATCGGCCTGATCGGTATCGCCGCCAGCCTGTCGGCCCAGGTGCTGTCGCGGCGCAAGGAGTTCGGCCTGCTGTCGCACCTGGGTCTCACGCGTGGCCAGGTGGTGGCCATCGTCGCCGGCGAAGGTGCGGCCTGGATGGCCGCCGGCACGCTGATCGGCCTGCTGCTGGGCGGGGCGGTGAGCATGGTGCTGGTCTTCGTCGTCAACCCGCAGAGCTTCCACTGGACGATGGAAATGGTGCTGCCCTGGACGCGACTGGCGCTGCTGTGCGGCGCCGTGCTGGCCGCCGGCGTGGCCACGGCGGCGATCAGCGCTCGCGGCGCCACGGCGCGCGCCGCGGTACTGTCGGTGAAGGAGGACTGGTGAGCACGCCGGGCCGCTCCCAGGCGCCCACCCCGGAGCACGCCGTGCGCAGGGTCTGCGGATGAGCCCGCTGCGCCGAGCCCTGTTGCTGGCGGGCCTGGTCACCGCCGGCGGCGTGCGCGCCGCAACACCCGGCGAGGACCCCGTGCGCAGGGGCCGCGCGCTGGTCTTTCCGCGCGACCACGGTGCGCACCTGGGCTCGTCCATCGAATGGTGGTATGCCACCGGCTGGCTGGGCAGCGAAGCCGCCCCGCGCTGGGGCTTCCAGGTCACCTTCTTCCTCAGCCGCACCGGCCTGGCCCAGGGCCACCCCAGCCGGTTCGCGGCGCGCCACCTGCTGTTCGCGCATGCCGCGCTGACCGATCTGCAGTCGAAGACGCATCGGCACCTGCAGCGCATCACGCGCTGGTCGGGGCGCGACGACGCCGCCGCCGGCCGCGCCGACACGGCGCAGGCCGATGTTCACCTGGGCCCCTGGCGCCTCTGGCGCGAGGACGCCGTCGACGGGTCCACCGTGCGCGCCGTCATCACCACGCCGGGCACGGCAGCCGACTTCGAACTCGACCTGGAGCTCCAGCGCACGCAGCCGGTGCTGCTGCAGGGTGACGCCGGCTTCTCGCGCAAGGGGCCGCAGGAGGCGCAGGCCAGTCACTACTACAGCGAGCCGCAGATGGCGGCACGCGCCAGGCTGGTGGCCGGCGGACAGACGCACGAGGCCAGCGGCCGCGGCTGGCTGGACCACGAATGGAGCGATGCGCTGATGGACCCGCAGGCGGTGGGCTGGGACTGGATCGGCATCAACCTCTTCGACGGCACCGCGCTGACCGCCTTCCAGTTGCGCCGCGCCGACGGCAGCGTGCTGTGGGCCGGCGGCAGCCAGCGCGCCCCCGGCGCCGCGACGCGCGCCTTCGCGCCGTCGGAAGTGCGCTTCACCGCCTTGCGCCACTGGAGCAGCCCGGCCACCGGCACCCGCTACCCAGTGGCCTGGGTGGTGGAGACGCCGCTGGGGCGCCACGAGGTGCACTCGCTGCTCGACGCACAGGAACTCGACAGCCGGGCCAGCGCCGGCACGCTGTACTGGGAAGGCTTGTCGGAACTGCGGGAGCTGCGCGACGGTCAAGCGCGTCGCGTCGGCCTGGGCTACCTGGAACTGACCGGCTACGGCCAGAAGCTTCAGCTGTCCTGAAGGGGGCTACAGCGGGCCGGCGGCCTGGTTGTCGCCCACCGAGGGCCCCGGCGTGCGCTCGCGGGCCTGGTCGATGGGCGCGGCACGCACGCAATTGCCGCCACCCTGCCGCGCGGCTTCGAGCGCGGTTTCGGCGTCCTGCATCAGCACCGCCAGGTGGGTGTGCGCAGGCCGCAGCGTGGCCACGCCGATGCTGACGGTGGCGCGCAGCAGGTAGTCCTGCCAGGTGACTTCGAGCTGCTCGGCGCGCTCGCGGATGCGTTCGGCGGCGTCCAGCGCCCCGGTGGCGTCGGCCTGCGCCAGGAACACCACCAGCTGAGAATGGCCGTAGCGCGCCAGCGCGTCGGCGCCGCGCAGGGTCTTGCCGACCAGTTCGGCCAGTTCACGCACGAGGGTGTCGCCTGCGCCGTTGCCGCGCACTTCCACCAGCCTGCGAAAGCGGTCGATGTCGATGATGAGGATGCCGGCCCCATGGCCATAACGGCGCGCGCGCGCCCATTCGCGGTCGGCCAGCGCCATGAAATGAGCCCGGTTGGCCACCCCGGTCAGCGTGTCCAGCGTGTCCAGCCGGGCCAGCAGGTCCTGCGCCCGTTCGAGCTGGCGTGCCATCTTCAACAGCAGGGCCACCAGCGGCAGCACCAGCACCAGCATGCCCAGCGCGGCGGCCAGCGGCAGGGCCATGCGGCCCAATGGACTGAAAAGCTCGGCCAGGGCCAGGGCCATGACCACCGACGCGGCGGCCGCCACGCTGGCCAGCAGTGCGCCACCCAGCCAGGGTCCCAGGCGTGAAAACCACGACACCGCGCTCGGCGAGCGCGCCATGGCCGCCACACCCTCGGGTGCAGGGGATTGCGAAGGCTTGTCGATGACCATCGGGCTCCATTCGACCACATCCCTGCCGCCTCTGCTCACCCCTCGAATGCACGGAACGTGAAGCACGGCCCACCTGAGGCCCCTGGAAAACCCGCAACGCAGCAGACAGTCCGTCGGGCCAGCGCTTTCGGGCGGCCGCCGCCCGGCCTCCTACACTCCGGGCATGTCCGTGTCCGTTCCATCGCCCGCCGCCGCTGCCCGAGCGCAGACCTCCGAAGCCGAACCGGCGAAGAACGTCCGTTCGCTGAGCGGGCTGCTGCCCTTCATCCGGCCCTACAAGGCGCGTGTGGCGCTGGCGGTGTTCTTCCTGGTGATGGCGGCCGTCAGCACGCTGCTGTTTCCGGTGGCCCTGAAGGTCCTGATCGACCAGGGCCTGGTGGCGACCGACCCCGGCGAGCGCATGATGGCCCTGCGCGAGCACTTCCTGGCGCTGTTCGCGGTGGGCGCCGCACTGGGCGTCTTCTCGGCGGCGCGCTTCTACATGGTGAGCTGGCTGGGCGAACGCATCACTGCCGACCTGCGCAACGCCGTCTACGCGCATGTCGTCAGGCAGAGCCCGGAGTTCTTCGAAACCACGCAGACCGGCGAAGTGCTCAGCCGACTGACCACCGACACCACGCTGGTGCAGACCGTGGTCGGCTCGTCGCTGAGCATGGGCCTGCGCAACACGGTGATGGGCATCGGCGCCCTGGGCATGCTGGTGGTGACCAACCCCTGGGTGATGACGCAGGTGCTGGGCATCCTGGTGCTGGTGGTGCTGCCGAGCCTCTATTTCGGCCGCCGCGTGCGCAAGCTCAGCCGCGCCAGCCAGGACCGCGTGGCCGACAGCAGCGCCATCGCCGCCGAGGTGCTCAACGCCATCCCGGTGGTGCAGAGCTACAACCAGCAGCAGCGCGAGGCCGCGCGCTTCGACGTCGCCACGGAAAACGCCTTCGAGACCGCCCGCAAGCGCACCGCCGTGCGCTCCTACCTCGTCGGCTTCATCATCACCGCCACCTTCGGTGCGCTGCTGTGGGGCCTGTACCAGGGCACGCAGGCCGTGCTGGCCGGGCGCATCAGCGCCGGACACCTGGGGCAGACGGTGGTCTTCGTGATCATCTTCGTGAGCGCGGTGGCCGTGCTGTCGGAGGTCTACGGCGACCTGCTGCGCGCGGCGGGCGCCACCGAGCGCCTGATGGAGCTGCTGGCGACGCGGTCGCCGGTGGTCGACGCGGGCCAGCCGCGCGCGCTGCCCGCCGCCAGCGGCGGCTCGTCGGTGCGCTTCGACGAGGTCACCTTCCACTATCCGTCGCGGCCCAAGCAGGCCGCCCTGTCGAACTTCGCGCTGGCGGTCCGGCCCGGCGAAACGGTGGCGCTGGTCGGTCCCAGTGGAGCCGGCAAGAGCACCGTGTTCCAGCTGCTGCTGCGCTTCTACGACAGCAGCTCGGGAGAGGTGCTGGTCGACGGTGTGCCGGTGCGAGAACTGGCGCTGCAGACGCTGCGCCAGCGCGTGGGCATCGTGCCGCAGGACAGCACGGTGTTCTCCACCAGCGCGATGGACAACATCCGCTACGGCCGGCCCGATGCCAGCAACGAGGACGTCGTCGCCGCCGCCAAGGCCGCCTTCGCGCACGACTTCATCAGCGCCCTGCCCGAGGGCTACGACACCTTCCTGGGCGAACGCGGCGTGCGCCTGTCGGGCGGCCAGCGCCAGCGCATCAGCATCGCACGCGCGATGCTGAAGAACCCGCCCCTGCTGCTGCTGGACGAAGCCACCAGCGCGCTGGACGCCGAGAGCGAACGCATGGTGCAGGCCGCGCTGGAAGCGGCGATGAAGGGCCGCACGACGCTGGTCATCGCGCACCGCCTGGCGACCGTGCTCAGCGCCGACCGCATCGTGGTGATGGACGGCGGGCGCATCGTCGACATCGGCACGCATGGCGAGCTGGTGGCGCGAGCCGGGCTCTACGCCAAGCTGGCGGCAATGCAGTTCGACCTCAAACCAGAAACCGCTGCCTGACCGCAGCACGCGCCGCCACGGATAATCGCGCGCCATGAATCGACCCGTCCGCAGCCAGTACGAAGACTTCATGCGCCACGTGTTCGACCACGGCGTGGCCAAGGGCGACCGCACCGGCACCGGCACGCGCAGCGTGTTCGGCCACCAGATGCGCTTCGACCTGAACGAAGGCTTTCCGCTGGTCACCACAAAGAAGGTGTTCCTGAAGGCGGTGATCCTGGAGCTGCTGTGGTTCCTGCGCGGCGACTCCAACGCGCGCTGGCTGCAGGAGCGCGGCGTGACGATCTGGGACGAATGGGCGCGGCCCGACGGCGACCTCGGACCCGTCTACGGCGTGCAGTGGCGAAGCTGGCCCACGCCCGACGGCGGCCACATCGACCAGATCGCCGACGTGGTGAAGGCGCTGAAGACCAACCCCGACTCGCGCCGCATCATCGTCAGCGCCTGGAACGTGGCCGAACTGCCGAAGATGGCGCTGATGCCCTGCCACGCCTTCTTCCAGTTCTACGTGGCACCGGCCGAAACGCCCGGCGGCCGCGGCAGGCTGAGCTGCCAGCTCTACCAGCGCAGCGCCGACATCTTCCTGGGCGTGCCCTTCAACATCGCCAGCTACGCGCTGCTGACGCACATGCTGGCGCAGCAGTGTGAGCTGGACGTGGGCGACTTCATCTGGACCGGCGGCGACTGCCACATCTACGACAACCACCACGAGCAGGTGCGCACGCAGCTCGAGCGCGCGCCCTTCGCCTACCCGGTGCTGCACATCAAGCGGCGGCCCGACTCGATCTTCGACTACGCGCAAGAGGACTTCGAGGTGCTCGACTACCAGCACCACCCGGCCATCAAGGCGCCGGTGGCGGTGTAGCGCCCGGCGCCAGGTCCATGAAGCTCAGCCTGATCGCGGCGGTGCCGCGCAACCGCGCCATCGGTCGCGACAACCAGCTGCTGTGGCAGGAAGGCGCCGACCAGCGCCACTTTCGCGCCACCACGATGGGCTGTCCCGTGGTGATGGGGCGCAAGACCTGGGAGTCGCTGCCGGCGCGCTTCCGCCCGCTGCCGGGCCGCCGCAACGTGGTGGTGTCGCGCGACGCTGCCTATGCCGCGCCGGGCGCCGACGTGGCCGGCAGCCTCGATGCCGCGCTGTCCCGCCTGCAGGACGCCCCCAAGGTCTTCGTGATGGGCGGCGCGCAGCTCTACGCACTGGCCTTGCCGCGCGCCGACGAGATGGTGCTGACCGAGATCGACACCGACCTCGACGGCGATGTGTTCTTCCCCGCATGGGACCGCTCGCAATGGGCCGAAGTGCAGCGGCAGGGCGCCAGCACCGAGCAGGGCGTGAACTATGCCTTCGTGACCTACCGCCGCATCGCCTGAGTCCGACATCGCGGCGCGCCGCGCCCGAGGGCTACTTGCCCAGCCCCAGTTCCTTGATCTTGCGCGTGATGGTGTTGCGCCCGATGCCCAGGCGTTGCGCCGCTTCGATGCGTCGGTGGCCGGTGGTCTGCAAGGCGGTCTGGATGAGCTGTCGCTCGAACTGCCGCGTCAGGATGTCCCACACCTCGGGCTCGCCGCTGTCCAGCCGACGGCGGGCATCGTGTTCCAGGTCGGACAACCAGCTCGGCGGCAACATCGCTGCCGTCACCCCGTGCTCGATCAGGGCCACGGCCGCCACCGGTGCTGCGGCGGCTTCGGCAACGGGCAGCACGACCCCGCGCCCGGCACCCGGCGCCGACAGTTCGGGCGGCAGATCCTTGGCCTCGATGACCTGCGACGGCGCCATCACGGTCAGCCAGTGGCAGATGTTCTCGAGCTGGCGCACGTTGCCGGGAAAGTCGAACTCCTGCAGCCGCAGCAGGGCGGCCTCGGTGATGCGCTTGGCTTCCACGCCCAGCTCGCGCGCGCTCTTCTGCAGGAAGAAGCGCGTCAGTGTGGGGATGTCCTCGCCGCGCTCGCGCAGGGCCGGCAGCCGCAGGCGGATGACGTTGAGCCGGTGGTAAAGGTCTTCCCGGAAGGCGCCCTGGCGCACGCGCTCCTCGAGGTTCTGGTGCGTGGCGGCAATGACGCGCACGTTGGCCTTCAGCGGCTGGTGTCCGCCCACCCGGTAGAACTGGCCGTCGCTGAGCACGCGCAGCAGGCGTGTCTGCAGGTCGAAGGGCATGTCGCCGATCTCGTCGAGGAACAGCGTGCCACCCTCGGCCTGCTCGAATCGCCCGCGCCGCGTGGTCTGCGCGCCGGTGAAGGCGCCGCGCTCGTGGCCGAAGAGCTCGCTTTCCAGCAGGTCCTTGGGGATGGCCGCGGTGTTGATCGAGACGATGGGTCCTTCGGCGCGCGGACTGTGCTTGTGCAGTGCGCGTGCCACCAGTTCCTTGCCCGAGCCGCTCTCGCCGGTGATCAGCACGGTGACGTTGCTCTGCGACAGGCGCCCGATGGCGCGGAAGACGTCCTGCATCGCAGGCGCCTGGCCCAGCATCTCGGGCATCTGCGCCTGGGCGCTCTCGCGCACCGCTTCGCGCAGGCTCTCGTCGACGGCGCGGCGGATCAGTTCGACCGCCTTGGGCAGGTCGAAGGGCTTGGGCAGGTACTCGAAGGCGCCGCCCTGGAAGGCCGAGACGGCGCTGTCGAGGTCGGAGAAGGCCGTCATGATGATGACGGGCAGGCCGGGCAGCCGGGCCTTCACCTTGGACAGCAGGTCGATGCCCGAGCCGCCGGGCATGCGGATGTCGCTCACCAGCACCTGGGGCTCGTCGGCCTCCAGGGCGCTCATCACGTCCTTGCCGTTGGCAAAACTGCGCACTGCGAACTGTTCCCGCGCCAGCGCCTTTTCGAGAACGAATCGGATGGAGGGGTCGTCGTCAACGATCCAGATGGGTTTCATGGGGTCTGGTGCACCGTTGATGTTCGTTGTGGAGTTGATCAAGGCAGGGGAATCAGGATCTTGAAGATGGTCCGCCCGGGGACGCTCTCGCATTCGATCGTGCCGTGATGCTGTTCCACGAAGGTCTGCGCCAGCGTCAACCCGAGTCCGGTTCCGCCTTCACGACCCGACACCAGAGGGTGGAAGATCCTGTCGCGGATGGACTCGGGCACGCCCGGGCCGTTGTCCTGGATATGCAATTCCAATGCCAGACGGAAGCGCTGCTTGGCAAACGTGACCTGGCGGGCCACCCGGGTTCGCAACACGATGTGTGCGTCACCTGCGACGATGCGGTCGCCCAGTGCCTGCGTGGCGTTGTGCGCGATGTTGATGACGGCCTGGATCAGATGTTCGCGGTCGCCGCGGAACTCCGGGATCGAGGCGTCGTAGTCGCGCTCCACCGACAGCCCGCGCGGAAACTCGGCCAGGATCAGCGAACGCACGCGCTCGCAGACCTCGTGGATGTTGACGTCGCCCACCACGTGGGGACGGCGGTGAGGGTCGAGCAGGCGGTCGACCAGGGCCTGCAGGCGGTCGGCCTCGTGGATGATGACCTGGGTGTACTCGGCCAGCTCGCGCGACGGGATCTCCATCTCCAGCAGCTGGGCCGCACCGCGGATGCCGCCCAGCGGGTTCTTGATCTCGTGGGCCAGGTTGCGCACCAGCTCCTTGTTGGCCTGGGCCAGGCCATGCAGGCGCTCTTCGCGGTCCAGCCGCGTCTGCTGCTCGATCTCGATCATCTCGATCAGGACCAGGCCCGGACGGTCGAGCTGGCTGACGATGACGTGCACGGGCAGGTCGTTGCTGCCGTAGGGCACGCGCTTCATGTGGCCGTCGAAGCGCGCGCTGGCCACTTCGTTGCTGACCACGCGGGCCAGTGTCTGCGTCAGCGCGGCGGCCTCGGCAAGCCAGTCGAGCACGGTGCCGCGCATCAGCGTGCGGCGCGACACACCGGCCACGTCTTCCAGCGTGGCGTTGGCGAAGCGGCAGTGGCCCTCGGCATCGGCCACGGCCACCATGGTGGCGAGCTGGTCGAAGGCCTCGAAGCCGGTGATGCGCGACTCGCCGCTCACGGCGGCAGCTTCGTCAGCTCGCGCTTGATGGCGGCGACATCGCCTTCCTTGCGCTGGATGGCAGCCTTCATTTCGGCCACGCGGTCGAGGTAGCGCTGGTAATTTCGTTCGTCGCCGCGGCGCTCGGGCTCGCCGTTGTTGAACTCCTTCTGCATCGCCGCCAGGCGCTCCTCCTCGCGCCGCAGTTCTTCGGACAGGATGCGCCTCGCGTCGCTGTCGCGTGCGCGCTGGGCGACGGGATCGACACGCGTCTCGGCCGGTCGCGGCGCTGGCGCTGCGGCCGGCGCCGGCGCCGAGCCGGTGGCCGCCGCGGCACGCGGCCGGTTTCCCTGGACGATGGTGATCGGGGCGCCTTCGATGGTGCGGCAGTTGCGATCGCGCGCCTCGGTGGGCGTGAGGGCGTCGGTGTACAGCACCGGGGGGCCAGGGCAGCGATAGACCACGCCACCGGCCGAGGCCGGGGTCTGGGCCCAGGCCGTCACGCTCGTGCCGGCCACGGTCGCCAGGGCGAACAGGCTGGCCAGGACGCGGGGGGGTAGCGGTTTCATCGGGGACCTCCGACGTGCCGATCGGCACGCTGGCGGACATTGTGGCGCAGCCCGCCCGGCGCCGACGCCATGAAAAAGGGCGGCCCCAGGCCGCCCTTCCCTGGCCAGCAGGCCGGATGTCACAGGCTGTAGTACATCTCGAACTCGAGCGGATGGGTCGTCATGCGGAAGCGCGTGACTTCCTGCATCTTCAGGTCGATGTAGGCGTCGATGTAGCTGTCGGTGAAGACGCCGCCCTTGGTCAGGAAGGCACGGTCCTTGTCCAGGTACTCGAGGGCCTGGTCCAGGCTGTGGCAGACGGTCGGGATCTTCGCGTCTTCTTCCGGCGGCAGGTGGTACAGGTCCTTGGTGGCGGCCTCGCCCGGATGGATCTTGTTCTCCACGCCGTCCAGGCCGGCCATCAGCAGCGCGCTGAAGCCCAGATACGGGTTGCACAGGGGATCGGGGAACCGCGCCTCGATGCGGCGGCCCTTCGGATTGGCCACGTACGGGATGCGGATCGAGGCCGAGCGGTTGCGCGCCGAGTAGGCCAGCTTCACCGGGGCTTCGAAGCCGGGCACCAGGCGCTTGTAGCTGTTGGTGCCGGGGTTCGTGATGGCATTGAGCGCGCGGGCGTGCTTGATGATGCCGCCGATGTAGTACAGCGCGAAGTCCGACAGGCCCGCGTAGCCGTCGCCGGCGAACAGGTTCTTGCCGTCCTTCCAGACCGACTGGTGCACGTGCATGCCGCTGCCGTTGTCGCCGACGATGGGCTTGGGCATGAAGGTGGCCGTCTTGCCGTAGGCGTGCGCCACGTTGTGGATCACGTACTTCTGCAGTTGCAGCCAGTCGGCGCGCTGCACCAGCGTGCTGAACTTGGTGCCGATCTCGTTCTGGCCCTGGCCTGCCACCTCGTGGTGATGGACCTCGACCGGGATGCCGACCGACTCGAGGATCAGGCACATCTCGGAACGCATGTCCTGGAAGCTGTCGACCGGCGGCACGGGGAAGTAGCCGCCCTTGATGCCGGGACGGTGACCCATGTTGCCGCCTTCGAAGCTGGCGCTGCTGCTCCAGGGGGCCTCTTCCGAGCCCACCTTGCTGAAGCAGCCCTGCATGTTCACTTCCCACTGCACCTGGTCGAAGATGAAGAACTCGGGTTCGGGACCGAAGAAGGCGGCGTCGCCGATGCCGCTGCTCTTCAGGTAGGCCTCGGCGCGCTTGGCCAGCGAACGCGGATCGCGTTCGTAGGGCTTGCCGTCACCCGGCTCCAGCACGTCGCAGGTCAGGATGAGCGTGGGCTCTTCGAAGAACGGGTCGATGTTGGCGGTGCCCGGATCGGGCATCAGCAGCATGTCGCTGGCCTCGATGCCCTTCCAGCCGGCGATCGACGAACCGTCGAAGGCATGGCCGGCGCTGAACTTGTCTTCGTCGAAGTGGGACACAGGCACGGAGACGTGCTGTTCCTTGCCGCGGGTGTCGGTGAAGCGGAAGTCGACGAACTTGACTTCGTTCTCCTTCACCATCTTCATCACGTCGGCAACGGTCTTTGCCATTCAGATCTCCTAACGGGGCTTGTTGCTATGGGTTGAAATTGGGGCGGCGTGTCGATCGGCGCCCCGAGAAGGCTCGAAGTGAATCAAGCAGAAACCATGCCCGAAACCGGGGCGCGAGAGCCCGGGATTCTGGGGCGCCAGCTTGCGCCGGCCGACTTGGGAACGAATTCGCACCAGTATTGTGCTGTTTGACGATCTATTTCGGTGCGCTTCAGCGCACCATCTCGGGGCCAAGCTCCGAACCAAAGGCCAGCAAGCCCTGGCGCAGCGCCTCGAAGGCCGGGTCCAGCGGCAGACCCTGGGCCTTGACACCCAGTTCGATGTGCTTGCCGTACTTCGGATGGTCGACGCTCGGCAGGCTGAAGACCTTGACGCCGGGGAAGCGCTGCTCGATGTCTTCCATCAGCGGCGTCAGGGCCGCCTCCATCGCGCCGAACACGATCACCGACCGCTCGGCGGCCCGGGCTCCACCCTGCAGATGGGCATAGCGCTGGTCGAGCACCCACTCGATCATCGGCCAAGCCATCACCGGGAAGCCGGGGACGAAGTGCACGTGGCCGACCGTGAAGCCGGCGATCTTGTTGTAGGGGTTGGGGATGATCTGCGCCCCTTCGGGAAACACACCCATGTTCAGGCGGTGCACGTTGTCCTCGCGGTCGGGCTCGAAGGGTTTGCCCTGCTCGACCGCCACGTCGCGCATGCGCTCGATGATGAGGTCGCGCGCCTGCGGGTGCAGCGCCAGCGGCACGCCCAGCGCGGCCGCAGCACACTGGCGGGTGTGGTCGTCGGGCGTGGCCCCGATGCCGCCGCACGAGAAGACCAGGTCGCCCGCGGCGAAGGCGTCGCGCAACGCTTCGGTGATGCGTTCCCGGTCGTCTCCGACATAACGCGCCCAGCCGAGCTGCAGGTGGCGTGCGGTCAACAGCTGTATCACCTTGGCCAGGTGCTTGTCCTCGCGCTTGCCGGACAGGATCTCGTCGCCGATGATGATGAGGCCGATGTTCATGGAGGGGGCAGAGGTCGGACGGTGGAAGGACCCGGCGGCAGCTGCAGGGGCCGGGGCTCGCCGGACTCGACGTCGGGCACGGCAGGCCGCCCCGCGGGCGTCGGAACGGACAGCGGTTCGCGCCCACGCAGTCGGTGCAGGTGCGCCAGCGCGAAATGGGCGAACCAGCAACTCGCGAAGGCGAAGACCACGGTGTAGAGCCACACCGAGACCACAACCAGCAGCGGCGCGAAGACCAGCGTGGCGGCACCCAGGGCCCAGACCAGCGAAGGGACGGCGCCCAGGTAGCCGCAGACCATGCCCATGACCAGCAGGGGCCAGCGCTGCTCGTGAACGATCTGCCGGCGTTCGACGGCCGACGCGTGGGTGGCCAGCACGTCGAAGCTGAGGACGCGGCAGGTGAGCCAGCCCCAGATGAGCGGGGGCAGCAGCAGCACCAGGGGCGGCACGAACCACAACGGCAGGCTGATCACCAGCGCGACGAGTGCAGCCACCGTGCAGCCCAGCGACCAGAGCATCGCCTGCCACCAGGCTGCCCCGTTCTTGCGGTGCATCTGCGGAAAGCGCCGCCGCGCCACCAGCGACACCACGGCCGGCGTCATCAGCAAGGCCACCAGCAGCAGCGTGACGACCACGATGACAGGCACCGCCAGCGCGACCACGATCATCGGCGCCATCAGGGTGTGCAGCTTCTCGCCGCCCATCGAATCGAGCCAGCGCAGGAAGGCCGCGACCAGCTCCCATTGCTCGAGCGAGGCCCGCACCGCCGCCACGGTGCTCTCCCAGTACATCCAGCCCAGGCCGAAAACCGCACCGCCGGCCAGCAGCAAGGGCAGCAGAGACCACAGCAGCACGCGGGGGTGCAGGCAGTAAGCCACCGCGCGCCAGAAGGCATCGATCATCACTCCCATCGCCGTCGAGGATAAGCGAAGGTCGGCGGCTCAGGCCGCACCGGCGCGGCCGAACAGCCGCTTCAGCCCCAGCCACTGCTGGCCCCAGAAGCCGCGGCCGTAGTCGCGCCCTTGTTCGACCTGGTCGCGCAGCCCGGTGGGCTCGTAGCGATCGTCGAAGCGCGCCGTGCCGAAGAGCATGTCCCACAGTGGAAACAGCACGGCCAGGTTGTGGCCGCCCAGCGTGCCCGGTCCGCTGCTCTCGTGGCCGATGCCGATGGCGTGATGCAGCCGGTGATAGCGTGGACTCACCAGCAGCCGGCCCAGCACCGGCCCGAAGGACAGCCGCACGTTGGCATGCGACAGGCTTTCGAACAGCTGGGTGCAGGCCACCACAGCGATGAACTGCGCCGGGGGCACGCCTGCGACGAGCGCCACGGCGACGAAGACCGCGTCGCGCAGCACGTCGTCGAGCAGGTGGTTGCGGTTGTCGCTCCACAGGGTCATTTGGCGCTGGCTGTGGTGCAGTGCGTGCAACTGCCACCACCAGCCGAAGCGGTGCTGCGCCCGGTGCAGCGCGTAGTCGACCGCGTCGAACAGCAGCAGGTAGAGCATGAAGCTCACGAGGGCCAGGTCGGTGACGCCGGGCCACAGGTCGTCGAGCGACCAGGTCGGCATGCCCCACACCCGCAGCGTGCCGATGGCGCCATCGAACAGCGGCACGAGGCTGAAGAACATCACCAGCCTGAACAAGCCCAGCCGGTGGATCAGCGTGTACAGCACGTCCACGCGGACCGCCCCGCGGTCCTGCAGCGGCTCCACCGGACGCCAGCGCTCCAGTGCGCGGAACACCGTCAGCAGCAGCAGGAGCTGCAGCAGGCCGACGAGCAGCCAGCCGGTGGCCCGGAAGCCGTCTTCCAGCAGATTGCCCAGACCCAGGCCGAACAGCAGCGGCTGCACCACGGCCTCGAACAAGCCCTGCTGTGCGCTGTCGAAGAGCCGGGCGATGCCGTCGAACAGGTCCATGTCAGCGGGGGCGGCGGGCGGCAGCCGCCAGCACCGGGTGATCGCGCAACGTGGCGAAACACAGGCCGCGCTGCTTGAGTCCCACGATCAGCGGCTCGAGCACGGCCGGTGCCCAGGGGTCCCGTCGCGACCAGATGCCCAGGTGCGCAAGAAGGATGTCGCCGGCGCGCACGTCGCGCAGCGCACGTTGCAGCAGCGCTGCATTGGGGTACGGGTCGCTCGGCAGTTCATCGCCCAGGAAGCCGGCGGGCGACCAGCCGACGTGCGTCCAGCCGCAGTCCTGCGCGGCCTTCAGCAGCGCCTGCGAGGTCTTGCCGCCCGGCGCGCGGAACACCGACGCCATGCGCTGGCCGGTCATCTGCGCGAAGCGCTGCGCGGGCCGTTCGAGTTCGGCGCAGTACGCCGCGGCGTCGAGCACGCGTGGCTTGCCGGCGGCCGGGCCCTGCGTGGGCACCACGCGCAGACCCTGCGCCGTGTCTGCACGCCAGACGTCATGGTCCCAGGTGTGGGAACCGAAGGCATGGCCTTCGGCGGCGCGCTCGCGCCACCAGTCGGCCCAGGCCTCGTCCAGGCTGCCGCCACCGGTCTTCGTGCGCTCGTTGGCCAGGAAGAAGGTGACTTTCACGTCGTGGCGCTTCAACACCTCGGCCACCAGGGGTGCCACCGCCATATGTCCGGTGTCGAAGCTCAGATAGACGGGCTTGTCGCAGGCCACGGCGGCCGGCGCCAGCGTCGGCGCCCCGAACGACAGACAGGCCGCCAGCAAGCACAGGGCCGGCATCGACCGGCTTCGACGGTCCTCGTCAGCGCGGCGCATGGCCCAGCGTCCACACGCCGTGCGGCGAGCGGCCCACGTCGAGCTGCCGGACGACCTTCTTCTCGTGGATGTCGATCACCGTCAACCGCCGCGCCCAGCGCGATGTGACGAGCAGCGTCCTGCCGTCGGCCAGCATCTCCATGCAGTCGGGCCCACCCGGGGCGGGCAGCTCGGAGACCACCTCGAGCCGGGTGAAGTCGATCATGCTGATCGTGTTGGCCACCCGGTTGCTGACGAACACGTGCTTGCCGTCGCCACGGGCACGAAAGGCATGCGCGCCGTTGCCCGTGGTGATGCGCTTGAGCAGCCGCGCCGGCGACACGCCGACGTCGTAGGCTTCGACCACCTTGTCGCCCGTCAGGCCCACCAGCAGCGTCCGGTCATCGGGCATGAGAAACACGTCGGCCGGCATCCTGCCGGTCTTGATCTTCCAGCGCGGCGTCTGCGTGGCGAGGTCGATGGCCAGCAGTTCGTCGCTGTCCTGAAGCGAGACGTAGACCACCGTGCTCCTGCCGTCGATCGACAGGTGGCTGGGCGTCTTCGGCGCTTCGATGCGCTTGACCAGCTTCAGCGGCTGTTCGGCGTTGTCGGGCTGCCAGCGATACAGGTCGACGTGGTTGAGCCGGTTGGCGGCCGTCACGAACCACTTCATGTCGGGCGAGAAGCGCAGGTGGTAGGGGTCGATGATGTCGCGCACCGTGCGCTGGACCGTGCCGGTGAGGGGATCGATGAAGGTCAGCGAGTTCCCCGTCGCATTGGCCACGATCACGCTCTTCTCGTCGGGCGTGAGGTACAGGTGGTGAGGTTCCTTGCCGGTGGGCAGGCGGCGCAGTTCGGTGAAAGTCCTGGGATCGATGACGCTGACCGTCGCGTCCTGCGAATTCAGGACCAGGATCGGTGGCGGTGGCGGTGTCGCCGCCCGCAGGGGAAGAACTGCGGCCAGCCAACACAACACCGCCAGCAGCACACGGGCTGCGTTCATCGATCGTCGCGGCCCAGCACGCCCCCCAGCAGGCCGCCGACGCCGACGGCGCCCAGCACCGACCCTTCCTCGCGCGAACCCCCGCGCTGCGGTGCTGCCGCGAACACGCGCGAGGCCAGTCGCGAGAACGGCAGGCTCTGCAGCCACACCGTGCCCGGTCCGGTCAGCTTCGCGAAGAACAGGCCCTCACCGCCGAACAAGGCCGTCTTGACCTTGCCGACGTACTGGATCTCGAAGCTCACGCTGGGCAGATAAGCCACCACGCAGCCCGTGTCGACCATCAGCGTCTGCCCGGTCTGCAGTTCGCGCTGCACCACCGTGCCGCCGGCATGCACGAAGGCCAGGCCGTCGCCTTCGAGCTTCTGCATGATGAAGCCTTCGCCGCCGAAGAAGCCCACGGACAGCTTTTGCTGGAAGGCGATGCCCAGCGAGACCCCCCGGGCGGCGCAAAGAAATGCGTCCTTCTGGCACAAAAGCGTGCCGCCGAGCCGGCGCAGATCCATCGGAAGGATCTTGCCCGGGTAGGGCGCGGCAAAGGCCACGCGCTGTTTGGACGAGACGTTGTTGGTGTACACCGTGGTGAACAAGGATTCACCCGTGACGAGCCGTTTGCCGGCGCCGAGCAGCTTGCCGAACAGGCCCCCGCCCTGCGAGGCCGAGCCGTCGCCGAAGATCGTGTCCATGCCGATGCCGGCGTCCATGAACATCATGCTGCCGGCTTCGCCGATCGCCGCCTCGCCGGGGTCGAGTTCCACCTCGACAAACTGCATCTCGGCGCCCCGGATGTCGTAGTCGACCACGTCCATTGCCATTTCACTGCCTCCCGCGGCCGAGCCGCCCTTCTCCCCTGGATGGTAATCAACGCGCAGGTCGAACCCTTGCCGGACCACGGTAGCAATCGGTTTCAACGCGCCACCCACCGCAGGCCCAAAGACGCGGCGGGATGGCCACAATCCCGGCCATCATGATCAACGTCGAATCCCAGGTGCTCTGGCTGGCAGCGGCTGCAGCCGCTGCCGTGGCGGCGTCGCTGGTCTCGTTCGGCATCGCGCGCCAGCGGTACGGCGGCTGGCGCATCTGGCTGGGCTCCTTGTGGGCCCTGACTGCCGGCCTAGCGCTGGCGGCAGGCTCGGGCCACGCCGTCGTCCTTCTGATCCTGGCCGAACTGTTGTTGCTGCAATGGCCCGTGGCCTGCCTGATCGCCGTACGCCGTTTCCATGCGCGTCTGCCCTTGCCGGGCAGTGAGAGGACCGACCGCTCGGTGGCGGGGCTGGCTGCGCTGGTCCTGCTCGGCGGTGCCGCCTGGGCTTCCGACAGCGGACCGTTCGCCCTGGCGCCGGCTGCGGCCTCGCTGGCTGTCCATCTCTACGCCGCCAGTGTGCTGTTCTGCGGGCCCGCAGGCCATGATGGGGCCCGACTGCGGCTGCTGGGTGGCACGCTGGCGCTCAGCGCCATCGGCCCGGTACTCTGGGCACTGCCCGCCTGGGAGGCGGTGCCGACCCTGGCCTTGCGCGGCGTGGCCACGGTGCTGGCCGCGGTGGTCACCGCCTTCATCGTGGTCGGCCTCATCTGCGACCGCACCGAACGCCAGTTGCGCGACTCGCGCCGGCGGCTGCGCGTGCTGGCCAACATCGACTCGCTGACCAACGTGCCCAACCGTCGCCATTTCCACGAACTGGCCAGCCGCACCCTGGCCGCCGACCCGCCGGGCAGCGCAGCGCTGGTGATCTTCGACGTCGACCACTTCAAGCAGGTCAACGACAACCTGGGCCATGCCGCCGGCGACCGCGCGCTGCGACTCGTGGCGCGCTGCGTGCAGGACGTGCTGCGCGCCAACGACGTGCCCGGACGCCATGGCGGCGACGAATTCGTGCTGCTGCTGCGCCGTGCCACGACCAGCGAGGCCATGGCCGTGGCCAACCGCATCGTCGGCCAGGTGCAGCGCCAGGCCCAGGGCCACGATCTGCCGTCCATCTCCTTGAGCTTCGGCATCGTGCATCTGTACCGGGGCGAAGGCCTGGACGATGCGCTGCGCCGCGCCGATCAGGCGCTGTACGAGGCCAAGCGCCAGGGCCGGTCCCGCGCCGTGGCGGCCACCGGCCGGGACGGCCGCCCGGTGTTCACCGAAAGCGAACGCCTGGGGCTGACGGCCGCCTGAGCGCACCACCGGCGCGGGCGGCGCACGACTGCGGTTCGATAATCGGGCTCCCTCGACGTGGAGCCCGCATGCTGCAGTCCGTGATCGCCATCAGCCTGGGGGCCTCGATCGGCGCCGTCATGCGGTGGCTGCTGGGGGTCTGGTTCAACGGACTCTTCGCCCCGTTGCCCCTGGGCACGCTGGCCGCCAACCTCGTCGGCGGCTACTTCATCGGCGTGGCGGTCGGCCTGTTCCTGCAGCACCCCGAACTGCCGCCGCACTGGCGACTGTTCGTCATCACCGGCCTGCTGGGCGGGCTCACGACCTTCTCGACCTTCTCTGCCGAGGTGGTGGCCGCCCTTCAGCAGGGTCGACTGGCCTGGGCCGGCGCCACCATCGCAGCGCACCTGCTGGGGTCGCTGTTGCTGACCCTGGCCGGCCTGGCCACGGTGGGCGCCTTGAAGGCCGCCGGGTGAGCGTGGAGGCGCGGGCGGGCCGCCGTGGCCGCCCCGGAACAGGCCCGCTTTGCCCAGCTTCTTCCGCGCCTGGACCGGCCGGGCGTCGCGGCATGCTCGCATCCGAGGTTGCCCGATCGTGGCAACGCCCCACGAGCCTGCCATGCCGTCCATCCGTCCCTACGCTCTCACATCCTGCCTTGCCCTGCTGTGCGTCTGGCTGCTGACCGCCTGCGGCGGCGGGGGCGACAGCGCGGGTGCCTCCGCCGGCAGCGGCGCCACTGCCGCCGCCCCGCCTGCACCCAGCGCACCCAGCCCGACCGTCGTACGCCTGAGCGGCGTGGCTGCCCTGGGCGCCCCCATGAGCGACGCCCAGGTGCGCGTGGTGGACGCCACGGGGCAGATCGTCGGCACCACCACCACCCACCCCGCCGACGGCAGCTACGCGCTGACGCTGAAGCCTTCACTGGCACCGCTGATGGTGCAGGCGTCGGGCACCGATGCCACCGGTCAGCCCCTGGTGCTGCACTCGGCAGTCAGCACCGTGGCGGCCACGTCGTTCGCCAACATCACACCGCTGACCGAAGCCATCGTCGCGATGGCGCTGGGCGGCGACCCCAAGCCGGTGTTCGCGAACGCCGCCGCCACGCCGGCAGCGCTGGCCGCCCTGTCGTCGCTGACGGCTTCATCCGATCTGGTGAAGACCCTGGTGAAGACCAACCTCTCCGACGCCAAGGTCGGTGACGCAAAGAAGCTCGACCTGCTGGCCGACCCCGCATTCCGGGCCAACAAGACCGGCGTCGACCTGGCGCTGGAGACGATCACGCTGTCCTACGGCATCAGCAACACCGGCGTGCCGCAGATGCTCCTGGGGAACAGGCTGGCCAACGCGCCCATGGAGGTGACGGTCGATCTGGCCGTGTCGAGCGCCGAGCTGGCCAAGGCCAGCGGCGGCAAGCCGGCCACGGCGGTGGTCAGCACGCTGAAGTTCATCTCCAGCCCCACCACCATCATCGGCAACCTGGCCTTTCTGGACGACCTGACCGCAGCACTGAATCGCATGATCGCCGACGGCAGCGGCGCCAACACCGACATCGTGCAGCAGCAGATGCTGGCCGGCTACACCAGTTTCGACGGATCCGACGCTGCGGCGCTGTCGGTGCGGATCGCCGACTGGACTGCCCGAAAGATGCAGATCGGCCGCCTGCAGGTGCTGGGCTGTGCCAACGAAACGATTCCCAAGACCGGCTGCACACTGGTCAACGTGGCGGCGCGAATCTCCGACGCCAAGGGCGAAAACGTCGAGTCCTTCACCGACACCGTCCGCTACAGCGCGACCGCCACGCCCCGGTGGAGCCTGGTGGGCAATGGCCAGTTCGCCGCGCTGGCCCTGCGCACCATCGCAGCACTCGAACTCGAGAACGACGGCCGGCTGTTGGCGCCATCGGGCACTGCCACACCGCCGCCCAATCCCAACATCGGCGTGCAGCTGCTGGTCGGGGCAGGCGCCGCGGCGGCCACGGTGCAGACCCCGAGCGGGTTCGGTCTGTCGCTGGTGCAGTGCGCGCCGCCCCACCTGTGCCTGGCGCGGCAGCCGGGGGAAGCGTACGTGCAGTCCACCTTTCAGCTGGCCGACGATGCGGTGATGCGTTCCACCAACCTGTGGATCGGCAACAGCGACCTCGCCCCAGAGGCCCGCTACAGGTTCAGCGTGCTGCCGCCCGATGGCAGCGCGGCGGTTGCCCGCGCCACCACCTTGCGGCAACCGTTCACGGCGGTGCCGGCCACGTCGCGCTTCGCCGTCATCGACGACATCAAGAGCACGCAGCCCCTGTCGGGAGGCGCCATGCTCACCGAGACCACGATTTCGTGGACGCAGTGGGCCTCGGCCAACCCGGACATGCGCGTCATCGCCGTGCGGCGCGTGCTCACCGGCGAAGAGGGCTACTCCATCCTGCTGGAGAGCACGCCGCGGAAGTGGGGCGACACCAGCGTGGTGCTGCAGGAACCCGCGTCGGACTTCGGCATCACGGCCATCGACCTCTTCGTCGTCGCCGTCGACACCGCGGGCCGCCGCTACTACACCCGCTATTCGGTGTTGTGATCGACGAGCCGCCGCCCGACGGCGCTCGACGTGAATATTCACAGGGGTGCGACTCCCAGCACACATGACTTTCGGATGGGTTCGCTACCGGTTCAAGGTGGCGACATCCCCCGGTCGCTTGATTACCATCCGCTGCACTCGGGGCGCAGATCGACGCTGCGCCGCGCCCGCCGTCATGGCACCGGCCCGGTCTTCGCGAGGCAGCTCGGATGGAACATTTCGCAGAACTGGACAGCCCGCTAGGTGAAGAGCTGCTGTTCAGCCACCTCAGCGCGCAGGAGGGCCTGAGCGAGCCGTTCAGCTACTCCATCGTCGCCCTCAGCCCCAAGGCCGACATCGACTTCACCGCCCTGCTGGGCCAGCACGTCACCGTGCGCATGAACGTCGGCGACGACGCCGGCGAGCCGCGCTGCTTCGACGGCCTCGTCGAGCAGATCTCGCTGGTCGGCCAGTCCGGCCGCTTCTTCCAGTACCTGCTGGTGGCCCGCCCCTGGTTCTGGTTCCTCTCGCAGACCCAGGACTGCAAGGTCTTCCAGAACCAGACGGTGCTGGAGATCATCGACACGGTGCTGGCCGACCACCCCATCGCCGCCATCGACAACCGCACCACCACGGCCTTCACGCCCTGGGTCTACTGCGTGCAGTACCGCGAGAGCGACTTCAACTTCCTGTCGCGCCTGATGGAGCAGGAAGGCATCTACTACTTCTTCGAGCACGAGGCCGGCAAGCACACCCTGGTGCTGGCCGACGCCGCCAGCGCCAGCACCGCCATCGGCGAGCCGCTGCCGGTGCGCTATGCCCACAGCGCCTCGATGCTGAACCAGGAATGCGTCTGGGAGCTGTCCTGCACGCAGCGCGTGCAGCCGGGCTCGGCGGTGATCCAGGACTACGACTTCACGCGCACGCAGCTCGATCTGCGGCAGACGCGCAGCCAGCCGGGCGCCCACACGCTGGGTGACCTGGAGGTCTTCGACTACCCGGGCTTTTATGACCAGGAAGGCGACGGCGAGCAGTTCGTGCGCGCGCAGATGGAGGAGTTCGCCGCGGCCACCAAGGTGGCCAGCGGGCACAGCGATGCCCGTGGCCTGTGCACCGGGGGGCTGTTGACGCTGAAGGGGTCCCTCCGCGAGAGCGACAACTGCGAGTACCTGGTGACGGGCACGCAGATCATGGTCAGCCAGCCGGCCTACGAGAGCACTGCACAGGCGGCCGCGCCGGGCTACCAGTGCCGCTTCACGGCGCTGGAGAGCGCCGTGCCGTACCGGGCGCCGCGCAAGAGCCCCAAGCCCGTGGTGCAGGGGCCGCAGACGGCCGTCGTCGTCGGCCCGGCGGGTGACGAGATCTTCACCGACAAGTACGGGCGCGTGAAGGTGCAGTTTCACTGGGACCGGTATGGGGCGAAGAACGAGACGAGCTCCTGCTGGGTGCGGGTGTCCAGCCCCTGGGCGGGCAAGAGTTTCGGGTTCGTGCAGATCCCGCGCATCGGGCAGGAAGTCGTCGTGGACTTCCTCGAAGGCGATCCGGACCAGCCGCTGATCACCGGGCGGGTCTACAACGCCGAGAACATGCCGCCGTGGGAGCTGCCGGCGAACATGACGCAGAGCGGCGTGCTGTCGCGGTCTTCCAAGGGCGGGGCCTACGGCAACGCCAACGCGCTGCGCTTCGAGGACAAGAAGGGCAGCGAACAGGTGTGGCTGCACGCCGAGAAGAACCAGGACATCGAGGTCGAGAACGACGAGACCCACTGGGTGGGGCACGACCGCACGAAGACCATCGACCACGATGAGACCAACCACATCAAGCACGACCGCACCGAGACGGTCGACAACGACGAGACGATCACCGTTCACCACGACCGCACCGAGCGCGTGGACAACAACGAGAAGATCTCGATCGGTGTGAACCGCAGCGAGGATGTGGGCAGCAACGAAACCATCTCGATTGGCGTCAACCGCACCGAGACCGTGGGTTCGAACGAGAGCATCACCATCGGCGCCAACCGCAGCATCACCGTGGGCGGGAGCGAGACGGCCACGGTGTCCATGCAGCGCACGCACACGGTGGGCGTCAACGAGACCATCGCGGTGGGTGCGGCGCAGGAGATCGCCATCGGCGCTGCGCAGAGCGTCACCATCGGCGCAGCCCAGAGCATCAGCGTGGGCGCCAACCAGAACACGAGCGTTGGCGCCGACCAGAGCAACAGCATCGGAGCGAACCGCAGCCTGTCGGTGGGCGGCGACCAAAGCACCTCCGTGGGCAAGGGCCGCAGCACGCAAGTGGCCAAGGACGACTCCCTGAAGGTCGGCAAGAACCTCGTCATCGACGCCGGCGACTCGGTCACTATCAAGACCGGCAGCGCCAGCATCACGATGAAGAAGGACGGCACCATCACCATCAAGGGCAAGGACATCACGATCGAAGGCAGCGGCAAGATCAACGCCAAGGCTTCCAAGGACATCGTGATGAAGGGCTCGAAGATCCTGCAGAACTGAGGCGCCAACGATGAGTGCGAACGACCTGCCCGTGGCCGTGACGGCTTGCGAAAACGACGTCGCCGACCTGCTGTCGCCGCTGCTGCAGCAGGGGCCGACGTCGGTGCCCGCGCCTACACCGGCACTCAGCGGCCCGATCCACGGCGTGATCGTCGGCGAACTGCTGGCGCTGGCCGACAACGGCAGCACGCCGCTGGTGCGCTTCGAAGGCCAGGTCGGCGACGGCGCACTGCGCGCACGCAGCACCGTCGACCTGCACGGCCCGCACATCGGCCAGCCGGTGGTGTTGATGTTCGAGGGTGGCGACCCCTGCCGTCCCATCGTGATGGGCGTGGTGCGACAGGCCGCGGGCTGGCCGCTGCCCGATCCGCCTGCGCAGGTGGCCGTGGACGCCGACGGCCAGCGCCTGATCGTCAGCGCGAAGGAGCAGATGGTGCTGCGCTGCGGCAAGGCGAGCATCACGCTGACCCAGGCCGGCAAGGTGCTGATCGAAGGCAGCTACGTGCTGAGCCGCTCGACCGGCGTGAACCGCATCAAGGGCGGCTCGGTGCAGCTGAACTGAACGCGCAGCGGCGATGGAACTGATCAACGCCACACGCATGACCGCGGGCTACAACATGGGCCTGGAAGTGAGCGGGCGCGAGTTGCTGGTGGTGGTCATCAAGGGCACCTTCGTGCTGCCCAAACCGGGCGAGGCGGTGCGGCTGGCAGAAGAACAACTGCCGCTGATCATGGCCGACACCTTCACCGGCGAGCCGGGCTTCAGTTCGCCGGTGTACGAGATCGACTTCGCGCCGCGCAAGCAGGCCTGCGACGTGTTGCTGGTGGGCAGCGCCCACGCTCCCGAAGGCAAGGCGGTGACGCGCATGCGCGTGCGGCTGCAGGTGGGGCCACTGGTCAAGGAAGCCGAGGTGGTAGGCCCGCGCGTCTGGAACGCCAACATCGCGACCATCGGCGCGAGCGAGCCAGAACACTTCACCTGCTTGCCCTTGTCGTACGACGTGGCCTTCGGCGGCGCGGATCGCCATTCGGAAGACGAGAGCGAGCACGACGCCTACCTGCCCAACCCGGCCGGCCGCGGCTGGCACAAGCACCTGAAGACGGCTTGGGTGGACGGCAGCCCGTTGCCGAATCTCGAGGTGCCCGGCCAGCCGGTGACCGACCCCGACGGCAAGTACTCCCCCATCTCCTTCGGCCCGCTGGCGCGAGGCTGGCCTGCGCGTGCGCGCTTTGCCGGCACCTACGACCAGCAATGGCTCGACGATGTCTTCCCCTTCCTGCCCGCCGATTTCGACGAGCGCTACAACCAGGCCGCGCCCGAAGACCAGCAGTTGCCCTTGCCCAAGGGCCCGATGGAGGTGGTGCTGGCCGGCTTCACGCCGGACGGCGAACGCCGCTTCATGCTGCCGCACTTCGAGGCACCGGTGCACGTCTTCCCCAAGCGCGGCGATCGCGAGGACCTGGTCGCCAACCTCGACACCATCGTCTTCGAACCCGACGCCGAGCGCTTCACGATGAGCTGGCGCGTGGCGCGGCCGTTGAAGAAGAACATGCACGAGATCGCGCAGGTGCTGGTGGGGAAGAAGTCGGCTGGTTGGTGGCGCGCGCATTTCTCAGGCAAGTTGCATTACGCATCGCTTGCGGACGCTCCGCCCCGCGCCGCGGCAGATGGAACCGTCCATGTCTGACCTTGGTCCCGTCGTTCTAAGTACGGGACTGATCTGTTCGGTCGGCCTTTCGTCGGACTCCGCTTGCGCTGCCATTCGTGCACGCGTCTCGGCGGCTGCTGACACACGCTTTCGAAATGCGGCCGGGGAGTGGATTCGAGGCCACAGCGTGGCACTCGAAGCGCCACTGGGCGGAATAGCCAGACTCGCGCGAATGGCCGCGATGGCAATCGAGGAAGCACTCTCCGGCATTCCACGGGAACAGTTGCGATCGATTCCGGTGCTGTTCTGCCTCGCCGAGACCGACAGGGCAGGGCGACCACCGTCCTTAGACATCGACCTACCGGACTTGATCATGCGTGAACTAGGCGCCGAACTCCACGCCGATTCTCGCGTGATCTCAGCCGGAAAGGTAGCAGCGTCGGTGGCGTTGCAGGCCGCGCCCAGCCTGCTTGGCCGGGTCCCTCGGCTGCTAGTCGTTGCCGCAGACAGCTTCCTCACATGGCCAGTACTGCGGAACCTGGATGCCGAGTCAAGGCTCTTGAGCGATGCGAACTCAGACGGGTTCCTGCCAGGAGAAGCAGCAGCTGCATTGCTTCTTGGTTTAACCGCCGACGGCCCCGGGTTGCGCATTCTCGGCGCGGGTTTCGAAGTGGAAAGCGCAAAACCTGGCTCGGGCCGACCGCATCGTGCCGATGGGCTTACGTCGGCAATCAAGGCAGCTTTGGCACAGGCTTCCTGCACCATGCACGACATTGACTACCGAATCTCTGGGCTTTCTGGAGAGCAGTACTTCTTCAAGGAGGCAACGCTTGCACTGCTGCGCACCCTGCGGGTCAGGCGCGAGCAGCTTGACATCTGGCACCCCGCCGAATTCATCGGTGAAACCGGGGCCGTCGCGGGTGTCGCAGCGGTCGTACTAGCGCAGTCAGCAGCGGCGCGCGGTTACGCGCCTGGCCCCCGAGTGATGATTCAGATGACTAATGACGATGGCCGATGCGCCGCAATGATTCTGGCGCAGGAGTCCGGTTCGTGACGAACCATGTGTTCGCCAACATGATGGAGGTCTCTTGCAAGAGCGGTGCAGGCAAGACCATCTGCGCGTTCCCCGACGTCTGCTTTACGCCGCCGTTGACGCCGGCGACGCCGCCTGGCGTCCCGATCCCGTATCCCAACACCGGCATGTCGTCGGATTGTGCAGACGGCTCGAGCACGGTGAAGATCGGTGGCGCTGAAGTGATGCTGAAGAACAAGTCGTACTTTAAGCAGAGCACAGGCGACGAGGCGGGCAGCGCGCCGAAGAAGGGCGTGGTGACCAGCAAAATCAAAGGGAAGGTGTACTTCAATTCGTGGTCGATGGACGTCAAGGTCGAAGGCGAGAACGTTGTGCGGCACCTGGACCTCACCACCCACAACCACGCTTCACCACCTGGCCAGACCCCGCCGTTTCCAGAACTGGAAGGGATGTCCCCGCCGGCCCCTCCCGAGGACTGCGAAGCAGCGTTGCAGAAGTGCCCAGTCAGAAGCCACTCGGAACAAAAGAAGGCCTGCAAGGTCAAACAGGCGGAATCGGGCGTCGAGTTCCAGTCCCATCACGTTATTCAGAACTCGCACTTCTGCTATCCGCGCGAAGTACCGCTAAAGGAAGTTTGCCCTGGGTATTCAGAGGACGAAGCGCCTTGTATCGCCTTGGAGGACGGGACCGATCCATCGACGCCCCACGGCCGCGTTTCACAGATGCAGAAGTCCGATGCCGCTAGGTATCGAGAGCGCTTTAAGGCGAAAGGCACGAGTCCGACGTACGCAGAGGCGCGGGCCGACGCGAAGAAGCAGTTGACAGCCAAGAGTCCAGGTCCAGGGCTGTCCGATCAAGAGGCGGATTGCGTACTGAACGAAGTCGACAAGCAATTCGAAGAAATGTGCAAGAAGGGCATGGCTGATCCAGACAAGTTCAAGCTGCGGCCACCTGGACTGCGTGGTAAGGGACTGCCGGGCAGTGGCGGCGGCGGCGGCACGGCGACCCCCTTCTAGCACTGGCTCGAAACCAGAGGAATGACCGTGGAAGAAGGTAGTGAACTTAGTGTCTCGATTGTTGGAATGTGCGAGTCCTCGAAGACGGATGTGACGGTGTTGCTGAACATCGCGACAGTACCTATCGACGCCGACTCGATATCGTCATTCGTTCATCACGTCACCGTGTCGGACGGCGGGTTTCATGGCGACGCCGCGTACAGCGTGGACGAGTGGTTGACTTCAATCACCTCGGATCGCAGTGGCTCCCTGTTCGTTGCATCGATGGAGGGCAGCGTTCATGTGTTCGACGGCACCGCTTGGGCCGTCGTTCCGGCCGCGATCGGCGTCGGTATGAACTGCGTGCATGCGATCGGCGCAAGCGTTGCATTTGCGGGGGCGCTAGACGGCAGCCTCTTCGAGGTGAACGGAGCGTCTGCGAGGTTAGTCGCTGGTCCAACAGGCAGCCGCATGAACGCGATCCATGGGTGCTCGCCGGAATGCGTCTACGCCGTGGGTGACGACGGCCAGATCGCCCGCTTCGACGGCCGGCAGTGGTCACAGGAAGACGCCCTGACGAACGCGAACCTGTTATCGGTGCTGTGCCTGTCGCCCGACAAGGTTTACGTCGCAGGTGCCGACGGAATGATGTTCCGTTGGAACGGCGCCGGATGGGCAGCGATTGCGGCACCTGCCATCACGATTTCCAGCCTCGCGTCCTATGGTGGAAAAGTCTTTACCGCTGGAGGAAAGGCAGGCATCTTCGTCACTGACGGTGGGCCGCTCGACCAGGTGAAACCGGTGGCGCTGTACAGGCTTTCAGCTTCGAACGGGTTGCTGTTCGGAGCAGCGTCTCGGTTCTTCGCCTGGTATGACGGCACCCAATGGCAAGGCGGCCAGTACGACCCGACCTGAATTGGTGGAGTCGATGCGCCAAGCCCGCCAGCGACCGCGTTCGCTAGTGCAGTGCGCCAGTCTGTTCTGTACTTATCCTGCGACGCTGGTCAGAGCCGCCTTGGCCCGGGTCACCTTGGCCAGGATGTCCTTGGCACTGGCAGTCCAGATGAACGGCTTGGGGTCGATGTTGTGGTGGGCCACGTACAGGTCGATGGCCAGCTCCAGTTCGGCCACGCTGGTGAAGCTGTCGCGCCGGATGCGCTTGTCGGTGATGTCGCGGAAGAAGCGCTCGACCATGTTCAGCCAGGAAGCGCTGGTCGGTGTGAAGTGCATGACGAAGCGCGGATGGCGGGCGAGCCACTTCTGCACCTCCGGATGGCTGTGCGTGGCGTAGTTGTCCACGATCAGATGCAGGCCCATGTGCTTGGGCGTGCGGCGATCGATGAGCCGCAGGAACCTGTGCCATTCGCTGTGGCGGTGACGCGGCTGGCACATCGAGATCACGCTGCCGTCCAGCGTGTTGAGCGCGGCAAACAGCGTGGTCGTGCCATGCCGCTTGTAGTCGTGCGTGACGGTGCCGGCGCGCCCTCGCTTCATCGGCAGGCCAGATTGGGTGCGATTGAGCGCCTGGATCGGCCAGCACGGGGGTCAGGTCTTGCCTCTTGCGCAACTTTCCCACCCCGATGCTGCAACACGGCCAGCATGGGGGTCAGGTCTTGCCTCTTGCGCAACTTTCCCACCCCGATGCTGCAACACCGCAGGCTGCAGTCGCGCGACGCATAACCAGTGCTGCGCTGATCCCGTGTTAACTGAGGCCCCCACGCATGTCCAACCTCACCTTGGTCATCGACGATGCACTGCTGAAGGTAGCGCGCATCAAGGCGCTCAGGAACGACACGAGCGTCAATGAGATCTGCCGTCGAGCGATCGAGCAGTAAGTCGGGCGAAGCGAAGACGATGTCGAGCGACGCGTGGCGCGCTAGCGCGCCAGGGTTCGTGCGCGCGCTCCCCAGGCCGGGCGATGCGCCTCCTGCCTGGCAACGGCGTGCGGCGCGGTACGGTGAACGGTTGCAGGCTTGAACTCCACCCCGATGCGTCGCCCACCGTGCAGCATCAGCAGGTCCAGTTCCGCTCCCTCGTGCGTTGCCCAGAAGTAGGCCTCGTCGGGCTGGGCAATGCGCAGCACCTGTTCCAGCGCGAAACCCTCCCAGCTGGCTCCGCTGCGCGGGTGCGCCAGCAGCGCCGGCAGCGTGGGGACGTCCAGCAACGCATGCAACAGCCCGCTGTCGCGGAAGTAGACCTTGGGTGCCCTGACCTGCCGCTTGGCCAGATTGGCGTGCCAGGGCGGCAGTTGGCGCACCATCAGGTTGTGCGTCAGCACGTCGAGGTAGCGGCGCACCGTCGGCTCCGAAACACCCAGCGATCGGGCCGGATCGGCCGCCGACCAGACGTTGCCATGCACATGGGCCAGCATGCGCCAGAAGCGCAGCAGCGCGGGCGCGGCACAAAGCATGAGTTTCGAATTTCATGGATCTTTCGCAGCGTCCACCCCGATGACCATCCCCGCCACCACCCACCCACGCGTCCGCGCCGGATCGATCACCCCGTCGATCTCCAGCACCGACGCAATCGACAGCGCCTTGCCCTCCTCGTACAAGCTCGCCACCTTGGCCTCGAACCAGGCCTGGCGCTCCGCCGGGTCGGCAATCGCCTCCATCTCCTTCCTGAACCCCAGCCGCGCATAACCTTCCAGCCCCATGCCGCCGAACTCGCCGGTGGGCCAGGCGATGGTGAACTGGGGTTCGTGGAAGCTGCCGCCGGCCATGGCCATGGCGCCCAGGCCGTAGGCCTTGCGCAGCACCACCGTGAACAGCGGCACCTTCAGTGCAGCGCCGGCCAGGAACAGGCTGCTGGTGTGGCGCACCAGGCCGGTCTTCTCGGCTTCGGGGCCGACCATGAAGCCCGGCGTGTCGCACAGGCTCAGGATGGGCAGGCCGAAGGCATTGCACAGGCGCATGAAGCGTGCGGCCTTGTCACAGGCCGGCGCATCGATGGCGCCGCCCAGGTGCGCCGGGTTGTTGGCGATCAGCCCCAGCGGCTGCCCCTCGATGCGCACCAGCGCCGTGATCATGCCGGCGGCCCAGCCGCGCCGCAGTTCCAGCACCGTGCCGGTGTCGGCCAGGGTGTCGATCACCGCACGCATGTCGTAGGCGCGCTTGCGGTTCTCGGGGATGGCCTGGCGCAGCAGCCGCTGGTCGGCGCACTGCCACTCGCTCACGGGACCCTGGAAGTACGACAGGTACCTTCGCGCCACGTCGGTGGCCTGCGCCTCGTCGCCCACCAGCACGTCGACCACGCCGCTGGCCGCGTGCATGGGCGCGGGGCCGACGTCCTCGGGCTTCACCACGCCCAGCCCGCCGCCTTCGATCATCGCCGGGCCGCCCATGCCGATGGAGGCGTCACGCGTGGCGATGATGACGTCGCAGCAGCCCAGCAAGGCGGCGTTGCCGGCGAAGCAGCGGCCCGAGACCACGCCCACCAGCGGCACCTGGCCCGACAGCCGCGCGAACTGCGCGAAGGTCGGTGCGTCCAGCCCGGTCAGGCCCAGGCGGTCGGTGTCCCCAGGCCGCCCGCCTCCGCCTTCGGCGTACAACACCACCGGCAGCTTCAGCCTGGCGGCCAGGCCGAACATGCGGTCCTGCTTCTTGTGGTTCATGTGGCCCTGCGTGCCGGCCAGCACCGTGTAGTCGTAGACCACGCCCATGCAGCGCGCGCGTTCGGCGCCGACGAGCGCGGCATTGACCGTGCCGATGCCCGCCACCACGCCGTCGGCCGGCGTGTTCTCGATCAGGTCGGCCAGCGTGCGGCGGCCGCGCTGCGCCGCTACGGCCAGCGCGCCGTACTCGACGAAGCTGCCAGCGTCGAAGAGGTGGGCCACGTTCTCGCGCGCGGTGCGCTGGCCGGTGGCATGGCGGCGCGCCACGGCGGCGCTTCGGTACGCGTCCTGCGTGAAGGCGTGCCGCTGCATCACCTCGGCCAGGTCGGGGCGGATGTGGGCGGGGTCCATGGCCTGCGCCGAAATCGCCTGGGCGGCCTCGCCCTCCGAAGGCTCGATGAGCGCCACCACCGCACCCGCGTCGAGCGTGCGACCGACTTCTGCCAGCACCTCGCGCACGATGCCGCTGCACGGCGCAGTGACGGGATGCTGCATCTTCATCGCTTCGAGCACGGCCACTTCGCTGCCTTCCTGCACGCCCTGGCCGACGATCAGGTGCAGTGCGGCCACCGTACCCTGCAGTGGTGCAGTCACGGCCACCCGACCTGCAGGGGCTTCGATCGCTGCGGGCACGGCCGCGGCTGGCAGCGCCAGGACGGCCAGACGATCGTCGATGAATCGGGTGTTGATGCGGTCGCTCGACAGGTCCGGGTGCGTCAGCAGTGCACGCAGCAGGGGAAGGTTGGTGGCCACGCCGTCGATGCGGAAGTCGTCCAGCGCACGCCGGGCCTTGGCCACCAGATCGACGAAGCGCAAGGACGGCGAATGCACGACGAGCTTGGCCACCAGGCTGTCGAAAGCCGTGCTCACGACGTCGCCCGAGCCCACGCCGCTGTCCACGCGCACGCCGGGTCCGACGGGGGGCTCGAAGCGAGCCATCACGCCGCCGTGGGCCTGGGCATGCCCCGTGGCATCGAGCGTCTCGGCGTTGATGCGCAGTTGCATCGCACGGCCCCGAGGCTGCGCGATGCGCGGATCGGCAAGGTCCAGTTCGGCCAAGGTCGCGCCCGACGCCAGCGCCAGTTGCAGCTGCACGAGGTCGATGCCCAGCACCATCTCGGTCACCGTGTGTTCCACCTGCAGCCGCGGATTGGCTTCGATGAAGGCGAAGGCGTGCGCTTCGTCGGGCGCACCGGCATCGATCAGGAACTCCATCGTGCACAGGTTGTCCAGCTTCGCCGCGCGGCCCAGCGCCAGCGCGGCGTCGACGATGCGCTGGCGCAGCGGCTGCGACAGCGACGGGCTGGGCGCGATCTCGATCAGCTTCTGGTGCCGCCGCTGAATGCTGCACTCGCGCTCGCCCAGGTGCACCAGGCCGCCGTGGCGGTCACCCGCCAGCTGCACCTCGATGTGGCGCGCATCGACGATCAGTCGCTCCACATAGACGGCATCGCTGCCGAAGGCTGCGCGCGACTCGGCCGCGCAGCGTGCGTGCGCCGCATCGATCTCGGCTGCCGAGAACACTTCGCGCATGCCACGCCCACCGCCGCCGGCCACCGCCTTGATCATCATCGCGGCACCGGGCGGCAAGCTGCTGAAGAAGGCATGGGCCTGCGCCGCCGTCACCGCCGCCGCACTGCCGTCGATCAGGGGCACGCCGCACTGGCGCGCCAGGTCGCGTGCGCTTGCCTTGTCGCCGAACAGGTCCAGGACACGCGGTGAAGGTCCCACGAAGCGCAGGCCTTCCGATTCGCAGCGCCGCGCCAGGCCGCCGTTCTCGGCCAGGAAACCATAGCCGGGATGCAGCGCGTCGCAGCCGGCCTCGCGGGCTGCGGAGATCACCGCATCGATGTCCAGGTAGGCGCGGGGCCCGTTGCCGGGCAAGGGCAGCGCTTCGTCAGCCAGCCGGGTGTGCAAGGCAGCCGCATCGTCGACGGAAAACACCGCCACGCTGCGCCAACCGCTCTCGCGCGCGGCACGCGCGATGCGTACGGCGACCTCGCCGCGGTTGGCGACGAGGAGCTTCTTCGGTGGGTTCGTCATGGGCGTCGATCAGGCAAGGAAGTGTGAGCTTGCAGCGAACCGAACCGGCAGCCCACGGGTGGAAACTCCCAATGTCCGCCAGGCTGCATCGCGCCGATTCTCGGTGCCCGCGTGGCGCCCCCGCGTCGCGCCGGCGACGATCACCCGAGTTCAGGAGCATCCCGATGAAGATCCGTGAAGTGGCCAGCGGCCTGTTGTTCCCCGAGGGCCCGGTGGCCCTGGCCGACGGCTCGGTGCTGCTGGTGGAGATCGCGCGCGGCACGCTGAGCCGCGTCACGCCCGACGGCCGCGTGCAGGTGGTGGCGCAGCTCGGCGGCGGCCCCAACGGCGCAGCCATCGGCCCGGACGGTGCGGTCTATGTCTGCAACAACGGCGGCTTCCGATGGACCGACCAGCCCGGCGGCTGTCTGCGACCCATCGGCCAACCCGATGACTACTCGGGCGGCCGCATCGAACGCGTCGACCTGAACACCGGCCGTTTCGAGCGCCTGTACGACACCGTCGGCGGCGTTCCCCTGCGCGGACCCAACGACCTCGTTTTCGCGGCCGACGGCGGCTTCTGGTTCACGGATCTGGGCAAGGTGCGTGAGAACGATCTCGACCGCGGCGGCATCTTCCATGCGCGGCCCGACGGCCGCGCGGCCAGCGTCGTGGCCCACCCGGCCATGACGCCCAACGGCATCGCGCTGTCGCCCGACGGCCAGACCCTCTACTACGCCGAGACCGAGGGCGCTCGCCTGTGGGCCTTCGACGTCACCGGGCCGGGCACCGTGAACAAGCTGCCCTGGCCGTCGCCGCAGGGCGCGCGGCAGGTGCTGGCGGCGCCGGGCGGCCACTACCAGCGCTTCGACTCGATGGCCGTGGACGCGCTCGGCAACGTGCTGGTGGCCACGCTGCTGCACGGCGGCATCACGGTGGTCTCGCCCGATGGCAGCCTCGTCAGCCATGTACCGCTGCCCGACCGCTACGTCACCAACCTGTGCTTCGGCGGGCCGGACCGGCGCACGCTGTTCGTCACGCTGTCGGGCAGTGGCCGGCTGATCGCCATCGACGACTGGCCAGTGCCGGGACTGGCGCTGAGCTTCAACGCCTGAACGAACGGGCCCGCGCCCGCGGCCCGGCCCCGACGAGCACGCCGGCCGGACGCGCTCCTTCGTGGCCGCCCGAGCCGCTTGTGAATAGGTCATGTCGGCACGCTGCAATCCTGCATCGTCGCGGCGCAGGCGCTTTCCTACAGTCACTTCACGCCGCGACTCATCCCGAGCCGGCACCGAAGCAACCAGGAGCCCGACATGCACACTTCCTCCAGCGCGCGTCTCTTCAGCGTGATCCTCGCCCTGTGCTTCGCTGGCCTGCTCGTGTCCGGGCTGGCCGGCCCGGGCGAGAGCAGCCTGTTGTCGGTGTTCAAGGAAGCCCAGTCCGACATGGCCCGGCAGATGGTGGCGCTCTCCCGTGCCGGCCTGCCGCATTGACCCCCGGGTAAGCCCGAAGACTGCGCGCCCCTGCCACTTTTCCGGGCGCAACGCGCAAGGCTGCGCGCTCTTCGTGGTGCCTGTCGCGCCCACGCAATGGACCGAACGGCTCGTTCGGGCGATGATCCGATGACCACTGCCGCTGTCAATTTCGCCATGTCGACCCCGTCTTCCGCCTCGCCGCCGCCAGACCCGGCTCCGTCCGATCCGGCTGTCCAGGCCCCCGGCGCAGACGCCCAACCCGTGGTGCCGGACAGCGAAGCCACCCAGATGGCGCCGATCCCGAAGTGGCTGCGCGCAGACCCCGCCTCGCTGCCGCCTTCGGCCGACGGCAGCGAAGCCACGCTGATCGCCCCCTTGCCGAAGCTGCCGCCGGTGCCGCCGATCGATGCACCGCAAACGCTGGCCATCCAGCCGATGGGCGTGATCGCTGCGCCCGACGAGCCGCCCGTGCCGCTGGTCTTCACCGAGCACATGTCGGCGCCACCGCCCCCGCCCGCTCCGCCGGTGCCGACGGCCATGACGCTGGCCGAAGAGGCCACCCTGGTGGCCAGTACACCGCCGCGCCCCTACCAGGCCGGCAACTACGACGCCACGCAGATCCTGCGCGGCGAAGAACGCACGGCCATCGAGCTGAACCCGGCCACCACGCCCACGCTGGTGTCCGCAACGGTGTCCGAGCCGCGTCCCAACGCCGGCACGCTGCCCGGTCGCGCCGGCCGCGAGGCCGGCACCCTGCCCACCGGCCAGTCGGCTTCCGACGCGCCGATGCGTCAGGTGGGCCGATACCAGATCCAGGGCCGCCTGGGACGCGGTGGCATGGCCACCGTCTACCGCGCGCACGATCCGTCGATCAACCGCGACGTCGCCATCAAGTTCCTGCACGCCTCGCTGGCCGAGGACGACGAATGCCGTGACCGCTTCCTGCGCGAAGCGCGCGCCGCAGGCGGCCTGTCGCATCCCAACATCGTGGTCGTCTACGACGTGGGCGAGATCGAGGGCCGGCCCTACATGGCCATGGAGCTGCTGGAAGGCGCACCCCTGTCCGAGACGCTCGAGAAGACGCGCATGCTGCCCATCCGGGACGTCGTCGTGATCGGCATGCAGCTGGCGCGTGCGCTCGAGTACGCTCATGTGCGCGGCATCGTGCACCGCGACATCAAGCCCGGCAACATCATGTTCCTGAAGGACGGGCAGACCATCAAGGTCACCGACTTCGGCATCGCCCACATGGACGATGGCGGCTCGTCGCACACCCAGGTGGGTGCGGTGCTGGGCACACCGCAGTACATGTCGCCCGAGCAGGCGCGCGGCGAGAAGATCGACGGCCGCAGCGATCTCTTCGCCGCCGGCATCGTGCTGTACCAGATGCTCTCGGGCGAGCGCCCGTTCCGCGGCGACAGCCTGGTGGCCATCGCCACCAAGATCGTCAACGATGAACCGCCGCCACTGAATGCCAAACGGCCCGACGTACCGGCAGCGCTGCGCCGCGTCGTCGAGCGCTGCCTGGCCAAGAAGCCCGAGCAGCGCTATCAGAGCGGGGCCGAGCTCACCGAAGCACTGAAGAAGGTGTTGCTTCAGCTCGACGAGCAGGCGCGCGAGCAGAACAAGCCGCGCATCGTGCCGCTGCGTGTGAAGTGGGCGCTGATGATGGCGCTCATCGTCGCGGTGGTGATGGGCTCCACCACGGCCATCATCACGCAGAAGCAGTACGCGGCAATGATGGACCAGGTCAGTGACTACGGGGCATCGCTGGCACGCTTCATTGCTGCGCAGAACGCGGCCCAGGTGCTGGGCGAGGACTGGGACGCCGTCGATGTCTCGGTCCAGGAGATCATGAAGACGCGCAACTTCGAGCGCATCACCGTGATCGACCTGGCCGGTACGGTGCGCGTGTCCAGCCAGCCCGGTCTGGCCGGCCAGCCCTACAAGCCGGCCGGCACCGAGTCGCTGGGCAAGGTCGGCGGCACGGCGGCCGTGCGCTACAGCGCCGGCGGGGAGTCGGTGCTCGGATTCGAAGCGCCCGTGCTGTTCCAGGACAAGCAGGTCGGGCGCGTGGCGCTGGGCATTCCGGAAAAGCCGCTGACCCAGGTGGCACGACTGTCGATCACGCTGATGATCGTGCTGGCCGTGGTCACCGTGCTGGCGGTGGCAGTGGCGATGTACTTCGTGGCCAACTGGTTTGCCCAGCCGATCAGGCTGGTCTGCGACTCCATGGCCGAGCTGGCCAAGGGCAGGCTCGATCACCGCATCCGAGAGCAGCGGCGCGACGAATTCGGCGAGTTGTTCGATGCGTTCGACTCCATGGCCGATGCTCTGCAGAAACGCGGCTCCACGGACACTCTCCCTCCCAAGGCCTGAGTGCGGCATGACCGACACGCCAGCGGCCGACGGGCCCGACATTGCTGCTTCCACGCTCCTGCTGCGGTGGCCGTACCGGCTTGCCACGGCCTCCGTGGCCCTGTTTGTTCTGGCGGCCTGCACCACTGCGCCCCCCGCCGCCGAGCCCGGCGGCTCGACGGGGCCGACGGCAGCGGCCCCGACCACTGTGGCGGCGCCAGCCGCAGCCCCTGCACGAGAGGTCGCCGCAAGCTTCCCCGAGGCCTCGGGCGAGCTCGTCGGGCGAAACGACAGGCTGCTGGTCTACCTGCCGCGCGCCGGCGACACGCTGCGCGGCGTGGCGGCGCGTTTCCTGGGCAACGGCGACCTCGCCTGGCAGATCGGCGAGGCCAACGCCCTCCGCGGGGAACCGGCGTCCGGCCAGCCGCTGATCGTCCCGCTGGCGCCGCGTCATCTGCTGGGCGTCACCAGCGATGCGGTGCAGACCGTGCCGGTGCTCTGCTACCACCGCTTCGGCAGCGGCACCTCGAAGATGGTCGTGTCACCCGCCAGGTTCGAGGCGCAGCTCGAGCACCTGGCGCGCAACGGCTACAACGTGGTGCGCCTGGACGACCTTCGCAGCTTCCTGGCCGGTGAGAAGGCACTGCCGGCCAAGTCGGTGGTGATCACCATCGACGACGGCTACGAGTCGGTGCACCGCCACGCCTTCCCGCTGCTGAAGAAGTACGGCTTCCCGGCCACGCTCTTCGTGTATTCCGACTTCATCGGTGCACGCGACGCGCTGTCCTGGGCGCAGCTCGAAGAGATGGCCCGGTCGGGCCTGGTCGACCTGCAGGCTCACTCGAAGACCCACCGCAACATGGCCGAGCGCCAACCGTCCGAGACCGACGAGTCCTATCGCAACAACATCGACCTCGAGTTGCGGGCGCCGCGCGCCGTGCTGGAGCGCAGGCTGTCCGACGCGGGGGTGCGCGTGCGCCACTTCGCCTACCCCTTCGGCAGCGCGAACGAGGTCGTGCTCGAGGCCATGCAGCGCGTGCCCTACGAGCTGGGTGTCACGGTGGCCGCCGGGGGCAACCCGTTCTACGCCGCACCGATGCTGCTGCGCCGGACCATGATCTTCGGCGACCACGACATGGCCGACTTCCAGGCCCGGCTCCAAGTGCAGCGTCCCCTGGTGCGGCCATGAGTCGCCCGTTGTCGAAGCGCCGGTCGGCCGGCGTGCTGAGCGCGGCGATGCGACTGCAGGACGCCGCAAGCCCGGTTCTGCAGCGCTGCGCCAGCTTCGGCGTGGCTGCACTGCTGGTGCTGCTGGCGGCCTGCGCGACGCCGCCGGCCCCGCCTTCGCAGCGCGCTGAGCCGCCGCCTCCGCGCCAGGAATCGCGCGGTCCCGAGTCCCCGCCTCCGCCGCGCAGCGTGACGGCGATCGAACTGCTCGAGCAGAACCATCGCACGGCCGCCGAGATCGCTGCGGCCAAGGGCCGCTGGAACGAAGCGATCTGGGCCTGGGATGTCGTGCTGGCGCTCAAGCCCGACGATGCCGCGGCCGGCGCGGGCCGGCTGAAGGCCGAGACCGCCGCCCAGGCCGCCGTGGCCGAACGCCTGCCTCGCGCCGCGCAGGCACGATCGCGGGGTGACATGGAACAGGCCACGCGGCTGTACCTGGAGGTGCTGGCCCTCAGGCCAGGCCATGCCGAGGCGGCCGATGCACTGAGGTCCATGGAGCGCGAGCGCTCGCGCCGGCAGGCTGTAGGCCCCTTCGCGCGGTCCATGGTTCCCGGCCCAGGTGCCCCGGCGAGATCCGCCCCATTGCGCGACGGCCGCGCCGCCGGCACCCGGACGGATCTCGAGCACGCCACCCTGCTCGCCGGACAAGGCGAGATCGACGCTGCCATCGCACTGCTGCAGCCGGGCCAGGGGGGGCAGCGCATCGATGCAGCAGCACGCGCGATGCTCGCAGATCTGTACGTGAGGCAGGCCGACAGGCTCGCCTCCAGCGACAAGGCAGCAGCCATCCGGGCCCTGCGGCAAAGCCTGCGCGCCGTGCCCGGCCACGCGGCTGCCACGGTCAAGCTGCGTGCGCTGCTGGCTTCGGGTACGGCCGGGACGGCGGGCAACGCCGGCACCGCATCGGGGCCGACACCGGCTGCCAAGCCGACGGCCCTCAGCAGGCCTTCGGCGGGCCCTTCGTCAGGTCGTTGAGCCTCTTGCAGAGATCCTTGGCGCGTTGGCGTTCCAGTTGCGCGTTTCGGTTGTCCGGGTCGAGTTCCAGGACCCTGTCCCAGGAGCGTATCGCCCCTTCCAGGTCCTGCTTGGCAAACGCAGCCCGTGCCTCACGCTGGTGACGTGCCACCAGCGCCGCCCTGGTTTCGGTCGGTGAAGCGGGTGCCGCTGCTGGAGCAGGTGGCGCTGCGACGGGCGCCGGCGGTGGCGGCGTTGCCGGCTGAGGCGGAGCGGGAGCAGGCGCTGCGGGGGCAGCCGGCGGGGCCACGGCTGGAGCGGGGCCCGAAACGGCTGGCGCAGCGGCGCCAGGGGCGGGCGCCTTGCCGGGCACCCTGATGGTCTGTCCGCCTGCAAGCTGGCGCGGTACCTTGATGCCGTTGTAGCGCGCCAGGGCATAGAAGAGATAGACGTCCTTGAGGTAACGGCCAGCGATGGACGACAACGACTCCCCCGCCTGCACGCGGTAAGGGAACGACTCGCGGCCGAGCATGCTTACCGGGTCTTCCTTGATCTGCCGCATCAGGCTCAGGGCCAGCCGCTGATTGGGGTCGGCCTGCAGGACCCGCTCGAGTTCGGCCAGCGCGGCCTCTTCCTGGCCGTTCTCGAGCTGTTCGATGGCCGTGACCACGGCGCGCTGGATGGCCTGCGGGCCGCTCAGCACCGGCGCCTCGGGGGCTGGCGGCTCAGGCTCGGGCGGCGGTGCCACCGGGGCGCTCGGGGCCGGGGCTGCCACCGGGGGCGGTGGCGCCACCGGCGGCGGCGCGGCACAGGAGGCCAGAAGCACCGCCAGGAAGAGGGGAAGCAGGCGTTGCCCGTGGGGCCCAGGGAAGCTGTTCTTCATGTCCACACGGCGGATTGTGCGCCTTGCGAGGCGCTGCCGTTTCCCTTGACGGACCGAGGCGAGTGACTTTGGACGTGTGCGCGCGGCGTCCACCCGGCCATCATGTCGAGCCCACCTGAAGTGCACGAGGACAACGCGTCATGCTTGCCAGTCCCGCCCGCTCCCTCTTGCCGCAGCGCCCCATCGTGCCTGTTGTTGTGCAGCAACACGTCGAGGACATCGCATCGCTGCGCCACGTGCGAACCGTGCTGGTGCGGGCGCCGCATGTCGGCCTGTTGCAGTTGGGTCGACTGGACGAGCGGATCGCCGCGCACCTGGACGGCCTGTCCGTGGCCGGCGAGGCCGGCAAAGCGCTGGCGCTGGCCGAACTGGCCAGTCCGGGCGCCGGACAGGTCTTTGCGCTGGGCGTTCGGGCCCTCGAGGATCGCGACGAGGCCTTGCTCGATCGCCTGATGGCCTTGTGCACCGAACTGCCCGAGGCGCGCCGCGGCCTGGTATCGGCCTTGGGCTGGGTGCCGGCCCGGACGCTGCAAGGTGTGGTGCGCCGCCTGCTGTCATCGCCTGCCGAACATGTGCGCGAACTGGGCCTGGCGGCCTGTCGCCTGCACCATGCGGACCCCGGCGCCCTGCTGGCGCAGGCGTTGGCCGACAAGGCACCGGCCCTGCGCGCCGCCGCGGCACGGGCGGCCGGCGAACTCGGCCGCATCGATCTGCTGCCCACCCTCACGCAGGCCATCGGCGACGAGTCGCCCGACGTGGTCTTCTGGTCGGCCTGGGCGGCAGCCCTGCTCGGCGAGCGCCGCAATGCGCCGAAGGTGCTGGAGGTGGCTGCCCAGCAGGCCACGCCCCTGGCCATGCGCGCCCTCGGCCTGTTGATGGCTGCCAGCACGCCCGAGCAGGCCGGCGATTTCGCACGCCACCTGTCGAGCGGGGCCCGCCAGCCGGGAGCCGACCTGTCCGCCCAGCGCCGCCTGCTGCGGGCGCTGGCCCTGCTCGGTCATCTGCGATTCGTGCCCTGGCTCATCGAACGCATGGCCGAGCCCTCGACGGCGCGTCTGGCCGGAGAAGCCTTCAGCTGGATCACCGGCGCCGACCTCGCTCGACTCGACCTGGAAACGCTGGACGCGCCGCCCCTGCCCGAGCAACCCGACGCCGACGCTGGCGTCGACGAGGTGGCGATGGACGAGGACGACAGCCTGCCCTGGCCCGACCCGGCACGCGTACAGCGCTGGTGGCAGGCACAGCAGGCTGCGCTGCTGACCGCCGCTGGCGGCGGTCGCCTGTTCATGGGTCGGCCATGGGATGCGGCATCAGCGCAGCAGGTGCTGGCGGAGGGCACACAACGCCAGCGCGCGCACGCGGCGCTGTTGCTGAGCCTGGGCCAACCCGGCCGCAAGCTGTTCCAGGTGGCCGCACCCACCGCGCGCCAGCGGCGGGTGCTGGCCGGGGCACCGGTCTGACGCTGAAGGGCGCACGTCGATGGACCCGCGCTGGCTGTTCCCCTTGCTTGCCGTCGGCTTTGCGATCGCTGCCGCCTGGCGGTGGAACCGCACCCGGCAATGGCGCGGCGCGGCGCAGACCTGGGCGCTGATGGCCGCGATCTTCGGTGCCGTCGGCTGGTGGCTCAACAATGCGGGATGAGGCCGGGCAGGATGACTTTGGTTGGTTGCCGACCGCGGGCCCGGCAGTAACGTCGGGACACTTGTACGCTCAACCGAAGAAGGGCCGGCATCGGGCCGCCCACCCCGGAACCCAAGCTCGACGCGTGGACCCATGATCCTGACCCTGCTGGCCGTCTCGCTGAACGACAAGCCGCTGACGCAGCCGATCACGGCCCGCTTCGACGGCAGCGGCGGCTCGATCGGCCGCGCCGACCACAACACGCTGGCGCTGCCCGATCCCGAACGATTCATCTCACGGCTGCAGGCCGAGGTGGTGGCCACCGGCGGCGGCTATCTCATCCGCAACGTCGGCGTGGCCAACCCGATCCAGGTCGGCGGGCGTGCGCTGTCCAGCGGTGAGACGGCGATGCTGCAGCATGGCGACCAGATCCGCATCGGCGGCTACCTGCTCAAGGTGGAGTGTCGAGACGAAGCCGAAGGCCCCGACGACGACAGCACGCTCAGCACCAGGCTGAGGGCTTCGCGCCTGGCCGCCATGTCGGCCCCGGCTCCGGTGCCACGTCCGCCGGCGCAGATCACCCCCGCAGCCCCGCCGGCACCGGCAACGGCGCCCAGGCCGATGCCGGCAGCACCCGTATCCGGGCTGTCGAACGACAACCCGTTCGCCGACCTGCTCGGGCCCTCGCCGGGTCCGGCCAGCGACCCCTTCGCCGATCTGCTCGGGCCCTCGCCGTCATCCGCTCCCGCCTCGGTGTTCGCTTCGCCCGCGCCTCGGCCGCGCCCCGCTGCGCCGCTGCCCGGGTTCCTGCCAACGCCCTCGGGGGTGGACCCACGTTCGGCGGCCTTCGCCACGCCGGCCCCGGCGGCGCCCCATCGGCTGCCCGACGACTTCGACCCCTTCGGCGCGCCGGCGCCCGCCAGCCCGCCGTTGGCCCCTGCGACACCGGTCGACCCCTTTGCAGACCTGATGCCGTCGACCGCCGTGCCGTCGATCGATCAGGCTTTCGGTCTTGCCGATGCGGGCGGCGACAAGGGCAACGCCACGCGCGATCCGCTGGCTGACTTCATGGCCGATCTGGGTCCATCACCCCGACCGGGCGCCACGGGCCTGTCGACCGATCCGCTGGCCCTGTTCGGCGACGCACCCCCGGCGCCTTCTGCCGAGCCGGTCCAGCCCGATCACCTGCCGGCGCTCAACGCCGCCTACCAGCCTCCCAAGGTCGTGACGCCAGCGACATCGAAGGTGCCTTCGCCGCAGGCACCGCCCCGGCCGGCCCCGCCGGTGATGCTGGACGCGCTGCCACCGGCGCCACCAGCGTCCGCGCCGACCGTCCGGCCGCCGCAGACGGCGCCGAGACCGCAGCCCGGCGGGCTGGCGTCGGTACCGGCTCGCGCCACAGCCCCCAGTGCGGCCCCCAGCGCCTCCGCCTCATCGCAAGACGCCGAGGCCTTGTGGGCGGCCTTCTGTGACGGTGCCGGAGTGCAGTTGCCGCTGCCGGCAGGGGCCGGCCCGGAACGCATGCGCCAGATCGGCATGATCATGCGCAGCGCGGTCGAAGGCACGCTGCAGCTGATGGCCGTGCGTGCCAGCACCAAGCATGAGCTGCGCGCTGCCGTGACGATGATCCAGCAGCGCAGCAACAACCCGCTGAAGTTCTCGCCCGACGCCGGCTCGGGCATCGAGCAGCTGGTGCAGCCGCCGATGCGCGGCTTCCTCGACGGACCGGCGGCGATGGACGACGCGATGCACGACCTCGTCGGTCACTCGATCGGCACCGTGGCCGGCATGCGCGCCGCCATCGAAGGCATGCTGGGCCGCTTCGACCCGGCCGAACTGGAAGCCAAGCTTGCGGGTGGATCGATGCTTGACAGCCTGCTGCCGATGAACCGCCGGGCGCGCCTGTGGGACCTTTACCTGCAGCACCACAGCGCCATCCGCGAGGAGGCCCAGGAAGACTTCCACAACCTGTTCGGCAAGGCCTTCCTGGCGGCCTACGAGCAGCAGATCGAACGACTGAAGGCCGACAAGGCGCGGCGATGAGAGACGTGCGCATCGCCAGCTGCAGCCTCACCGGCTCCCGCAGCCACAACGAGGACGACCTGCGCTTCGGCGCCGGGCAGCACGGCCGCTACGCCGTGCTGGCCGACGGCGCGGGCGGCCACCGCCGCGGCGCGGAGGCGGCACGCCGTGCGGTCGAATGCATCGAACGACTGATGACCGGAGGCGGGCTCGACTTCAACCCGGCCAGCCTGACCGCCATGGTGCGACAGGCCCACCGCGTGGTCCAGGCGCACCAGGAGACAGGCCCGGCCGAAGCGCGAATGCACAGCACGCTGGTGGCGCTGTGGATCGACGCCAGCGCAGGCCACGCCTTGTGGAGCCACGTCGGTGACTCGCGCCTGTACCGCATCCGACACCGCCGAACGGACGTCATCACGTCGGACGACAGCGTGGTGCAACGCATGGTGCAGTCCGGGCTGATCAGCGCCGAGGTGGCGCGCCACCATCCCCAGAAGAACCAGCTTGTCGCCGCGCTGGGCATCGAAGGCGATATCGAGCCGCACACCGTGGTGCGACCTGTCGAAGTGCTGGAAGGTGACGCCTTCCTCCTGTGCAGCGATGGCTGGTGGGAGCCGATCGACGAGGCAGCGCTGATCGACAGCCTGTCCAGTGCGCTGACGCCGGAAGACTGGCTGTCCGACATGCGTGCCCGCATCGAGGCGCGTGCGCTGCCGCGGCAGGACAACTTCAGCGCCGTGGCGGTGTGGGTGGGTGACCCCGGCGACGTGACGCAGCCGGGAGAGGACGACACGATGCCGCGGCTGTTCAGGGCAGGCGCGGCCTGAGGGTCGGGTCGACGACCTGCTACCAGCTGCCTCGCAGCAGGTCGCTGAACGACTCCGCCGGCGGCAGTCCGGTCAGCACCGAGCACGCTGCCGCGTCCTGCTGGCCGCGCAAGGGCCACCACAGGCTGCAACCGTCCAGCCTCTGCTGCAGCGCCGTCGCCGCCAGGCCGTGCAGGAACTGCTCGAGCGTGGCCCCCGTGCGCACGCTCAGACGTTCGCGCCCCGGGGCAGCGGTGGCGCGCACTTCCGGTGCATGCACGGCCCCGGGCCAGGGCGGCGCCTGCTCGAGTTCGGCTTCGAAGCTCTCGACCAGCGCATCTTCGGACAAGGTCTGCATCGCAGCGCGCGAGACGTGGCTCCACCACAGCTCGAGGTGATCGAGCGAGAAGCGGTCCACCGGCGGATGGGGCCGCGGCTGAGCCACCACCAGAGGGAAGTAGCGGCCCACGTTGTCGCAACTGGGCATCAGCACGCCGAACCACCACTGGCCGTCGACCACGCCTGGCGCCCAGGCGAATCGCCAGACCGGCGCCGAGAGGTAGGTCTGCAGCCAATCGTGGCCGAGCTGCTGGTGGCTGGTCTGCATGCTGGCGGACAACCAGCGGTCACAGGCCTCGATCCAGGCGGGATCCAGCCGCCGCGACGCGAAGTCGCCCAGCATCGACAGCTTGCCGAACCACCCCGGCGCGGCGTGATGCGCCATCAGGACACACGGGGCCGCATCACAGGCCGTTCGGGCATTGAAAGCTGCGCAGCTCGTTCAGGCGCAGTGGGTTGCGCACGCTGCTGGCGGTGATGTCGAAGACGGCGCGGCGTCCGTCGATGTCGAAGGTGGCGCGGAACTTCTCCGGGCTGCTTCCCGGTTGCAGGCTCACGCGCTCGAACAGCCGCATCAAGGCCCAGGGTCCATCGTTGACCATGCCGGTGGCACCCGCAGGCTGCGCCGACACCCGCACCACGCCGATGCCGCGCGGGCCGGGCCAGCGCACGACCTTGGGCAGCTGCGGGCCGTGGTCGTAGCGCACCGTCTGGCCATCGGCATCGAGCAGGAACTCGCGCAGCGCGGTGTCCATCTCGACGGGCTTGAACTCCAGCACCATGGTCGGCACCGTGGCGCCTCCGGCGAAGAAGGTCTCGCGGATGATGGCCGCACGCTGGAACTGAGGCAGCGTGCCCGAATCCGAACCGAGCGGCACGCCCTCGACGGCACGGAAGCTCCAGGGACGCGTGCTAGTGTCGATGTAGGGCGCCAGCTTGTTCTGCATCTGTTCGAACTTGCCGCCGGGACCGAACAGCGCGGCGAAGTCGGCCTGGGTGACCTCGCGCGCCGAGCCGGCGTCGAACGGGTAGCGGCCGGTCACCGCCTGATTGCAGAACTCGCCGACCTGCGCCCGCACGTCGCGCGACAGGCTCTCGCGCAGCTGCATCAAGGCCACGCGCGCGCTCGTCGAGCCCAGGCTGTCGAGCACGCTGCGCACCGGCTCGGGTGAATTGGCGGCCTCGACCTTGATCTGGTTGGGCAGTGGCGACTGCGGCGGTGCAGCGCCCCCCTTCAGGGCCGAGTCGACCGCGCTGAGCAGGTCCTGCAGCTGGCGCAGGCGGTCGACCACGCCGTCCAGCGGCGCCTTGCCGCCTTCGGGTGCGGTGACGAAGCGCCGCAGGTTGATGAACTCCGAGTCGACGATGCTTTCGATGCGCTCGCCGGGCGCGCCGCTGGTCGACGGCTTCAGCCCACCCTTGCCCAGCAGCTTGTCGACGGTCTGCCCGATCTCGCGCACCCCCCTGTCGACCTTGCCCTGCACACCGGCACTCTCCAGCAGCGTGGTCTCGCGCGAGATGGCACGCAACAGCGGTACCAGCGGCGTGTCGGGCGCGGACAGGAAGCGCGCCTTCTCGAGCGACTGGGCGACGCTGGTCAGCGGCTGCAGCTTGATGTCTGCAATGAAGCCCTTCCAGGTGTCGCGGTACTCGGTGAGATAGAGGCGCCGAACGTCGTCGGTCAGCTTGGCCGAAGCCAGCAGCTCGTCGGTGACCTTCATCTGGTCGGCAGCTGCGCCCAGCACCCAGGTCTGCTCGACCGCGAGCTGCCGCGTCACCTCGCCCACCTTGGCCTGGAAGCCCTTGTGGTAGCCGTCGTGCGTGAACAGGCCCGACACGCCGCGCGACAGCGGCTGTCCACCGGCGCGAGTGAAGACGAGCTGGGCGTTGGGCCCTCCAGCACGCACGATGGTGAATTCGGGGAACTGCCCACCCAGGCCGCTCTGGCGCAGACGGTTGTAGACACGCTGCGGCAAGGGCACCGAAGCCAGGCGCAGGCGTGTGGTCTCGATCAGGGCCTTGTCCTGCTCCAGCGGCGACACCATCGGGCCCAGCGCCAGCAACGCGTCGAGGTGCCGGCTCATGGTTTCCCGCTGCTCGGTGCTGAGCTCGCGCGCCAGACGGTTGTCCCAATCGGCCTCGATGTGGCTCTTCAAGGCTTCGGCGTCGAAGTGCGCCGGGTCGTACATCATGAGGTAGGCCTTGAGCGCCTCGTACTGCGACTCGGGCTGATCGCCGGCGCGCAGCTGCTCTTCCACGCGAAGGGCAAGACGCGGCAGCACCGCGTCGACCAGCATGCGCTCGTAGGCGGTACGCGCCGCGCTGTCGAGCTTCTTCCCCTGGTAGAGGCCGAAGCCCAGCGACCAGGGCACCTTGCCGGCGGCATCGCCGGCCACCGCCAGGCTGCGCGTGGCCTCCAGGGCGGGGAGGACCGGTCGAAGGTCGGAGGTGCTTCGGTTCGGCGTTTCCTGCACCTGGCGCCGCACCTTCTCGACCCGATCGGCCACCGCCGCCACGTAGGAGCTGTTGTTCTTCCAGCTGATGGCCCAGGCGGCCACGGTACCGGCGCCCACGACAGCCAGTGCCGCGTAGCCGGCGATCACCGCCGCGCCGCGCCGTCGTTCCCAGCGGCGGTCGGTGCCGGCCAGTCCGCTCTCGGGGAAGATCACCTCGGACAGCAGGCGCTGCAGGAAGAAGCTTCGGCCGCTGGCCTGCTGCGGCGGCAGGATGGCCTGCTCGACCTTGAAGCGCCGCGCCACCGCCCCCAGCACGCGGTCGACCGGCGTGCCTTCCTGCGTGCCGCTGACGAAGTAGACGCCGCGCAGCAGCGGGTCTTCCTCGAAGGGCGAAGGCGAGAACACCTGCTGCACGAATTCCTGCAGCGGACCCACCAGCTGCGCGAACTGGTTCGGGAAGCCGTAGATGCGCATGCGCCGTTGCACGTCGGTCTCGGCCTGCAGGCGGTCGACCAGGCCGTCGCTGAGTCGCTGCAGCAGGGCGTCGAGCTCGGGGGCGAGGTTCTGTGCCCACGCGGCATGCGTCTGGCGCGGGAAAGTCACGCCCCAGGGCGTGGCGCGCACGTCCTTGTCGAGCATGGCGAAGGTGTCGGCGAAACCGGCCATCAGGTCGCACTTGGTGACCATCAGGTAGATCGGGAAGCGCATGCCCAGTTGTTCGTGCAGCTCCTGCACGCGCTGGCGCGCGGCCTGGGCATAGCGGGCACGGTCGGCCGCGCCCTTGGCCAGCAGGTCGGGTACCGAGACGGTGACGATGACGCCGTTCAGCGGCTGACGCGGACGCGAGGTCTTCAGCAGGCCGAGGAAGCCGTTCCAGGTGGCCTTGTCGTTGGCGGCATCGCTGTCCTGCGTGACGAAGCGGCCCGCCGTGTCGATGAGCACGGCCCGGTCGGTGAACCACCAGTCGCAGTGCCGCGTGCCGCCCACGCCGCGCACGGCCTGTTCCCCGTTGATGGCCGCCAGCGGGAACTGCAGACCGGAATTGCGCAGTGCCGTCGTCTTGCCCGAGCCCGGGGCACCAATGATGAGATACCAGGGCAGTTCGTAGAGGTAGCGACCGCCCAGCTTGGCGTTGAGCCGGCTCCACCAGTTGCCGCCGGCCACGGCGCCGAAGCGCGCCTTGCGAAGCGTCTGCAGGGCGGTCTGAAAGCGTTCACGTATGGCCACGATGTCGGCGCTCTCGGCAGCCGATGCCGGGCCGGCAGACGCCGTCACCAGGCGTTCGACGACCTTCTCGTTGCCGCGCCGCTTGCGCCACATCGACAGACCCATCCAAAGCGCCGTGATCACCGCGATCACCCCTGTGGTGATCCAGCGGGAAGTCACGGTTTCGAGCGGCCGCCAGGCGCCCACGGCGACGAGCGGGCCGACGATCCACACCAGGGCCAGCATGGCGGCCAGCAGCAGGATCAGAGCGACCCAGCGGTTGAAGACGAAGCCGAGCAGCTTTCTCATGGCGCGCTCAACGCGAGGCCGCGGGCGCCGCAGCCGGGCCGGTGGCGGGCGGATTGGCGGCGTTCGACCCTGCCGCCGGACGCGCCGGAAAGTCGGGCCGGCCGGTCAGCAAGGTGACTTCCACGCGGCGGTTCAGCGCGCGGTTGGCGGCCGAGTCGTTGGCGGCCACCGGCTCGCCATCGGCACGGCCTTCGGCGCGCACCCGCTCGGCCGGCAGGCCTGCGGCGACGAAAAGCTCGCGCACGGCCAGCGCGCGGTCTTCCGACAGGTGCCAGTTCGAGGGGAAGCGCAAGGACCGCATCGGCGTGTTGTCGGTGTGACCCGTGATCAGCACCTGGCCCCCTACGCGCACCAGAGCCTCGGCAATGCGCTGCATCAGCGCTTCGCGCTCCGGCACGAGCGTGCTGCTGGCCGGCGCAAACAGACCGTCGCCGCGCACCGTGACGACGCTGCGATCGACCTCGTCGCGCACTTCGATGGTCTTGGCGCGGATGTCGGGTTGCAGCAGCACGGCCAGGCGGGGCAGCGCTGCGGGTTGCGCGACTGCCGCCACCGGAGGTGCAAGGCGCAGGCTCTGGATCTGGCCATAGACGGGGTCGGCTCGGCCGCTGAGCGACCAGGTGAACGCGGCATAGACGGCGGCCAGCAGCAGCAGCACACCCGCGCCTGCCAAGGCCAGCGGCAGCCAGGTCAGGGCCTTGCGGTCGGCGATCGGCTCGGCCTGCCAGTGCTGGGCCAGCGCGGCCGGATAGGGCCCGCGCTGCTGGCCGATGATCTGCGCCAGCTTGGCACGCACGGCCTCGAGCTGGGCGCGGCCGTTGTCGATGACGCGGTAGCGACCTTCGAAGCCCAGCGCCAGTGCAGCGTAGATCAGTTCGAGCAGGTCGCGGTTGGCGTCGGCCTTCTCGGCCAGCCGGGCCATCAACTGGAACACCTTCTCGCCACCGAAGGCCTCGTTGTGGAACTCTGCCAGCAGGCTGTGACGCCCCCACACGCCCGACCCGCCCCAGGGGGTGTCGGCCGCGGCTTCGTCGAGCATCGTGCACAGCACATAGCGGGCGGCCATCACGCGCTCAGGCGCGACACCGCGTTCCTGCGCCGCGGCGGCGAAGTCGCGCACGCCCTGGGCCAGCGAGGCCCGCAGCGCCGCCGGATCCTGCACCTGGCGCGACTGACGAAGCTGGGGCACCAGCAGCAGCAGGCGGTTGGCTGCAGCCAGCAGCGGGTTCAGGCCGTGGTCCACCCCTTGCGGTTCGCCACCGTTGACCGACGTGGCCGTCTCGGAATGGGCACGCGCGTTCGACCAGCCGCCCGGCTTGGGCTTGATGAAGCTGCGTTCGCCGCTCGACGTGGCGAACGGGTCGTCGATGGGGGGCCGTGACTCCGGGCTCATCGATCAGATCTCAGGCCTGCCGAACGGCCCAGAGTTCGAGTTCCAGCGCTGGAAAGCTGCCGGAGACGTGCAGAGCAAGATTGCCGCTGCGTTCGAACTGTTTCCAGAGCTCGCCCTGGCGTTCGAACTCGAAGTAGTGGCTTCCCGCGTGATAGGGCAGCTGGCGTGGAGCGACCGGCAGGCTGCGCAAGGTGATGCCGGGCAACTGCAGGTTGACGAGGTCCCGGATGCGGTCGGCCGGGCCGACCTTGCTCTGCGCCGGGAAGCGCTGACGAAGCTGCTCGGCCGGCATCTGTGAGCGCACCGCGAGCACGAAGCCTGCGCTGCGCAGCAACTCGCCGTCGGCCACCACGGCGGTGGACACGCCATGGCCGCGGTCGGTCAGGTCGATCTGCATCGCATGGCGCTGTATCACCGCCGAGAGGTACTCGCGCAGGTCCTGCAGCACGGGCGTGAAGACCTGCTGCAGGGCGTCGTGGCGATAGGCGGGGTACTCGGGCGGCTGGCGTTCCGCGCGCGCGAAGGTCGCCATCTCGCCGGCGAGCTGCAGGCAGGCCGCATAGAAGGGCCAGGGGTGCACGGTGGGTGCCGCGGCGCACTGGTGCAGCAGCGGCTCGGCGCGGTTGAGCACTTGCAGCATGAGGAAGTCGGCGACTTCGGACACGCCGTTGCCCAGCTGGCCCATGCCCGCGGCCAGCGCCTGGGCGCGCTGGCGCACCAGGCCGTGCAGCAGGCCGGCGGCCGAGGAGAGCTGACCACTGGCATCGATACGGGTCTGCGGAGCGATGTAGTTGCGGTCGAGCACCACCTGACCGTCGGGTCGGCGCTCGATGACGCGCACGATGCCCAAGGGGGCGTAGGCGTCGGTGGCATCGCGCTGCCGCAGCAGGCTCATGCGCAACGCGCCCAGTTGCACGGGCTCGGGGTCGTCGGAGGCCCGCGTCTGGTCGCGCAAGTCCTTGTCGACCACCCGGTAGCGGCTGTGGCCATCGCCGCCGCCATCGCCAAAGTCGACCTCGGTGATGCCCGGGCGAGAGCGTGGGGCGGCCAGGACGATGAGTTCGTCATGCACCTCCACACCGACGGCCAGCGGTGCAGGGAGGGGGTCGCCGTCGGGCATGGAGAACGTGGAACCATCGGGCAGCACGCCTTGCGCGCGCGAAAGCGCGATCTTGCCCGTGGCCAGTTGCGCCTCGTCGAGCACCAGTTCGACGAAGCCCCATCCGTGCGGACTGGCGGCACCGACGCGTGCATTGATCAGATGCTCGAAGAAGCGCGCTTCCTGCTGGAAATGGTGGGGCTGCAGGAACATGCCCTGCGACCAGACGATCCGGTGATGAACGGTCATGAGAAGTTCGCGCCGCGTCAGGGCAGCGCGGTGGCGGTCAACGTGAGGGCATCGGCCCTGACGCTGATCTTCTGCGACTGGTTGGGCTTGACCGCGACCACGGCCCGCCAGGTCGCGCGCTCCAGGTTGCGGTAGGCGCCCACCACGCCGATGAAGCGCGTATCGGGAGAGAGCTGTCGCGAGAACGGCCGGCTCTCGCCGGGCTGCAGCATGATCTCTTCGCGCACCACCAGGTCGGCCGCCAGCGTCGCCTGGTCGCTCTGGTACAGCGACATGAAGTCGGCCTGGTTGAACGCTGTCGGCGAGCGCAGCTCGTAGATGCGCACGAGCAGGGGGGAGGGCCGCTGGTTGACGCTGGGATTGAGACCCGCCGAGGCGGCAATGGTGCCTTCGATCCGGGTCGGCTTCGGCGGGCTGGACCCTGCACAGCCGGCGAGCACGGCCACGGCCGCAAGCCATGCCGCGGTCATCACGGCACGGCGTGGCCGATGATGGCCACCGTGGCAGCCCGTGTTCAGGCGATGCTCGCTACTCGTCACGACCGACTCCCGTTGCCGTGACCAAGAATAAACAGCTCACGCGGCAGAGCCGCGTGACTTAGGTAATCCGGAAGGTGCATCGCCGGCCGGCGATGCGGGGATCAGCTTGCGCTGCTGTCGCCAGGCGCTTCGCCGCTGGATTCCACCACCGGGCGGTCCACCAGTTCGACGAAGGCCATGGGTGCGTTGTCACCGACGCGGAAACCCATCTTCAGGATGCGCGTGTAACCGCCCGGGCGCGCCTTGTAGCGCGGGCCCAGTTCGTTGAAGAGCTTGGTCACGACATCGCGGTCGCGCGTGCGGTCGAAGGCGAGGCGGCGGTTGGCCAGCGTCGCTTCCTTGGCCAGCGTGATGAGAGGCTCGACCACGCGCCGCAGTTCCTTCGCCTTGGGCACCGTGGTCTTGATCGCCTCGTGAGTGATCAGCGAATTGCACATGTTGCGCAGCATCGCAAGGCGATGGGAGCTGGTGCGATTGAGTTTGCGGAGGCCTTGACGGTGACGCATGGTGTTGTCCTTTGCTTCGTTATCGGACCCCGGCCGTATCAGGTACCGGGGCGTGCACGGCAGCTGTCTTCGAGCTTTCGCCAGGAACCGGTCGAGCCGGGACGCTGGCGACGCCCCCTGGCAGGGGGCGGCCGAAGGCCGTAGGGATGGTTTCGGATCAGCGCTTGTCGAGTCCCTGCGGCGGCCAGTTCTCGAGACGGGCACCCAGGGTCAGGCCGCGCGAGGCCAGCACTTCCTTGATCTCGTTGAGAGACTTGCGACCCAGGTTCGGGGTCTTCAGCAGTTCGGTCTCGGTGCGCTGGATCAGGTCACCGATGTAGTAGATGTTCTCGGCCTTGAGGCAGTTGGCCGAACGCACCGTGAGCTCGAGCTCGTCGACCGGGCGGAGCAGGATCGGATCGAAGGTGGTCGGTCGTACGGACTCGCCGCCATCGCGGAAGATCTCACCGACCTTGTCCTCGAGCTGGGCGAACACTGCCAGCTGCTCGACCAGGATCTTGGCCGACTGGCGGATTGCTTCCTCGGGGGAGATGGCGCCGTTGGTCTCGATCTCCATGACGAGCTTGTCGAGGTCCGTGCGTTGCTCCACTCGGGCGTTCTCGACGGCGTAGCTGACGCGGCGCACAGGCGAGAACGACGCATCGAGCACGATGCGGCCGATCGACTTGGTCGGCTCGTCGCCAAAACGGCGCATGTTGCCCGGGACGTAGCCGCGACCCTTCTCGACCTTGATCTGCATGTCGAGCTTGCCGCCCTGAGACAGGTGGGCGATGACGTGCTCGGGGTTGATGATCTCGACGTCGTGCGGGGTCTGGATGTCGGCCGCGGTGACAGGGCCCTCACCTTCCTTGCGCAGCACGAGGGTGACCTCGTCACGGTTGTGCAGGCGGAACACCACGCTCTTGAGGTTGAGCATGATGTGGACCACGTCTTCCTGGACGCCGTCGATGGCCGAGTACTCGTGGAGCACGCCGGCAATGGTCACTTCGGTCGGGGCATAGCCCACCATCGACGAGAGCAGCACGCGACGGAGCGCGTTGCCCAGAGTGTGACCATAGCCGCGCTCGAAGGGCTCGAGCGTGGCCTTGGCACGATGGCCGCCCAGCGGCTCGACTTGAATGGCCTTCGGCTTGAGAAGTGTGGTTTGCATTGAGTAGTAGTTCCTGTCAATACCCTCGGCTCGTTACACCGATAAGGCTGATGGACCGCGCCGGGTCTGAATGTGGCCGCTTCGCACCCGGCACGCGAAGCACAACCGGGAGCGGAAGGTGGCACGCAGGGCGCCTGCCCGTCCGCTCTCCATCCTGTTCTGTCAGCGCGAGTACAACTCGACGATCAGCGCTTCCTTGATCTCGGCGCCGAACTGGTCGCGGTCCGGCACCTTCTTGAACACGCCTTCGAGCTTGGTCGCATCGACCTGCACCCAGTCGCACATGCCCACGCTCTGGGCGAGCTTGACCGCGTCCTGGACGCGAAGCTGGTTCTTGGACTTCTCGCGAATCGCCAGCGTGTCGCCGGCCTTGACCATGTACGAGGGAATGTTGACCACGGCGCCGTTGACGGTGATGGCCTTGTGCGAAACGAGCTGGCGGGCCTCAGCGCGCGTCGAGCCGAAGCCCATGCGGTAGACCACGTTGTCCAGACGCGATTCCAGCAGGGCCAGCAAGTTGGCGCCGGTATTGCCGCGCCGACGCTCAGCTTCAGCGAAGTAGCGGCGGAACTGGCGCTCGAGCACGCCGTACATGCGCTTGACCTTCTGCTTCTCGCGCAGCTGGATGCCGTAGTCGGAGGTGCGTGAGCCGCTGGTGCGGCCGTGCTGGCCCGGCTTGCTGTCGAACTTGGCCTTGTCCCCGATCGGGCGACGGGCGCTCTTGAGGAAGAGGTCGGTGCCTTCACGGCGGGAAAGCTTGGCCTTGGGGCCCAGATAACGTGCCACGGAATGTCCTTCTTTTCAAATTGACGCAGCCGACGCCTCGATCGAGGTGCACTGCGCAAGTCCGGCGGATGTTCTTGGAATCGCTCGGACAGTGGTCTTGGAAGGCCCAGGCGTTGTGCCCGCGACCCGCTTCAGGAAAACAGCCGGCGTGCACACGGGATGCGCGCCGGCCAGGGAGAACTCAATATTCTAGCAAGTGCAGGCAAGCCTGCACTGCGATGCGCGGGACACGCTCAGATGCGACGACGCTTCTGCGGCCGGCAACCGTTGTGCGGAATCGGCGTGACGTCGCTGATCGAATTGATGCGGATCCCCAGCGAGGCCAGCGCACGGACCGACGACTCGCGGCCCGGGCCCGGGCCCTTGATGCGCACGTCGAGATTCTTGATGCCCTGCTCCTGGGCAGCGCGACCAGCCACTTCGGCAGCCACCTGGGCGGCAAAAGGTGTCGACTTGCGCGAACCCTTGAAGCCCTGACCGCCGCTGGACGCCCAGGCCAGCGCCCCACCCTGACGATCGGTGATCGTGATGATGGTGTTGTTGAACGAGGCATGCACGTGCGCGATGCCGTCCGCGACGTTCTTGCGGATCTTCTTGCTCACGCGGCGCGCGGCGGTATTGACGGGTGCTTTTGCCATGTCTTGCTCTCTGATGGTGTCGGGCGGCTTACTTCTTCAGCGCGGCAGCGCCCTTGCGCGGACCCTTGCGCGTACGCGCATTGGTACGCGTGCGCTGGCCCCGCACCGGCAGGCCCCGGCGATGGCGGAAGCCACGGTAGCAGCCGAGATCCATCAGGCGCTTGATGCTGATGGAGAGTTCGCGGCGCAGATCGCCCTCGATGGTCAAGCGACCGATCTCGTCACGGATCTTCTCGAGATCGGTGTCCGACAGGTCCTTGATCTTCTTCGAGAAGGGAACGCCCACGGCAGTGCAGATCTTCTGCGCCGTGGTACGGCCGATGCCGTAGATCGCGGTCAGGCCGACCTCGGCGTGCTTGTGCGGCGGAATGTTGATGCCTGCGATGCGTGCCATATAAATCCTTTGATTCCTAAACTGTGCGGTCCAGCCCTGGCGCCCTCAAAGGGAAACCGGATGAACCAACGGCGCCGGGCACACGAACGCCCTGGCTCCGTCTGAATTCAACCCTGGCGCTGCTTGTGGCGCGGATCGGTACAGATCACGCGAACCACACCCTTGCGTCGGATGATCTTGCAGTTGCGGCACATCTTCTTGACGGAAGCGGCGACTTTCATGGTCTTCTCCTTGACCTATTCACTTCGCGCGGAAAACGATCCGCGCTCGACTCAAATCGTAGGGGGTCAGCTCGACGGTGACCTTGTCACCTGGAAGGATCCGGATGTAGTGCATCCGCATCTTTCCCGAGATGTGCCCCAGTACCACATGACCATTTTCAAGCTTGACGCGAAACGTCGCGTTGGGGAGGTTCTCGAGAATCTCACCCTGCATCTGGATGACGTCGTCCTTCGACATCTCAACTTGCCTTGAAATTGGCCTTTTTCAGCAGTGATTCGTACTGCTGGCTCATCACATAACTCTGCACCTGGGCCCAGAAATCCATCGTCACGACGACGATGATCAGCAGCGACGTGCCGCCGAAGTAGAAGGGAACGTTGTACTTGAGAACCAGGAACTCGGGCAGCAGGCAGACCGCAGTGATGTACACCGCCCCGACCAGGGTCAGCCGAGACAGGATCTTGTCGATGTGCTTGGCTGTCTGCTCGCCTGGACGTATGCCCGGGATGAAGGCGCCGCTCTTCTTCAGGTTGTCTGCCGTTTCGCGGCTGTTGAACACCAACGCCGTGTAGAAGAAGCAGAAGAACACGATCATGCCGGCGTACAGCATCACGTAGATGGGCTGTCCGGGCGAGAGCGCAGACGACAGGTCTCTCAACCAGCGCATGCCTTCGCCGGCAGCGAACCATCCGACGATGGTGGCAGGCAACAGGATGATCGAGGAAGCGAAGATCGGCGGAATCACGCCCGACATGTTCAGCTTCAGCGGCAGATGCGAAGACTGGCCGCCATAGACCTTGTTGCCGACCTGCCGCTTGGCATAGTTGACGAGGATCTTTCTCTGTCCGCGCTCGACAAAGACCACCACGAACGTGACGCCGATGACCAGAGCGATGATGAACATGCTGGCGATCGGGCTCATCGCACCGGTGCGGACGAGTTCGAACAGACCCCCAATCGCACTGGGCAGGCCCGCGACGATGCCGGCGAAGATCAGGATGGAGATGCCGTTGCCCAGACCCCGTTCGGTGATCTGTTCGCCCAGCCACATCAGGAACATCGTGCCAGCCACCAGACTGACCACCGCCGTCATGCGGAAGCCGAAGCCGGGGGAAAGGACCAGACCAGGGGAGCCTTCCAGGCCCAGGGCGATGGCCAGGGACTGGAAGATGGCCAGGAACAGCGTGCCGTACCGCGTGTACTGCGTGATCTTGCGCCGCCCGGACTCGCCTTCCTTCTTCAGGGCCTCGAGCGTCGGCACGACGTAGGTCATCAACTGCATGATGATCGACGCCGAGATGTAGGGCATGATGCCCAGCGCGAAAACGGTGAAGCGGGACAGGGCACCGCCACTGAACATGTTGAACAGGTTCAGGATGCCGCCGGACTGCCCCTTGAAAAGCTCCTGCAGCTGCACCGGGTCAATGCCAGGCACGGGGATGTGCGCGCCCAGGCGGTAGACCACCAGCGCGAGCAACAGGAAGATGATGCGGCGACGCAGGTCGCCGAACTTCCCGCTCTTGGCCAGCTGGTTCGCAGTAGTAGCCACGTGCGTGTGCCCGGGCTCAGCCTTGCTCGGCCAAGGAACCGCCGGCGGCCTCGATGGCAGCCTTGGCGCCCGCTGTGGCGCCGATGCCCTTGAGCATCACCTTGCGCGACAGTTCGCCGGACTTGACGACCTTGACGTGCTTGACGATGGAGCGCACCAGGCCCGCCTGCTTGAGCGCAGCCAGATCGATCTCATCGACGGCCAGCGTCTGCAGGTCCGCCAGTGTGACTTCGCCGTTGTACTTCAGCTGCGCCGACTTGAAGCCGCGCTTGGGCAAGCGGCGCTGCAGCGGCATCTGGCCGCCTTCGAAACCGACCTTGTGGAAGCCGCCTGCACGCGACTTCTGGCCCTTGTGCCCCCGTCCGGCGGTCTTGCCCAGGCCGGAACCGATGCCGCGCCCGACGCGGCGGCGCTCTTTCTTGCTGCCGTCGGCAGGCTTGATCGTGTTGATCTGCATCACAGCACCTTCACGAGGTACGCAACCTTGTTGATCATGCCGCGCACGGCCGGCGTGTCCTCGAGGACGCGTTGGCTGTTGATGCGGCGCAGGCCCAGGCCCCGCACCGTATCACGGTGCGACTGTCGGGTGCCGGCCACGCTCTTGACGAGCGTGACGGTGAGTGTCTTCTTGTCGGACATGAGGATTCTCCGCAGCGCCAGGTCAGTTGAAGATGTCTTCGACCGACTTGCCGCGCTTGGCCGCCACTTCGGCAGGCGTCGTCGAGGCCTTCAGGGCATCGAGCGTCGCACGGACCATGTTGTAGGGGTTGGACGAGCCCAGGCTCTTGGCGACGATGTCGGTGACACCCATCACTTCGAACACCGCGCGCATCGGGCCGCCCGCAATGATGCCGGTACCGGCCGGAGCCGGCGCCATCAGCACCTTGGCCGCGCCGTGCTCGCCGCGCACGTTGTGCTGGATCGAGCCGTTCTTCAGCGCCACCTTGACCATGTTGCGACGGGCGGCGTCCATGGCCTTCTGAACCGCCACGGGCACTTCCTTGGCCTTGCCCTTGCCCATGCCGATGCGGCCGTCGCCGTCGCCCACGACGGTCAGCGCCGCGAAGCTCAGCGTGCGACCGCCCTTGACGACCTTGGTGACGCGGTTGACCGCGATCATCTTTTCCTTCAGCCCGTCGTCGTTGCCTTCGGTCTGGGCGCGGGGAGTGAACTTTGCCATGTCTTGGATCCTTCGGTGCCTGCGCGCTTAAAACTGGAGGCCGGCTTCGCGTGCTGCCTCGGCCAGCGCCTTGACGCGGCCGTGGTAGGCGAAACCTGCACGATCGAAAGCGACCTTCTCGACACCGGCTGCCTTGGCCCGCTCGGCGATTCGCTTGCCGATGATCGACGCCGCCGCCGCGTTGCCGCCAGTGGAAGATGCCAGTTGCTCGCGCACTTCCTTCTCGGCCGTGGACGCGCTGGCGAGCACCCGGGCGCCATCGTCGGAGATGACGCTGGCGTAGATGTGCATGTTGGAGCGAAACACCGTCAGGCGCGCGACGTTCTGCTTCGCGATGCGAGCACGCGTCTGGCGCGAGCGGCGCAGGCGTTGTTCCTTCTTGGTCAACATCTTGTCGCTCCTTACTTCTTCTTCGTCTCTTTGAGGACCACGCGCTCATCGGCGTAGCGGATCCCCTTGCCCTTGTACGGCTCGGGCGGGCGGAAGGCGCGCACTTCGGCGGCCACCTGCCCGACGCGCTGGCGGTCAGGGCCGGAGATGATGATCTCGGTCTGCGTCGGGGTGACCACCTTCACGCCCTCGGGCATGTCCTTGACCACCGGATGCGAAAAGCCGATCTGCAGGTTCAGCTTCTGACCCTGCGCCTGGGCACGAAAACCCACGCCGACCAGGTTGAGCTTCTTCTCGAAGCCCTTGCTGACGCCGTTGACCATGTTGTTGACCAGCGCGCGCATCGTGCCGCTCATCGCATCGGCTTCGGTCGAATCGTTGGCGGGCACGAAGCTCAGGCTGCCGGCATCGTTCTTGATGGCCACCAGCGGGTTCAGCGTGCGCGACAGGGACCCGTTGGCACCCTTGACCGTGATCTGGTCGGAGGAGATCGACACGTCCACACCCTTGGGGACGGCGATCAGCATTTTTCCTACGCGGGACATGTTGCAGTCTCCCTTAGGCCACGTAGCAGAGGACTTCGCCACCGACGCCGCTGGCGCGAGCCTTGCGGTCGGTCATCACGCCCTTGGGCGTGGTGACGATGGCCACGCCGAGACCGTTCATCACGCTCGGGATGGCATCGCGGCCCTTGTAGATGCGCAGGCCGGGCCGGCTCACGCGCTCGATGCGCTCGATCACCGGGCGACCGGCGTAGTACTTCAGCGCGATCTCGAGCTGGCTCTTGCCATCCTCGGTCTTGACGACGAACCCGTCGATGTAGCCCTCGTCCTTCAGGACCTGGGCGATGGCCGACTTCAGCTTCGAGGCGGGCATCGTGACGACAGCCTTCTCCACCATCTGCGCGTTGCGGATGCGGGTCAGCATATCGGCGATGGGATCACTCATGCTCATTGCGAATCTCCTGATCTTTTCGCCGAAATCACCAGCTGGCCTTGACCATGCCGGGGATGTCGCCCTTGAAGGCGAGCTCGCGGATCTTGTTGCGACCCAGGCCGAACATGCGGAAGGTGCCACGGGCACGGCCCGTCAGCGCGCAGCGGTTGCGCAGGCGCGTCGGGTTGGCGTTGCGCGGAAGCTTCTGCAGTTCCAGACGGGCGGCGTAGCGCTCTTCATCGCTGCGCTGCGCGTCGTCCGTGACCGACTTCAGCTCGGCACGCTTCTTCGCGTACTTGGCGACCAGCTTTTCGCGCTTGGCTTCACGTTGCTTGAGGGAAAGTTTTGCCACGGGTCACCTCAGTTCTTGAACGGGAAGCGGAAGGCAGCAAGCAGGGCCTTGCACTCTTCGTCGTTTTTGGCGCTGGTCGTGATGCTGATGTTCAGGCCACGAATCGCGTCGATCTTGTCGTACTCGATCTCAGGAAAGATGATCTGTTCCTTGACACCGATGTTGTAGTTGCCGCGGCCGTCGAAGGACCGGCCGGAGATGCCGCGGAAGTCGCGCACCCGAGGCAGCGCCACGGTGACGAAACGGTCCAGGAACTCGTACATGCGCACGCCACGCAGCGTGACCATGCAGCCGATGGGCACGCCGTCGCGGATCTTGAAGCCGGCGATGGCCTTCTTGCTCTTGGTGACAACGGGCTTCTGGCCCGAGATCTTGGTGAGATCGCCGACGGCGTTGTCCATCACCTTCTTGTCGGAAACCGCCTCGCTGACACCCATGTTCAAGGTGATCTTCTCGAGACGCGGAACCTGCATCACCGAGGTGTAGCCGAACTTCTTCATCAATTCGGGGGCGATGGTGTCGCGGTAGAGCGCCTGGAGGCGCGCCTGCGCGGCTGTCTGTTGTTGAGCCATGCTTGCCTCGCGTTAAGCCTTGATCTCTTCGCCGCTGGACTTGAAGACGCGAACCTTCTTGCCGTCGGCCAGGAGCTTGATGCCGACGCGGTCGGCCTTGGAGGTGGCGGGGTTGTAGATCGCCACGTTGGACTGCTGGATGGGCATGGTCTTGTCGATCACGCCACCCGTGGTGCCCTTCATGGGATTGGGCTTGACGTGCTTCTTCACCATGTTGACGCCCTCGACGACGAGCAACTGCTCGTCGACGCGCTGCTTCACGGTGCCGCGCTTGCCCTTGTCACGGCCGGTCAGCACGATGACCTGGTCGCCCTTGCGAATCTTGTTCATGGAGTCGGTCCTCAGTCAGCGGCCGGTCACAGCACTTCAGGTGCCAGCGACACGATCTTCATGAATCGCTCGGTGCGCAGCTCGCGCGTGACCGGGCCGAAGATGCGCGTGCCGATGGGCTCGAGCTTGGCGTTCAGCAGCACGGCGGCATTGCCGTCGAACTTGATCAGCGAACCGTCCTGGCGGCGCACGCCCTTGGCGGTACGAACCACCACGGCGTTGTAGACCTCGCCCTTCTTGACGCGGCCCCGCGGCGCAGCTTCCTTGATGCTGACCTTGATCACATCGCCGATGCCCGCATAGCGGCGCTTGGAGCCGCCGAGCACCTTGATGCACATGACGGACTTCGCGCCCGTGTTGTCGGCGACGTCGAGTCGCGATTGCATTTGGATCATTGTTTGTCCCCAACTTCTCCCGCGCTGACAACCCCGGGAGGCCATCGGCTCGGTCAGTCTTGGGCCCGTCGGCCACCTCAGGACATCCTGAGCTGACGATATGGGCGGATCCGGCACCCCTGCCTTGACTGGCCCCTGACCGCTGATCGCTCCGAGGCGCCAGACCGGCGCGGCTCGGAAGTTCTTACGAAGGCACATTCAAGACCGGAAGCACCGGCGAAGCCTTGCATTATGCGCGGGATCGGTCCCCGGTGTCAAACGGCTGCTCAGGGCACAGGCAGGCGCCCCAACCCATTGGGCCCGATCGGTGTAGGCAATTCTCCGGGGGCACACGATCCAGATTTCCGACGCATCATGCGCGATCACGGAAAAGCGAGGACACGATGGCTCGACTCAACGTCAATGGGCAGATGCGCGAGGTGAACGTCGAAGGCGACACACCGCTGCTGTGGGTGCTGCGCGAACAACTCGGCCTCACGGGCACCAAGTACGGCTGCGGCATCGCGCAGTGCGGATCCTGCACCGTGCATGTCGACGGCGCGCCGGTGCGCTCCTGCGCCCTGCCGGTGTCGGCGGTGCAGCCGAGCCAGAAGGTGGTGACGATCGAAGGGCTGTCGCGCGACGGGTCGCACCCGGCCCAGAAGGCCTGGGCGGCACTGGATGTGCCGCAGTGCGGCTACTGCCAGAGCGGCATGATCATGGCCGCAGCCGCCTTGCTGAAGGCCAAGCCGCGACCCACCGATGCCGACATCGACGAAGCGATGACGAACATCTGCCGCTGCGGCACCTACAACCGGGTGCGCGCCGCCATCAAGGCCGCTGCCGGCGGCGACGCCAGGACCGCCGGTCTCGACATCATCCACATCACCCGGAGCGCGACATGAGCACCACCGTCTCCCGCCGCGAGTTCCTGGGCAGCGCCGCCGCGGCCGGCTCGCTGGTGGTCGGCTTCTCGGTGCCGACGGCCGCGTCGGCGCAGGCCGCGATGCCCGAAGTGAACGCCTGGGTGGTGGTGCAGCCCGACGATCGCGTGATCATCCGCATCGCGCGCTCGGAAATGGGCCAGGGTACGCTGACCGGCCTGGCCCAGCTGGTGGCCGAAGAGCTGGAGTGCGACTGGGCCCGGGTCACGACCGAGTACCCCACGCCGGGTCAGAACCTGGCGCGCAAACGCATCTGGGGCAACTTCTCCACCGGCGGCAGCCGCGGCATCCGCGAGTCGCAGGAGTACGTCCGCCAAGGTGGTGCCGCAGCGCGCATGATGCTCGTGCAGGCGGCCGCCGAAGAGTGGAAGGTGCCGGCGGCGGAATGCCGCGCGGAAAACAGCCGCATCAGCCACGCTGGGTCGGGCCGCAGCACCACTTACGGCAAGGTGGCAGCCGCGGCAGCCAGGCTGCCGGTGCCCGAGAAGCCCGCGCTGAAGGATCCGAAGGACTGGAAGCTGGTCGGCAAACGCCTGGCGCGGCTGGACACGGTCGAGAAGACCACCGGCGCACTGGTCTTCGGCAGCGACTTGAGCCTGCCGGGCATGCTGAATGCGGCCATCAAGGCCTGTCCGGTGTTCGGCGGCAAGGTCAAGAGCTTCGACGCCGCCGCCGTGACCAGCCGTCGCGGTGTCAGGAAGGTGGTGCGCGTGGGCGACTACGCGGTGGCCGTGGTGGCCGACACCTGGTGGCAGGCCAAGAAGGCCCTCGACGCGCTGCCCGTGCAGTGGGACGAAGGCGAACATGCGAACGCTTCGTCGGCTGCCTTCGCGCAGGTGATGAAGGCCGGTCTGGACGCCGAGCAGGCGGCCGTGGGCAACCAGAACGGCAACCTCAAGGAAGCCATGGCGGGTGCGGCCCGCAGGATCGAAGCCGTCTACGGCTATCCGCACCAGAACCACGCCACGATGGAGACCATGAACGCCACGGTGCGCTGGACGCCGGAGCGCTGCGAGGTCTGGACCCCCACGCAGAACGGTGAAGCGGCGCTGGCTGCCGCCGCCGAGGCCGCCGGGCTGCCGCCGGCGCAATGCGAGGTCTACAAGCTGCCGCTGGGCGGTGGATTCGGCCGCCGCGGCGCCGTGCACGACTGGGTACGCCAGGCCGTGGCCATCGCACGCGAGATGCCGGGCACACCGGTCAAGCTGATGTGGTCGCGCGAGGAGGACATGACGCACGGCCAGTACCACCCGGTGATGCAGTGCAAGATGAGCGCAGGCCTCGACGCGCAGGGCAACATCACGGCGCTGCACATGCGGCTGTCGGGGCAGTCCATCCTGGCCGGCATCTTTCCCCAGAACGTGCGAGAGGGGCGCGATCCGGTGGCCTTCCAGGGCCTCAACGCCGGTGGCGGCGAGGCGATGATCGGCTACAGCTTCCCGAACCTGCTGATCGACCACGCCATGCGCAACCCGCATGTGCCACCGGGCTTCTGGCGCGGCGTGAACCTGAACCAGAACGCGATCTTCCTGGAGTGTTTCCTCGACGAGGTGGCGCATGCCACCCGGCAGGACCCGCTTGCGCTGCGCCGACAGCTGATGGCGCGACATCCCAAGCACCTGGCAGTGCTGAACGCCGCCGCCGAGCGCGCCGGCTGGGGACAGCCGGCGCCCGACATCAACGGCCAGAAGGTCTTCCGGGGGCTGGCGCAGACGCACGGCTTCGGCAGCTACGTGGCCGCCTGTGCCGAGGTGTCGGTGAGTGCCGACGGCGAACTGAAGGTGCATCGCATCGTGGCCGCCACCGATCCGGGCCATGCCGTGAACCCGCAGCAGATCGAGGCCCAGGTCGAAGGTTCGTTCGTCTACGGCCTGTCGGCCGCGCTGTACGGCGAATGCACGGTGAAGAACGGCCGCATCGAGCAACAGAATTTCGACACCTACCCCGTCCTTCGCATGAAGGACATGCCCAAGGTCGAGACCGTGCTGGTGGCTTCGGGCGGATTCTGGGGCGGTGTGGGCGAGCCCACCATCGCCGTGGCGGCGCCGGCGGTGCTCAACGCCATCTTCGCGGCCACCGGCAAGCGCGTGCGCGAGCTGCCGCTGAAGCACACCAGCCTCAAGCGGGCCTGAGACGGGGCCACCGGCACGGATCGGCGATGAGCTGGCTGGCCGCCCTGGTGCTGGGGGCCGTCGTGGTCGGCGACGGCATTCCCGAGCGCTTGACCGCACAGCCGGGCGACGTGCAGCGGGGGCGAAGCATCGTCGCCAGCCGGCAGGCGGGCCTGTGCCTGTTGTGCCACAGTGGCCCTTTTCCAGAAGAGCGCAGCATGGGCAACCTGTCGACGAACCTGGCCGGCGCCGGCAGCCGATGGACCGCAGCCCAGTTGCGACTTCGCGTGGTCGACGCGCGACGCGTCAACCCCGACAGCCTGATGCCGCCTTTCCATCGCATCGACGGCCTGCAACGCGTCGGCTCGGCCTGGCAGGGTCGGCCCGTGCTCGACGCCCAGCAGGTCGAGGACGTGGTCGCCTTCCTGATGACCCTGAAGGACTGAGGCCCGATGACCCCTGCCCTGTCACGACGCGACTGCCTGGCCCTGGGCGCGATGAGCCTGGTCGCGCTGCCACCTGCCCAGGCCACGCCCGAGGCCCTGGCCGCGGCGGTGCGCCTCTTCGCCGCCGGCGCCGTGCCGCGTGAAGGCCGCGTCAAGCTCGACATCGCGCCGCTGGTGGAGAACGGCAACACCGTGCCCGTGACGATCACGGTCGACAGCCCGATGACCGCAGACGACCACGTGCGCAGCATCGCGCTCTTCAACGAACGCAATCCGCAGCACGACGTGGCTGTCTTCACGCTGGGCCCGCGCGCCGGCAGGGCGAGTGTCGCCACGCGCATCCGGCTGGCCACTTCCCAGCGTCTGGTGGCGCTGGCACGCATGTCCGACGGCAGCGTCTGGCAGCACGAGGTGGCCGTGGTCGTCACGCTGGCGGCGTGCGTGGAAAGCTGACATGACCCTGCGCACCATCATCGCCATGCCGCGCAGCGCCCGACGCGGCGAGGTGATCGAGATCCGCACCACGGTTGCGCACGTCATGGAAAGCGGCCACCGCGTCGACGCCAACGGTCGCACGTTGCCGCGCAGCATCCTGCGGCGCTTCGAATGCCGGTACGACGGCGAACTGGTGTTCGCGGCCGACCTGCATCCGGCCATCGCCGCCAACCCCTTCATCGGCTTCCACACCGTGGCCGTGTCCAGCGGCAGCTTGAGCTTCAGCTGGCGGGGCGACGACGGCGTCTCGCACACCGAGACCGTCGCACTCACCGTGACATGAGGCTGGAGGATCGTGCCAGGCTGACGGCCCTGGTCGCCGCCGCCCTGGCGGGCGTCACGGCAGTTGCCGCCAGCGCGCTGGCGCAGGCTCCGCTGCAGGGTCGGACAGCCGCCCCGCGCTCGGGCCAGGAGTTCATGTCGCAGGCCACGCGCAGCATGCAGCGCGACGATTCGCTCAACCCCGGCATGCTGTGGGTGCGCGAAGGCGAGCAGCTGTGGTCGACGGCACCGCGCACGGGCAGCCCCAGCTGCGCGGGCTGTCACGGCGATGCGGCGCGCAGCATGAAGGGCGTGGCGCCCCGCTACCCCGCGCACGACGACGTGCTGGACCGCGCCGTCAACCTGGGGCAGCGCATCGACCAGTGCCGTCACCGCCACCAGCAACTGCCGCTGCCCGCCGCCGAGACGCCGCAACGCCTGGCGCTCGAGACCTTCGTGGCGCACCAGTCTCGCGGGCTGCCACTGGCGCCGCCCGGCGGGGCCAGGATGGACGCCGAGCGTGAACGCGGCCGCGCGCTGTTCCAGCAGCGATTCGGCCAGCTCGACCTGTCCTGCGCGATGTGCCACGACGGCAATGCAGGGGGGCGCCTCGGCGGCAGCACCATCCCGGAAGGCCACGCCAACGGCTACCCGAGCTACCGCCTGGAGTGGCAGGACCTGGGCTCGCTGCAGCGCCGGCTGCGCAACTGCATGGTCGGCGTGCGCGCCCAGCCCTTCGGGTTCGACTCGCCCGAGGTGGTGGCGCTGGAATCCTGGCTGCAGCAGCGCGGACGAGGCTTGACGATGGAGACGCCCGCCGTGCGACCGTGATGCACTGCTGCCCGGCCGCAACCACGGGAGGTCGCGGCCCGGGCATCATGCGCATCATGAACGCCTTGCCCGACGACGACACCGTGATCGCCGACACCCGCCTGTGGCTGGAGCGCGCGGTGATCGGCCTGAACCTCTGCCCCTTCGCCAAGGCCGTGCACCAGAAAGGGCAGGTGCGCTTCGTCGTGAGCCAGGCGCACGACCCGCAAGCTCTCGCCGAGGACCTGGCTCGCGAACTGCAGCACCTGGCCGCCGTGCCGTCCGAACAGACCGACACCACGCTGCTGGTGCACCCCCGGGTGCTGCAGGACTTCCCCGATTACAACGACTTCCTCGACGTGGCCGACGCGCTGCTCGACCAACTGGGCCTCGAGGGCGTGCTGCAGGTGGCCAGCTTCCACCCCGACTACCGCTTCGAAGGCACCGGGCCCGACGACGTCGGCAACTGCAGCAACCGCTCGCCCTGGCCCACGCTGCACCTGCTGCGCGAAGACAGCATCGAACGCGCCGTGCTGGCCTTCCCGGATGCCGCCGAGATCTACGAGCGCAACATCGAGACGCTGGAGTCGCTGGGCTGGGAAGGCTGGCGCAAGCTGCACACCGACTCCCGCCACTGAGATCGGCCTGGCCGTTCACCGCCCTGCCTGCCGCTCGCGGCGGCTGCGGACGCATGGGATGATCGTCGTCCAGGAGGATCTGCGATGAAGTTGTGCGTGGTGGGAATCGGTGCCGTGGGCGGGCTGTTCGCGGGCTGGCTGGGGGCGTCGGGTCAGGGCATGCAGCTGTCGGCGCTGGCGCGCGGCGCCACCCTGCAGGCCTTGCGCCAACGCGGGCTGCTCGTCACTTCGGCCGACGGCACGCAGCGCCACGTGCCGTTGAGCGCCAGCGACTCGGCGCAGGCGCTGGGCCCGCAGGATCTGGTGGTGGTCGCCGTCAAGGGCCCCGCCCTGGGCGCCGTGGCGCCCGCCGTCGCCGACCTGTGCGGCCCGTCCACCACCGTGCTGGTGGCGATGAACGGCGTGCCGTGGTGGTTCTTCCAGGGCCTGGCCGGGCGCTGCGACGGCCTGGCGCTGCGCAGCGTCGACGCCGACGGCAGCATCGCAAGGCACATTCCCACCGCACGCGTGGTGGGCTGCGTGGTGCACCTGAGCTGCAACACGCCGGAGCCGGGACACGTGCGCCACGTGCACGGCAACGAGCTGATCCTGGGCGAACCCGACGGCCGCATCGGCGACCGCGTGCAGGGCATCGCGGCGCAGCTTTCGAAGGCGGGCTTCGTGGTGCGCGTGTCCGATCGCATCCAGCGCGACATCTGGTTCAAGCTGTGGGGCAACATGACGATGAACCCCATCTCGGCGCTCACCGGCGCCACCGCAGACCGCATCCTCGACGACCCGCTGGTGCGCGCCTTCATGAGCGCCGTGATGCTGGAAGCACGCGACATCGGCGCGGCCATCGGCATTCCCATCGCGCAGGACCCTGAACAGCGCCACGACGTGGCGCGCAAGCTGGGCGCCTTCAAGACCTCGATGCTGCAGGACGTCGAAGCCGGTCGGCCGCTGGAGATCGACGCGCTGGTCACGGCCGTGCGAGAGATCGGCCAGCACCTGGGGCTGGCCACGCCCAACATCGACACGCTGCTGGGCCTGGCACGGCTCATGGCACGCCAGCGCGGGCTCTACCCGCCGGCCTGAGCCGGCGCCAGCAGGTCCCGCGCGTGCCGGCTATGCTCGGCACATGCAGAACAGCGTCCTGTCGATCTCTCACCTCGGCAAGACCTACGCGTCGGGCCACCGCGCGCTCGACGACGTCAGCCTGGAGATCCGGCGCGGCGAGATCTTCGCGCTGCTCGGGCCCAACGGGGCCGGCAAGACGACGCTCATCAGCATCGTCTGCGGCATCGTGCGCGCCAGCAGCGGCAGCGTGTCGGTGGACGGCCACGACAACGTGCGGGACTTCCGCGCCGCACGCGAACTGATCGGGCTGGTGCCGCAGGAACTGACCAACGACGCCTTCGAGTCGGTGTGGGCCACGGTGTCCTTCAGCCGCGGGCTCTTCGGCAAGCCGCCCGACCCGGCGCACATCGAACGTGTGCTGAAGTCGCTGTCGCTGTGGGAGAAGAAGGACAGCAAGATCATGACGCTGTCGGGCGGCATGAAGCGGCGCGTGCTGATCGCCAAGGCCCTGTCGCACGAGCCGCGCGTGCTGTTCCTCGACGAACCTTCCGCAGGCGTCGACGTCGAGCTGCGCCGCGACATGTGGCAGCTGGTACGCACCCTGCGCGACAACGGCGTGACCATCATCCTCACCACGCACTACATCGAAGAGGCCGAGGAGATGGCCGACCGCGTGGGCGTGATGCGGCGGGGCCGCCTGGTGCTGGTGGAGGACAAGGTCGAGCTGATGCGAAAGCTGGGCTCGAAGCAGCTCACGCTGCAATTGCAGCGGCCGCTGACCGAGGTGCCTGCGATCCTGGCGCCCTATGCGCTGGAGCTGTCGGCCGACGGCGGCGAGCTGCGCTTCACCTACGACACGCGCAGCGGCACGCACGACATGGTCGGCTTCATGCAGCGCCTGGCTGAAGCCGGCGTGGCCTTCAAGGACCTGCACACGACACAGAGCTCGCTGGAGGACATCTTCGTGAGCCTGGTTCACGAGGAAGCGGCGCAATGAACTTCCATGCGATCCGGGCCATCTACGGCTTCGAGATGGCGCGCACACGGCGCACGCTGATGCAGAGCATCGTCTCGCCCGTCCTCTCGACATCGCTCTACTTCATCGTGTTCGGCGCAGCGATCGGCTCGCGCATCCCCGAGGTCGGCGGCGTCAGCTACGGCGCCTTCATCGTGCCGGGCCTGATCATGCTGTCGCTGCTGACGCAGAGCATCTCCAACGCCTCGTTCGGCATCTACTTCCCACGTTTCACCGGCACCATCTACGAGCTGCTGTCGGCGCCGGTGTCCTATGTCGAGATCCTCGTCAGCTACGTCGGCGCGGCGGCCACCAAGTCCATCATCCTGGGGCTGATCATCCTGGCCACCGCGGGCCTGTTCGTGCCGCTTCGCGTGGAGCATCCGTTGTGGATGCTGCTGTTCCTGGTGCTCACCGCGGTGACCTTCAGCCTGGTGGGCTTCATCATCGGCATCTGGGCCGACAACTTCGAGAAGCTGCAGGTGGTGCCGCTGCTGATCGTCACGCCGCTGACCTTCCTGGGCGGCAGCTTCTATTCGATCGACATGCTGCCGCCAGCCTGGCAGACCGTGGCGCTGTTCAACCCGGTGGTCTACCTGGTCAGCGGTTTCCGATGGAGCTTCTACGGCCTGGCCGACGTCAGCCTGGCGCTGAGCCTGGGCATGACGCTGGCCTTCCTGGCAACAGCCCTGGCCATCGTGGCCTGGATCTTCAAGACGGGCTACCGGCTCAAGGCCTGAGCCGGCGGCACTTCAGGGCTGCTGCGCGCGGGTTCGCCGGCGCAGCCCGGCCAGGCCCGCCAGCAGACCGGCGGCCAGCCAGGCGGTGCCCGGCTCCGGCAGTTCGGTCATTCGCGGTGTGTAGACGATGCTGCCGTTGCCCGCATCGTTGCCCCCGAAGTCATACGAAAAGAACGCCGCAAACGGCCCGCTGGCCGGCAGGAAGGCGAAGGTGGCGTCACCCAGATCCAGCCCGACGAAGTTGCCGTTCTCGAACACGGCGCTGGCGTAATCCAGGTCCGCCTTGGCGAAGGGCCCACCCACGAACGAAAAATCGAAGGACGACAGCTCGAACAGATCGCCGCCGAAGGGGCTGGCCACGGGCACCTGGGCGTCGTCGTAGGAGAAGCTGCCGGCGAAGCTCTGGCCTGCCAGGCTGGCGTTGACGCTGTCGATGGTCACGCTGAAGGAGTAGCTGACGGTCGCTGCGTGCAGCGCCGGAGCCGCCAGCGCCAGGGTGACGGCCGACAGGGTGCCGATGAGGATGTTCTTCATGGGGATGTGCTTTCTTGCGATGTGATGTGGTTCAGGCCGGCACGGCGAAGTCGATGAGCTGCTCTGGCGTCACGCCGATCACACCGACCAGCTCGACCAGCGGGCGCGCTGCGCCGCTGCCCGCCGCACCGTCGGCGTCGAAGGTGACGAAGCTGCGGCCAGCGGCCGGCACCACGCCCAGGTAGCCGGCACCGACCGGATCGTTGCCGCTGTAGCCGACGCTGGCCAGCAAGCGGTCGATGACCAGCAGGTCGGTGCCGACCTGGAAGTCGGTGATGACGTCGCCGGCATCGATCAGGCTGGTGTAGACGAACTTGTCCCTGCCGGCACCGCCGGTAAGCAGGTCGCGACCCTGCAGGCCGGTGATGACGTCGTTGCCGGCGCCACCGATCAGCACGTTGGCGCCCGGGGTGCCGGTCAGCACCTGGCCTGCCACGATGTTGAAGCGCGCCACCACCGGATCGTGGTCGCTCACCTGCACGGCGAACTCTGAGTTGATGCGCACGGTGTCGTAGCCGTCGAGCTTGCCCAGCAGGCCGCCGCTGACCTGGATGTGGTCCAGCGCCTGTGCGTTGCCCTGGAAGTTGTAGGTGTAGCGCTGATTGGCGGGCAGCGTCTCGACCAGCGACGTGAGGCCGGCGGCCTCCAGCAGGCTGAGCGGCGCCGAGAACTCGAAGTCGTTGAGGTCGCCGGCCACGATGACGTTGGCGCCGGGGTCGGCAGCCAGCAGCGAGGCCACGTAGTCACCGACGATCGCCGCCTGTTGCAGGCGCTGCACTTCGCTGGACAGCACCGGGGGTTGCGTCGGTCCGAACAGAGGATCATCGCCGCCCTTCGAATTGAAGTGGTTGCCGATCAGCGTGATCTTCTCGCCGTTGAACATGAACTCGCCCACCAGCGGCTTGCGGCTCGCCGCGAACGCGTCGCCGTCGGCCAGGTTGGTGTCGACGAGGCGCTTCAGCGACGTGCTGTTGGCATCTTCGACGAAGCTCACGCGGGCCGGGTTGAACAGGAAGGCCACCCGGATGTTGCCGCCAGGCTCGCCGCCGTCCTGGTTGTTCACCGGATTGATCTGCCGGTAATCGTAGCGCGGGCCGCCGGCGGCGACGATGGCATCGATCAGCGTCTGCAGCGTGACGTTGGCGTCGACCACGCCGTTGTTGGTGGCGCCGTTGTTGTCCTGCACCTCTTCGAGATTGATGATGTCCGGCGACAGCAGGTTGTCGACGACGGCATCGGCCAGGGCACTGAACTTCGCCGAACCGTCGCCCGGGTCGAGGTTCTCGACGTTGAAGGTGGCCACCGTCAGGCGGTCGGCCGATCCGGCCAGCGGGGTCACCTCGCGCTGCAGCGTCGAGGCCTGCAGCACCGTCGGCGCCTGCAGCGCCAGCACTTCGTAGTTGTTGAAGTTGTAGGCGATCACGCCGGTCACGTTCGACAGCGTGGCGCCGACGTCGACCGTCGGGAAGATCTGACTGGCCAGCAGGTTGTCGATCTGGATGCGCTCGGGATTGAAGTCCGACTCGCTGACGATGATGCCGCCGCGGTCGGTGCGGCCGGTGGCGCCGCTGCCGCCGTTGGCCAGCACCCAGATCTCGCCGAAGCTGTTGGTGGGAGACACCGACAGCGGGTTGTCGATGCGCACCAGCATGCCCTCCAGGCTTTCGAAGAAGTCGATGCCTTCGGTGGCCGGATCGAAGTCGCGACCGGGGCTGGTCTCGACGTTGCCGGTCACGGCAAAGTCGTTGTTGATGATCTCGGTGGGCATCATGCGATCGACACCGAAGACCATGGGCGTGATGCCGACGGCCGGAGCGTCGGTCCAGGGCACGATGGTGGGCGAGGTGATCTGCGTGCTCGTCAGGTTGTCGACGTTGTTGCCGGGGCGGAACTCGCCGACGGTGCCGCTGACGCGCACGGCACTGCCGATGGCGACGGTGGGCGCGCTGCTGGTGAAGACGAAGATGCCTTCCGAGGTGGCCGGGTTGGTGTCGGGCTGCGGGTCCTGCAGGTAGAAGCCGTTGCTGGCCAGCGCGGTGACGATGCCGGGCACCGACTGCACCGCCTGCCCGACCAGCGGCGAGGTGTGCGACTCGCCCTGGATGTCGGCGATGCGCACCGGCACCGCGACCTCGAACACGGCCAGCGTCTTGCTGACTTCGTTGGCGGTGATGAGCAGCGGCTTGCCGGTGGGGCTGTCGGCGGCCGGCACGAAGGTCAGGCCCTCGACGCCCAGGTCCTCGGGCGTGTTGATAAGCTGCACGAACTGCGGCGCAGCCGGCGTCGAGACGTCGAAGACCATCACGTCGCCGGAGCGCTCGAGGCCGATGAAGGCATAGGTGCGGCCGCCGATCACGCCCGTCGTCAGGCCTTCGGGTTCGGGGCCCTTGTTGTCACTGCGGGTGTCGAAGCCGGCAGCGCTGCCTTCGGAGTTGAACAGGGTCGGGGTGCGCGCATGAGTGATCTGCTCGAGCGAATCGCCGCTGTCGTAGACCCGGGTGCCCACAGGGTCCCAGATGGTGAAGGATCGGCCGCCGAAGGCCAGCAGCACGTCGAGATCACCGTCGCCGTTGGTGTCGCCGGTGCGGGTCACCGTCAAACGGCCCAGATTGGAGTTGTCGCGCAGCGTGGCCGCGTCGGGGAAGGCCGTCGGGTCGAGATCGGCGGCGCGCACACGCACCTCTTCGGCGAAGCCGGTGTAGTCGCGCGCGTCGCCTTCGTTGGCGGTGATGAAGTAGGTGGTGCCGCCCACCGTGAAGTTGGCGATGGCGTCGGGCATCAGCATGCCGAACACCGGCCAGTTCTGCACGTTGAACCGCCCGACGCCACCCGCGCCGTCACGGTCGCTGGCATCGATGCCGTTGCCCGGCAGGCTGTGGTCCTTCAATCCCAGCGGCACGATGCCGGTCACCGTGGCGCTGGCGATGTCGACGATGGCTGCTGCGTTGTTCTCCTGCAGCGTCACCACGGCCGTCAGGCCGTCGGGCGTGATCGTCACGAACTCGGGCTCGAGGTCTTGCGACACGCTGGCGCCCGGCCCGAAGATGCGCACCCCGCTGGCCTTCAATGCATCGATCTGGGAATCGAAGGCACCAAAGCCGGCTGTCTGCACCGTGGCCGACGCCGCGCCGGCCGTCAGGTCGATGATGCTCACCGAGCCGACGGGGTCGAAGGAGTCGGCCTGCCCGTAGCTGTTGGGTTCGCCCTCGTTGGCCACCACCACCTTGCTGCCGTCGGGCGTGAAGGTCAACATGTCGGGCAAGTAGCCGACGTTCAGGTCCTTCAACAAGGCACCGGTGGTGGCGTCGTACAGGCTGACGTGCCCCAGGTCCTGCTGGCGGGTGGTGGTGTCGACGACGGCCCAGGCCACCGCAACGATGCCGTTCTTGATCGCCACGCTGTTCGGCAGGGCCTCGAACCCCGCCGGAACGGGGAATCCGGGGGCCACCTGGCCGAGCAGGGTCAGCGCGCCGCTGTTGGCCATCGAGTACGCCTCGACCACCGCCCCGGCAACGACGATGACGCGGTCGTTGACGGGATCGAAGGCGACGATCTCGGCGCCGTTGGCGCTGGAGATGCCGCCCAGCTTGGTGAGGAAGCTGGCGGCGTTGTCGGTGATGGTGACGTTGCGGCTGGTGATGGCACCCAGCGAGATGCCGGCCGACGGCGCGGAGATGGTCAGCGTGGCGGTCTCGGTGGCTTCGGCCGTGGCGTCGTCGGCGATCACGAACTGCACGCTGCCGCTGGTCTGTCCTGCCGGGATGGTGATGGTGCTGCCGGTGAGGTAGTAGTCGCTTGACGTGATGCCGGCACCCGAGACGCCCAGGTTCACCGTCTGGTCGCTGGCCACGGCCTGCGACACATTGGCGGTCACGGTGATGACGCTGGCCGCGGCCTCGCTGGCGGCATTGCTGCTGACCGCCAGCGTGACCGAGGGCAGAGCCGAGCCCAGGGTGAGCGAGAAGTTGTCGATGGCCAGACCGTGGTCGTTGCCGGCGTCGTTGACTTCGACCCAGCGGAACCACAGCGTCTGCCCACTGGCCCAGCTCAGGCTGGTGAGGGTGCCGCCGACGTTGTCGACGAAACCCGCCACGTTGCCGTTCACCGCGGCAGCGGTGGCGCCGACCACTGGCGATGCCCAGCTGAAGCTGCTGCCCGGGCTGACCCAGGTGGCGACCGTGCCGAAGTCGTCGCCGAAGCCGTACTCGAACGACATCGTCTGCGCATTGACGTTGCCGCCGTTGCGCCACTGCTCGCCGTCGAAGCCGACGGTGGCCTGCGAGATGGTGTTGCCGGTGGCGTTGACGGCGCCGAAGCCGATCCAGCCGGCCACCGAGCCACCAGACGGGCTGCCGAAGTAGGCACCGCCCGAGCCCAGGCCGCCCAGCGCGCGGTCGCTCTCGGCACCGGTGCCGAAACTGTAGAAGGCACCGGCGGTGCCGGTGCCGCTGCCCGCGGCGTAGGTGGTGATCGCCGTGCCGGGCACGGGCTGGCGGAACAGGTACCAGCCTTCCAGTGTGGTGCCGTTGGTCCAGGCCACGCTCGTGCCCGAGGTGGCCAGGCTGTCGAAGGTCTGCGAATAGGAACCCGTGAACGAAATGGTGGCCATGAGGTGTGTGCGGTGGCTGGGTGAAGGTGCAGACGAATCTATGCACGGATCATGCCGATCTGATGACAGTTGTTGCTCTGTGTATGCATCACCCCGCAACCAGGGGGTGGGGTCAACACCCAGGCAACGCCGGCATGATCAGCGACGCTCCCGGGCCGCTGTGACACCAGGTCGTCGAAGCCCCGACACGCCACCGATCGAACGGTTCACCAGAGGGTGCCCCGGGGTCGTTGGCTCGCTGACCCATCGAGGCCAGGCGCCCCGGCTTCTCTCACACCGCCTCAGCCCCCGGGCGTTCCACCGTCCCGGCGCCGCCGAGCAGCGCGCGGCGACTCGGCCGCGGCATAGGCTTCGAGCCCGGCCTTGCGGTCGATTGGCGCCACCGTGCTCAGCGTCGTGCCGCCGACGGGCTGCAGCGCCGGTGGATAGAACGCAAGCTTCTGAGCGGCTGCGAGCTTGTCGGTGCGCGACAGGTCGAGGTCGCGCTCGTTGACGCCCGCCTGCGGCTGCACCGCCACGCCGTCCACGATCTCCAGATCGAACCACCAGCGCTTGACCCGGTTGCGCTGGCCGCCACCGCTCCGATCATCGTGGTCGATGAGCTGGCGACGCGACTCGGGCACCTCGATCGACAGCCAGAGCAGCCGCTCAGCCTCGACCAGGTCCTCGCGGTTGTAGGGGCAGGTCTTCATGCAGCGGCCGCAAGCCGAGCCCTTCATGTTGGTGAGGCGGTACTTGCCGCACTTCTCGATGTCGGGCTTCCAGATCTCGTAGCCGTTGAACATCACCTTGGGTCCGAAGGGAATGGCATTGCAGGGGCACTCGCGTGCGCACTTCATGCACATGCCGCACACGGCCTGCAACCCGAAGTCGATGGGCTTGTCCACGGCCAGCGGCAGGTCGGTCGTGAACAGCACCGACTTCGAGCGCGGTCCGATGAAGGGGTTGAGGATCATCTCGCCGATGCGCGAGAGCTCGCCCAGGCCCGCCATCAGCACCGCGGGCAGGTGCAGCAGTTCGGAATGCGCGTTGGAGTGAGCCCGCGCCGAGTACCCCATGCGGCGCACATGGGCGGCCATGACCCCGGCGATGGTCGCGCCCCGGAGATAGGCCCGCATCGACTGTGCGCCGGAGATCCAGTCGTCGCCGGACGCTCCTTCCATGGTCTCGAAGCCCTGATCGATCAGCATCACGACGGCGTAGCGGTGGTAGGGCACGATCGGCCGGCCCTCGACTTCGTCGTGGGAGTAGTACATCCAGGGCTCGGCCTCGCAGATGCCCACCAGGTCGGCGCCCAGCACGTGGCCCAGCGCCTTGATGGCCTGGGCGTTGCGTTGCGGGTCCGACAGGTCGCCCCCCACGCCGCTGGGCTGCAGGGGTTCGCGCGTGCCCTGCAAGGGCACCAGGTTGCGGATCAACGGTGTCATCGCCCAGGCCAAGGGGTGCTTGACGGCGAAGCGAGCGCGCTCCAGCCTGGCTTTTTCGCCCAGATCTCCGGCGAGCGCGCGCGTGAAGAGGTCGGCCCGCTTGGGCACCCGGCGGATCTCGTCGCGCAGAACCAGCGTGGTCGGCTCGTCCACCCGACGGATGCGCTCCATCGGGTATCGCCCCGCATGCACGGGCCGCCGGGCCAGCTCGGCGTCCTCGAAGCCGGGCCGCGTGCCGGCCGCGCCCAGGTAGGCAGCGTCGTCGGGCCAGGCCAGGGATGCGTCCGGGGCGATGGGCAGATCGGTGGCCATCGGGTAGTCGGTGGTCACCACAGCGACGCGGAAGCCACGCCGGGAGAACGGCATCGCCAGCACGCCGTCCACGGCCTGGGCCACGCCGGCACGCTGGGCCAGGGCCGCCAGGTCGACCTGCGCCTGACCGGCGACGTGACCGCGCGCCGACCAGCCCAGCGCGCGGATGTAGCCCGCCATCACCACCGCGATCTCGGCGCAACGCAGGTCGGTGCGCTGCGCGTTCGTGCCCCGGGTCCACTCGGCGCCCGGCTCGCCGGGCTTCGGTTCGCGGGTGAACTCCACCAGCAGCACGAACGCGTGGCTGTGCAGAGGCGGTGAAGGTTCGAGCCAGTCCTGCGGCTGCAACTCGCAGACGCCGGCCAGCGTGGCGTCCATGAAGTAGGCCGAGGCCTTCAGGTTGCGCGCTCGTGCGATCAGATCGTCGGGAACCGGAGCGCGCGCGGGCGCCGGTACGCCGTCGAGGTGCTTGTGGAACAGCTCGCGGTACTCGGGCAGGCAGCCCTGGATCGAATCGGCATGCGCGCCGCCATGGTCTGCCGGCTGGCGCACCCCAGGGACGGGTTCTCCGGCGGCGCGAGGCAGCAGTTCGGTGGGCAGCGTGCCCATGTCGAAGGGCCGGTCACGGTTGGAAAAGAGTCTGGCCATCGCGTTTCCTGGTGCACAACCCCGAGGGTAGCAAGCGCGGGCCGCGTCGCGCTTCGGCGCGGGCGGACCGGCGTTCGCCGGCGTTGCAGGCGGTGCCTGAGCGCTTACCGCAGACCAGGTAGAAGGCCCGTCTGCACGCGATGTGATTGCTTGCGGGACGTTCTGGAACGTCCCCTGCAGCTCAGGCTATCCTCGGTGGATGCTCCGCCAAGCCGCCGCCATGGTCACCGTCGACACGAGGCGCGGAGTCCAGTTCGAGCACACGCCGGACCTCTGCGGGTGGGAGCAGGGGCGGTCCGTGCCGGTCACCCGGCAGGGCATCAACGCCGGGGCGCACCTGCTGCGGCCACTTCGGCGCGAGGGGGCGCTGCATCTGCGGGGGAAATAGATGGCCGACACGTTGAACGACCTGGCGCATCAGCTCGACCGGTTCGCCGGCGAGCGGGACTGGCAGCAATTCCATTCACCCAAGAACCTGGCGTCGGCCCTGGTGGTGGAAGCTGGTGAGCTCCTGGAGCATTTCCAGTGGATGACGGAAGAACAGAGCCGCGCCCTGCCCAGCGAGAAGCGCGACGCCGTGGCTGGCGAGGTAGCCGACGTGCTGCTGTACCTGATCCAGCTGGCCAACGCGCTGGGCCTGGATCCCGTCGAGGCGGCGCAGGCCAAGCTCAGGCTCAATGCCTTGCGCTACCCGGTCGACCGGGCGCGCGGCAACAGCAAGAAGCACGACGAACTCTGAGTGCCCTCGCCCCATGATCATCTACCAGGCCAGCAAGCGCGAGTTCCTGCACCACGCGCTGCGCGAGGACATCGAGGACGTGGTCACCCGTCACTACCGCAGCGCCACAGGCCAAGGCGTCAGCCCGGCCGAAGTGCGGGCCTGGAAGCATTCGCTGCTGGAGATGGCGCTGGTCCTGGGCGACGAGGAGATCCCGGAAGACGCCGGCGTCGCCATCGAGTACCAGTTGCCGCAGAGCGCCAAGCGCATCGACTTCGTGATCACCGGCGAGGACGCGGACGCACGCAGCAAGGTCATCATCGTCGAGCTCAAGCAGTGGTCGACCTCACGCCGTAGCGAGAAGGATGCCATCGTGTGGGCACAGCGGGGCGGCGGCAGTGGCGAGCGCGAAGGCATCCATCCGTCGTACCAGGCCTGGTCGTACGCTGCCTACCTGGAAGACTTCAACGCGGCGGTGCAGGACGGCGCGATGGCACTGCACCCCTGCGCCTACCTGCATAACCACCCGCCAAACGGCGAGATCGACCACCCGCACTACCGCGAGCACCTGCAACGCGCGCCGCTGTTCCTGCATCGGGATCGCAGGAAACTGCAGGCCTTCATCCGCGAACACGTGCGCCACGGTGACCGCAAGGGCGCGCTGTACGCGATTGAGAACGGGCGCATCCGGCCGTCGAAAATGTTGGTCGACAGCGTGGCGGGCCTACTGCAGGGCAAGCCCGATTTCGTGCTGATCGATGATCAGAAACTGGTGCACGAAAGCATCCTGCAAGTCGATGCCCGGGCGGCACACCGCAAGCAGGTGGTGATCGTTCAGGGTGGCCCGGGCACCGGCAAGTCGGTGGTCGCCATCAACCTGCTGGGCGCCTTGATCGGCCAAAGCCGCAATGCCCGCTACGTGTCCAAGAACGCGGCGCCGCGTGCCGTCTATGAAAGCAAACTGGCAGGCACCCTCAGGAAGACGCGCATCAGCAACCTGTTCAGCGGCTCCGGCGCCTTCGTCAATGTGGCAGCGGACACCTACGACACCCTGATCGTCGACGAGGCGCACCGGTTGAATGAGAAGAGCGGTCTGTACCGAAACCTGGGCGACAACCAGGTCAGGGAACTGATCCGATCAGCGCGCTGCACCGTGTTCTTCGTCGACGACGACCAGCGCGTCACGCTGCTGGACATCGGCCACACCGAAGAGCTGCGGCGCCAGGCACGCGAGCTGGGCGCGGAGGTAACCGAACTTGCGCTGTCGTCGCAGTTCCGATGCAACGGGTCGGACGGGTACCTGGCATGGTTGGACAACACGCTGGGCAAGCGCCAGACCGTGAACCAGTCGCTGGATACGCGCGAGTATGACTTTCGAGTCTTCGACAACCCGGCCGACATGCACGCGCTGATCGAGCTGAAGAACCAGGCCGGCAATCGTTCGCGGGTCGTCGCAGGCTACTGCTGGAAGTGGCCGAGCAGAAACAACGCCCGGGTCTGGGACATCGAGCTGCCGGTGTTCGACTACCGACGCCGCTGGAACCTGGACAAGGACGGCAGCCTGTGGATCGTGACGCCAGGGTCGGTGGAACAGGTGGGCTGCATTCACACCTGCCAAGGCCTCGAGCTGGACTACGTGGGGGTCATCATCGGGCCGGACCTGGCCTACCGCGATGGGCGCATCGTCACCGACGCGACCAAGCGCGCGTCGTCTGACCAGTCGGTCAAGGGTCTGAAGGCGATGTTGAAGGCCGACCCGGACGGCGCTCACACGCTGGCCGATGCCATCGTCAAGAACACCTACCGGACGCTGATGACGCGGGGCATGAAGGGCTGCTACGTGTACTGCACCGACGCCCCGCTGGCGGCCTATCTGCGGTCGCGCCTGCAAGTCGGCTTGCGGGCGGAAGCGCGCGCGAAGTCGCCAACCCCGGCAGCCAAGGACCTGCCAGCCACAGCGCTTGACTCGGATCTCAAGCCATCGAACGTCGTGCCGCTGCGGCACGTGACCCTTGCCGAACGTGACGCCGGGATGGTCGCAGCCCCTGTGGTCGATCTGCGCCTCGCGGCCGGCGCCTTCTCGGACACGCAGGCGCTGGAGGACGGCGCGCAGGTCTGGGTGGCGCTGCCCGACTGGGTGCGTCCACAGCCAGGCCTGTTCGTGGCGCAGGTGGTGGGCGAGTCGATGAACCGCCGCATACCGAACGGGGCCTGGTGCCTGTTCCGCGCCAACCCCGCCGGCACACGCCAGGGCAAAGTCGTGGTGGTGCAGCACCGCAGCATTGCGGACCCGGAGACTGGAGGGCGGTACACCGTCAAGGTGTACGCGAGCGAGAAGTCTGCAGAAGACGATGGTGGCTGGCGCCATCAGCGCATCACGCTGCACCCCGATTCGGATCGGCCGGAGTTCAAGGCCATCGAGATCCGGGTGGGCGAAAGCGATGACGGGTTCTCGATCGTGGCCGAGATGTTGCTGGTGCTTGCGGCGGGCGAAGGGTGAGCGTCCCGCAGTTGACGCTCACTGCATGAGTACTCCCTTCCCCGCTTGCGTGACCGGGAACCACAGGCTTCACCCGGCCGCTTCGCCGATCGGCATGGAGGGCGCCTTGCTGTCAGGACCGGCGGCGGGACGGTCCGTTCGAGGCCGCGCCAACCAGCGCCGGGCTCGGCTACCGAAGCGACGCCGAGGCAGCGTGCCCGAACGCTCCACCTACGGCGTGGCACTCGCGCTGCGGCCGGCCTCGGTCAACCAGGGCAGCAGGCGTTCCACGTAGTCGTCCGGCAACAAGTGTCCTCCGGGAAAGCGCACGTGCGAGCGGCCCATGGCGTGCATGCCCAGCAGCACGGGGCGCGGGGCGGCAAGCACGGCCGGGTCGGCGGGGTAGACGATGCGGCCGTTGGCCACCGCGCCGTCGAAGCTGGGCATCAGGAAATCGCTGACCCAGGCGGCGGTATCGCCGACGGTCATGCGCTGTGGTGCGCCCAGTTGCACCGTGGCTGCGGCCGGGGCCGCTGTCGCTGTCGTGTGTGCGTAGCGCGCGGCCAGTTGTTCGGGCGTGATGTCGTAAGGCTTGAGCGCAAAGAGCGCCCACCAGAGTGCGCCGAGGGCGCTGGCCGTGCCGAGAAGGGTGAACATGATCAGGCAGGCCTTGCGAGGCCAGGAGTGGAGTTTCATCTGGTGGTGCAGGCGCCCTGAAGGGCGACGGACACCGGCAGACTAGTCAGCCGGGCGTGAAGCGCTCGTGAAGCCCACCAGCTTGCTCAGCGTGGCGCAGGAGTGCGATCAGTTCGTGTGGCGCGGCCACAGGCGGGATGGCGCCGACCGATGCGACCGCGCTGGCGAAGGCGCGCTACGGCTGACGATCGCACCCAGCTGGATCTCGGCGGGCATCCGCCATCCGCAACGCAGCAGAAGCCGCGACAGCCTGCGGCTGCGCAGCAATCTTTGCGATCAGCGCGCTGCGCTGCGGTTCGGCGATCGAGACGACCGCCGAGAACAGTACGCTGGTGAGGATGCCCGCCGCAACGAAGGCGATGACTCGAGTGACGCGGCCCGGGGTCTTCATCGTGCTCTGCTTCGTGTGGCAGCACGACCCGGGTGGGGTTGGAGAGACCTTGTGCCGGCATGGCACCTGCTGAGACCAGGAGTGGAGTTGCATCGGATGGTGTCGGCGCCCTGAATGGCGACGGACACCGGCAGACTAGGCAGCCCGGCGTGAAGCGCCCGTGAAGCCCGCCGGCTCGCTCAGCGTGGCGCAGGTGTGCCCATGCTGGTGACTGAGCGTGAGGCTCAAGCCATGGCGCTCGGCCAGCCGACGCACGATGGACAAGCCCAGTCCCTGACCGCTGCTGGCAGGCCCCTTCAAGCCCGGCTGGCGGCCCGCTGCGCCATCGGCCAGCAGCGCTGCCGGTGGTGCATCGCTGACATTGCAAAGGCTCAGCCTGTGGGCATCGGCCTCGATGCGGATCTGCGGCGAGCTTGCATGTGCCAGCGCGTTGGCCAGCAGGTTGGCCACCAGCAACTGCGTCAGCGCCGGCGGCCAGCACCTTGTGGTCCGTGGCGAGACGTCGAGCTCGATCTGCACCCCCTGCTGTTCGAGCAGCGGCGCATGCGCGAGCAGGGTCTGCTCGAGCACCGGCAGCAGGGGCTGTTCTTCAGCTGGCACCTCCACTCGCACTTCAGCCGGCGTCTCGCGAGCCAGCGCCAACAGCAGCTCCACCGTCTGCTGCAGCTGCCACAGTGCGGCCTGCATCGATGCCAACGCGGTCTGCTGCGCCCGCGGTGCCTGTTGGCGCATGTGCTCGAGGGCCAAGTCCAGCACCGCCAGGGGGGTGCGCAACTCGTGGCTGGCGTCGGCGGTGAAGGCCTGCTCGCGGGCGATGAAGTCGCGCGTGCGTTGGTGCAGTGCGTCGAGGTGGTGCGCCAGTTCGCCCATCTCGTCGTGCACCAGCCCTTTCGCCAGGCCGCCTGCCAGAGCCCCTGTCGCCGGTCAGTCCCGTCCTGAGGATGCCGCGCCAACCAGTGGTCACGCCGTTGCCGACAACCCAGCCTCCCAGGTTCGGCACTGCCGCCGCAGTCCTTCGAAGATGGCCTGGGCCGTCCGGGGGTGGTGGTCCACTGGCTGTCGGGTCTGGACCGCATCGATGGCATGTTCCACCCTCGCCACCATCGCCTGCATCGCTTCCCAGACGCCATCGGCCCCACTGCGTTGTGCCAAGGTCTGCCAGTGCCGAGTCTGGATGCTGGCCAGCTGGTAGTGAACGCTCTTCGAGCGGACAGCCATCGCCAGCTTGGCCTCCTGCCAGGCCACCTGGCCGGGCCCGTTGCCGATGACGGGCCAGACCGAGATGACGTCGTAGAGAGGCGTCATCCGGTAGCCGCCGCCAGGAAGCAGGAAGATGGAGAAGTTCTTGGCGTGACCGTCGGTGGCAGCGAGCAGCCAGAAGGCCAGTTGCGCGCACAGGAAGTGGCGGATGTCGGCGGCCGCGGTCCGGCTGCTCCGCAGGACCTGCAGGCACCCCTTCATCGCCGGCCCGCCGTGGGACTCGTACTTGTCGTGGGAAGACACACCCAGCACCTGGCAGAAGTCCTCCTGGGGAATGCGCGCTATCCAGGCTGGCGGGTGTTCAGCGGTGCCGTCCACCCACTGGCGGTCGAAACGCTCAACCGCCAGCACGGTTTCTTCGCCGAAGCGGGCGATGTCGGTGGCTGCCACCGGCAGCCCGAGTTCTCCAAGCAACTGCGCGCACAGCCACTCGTTGTAGACCGAGTGTGTGAGGTCCAGCCGGCGACCACCCACCAGCCCCAGAGGCAGTTTGAGGATGTGTGTCGTGGGGGTGGCGCCGAGCGGGCGGCACCACTGGCCATCCACCCGCAGGAGCGCCGTCTTCTCCTGCGCGCCAGCAATCGAGATACGCAATCCGTCGGGGTCCTGGTCTGCGCCCGGTACGGGGTCGGCTGCGACCCCCCGCAGGTGCCTGGCCACGTCCTGATCGTCCATGGGCTCGAACTGGACCTGGTCGTAGCCTGTGGGGAGCTGCCCTGGGGGCAACAGCTGCACGGCGCCGACGCAGTCACGACCAATTTCCTGGAGCAGCTCGAACACGTCGGTGGAAGCGACCCGAAAGCGCGTGCTTACACGGCGCCGGATGCGCTCATCGTCCGGCAGGAGGTTGTCGAAGAAGTTGGCCACCACCGGGCCAGCCACCGTACGGTCTGGGGTGACGGGCAGCGAAAGCGACAGGGGCCGCACCCGCACGGATTCCAGCCAGGAGGGCTCGTAGACGAAGCGATGGCCGCCTGTTCGCGTGCGCTGCCATGTGCCCACGCGCTCGCCGTTCATCCACACCCAGAGTTCGCGAGCGTCAGCCACGGCGGGTGTCCGCTCCGATGGCAGGGTGGCGGTCCGGGCGCGTCCTGGCTGACCGCTTGAAGGGGGCTAGGGCCAACATGGGCGCCTCACCATTGCCCGCGCGGCTCATCGTCCGGGGGGCGTTTTGGGCTGCTGGTGGTGCCAACGTTGGCGCCACGCTGTGCGCCGCCCTGTGGGGTGGGCGCTGCGTTGTCCGGTCCGACCTCAGGCAAGCCGGCAGGCCCTTGCCTGGGTGACCTGGGTGACTTTTTCGGCTTGGGCCCGTCGGTCAACGTCGCGGATGCGGTCGACCGAGAGGTTGCCCGTGCGCTCAGGTCCGTTGCAGGCGTCGAAACGAGGTCGGCTGCGTTTTCGCGGACCACCATCTGGGCTCCGAGCATGGCCAGGACCTGCAGCAACTGCTCCACGCTCACCGCACCAGGGTCGCGTTCAATGTCGGCGACACGGGACTGCACGACGCCCAGTCGCTGCGCAAGCTCCGCCTGGGTCATGTCGCGCGACTTGCGCAGTGACTTCAGAAGTTGCCGCAGCTGGCTGGAAAGCTGGACGGGATAGTCCACAGGTGTGTATCGGTTGTAGGTGATTTTTGAATCATATCGCCTTGAGACGATTTATTCAAGAAATCGCTCTTGGGAGATAAGTTCATCAAATTGCCTAAGGGCGATATTTATTGCTCCGAGCAAGCGTCCACCTGAGCCCCGTCACAAGGTCAGCATCACGACGGCCGCCTACCAGCTGTTTGGGACAGACGAAGCTGCAGCACTCGAGTACATCGTCAAGAGCGAGCAGATGTTCGGCACGCCGGTCTTCCGTGCTCTGGCTCGCTTTCAGCAACTCGGAGGGCGTTCGCCAGCCTTTGTGGCCGCGACGCTGATTCAACATGGGCGACGGGCTTGTCTTGTCTCAGGCGCTGGCCGAGCTGCCGGACTGACCGTCCGGCGCTGCCTCGCCGAAGAGCGTTTGGTAGCGCGCAGCCCACCCCGCTCCAGCGCTTCCGCCTGTCGAATCCAAGCCCGCAGGGTCTGCATGCGTGCATCCCGCCCGAGGCTGCCGGCAGCCTCAAGCATGTGCAGCACCTCGACGCTCGAGAACAACTGCCCTGCCCCGCCCATCCCCAGCGAGATTGCCACGTAGCGCAGCGGCCATTCGTCGGCAGCCAGCGCGGCGTCCAGCACGTCGGCGGCAGCCGGCCATCTGAACCTATCCGCGGCTTCTTTCCGGCACTGCGCGGCACTGTCGTGCACCACGCGGCGCCCCGGGGATTGCCAGTCTCTTGCCAGAAATCACCTTCCGGAAGCAAGAACGGCGACCCTTGGGAGGCCGCCGCTTTGTCTAAGTGCTTGTAACACTTGAAGAATTTCTTGGTGGCCTGGGGCGGAATCGAACCACCGACACGCGGATTTTCAATCCGCTGCTCTACCAACTGAGCTACCAGGCCGAGCCCGCAAGTATATATCGGCCTCGGCGGGCGACGGCGGCTCAGCCTCCCCGCTTGTTGCGGGCCAGATCCACGCCCAGTTGCTTGAGCTTGCGGTACAGGTGCGTGCGCTCCAGGCCGGTCTTTTCAGCCACGCGTGTCATCGAGCCGTTCTCCTTGGCCAGGTGGAACTCGAAGTAGTTCTTCTCGAAGTTGTCCCGCGCCTCGCGCAGCGGACGATCGAGATCGAAGGTCTGCGTCGGCTGCGGGCCGCTGGGCAGGTCGCGTACCGCCACCGGCAGGCCGTAGCCCAGGGTGTCCGACGCCGCTCCATTGGCTTCGCCGCCGGGCGACGGCATCTGCGACGACGACGGACGCGGCGCGGGCTTCACCAAGGCCTGCTCCACCGCGCGCAGCAGCTTCTGCAGCGTGATGGGTTTTTCGAGGAAGGCGATGGCGCCGAACTTGGTGGCTTCCACCGCCGTGTCTATGGTGCCGTGGCCGCTCATCATGATCACCGGCATGGTGAGCTGGGACGCCGAGCCCCACTCCTTCAGCAGCGTGATGCCGTCGACGTCCGGCATCCAGATGTCGAGCAGCACGAGGTCGGGTCGCAGCAGGTCGCGCACCTGGCGCGCCTGGACGGCGTTTTCTGCCAGTTCGACGGTGTGCCCTTCGTCGGTGAGGATCTCCGACAGCAGGGCCCGGATGCCCAGCTCGTCGTCTACTACCAGAATGGTTGCCATGCGCTCTTACTGCACCTGCGTTGCATCACCGGTGGCCGGTGGGGGGCCTCCGTGCGGTGCAGGCGCCGCAAGGGAGGCGGCCTGCGCTGACGCGAAGTTCGAAAATGATAGCGAAACTCTGGCCCCTGCCACCGGGCGGTCGGGCTCGTCCGCCTCGTGCAGGTTGGCCACACGCACCTGGGCACGGTGTTCGTCGGCGATCTTCTTGACCACCGCCAGCCCCAGTCCGGTGCCTTTGGCCTTGGTCGTGACGTAAGGCTCCAGGGCCCGCTTCAACACCTTCTCGGCGAAGCCCGGGCCGTTGTCGATCACGGTCAGGCGCACCGCCCGCAGCTCGCCGTGCTCGCCCAGTGCCGCCGACGTGGAGAGCCGCACGCGGCCGTCGGGGCGGTCGGCCACCGCGTCGAAAGCGTTCTGCACGAGGTTGTGGATGACCTGCCGGAGCTGCGTGGCGTCACCCAGGATGAGCGGCAGGTCGGCAGCCAGCTTGCTCGACAACCGTCCCTGGTCCTGCGCCTGCCCGTAGAGACCCAGCACCTCGGCCGCCAGCGCGCTCAGATCCAGCGGCTTCATCTGGGCTGCAGGCAGGCGTGCATAGTCGCGGAACTCGTTGACCAGGGTCTGCATCGCGCCCACCTGGTTGACGATGGTGGCCACGCTGCGCAGCAGCAGCGACTTGTCGGTGCCTTCGAGCTTGGCCTCGAGCTTGTGCTGCAGCCGTTCTGCCGACAGCTGGATGGGGGTCAGCGGGTTCTTGATCTCGTGGGCCAGCCGCCGGGCCACCTCGGTCCAGGCGGCCGAGCGTTGCGCCGAGACGATCTCGCTGATGTCGTCGAAGACCAGCAGCCGGGCTTCGCCGGGCAGCGTGGCACCGCGCACCAGCAGCGTGAGCAGGTTGCCGTCGCCGCGCTGGAATTCGAAGGCCTCCTGCCAATGGTCACGCTCGCCGGCCTCCGGGCTGCTGGCCAGCAGCTCGAAGCGCTGGCTGACCTGCCGGGCCAGCGTGTCCAGCTCGGGCAGCTCCTCGAGCCGACGCCCCTTCCACGCCGACAGGGGCAGGCGAAGGATGCGCGTGGCGCCGGGGTTGACGGTGTCGATGGCGCCGTGGCGGTCGAACACGATGACCCCGGCGGTCAGCGTGTCCAGGATGGTCTGCAGCCGGGTGCGTGCGCCCTCCAGCTGCGTCACGCCCCGCTGCACCTGCTCGCGCGCCTCCGACATCTGCCTCGTCATGTCGGCGAAGGACCGCGTCAGGCCGCCGAGTTCGTCGCCGCTGGCGAAGACCGGCTTGGTGGTGAGATCGCCGGCAGCCACCTGACGCACGCCGTCCGCCAGCAGCAGCAGGGGCTTGGCGAGCTGGTTGCCCATCAGGATGGCCAGAAGCACCGCGCCGAACACGGCCAGGATGAGCGACAGCGTGAGCGTGCCGATGTACATGCGCCGCAGACTGTCCCGCGCCAGCGCACGCTGCTGGTACTCGCTGTAGGCCGACTGCACGGCCAGCGCCTGCTGTGCCAGTTCGCGCGCCACCGGCTGAACCACCATCAGGTACTGGTCTTCGCCGGCGGTGAGGGCCAGGTCGCGCCGGGGCAGCCAGGCCAGCGCCCGTATTCGTGCCGAGGCATTGGACGCCCTGGCCAGCGACTCGTCGTCCAGTCCCTCGATCTGACTGGCGATGCCGGTGGCGCGGGCCTGGCGCACCAGCGACGCCGTGGGGCGTTCGGGCGACAGCGTCAGGTTGTCGCCGCCGACCGCCAGCACGGTCTGACCGTTGCTGTTGAGCAGGGCCACCTCGCCCGCCCCGAGCTGTTCGCGCACGCGCTCCAGGGCCAGGGGCTGCACGTTGCGGCTTTCGGCCAGGCGCTCGGCCGCCACGCGCGACTTGTTGGCCAGGTCGCCCTGCAGCGCTTCCAGCGTGCCGCGCCCCAAGGCCAGCCCGGCATCGAGCGCACCGGCCACCCGCACGTCGAACCAGGCCTCGATGCTGCGCGTGACGAACTGGTAGGACACGGTGTAGATCACCAGCCCCGGCAGCATGCCGACAATGGCGAAGATGCCGGCCAGCTTGATGAGCAGCCGGCTGCCGAACTTTCGCAGCCGCACACGCACGATCAGGCGCAGCGCCACGAAACCGATCACCAGCGCCAGCAGCACCGCCACCGAGACGTTGACCCAGAACAACCAGGCGAAGTGGCGTTCGTAGGCCAGCTCGCCCTGGGCCGACTGCGACAGCACGAAGGCCAGCACCGACGCGACGCCGGTGGCCGCCACCAGCGACACCGTCCAGGCCCAGCGTGCCGCCTTGGTCATGTCGCGCTCAATCGAGCTTCAAGCTGCGCTCGACCTGGATGGTCCAGTCGGCCTGGCCGCCGATGCCGATCTGCATCGGGCTGGGCAGCTGGGTGGTGTCGAGCCGGTAGGTGAACTCGACGTAGTAGCGGCTGTCGCCATCCAGTTGCTGCAGGTCGGCCAGCCGCCAGCCCGTGCTGCGGGTGATGGAGGCCAGCGCCTCGGCCAGCGTGGGATACGCCTGATTCAGGCCGCCGAGGCTGACCCGCCACGACGAGGTGATGGGCTGGTAGGCCAGGCGCCAGGAACGCACGACCCGGGCCACGCGCTCGTCACGCCAGTACCAGCGACTGCGGTAGAGGTCGGCACGCGCCACGAAGTACATCGGCACGCCGCGTTGCAGTGCGTCTTCCACGGCGCGCGGCAGCGTCACGCGCGTGGCGAACTCGACGTTGAGCTCGCCGTCCTGCCGCACCAGCTGAAAGGCCGTCAGCTCGGCGTTCTGCGCAGTTGCCAGGGGCAGCACGAGCGATTGCAGCAGCACCAGCGCCGCCACCAGCGGCCAGCGCGCGATACGCAGCGCCTGCAGGCGCCTGCGCCACCGCAGCAAGCCGAGCAAGCCGAGCAAGCCGAGCAAGCCGAGCAAGCAGGCCGACCGGACCGCCAGGCCCGTCGTCGTTCGCGTTGCAGGGGGCAGGGGCAGCGGCATGCAGTCGGTGGGGTTCAGTCGGCGGGCTTGTCGATGAGGGCGTAAAAGAAGCCGTCCTGCAACGAGCGCCCGCGGCCCGGCGCGGCTTCGAGCAGATTGTCGGGCAGTGGCAGCAGGTGACCGGGCGAGGCCGGGTTCAAGACGGCCCGGCCGGCGCCGACGCGTTGCAAAAACGCATCGATCTGCTGCTCCCCCTCGGCCTTGAACAGCGAACAGGTGGCGAAGAGCAACCGACCGCCGGGGCGCAGCAGGGGCCACAGTGCGTCGAGCATCTCGGTCTGGATGCGCGCCAGGGCGCTGATGTCGTCGGCCCGACGCAGCCAGCGTATGTCGGGGTGCCGGCGCACGATGCCCGACGCACTGCACGGGGCATCGAGCAGGATGGCGTCGAATGGCCGCCCGTCCCACCAGGCGGAAGGATGGCGGGCATCGCCCACCTTCAGCTCGGCGCGCAACTGGAGCCGCCCCAGCGTGTCGGACACGCGCATCAGGCGCGTTGGGTCGCTGTCGAGTGCCAGCAACTGCAGATCGGCGCGTTCCAGCAGGTGGGCCGTCTTGCCGCCCGGCGCCGCACAGGCGTCCAGCACTCGCGCACCGGCCGGCAGGCCGGCGCCCAGCAGCAGCGGCGCGGCGCGCTGGGCGGCAGCGTCCTGCACCGAGACGTCGCCTTCGGCAAAGCCCGGCAGCTGGGTCACTGGGCAGGGCTGGGCCAGCACCAGCGCGCTTCCGCCCAGCTCCGGCGTGTCGATGAGCGATGAAGCACGGCCCTGCATCGCCAGCCGCTGCTGGTAGGCGGCCGCCGTGCCGCGTCGGACGTTGATCCGCAAGGTCATCGGCGGATGCTCGTTGGCGGCTGTCAACAAGGCATGCCAGTGCTGCGGCCAGTCGCGCTTGATGCGCTCGATCCACCACAGCGGATGGTTGAAGGCGCCCAGCGGCTGCAGGCGCGCCGCCGCGACCTGGGTGTCGCGTTCGCGGATGAAGCGGCGCAGCACGGCGTTGATGAAGGCGGCGGCGGCAGGCATGCGCTGCCGGGCTGCCGCGACGGCCTGGTCGACCAGCGTGTGATCGGGATAGGGCGGATCCGGCAAGGGCCACAGCAGGGCCAGCGAGGTGGTCAGCAAGGCGTCGACGTTAGGCGGCGGCGTCTTCGGCGCCAGAGCGGCGCGAACCTCGTGGGCCCCGCCCCACCAGCGAAGCACGTGGAATGTAAGCGCCTGCACACCAGGGCGTGCATCGTTGGGAAGGCGGGCCAGCAGCTCGTTGAGCGACTTGCCGGCGAGCACGCCTTGCACCGCGTCGGCGGTGAGGCCGAGCAGGCGGGCCAGGGGCAGCGAGTTCGAAGGGGCGGTCACCGGGCCAGTCTAGCCGCAGCGTCAGCACCGCCGGGCGTGCCTCGGCAGGCACAGAGCGAGGTCTTGCCGGCAGCCGTGCGCCGTCGGCTGCCGGCTGCGCGCACAATGAAAGCCCACCCGCCGAGACCCGCTGCATGTCCACCAAGAACACCAACGCCCCCGTCGCTCCCCGCGTTTTCCGCAGCGAGGAAGAACTGGCCGCGCTGCCCGTTTCTGAACGCATCCGCTACCGGCTGGTGTCGGCGGGCTGCCGATTCCACGCCAACGACAACATCGCCCAGCACGTGCGCGAAGGCGAGATCACCGAGCTGAAGGCCGAAGTGCAGAGCAAGCTGCAGGCCGTGCTGCAGTCGCTGGTGATCGATACCGAGAGCGACCACAACACCAACGAGACCGCCAAGCGGGTGGCCAAGATGTTCGTGGAAGAGGTGTTCCGCGGACGCTACCACCCGATGCCCTCGGTGACGGAGTTCCCCAACGTCGAACGGCTGAACGAGTTGATGATCGTCGGCCCCATCACCGTGCGCAGCGCCTGCTCGCACCACCTCTGCCCCATTTTCGGCAAGGTGTGGATCGGCCTGCTGCCCAACGAGCACTCCAACCTGATCGGGCTGTCGAAGTACGCCCGCATCTGCGACTGGATCATGAGCCGGCCGCAGATCCAGGAAGAGGCCGTGACCATGCTGGCCAACGAACTGCAGACGCGCGTGCGGCCCGACGGCCTGGCCATCGTGATGGAGGCCGACCACTTCTGCATGCACTGGCGCGGCGTGAAGGACACCGACTCCGCGATGGTCAACAGCGTGATGCGCGGGGCCTTCCTGAAGGATGCCAACCTGCGCCGGGAGTTCCTGTCGCTGCTGCCCCGCAAGACCCCCGCCTGACTTCCCTGATCGACAGATCGCCTGCCACCCCGACCGGACACCCCGCCATGCTCGTACGCCTCCTCTATGCCAGCCGCGCCGCCAACGGCCTCAGCCCCGAAGAACTGTCTTCCATCCTGCGCCAGTCCCGCGCGTCGAACCCCGCCCTGGGCGTCACCGGCGTGCTGTGCTATTCGCAGGGCATCTTCCTGCAGGTGCTCGAAGGCGGTCGCGGCACGGTCAACAAGCTCTACAACCACATCGTGCGCGACACGCGCCACACGCAGGTCGAACTGCTCAGCTACGACGAGATCCAGGAGAGGCGCTTCGCGAGCTGGTCGATGGGGCAGGCCGACTTCCATCGCCTGAACCCGGCGCTGTTGCTGAAGTACTCGGAGACCGCCACGCTCGACCCGTTCAGCGTGTCGGGCAAGGTGTCGATGGCCTTGTTCGAGGAACTGGTGGCCACGGCCGCCATCGGCCAGCCCTGAGCCGTGGCCGGCGCGGGCCGGTCAGCCGCCTCCGCGACCGCCGGCATCCGAAGCGCCTTCGGTGTTTACCCCCATTACGGAAACGGTTGGGTTCTATATATTTGTCTGTGCTGATATTCGAATAGTCACTCCCCCACGGAGGCCCTTCCGGGCACGACCCTTGAACGACACACCCGACGTCGGCCGCCTGATCAAGGCCCCCGAAAGCTTTCTGGATGCCGCCGGCATCCGCCAGGTGAACACGGAGGCCAAGGCTGGCCGGCGCGACTTCATCCGCCAGGCCTTCGCTGCGGCCGCCGCCGGTGCCGCCGCACCGCTGGCGCTGGCACAAGGCAACCCCGTCCCCAGTGAAGGCGGGGACCCGAACATCCTCCAGCTGCCTGCCCACACCACGGGCCTGGGGCAGCCGGTGGTCACCGACGGCTACGGCAAGCCCTCGCGCTACGAGGCCAACGTGCAGCGCCGCCAGAGCCCGGGTCTGACGCAGACGACCCAGGCCTCGGTGTCCTTCGCGCCGCTGCAGTCGCTGTTCGGCATCGTCACCCCCAGCGGCCTGCACTTCGAGCGCCATCACCAGGGCTGGTGGGACATCGACCCTTCCAAGCACCGGCTGATGATCAATGGCAGCGACGCGTCGATGCTGAAGACCCCCAAGGTCTTCACGATGGACGAGCTCATGCGCCTGCCCTCGGTGAGCCGCTTCCACTTCATCGAATGCGGCGCCAACACCGGCATGGAATGGGGCAACGTGGCCGTGCCCACCTGCCAGTACAGCCACGGCATGCTGAGCTGCAGCGAGTTCACCGGCGTGCCGCTGAAGATCCTGCTCGACATGGCCGGCGCCGACTACAAGCGCTGCCGCTTCGTGCTGGCAGAAGGCGCCGACGGCTCGTCGATGACGCGCACCATCCCGATGGAGATGGTGGAGTCGGGCGAGGTGCTGGTGGCCTATGGCCAGAACGGCGAGATGCTGCGGCCCGAGAACGGCTACCCGCTGCGCCTGGTGGTGCCGGGCGTGCAGGGTGTGAGCTGGGTGAAGTACCTGCGCCGCATCGAAGTGGGTGACAAGCCCTGGGGCACCAAGGACGAGGCCATCCACTACATCGACCTGATGCCCGACGGCCGCCATCGACAGTACAGCAGCATCCAGGAATGCAAGAGCGTGGTGACCACGCCTTCGGGCGGCCAGGTGCTGCTCGACAAGGGCTTCTACAACATCAGCGGCCTGGCCTGGTCGGGGCGCGGCAAGGTCAGGCGCGTGGACGTCTCCGTCGACGGCGGACGCAACTGGCGCACCGCGCGCCTGCAGGGGCCGGTGCTGGACAAGTGCCTGACGCGCTTCAACATCGACTGGGTGTGGGACGGCAAGCCGGCGCTCATCCAGAGCCGCGCGATGGACGAGACCGGCTACGTGCAGCCCACGTACCGCCAGCTGCGCCAGGTGCGCGGCTCGCGGTCGATCTATCACAACCATGCAATCCAGACCTGGCTCGTACAGGACAGCGGAGAGGTCAAGAATGTCCAGCTGTCGTGAACGCCTGCTGAAGGCCGCTGCAGCCGCCGCGCTGGTCCTGTCGGCCGCCGGCACGCTGGCCCAGACCACGACCTACCCCGGCATCGGCCGGCCCGCCACGGTCAAGGAAGTCCAGGCCTGGGACATCGACGTGCGCCCCGACTTCAAGGGCCTGCCCAAGGGGTCGGGCACGGTGGCCAAGGGCATGGACGTCTGGGAAGCCAAGTGCGCGTCCTGCCACGGCATCTTCGGCGAGAGCAACGAGATCTTCTCGCCGCTGATCGGCGGCACGACCGCCGACGACATCAAGACCGGCCGCGTGGCCAAGCTGCTCGACCCCGCCTTTCCCGGCCGCACCACGCTGATGAAGGTGCCGACGGTGGCCACGCTGTGGGACTACATCAACCGCGCGATGCCCTGGAACCAGCCCAAGTCGCTGAGCACCGAAGAGGTCTACGCGGTGACGGCCTTCATGCTGAACCTCGGCGGCGTGCTGCCCGACAACTTCACGCTGTCTGACCAGAACATCGCCGAAGTCCAGAAGCGCATGCCCAACCGCAACGGCATGAGCACCGACCACGGGCTGTGGCCCGGCCGCAGCCTGGGCAACGGCGGCCGACCCGACGTCAAGGCCGTGGCCTGCATGAGCGGCTGCGCCACCGAGGCGACGGTGGCCTCCTTCCTGCCCGACCATGCGCGCAACGCACACGGCAACCTGGCCGAGCAGAACCGCATGGTGGGGGCGCAGCATGGCGCCGACACGACGCGGCCGGCCGGCGCACCGATCACGCCGGGCGCGGCCCCCGCAGCTCCCCCGGGTCCGGACGGCACCGCGGCGTCTACTCGGTCTTTGCTGACGAAGCACAATTGCCTGACCTGCCATGGCGTCGACCGCAGGGTGGTGGGTCCGGGCCTGGAGGAGATCGCACGAAAGTACACCGGGCAGTCCGACGCCCTGTCGTACCTGACCAAGAAGATCGTCGAGGGCAGCACGGGGGTCTGGGGCGCGATTCCCATGCCGCCGCAGACCCTGCCGGCGGCCGATGCACAGGCCATTGCCAAGTGGCTGGCCGACGGCGCACGGAAGTGACCGATGCGATGCGCCCATGGGGTAGCCCCCGGGTTGCCGCGGACGAAGAGTCGAACATGAACCAACCAAAGCTGAAGGAGCAAGACATGCACACGAGACGCGAGATGCTGGCCCGCAGCGCCCAGGTCGCCAGCCTGCTGGCTGCGGCTGGGCTGCTGCCTCAGGCAGCCATGGCGGCCTGGGCCCAGGCCGCCTTCGAGGCCAAGAACATGGCCGACGTGGCCAAGGCGCTGGGCGGCAGCGCACCGGTCGAAAGCAAGGACGTCACCATCAGCGGCCCCGACATCGCCGAGAACGGCGCCGTGGTGCCGGTGGGTTGTGCCACCACGCTGCCTGGCGTGAAGCGCCTGCTGCTGCTGGTGGAGAAGAACCCCAGCGTGCTGGCGGCCGTGTTCGACGTCACCGACGCCGTCGACGCCAGCTTCAACGCGCGCGTGAAGATGGGCCAGTCGTCCAACGTCATGGCCGTGGCGATGATGGGCGACGGCCGCGTGCTGTTCGCGCAGAAGGAGATCAAGGTCACGCTGGGCGGCTGCGGCGGATGAGGACAGTGAGCCCCCGAGCTCGCATTCGCTCGCTACCCCCCAGGGGGGCCGTTCGCCAGCGGACCGGCGGAGCCGGATCCGCGGCTTCTGCTTGATCGCTGGTTAGCTACAGCGCTTGTTTCGAACACAGATTGAAGGAGAAAAGACATGGCAGACCCGATGCGCATTCGCGCCCAAGCCGCCGGTGACAAGGCCACCGTGCGTGTACTGATGAGCCACGAGATGGAAACCGGCCTGCGCAAGGACTCGGCCGGCAAGACCATCCCGGCCTGGTTCATCCAGGAAGTCACCGCCGCGCACAACGGCAAGCAGGTGCTCAGCGCCCAGTGGGGCCCCTCGGTGGCGAAGAACCCCTTCCTGCAGTTCAACGTGAAGGGCGCCAAGGCCGGCGACAAGATCACCGTGAACTGGGTCGACAACAAGGGCGACAAGCGCACCGACGAAGCGACCGTGACCTGAGGCATTTGCGCCCTGCGCCGCCACGCGGCGCAGGGACTGTTCCTCCCGATGCGGCACTCGATTGCCGCGCGGTACACCGAGCACACTGGAGACATGGCGCGCATGAAGACCCTGACCCTGGCCCTCGCGGCCCTGCTGGCGGCCACGGCCGCCCACGCACAACCCAAGTCGACCGCCGACGGCATCGCCGAGTACCGCAAGATGCTCGAGGACGGCAACCCCGCCGACCTCTTCGAGGCCAAGGGCGAGGACCTCTGGAAGAAGAAGCGCGGGCCGCTCAACGCATCGCTGGAGAAGTGCGATCTCGGCAAGGGCCCTGGCGTCGTCAAGGGCGTCTTCGTCGAGCTGCCGCGCTGGTTCGAGGACACGAAGAAGGTGCAGGACCTGGAAACGCGCCTGGTCACCTGCATGGAGAAGCTGCAGGGCTTCAACGCCGCCGAGATCGCCAAGACCCCGTTCGGGCGCGGCGAGCAGGCCAACGTCACGGCACTGGCCACCTGGATTGCCGCGGAGTCGCGCGGCATGCGCTTCAACCTGCCGCAGAAGCACATCGAGGAACGCAAGAGCTACGAGATCGGCAAGCGCGTGTTCTATTTCCGCGGCGGGCCGATGGACTTCTCCTGCGCCTCGTGCCACGGCGAGGCCGACAAGCGCATCCGCCTGCAGGACCTGCCCGACCTGACGAAGAACCCGGGCGACGGCATCGGCTTTGCAGCCTGGCCGGCCTACCGCGTCAGCAACGGCCAGATGTGGAGCATGCAGTTGCGGCTGAACGACTGCTATCGCCAGCAGCGCTTTCCCTACCCCGGCTTCGGCTCGGAGGTCACCATCTCGGTGGCAACCTACATGGGCGTCAACGCCAAGGGCGCCAAGAGCATCGCCCCGGCCATCAAGCGCTGACGCAGCGGAGCAACTCTCATGACCTCGAAACCGATTCTCTTCGCCGCTGTCGGCACCACGCTGCTGGCCATCGCCGGCTGTGCATCGCTGCCATCATCGGCCGACCTCGACCGCGAAGCGCTGGCCCTCATCAAGGCTTCGTTCCGCGACCAGGGCATCGCCAAGGTCGATCGCCTGAACCAGGACCTCGGGCAGTCCGCCTGCTCGTCGGACAAGCCGCCCAGCGACGCGGTGGCCGAGCGCGTGATGAACGACGCGCGCGCCGCCGTGAAGTGGCCGGCGGGCAACCAGTACATCGGCGATTGGCGCGAGGGCGAGAAGATCGCCCAGAACGGCCGCGGCATGACCTGGACCGACAACTCCACGGCACCCAGCGCCAACGGCGGCAGTTGCTACAACTGCCACCAGATCGACAAGGCCGAGATCTCCTACGGCACCATCGGACCCAGCCTGCACCACTACGGCAAGAACCGCGGCGTGACCGATCCGGCGTCGGCGCTGTCGCTGCCGATCGTGCAGTACACCTGGTCGAAGATCTACAACGGAAAGACCTACAACGCCTGCTCCAACATGCCGCGTTTCGGTCACATGGGTCTGCTCGATGAGACGCAGATGAAGCACCTGATGGCGCTGCTGCTCGACCCGAAGTCGCCGGTCAACCAGTGACGTCGGTGTCCTGAGCTCGAAGCCCTGACCCCGAAAGCCCGGCCTGACCGGGCTTTCTTCGGCCCAAAACATAAGCCACGACTTATCATGAATCTGAGCAAGCGCGATTTCCTGCAGGTGCTGTCGGCCGCCTCGGTGGCGGGCATGGCCCTGGCGAAGTACGAAAACGCCGACGCCGCCACCGCAGAGAAGGGCCTGTACGACCTGCCGCCGCTGGGCAGCGGCCCGGGTTTCGTCAGCTTCCTGCACATGACCGACTGCCACGCGCAGCTCAAGCCCATCCACTTCCGCGAGCCCAGCGTCAACCTGGGCCTGGCCGGCATGCAGGGCCAACTGCCCCACCTGGTGGGCGAACACCTGCTGAAGAAGGCCGGCATCCGTCCCGGCACGGCGCAGGCGGCGGCCTTCACCTACATCGACTTCGAGCGCGCGGCCCGTCGCTACGGCAAGGTGGGCGGCTTCGCCCATCTGGCCACGCTGGTCAAGCGCCTGAAGGCCAGCCGACCCGGCGCGCTGCTGCTGGACGGCGGCGACACCTGGCAGGGCAGTGCGACTTCGCTGTGGACCAACGCCCAGGACATGGTCGATGCCTGCAAGGCGCTGACGGTCGACGTGATGACCGGCCACTGGGAATTCACCTACGGCATGAAGCGCGTGAAGGAGATCATCGACCAGGACTTCAAGGGCTCCATCGACTTCGTGGCGCAGAACGTCAAGACCTCCGACTTCGGCGACCCGGTGTTCGCGCCCTACGTGATCCGCGAGATGAACGGCGTCAAGGTGGCCATCGTCGGCCAGGCCTTCCCCTACACGCCGATCGCCAACCCGCGCTACATGGTGGCCGACTGGGAGTTCGGCATCCAGGACGAGAACCTGCAGAAGATGGTCGACGAGGCGCGCGGCAAGGGTGCGCAGGTCGTGGTGGTGCTGAGCCACAACGGCATGGACGTCGACCTGAAGATGGCCAGCCGCGTGCGCGGCGTGGACGCCATCTTCGGCGGCCACACGCACGACGGCGTACCGCTGGCCGTGCCCGTCACCAACCCGGGCGGCACCACCCTGGTGACCAACGCCGGCAGCAACGGCAAGTTCCTGGGCGTGATGGACTTCGAGGTCAAGGGCGGCAAGGTGAGCAACTTCCGCTACCGCCTGCTGCCGGTCTTCGCCAACATGCTCAAGGCCGACCCGGCGATGGACGCACTGATCACCAAGGTGCGTGCGCCCTATGAAGCCAAGCTCGCCGAGAAGCTGGCCGTGACCGACGGCCTGCTGTTCCGCCGCGGCAACTTCAACGGCAGCTGGGACCAGCTGCTGTGCGACGCGCTGATGGACGTGCAAGGCGCCGAGATCGCCTTCAGCCCGGGCTTCCGCTGGGGCACCAGCCTGTTGCCGGGCGACACCATCACTCGGGAGCTGATGATGGACCAGGTGGCCATCACCTACCCCTACGCCACGCTCACGCAGATGAGCGGCGAGATGGTCAAGACCGTGCTCGAGGACGTGGCCGACAACCTCTTCAACCCCGACCCCTACTACCAGCAAGGCGGCGACATGGTGCGCGTGGGTGGTCTGCAGTACACCATCGCGCCGAACGAAAGGATGGGCTCGCGCATCAGCGACATGCGCCTGGGCGGCAAGCCTGTCGAAGCCGGCAAGACCTACAACGTGGCCGGCTGGGCACCGGTGGCCGAAGAAGCCTCGAAGGCCGGCAACAAGCCCGTGTGGGACGTGGTCGAGACCTGGCTGAAGAGCCAGAGCGGCGGCCGCGTCAAGGCACGCAGCATCAACACGCCCAGGCTGGTCGGCGTACAGGGCAACCCCGGGCTGGCATGATCGCCCGACCCTCACGACACCGGAGAATGACATGAGCCCCCGCAAGCTGTTCGCTGCCCTCCTGGCGGCCCTCTCGATCGGCGTGGCCGCACCGGCCTTCGCGCAGGACAGCGTCGTCTACCACGTCGACGACATGTCGCTGCAGGCGCTCAAGGGCCTGCGCAACATCCGCAACCACCTCGATGTCGACCCCGCCGCGAAGATCATCGTGGTGACGCACGCGCTGGGCATCGACTTCCTGCTCGAAGGCGCCAAGGACATCAACGGCAGTGCCTTCGCGGGGCCGGTGGCGGCCCTGGTGGCGCGCGGCGTGAAGTTCGAGATCTGCGAGATCACGCTGAGGAACCGCAACATGAAGCGCGAGCAGTTCATTCAGGAGGCCGAGTTCACGCCGTCCGGCGTGGTGCGCCTGGCCAAGCTGCAGAAGCAGGGCGCGGCCTACATCAAGCCGTAGGAAATGGACCACCCGCTACGCGCTTCGCGCGCCCTCCCGCGTGAAATCGCGGGAGGGCCTTCGCCAGGCACGGGACGCCTTCCAGCGTCCCATGTCCGGGCTCAGCCCACCTCAAGGGGGCAACGCCAGTGGCCCGGCAAAGCCGGCTCCACGGCGTTTGCTTGATCAGGCAGCAATGCAGGCCCTGATCGACCAGCTCGGCGAAGCGTGGGCCCTGGCCTTCGTCGGGGCGCTGATCGGCCTGGTCTTCGGCTTCTTCGCGCAGCGTTCGCGTTTCTGCCTGCGGTCGGCTGTCATCGAGTTCTCGCGCAATCTCACCGGCGGCAAGCTCACGGTCTGGCTGTTCGCCTTCGCCACCGCAGTGGTGGCCACGCAGGCCCTCGTGCTTTCCGGCGCCTTCGACGCCAGCGACGCGCGCCAGATCGCCGGCCGCGGCAGCCTGTCGGGCGCGGCCATCGGCGGCGCGCTGTTCGGCGTGGGCATGATCCTGGCACGGGGCTGCTCCAGCCGTCTGCTGGTGCTGGCAGCACAAGGCAACCTGCGCTCGGTGATGTCGGGGCTGGTCTTCGCGGTCACTGCGCAGGCGGCATGGACCGGCGCACTGTCGCCGCTGCGCGAGACGATTTCCGGCTGGTGGACGGTGGATGGCGGCGCCTCACGCGATCTCGTCCAGCGGCTGGGCATTGGCCACGCCGGCGCACTGATCTTCGGCGGTGTATGGCTGCTGGCGGCGATCTACTGGGCGCGCCGCCAGAAGGTGCCCGTCTGGGGCTGGCTGGGCGCCATCGGCGTGGGTCTGTCCATCGCCGCAGCCTGGTGGGCCACCTACGCCTTCGGCAAGCTGGCCTTCGACCCACATCCGGTGCAGGCCCTCAGCTTCACGGGTCCGTCGGCCGAGGTGCTGACCCGCGTGCTGTTCGCCAGCGACAAGCCACCCACCTTCGACCTCGGCCTGATGCCGGGCGTGTTCATCGGCTCCTTCATCGCAGCCGCACTGTTCCGCGAATTGAAGCTCGAGGGCTTCGAAGGCGGCGCCAGCATGCGCCGCTACATCGTCGGCGCCCTGTGCATGGGCTTCGGCGGCATGCTGGCCGGCGGCTGCGCCGTGGGGGCCGGCCTGTCGGGGGCTGCCGTGTTCACCATCACTTCGTGGGTGACGCTGTGTGCCATGTGGGCCGCAGCCGCACTCACCGACCGGCTGGTCGATCAGCGGCCTTCGGGCGCACTCGACCAGCCCGTGCCGCACAGCCGCAGCTTCGGCCGGCCCGGCACGGCCTGAGACCCCTCCCTGCCTGTACTTCCCTTGACGGAGTCCTCCGAATGCCCTCTGCCCGCCTCCCTGTCGCCCGCCTGTTCGTGACTGCCGGCCTGGCCTTGCTGGGAGCTGCCTTGGCGATGCCGGCCGACGCCACCAGCGATAACGCGCGCGTCGAGGAAATCGTGCAGGGCAAGTGCTTCATCTGCCACGGCACCGATGGCGAAAGCTCCAGCCCGGTGTTCCCCCGGCTGGCCGGTCAGAACGCCGCCTATGTCGCTCGCCAGCTGGCCGACTACAAGTCCGGCCGCCGCAAGAGCGATGCCATGCGGCCGATGGTCGAAGACCTGACGCCGGCCGACTTCCAGGCGCTGGGGGTGTACTACGCAACGCGCCAGACGCACGCCCACAAGGTCGACGACCCGGAGCTGGCTCAGATGGGCCGGTTCATCTACCAGCGCGGCAATCCCTACTCCGGCGTGGCCGCCTGCGCCAGCTGCCACGGGGCCACCGGCCACGGCACCGAGACCCTGCCCCGGCTGGCCGGCCAGCATGCGCAGTACACCGAACTGCAGCTGCGCCAGTTCAACAAGCGCGAGCGCACCAACGACAACTCGGTGATGCACAGCATCGCGGTGAAGCTGACCGAGCTCGAACTGAAGGCCGTGGCCAGCTACATCAGCGGGTTGAACTGAGACCACCCCCTACGCGCTTCGCGCGCCCTCCCGCGTGAAGTCGCGGGAGGGCCTTCGCCAGGCACGGGACGCCTTCCAGCGTCCCATGTCCGGGCTCAGCCCACCTCAAGGGGGCAACGCCAGCGGCCCGGCGGAGCCGGTTCCGCGTCGTTTGCTTGATGCGGCGCCCAACCGCTTCGCGGTGGGCGCGCCAGGCCCATCAGGTCGCCAGCATGTCGGCCCAGATGTTCTCGGCCCAGCTCAGCGCATAACGCCCTTCGATCTGGTTGGCCGCAGCAGAGACGCCACCCGAGCCGGGCACGGTCTTGAAGGTCTTGTCGGCGGCGTCGTACTGGTGCACCGAGGCCACGTGCACCACGTCGCGCGCGGTGACGAAGCTGTAGCAGGTGTTCATCACCACCGGCGTGGTGCTCACCGCCTCGCCCTTGAGCAGCTGGATGATGGCGGCCGCGGCGACCTTGGCATGCTGGTTGGCCATGTGACCCGACTTGGGCATGCCGGGGCCGGGGAAGGTGGCGTCGCCGATGACGTGCACGCCGGGTGCCGTCACCGATTCCATGGTCAGCCAGTTCACGCCCACCCAGCGGTTGTTGATGTTCACCAGGCCGGCGGTGCGCGCGATGTCGCCGGCACGCTGCGGCGGCACCACGTTCAGCACGTCGGCCCTGACGTCCTCGAACTCCAGCCTGGCGACGTTGTTGCCGGCGTCGACTTCCTTCAGCTCGGAGTTGGGCCGGTACTCGATGATGCCGGCGTAGTGCTGCTGGAAGGCCCGTTCGAACAGCGCCTTCTTGGACTGGATCTCGGGGTTGGCATCCAGCACCAGCACCTTGCTGCGCGGCTTGGCCACCTTGAGGTAGCTGGCCACCATGCAGGCCCGCTCGTAGGGGCCGGGCGGGCAGCGGTAGGGCACCTTGGGGATCGACAGGGCGTAAACGCCGCCATCTCGCATGGCCTCGAGCTGCTGGCGCAGGGCCAGCGTCTGCGGGCCGGCCTTCCAGGCGTGCAGCACCTTGGCCTGCGCCGCCGGCGTGCTCAGGCCCGCCACCTGGTCCATCATGAAGTCGATGCCGGGGGCCACGATCAGGCGGTCGTAGGCCACTTCGCCGCCACCGGCCAGCCGCACCTTCTTGCCCGCAGCGTCCACCGCGACCACGTCACCCTGCATCACCTTGACGCCGATCGACTTGAGCCCGTCATAGCCCAGAGTGATGTCGGACATCTTCTTGTGCCCGCCGATCACCAGGTTGCTGATCGGGCAGGACACGAAGTTCGGGTTGCGTTCGATCAGGGTGACATCGACGTTGCCGCCCCACATCCTGAGGTAGCGCGCTGCCGTGCTGCCGCCGAAGCCGCCGCCGACGACCACCACGCGACCGATCGGCGGCGTCGAGAAGCTGGGCATCTTGGGCATGGCGCCGCAACCGGCGAGCGACAGGCCGCCCAGTGATGCGCCGACGGCCAGCAGGCTGCGGCGGGACAGGCCCTTGGTGTCTTGTTGCTTGTTCATCGGGCTTTCCTCACTTCTTGGCGGGCTGGGCGGCGAACCAGGCCGCCACCAGGCGGATCTGCTCGTCGGTATAGCCCTTGGCGATCTGGTGCATGATGGTCGCGGGTTGGGCGCCGCTCTTGTAGTCGGCCATCGCAGCGATGATCTTCTCGGCCGAGACGCCGGCCAGCTGCTTCATGTCGCCACGTGCGTTGCCGTTGGTGCCGTGGCAGTTGGCGCAGGTCGCGGCGAGGTTGCGCGCCAGCAAGGGATCCTGCGCCGTGGCGGCGGTGCAGAAGAAAGCCAGCGCAGCAGCCGCTGCGCGCAAGGGTCCGGGCATGTTGTCTCCTCAAGTTCGTGCGCGGCGCATTGTGATGCAGCCGGATGCATTTCTATGCACGCCGCACTTGCATGTCCCCAGGCTGCGGCTCTAATATCAATGAATGCGAATGTACTGGTTCGGAAGCCGACCATCGCCCGTGAAAACCCCTGTGATGCCCTGGTGGCGCAGGCTCTCGATCCTGGTCGCGCTCGTCCTGCTGCCCCAGGCTGTCAAGGCCGGGCAGGCGGTCGAACCGGTGGCGGTGGCACCGGGCGTGTGGATGGTGCAAGGGGCCTCGGCGCTGGGCACGCCCGCCAACCGCAACTACATCTCCAATGCCGCCTTCGTCGTCACGCCGGCGGGTGTGGTGGTGATCGACGCCCTGGGTTCGCCGGCCCTGGCCGAAGAGCTCATCGCGGCCATCGGTCGCATCACGCCGCAGCCGATCCGCCACGTCATCGTCACGCACTACCACGCCGACCACATCTACGGACTGCAGGCCTTCAAGGCCCTGGGGGCGCAGATCACGGCGCATCGCGACGGGCAGCTTTACCTGAACTCGGACACCGCGGCGCTGCGCCTGGCTGCCAGCCGCGACGAACTGGCGCCCTGGATCGACGGCAACACGCGGCTGGTGGCCGCCGACCGCTGGATCACGGAGCCGCTGCGTTTTGCGCTCGGCGGCGTGGAATTCATGGTGCAGCCGGTGGGCCCGGCCCACACCGCGGAAGACCTGGTGGTGTTCCTGCCCGGCCAGCGCATCCTGCTGGCCGGCGACATCGTGTTCCGCGGCCGCGTGCCTTTCGTCGGCCAGGCCGACAGCGGCCGCTGGATCGAGGCCCTCGATCGGCTGCTGGCCTTCGACGCACGGCTGATCGTGCCGGGCCACGGGCCGGTGTCGAGCCTGGCGACGGCCGACCTTCAACTCACACGCGACTACCTCGTGTACCTTCGACAGTCGATGGCCAAGGCGGCGCAGAATCTGGAACCTTTCGACGAAGCCTATGCCCGGACCGACTGGTCTCGCTTCGAACACCTGCCGCTGTTCCGCGCCGCCAACCGCATCAATGCCTACAACACCTACCTCCTGATGGAGCAGAGCGCCAGATGAATCGACGCGATGCACTGACGGGCTTCGGCCTGCTGGCCCTGGGGGCCTCAGCCACGGCTTCGCCTGCCGCGCCGGCCATCGGAGAAACCGTGGCGTGGCCCGACGTCGCGCTGCTGGACGGCAGCACATGGGGTGCGAAGCGGGTCGCCTCGAATGCCGTGGTGGTGGTGTTCTGGTCCACCACCTGCCCCTTCTGCCAGCGCCACAACCAGCATGTCGAGAAGCTCCACCGTCAGGCGCGGGGCCGGGCCCTGCAGGTGCTGGGCGTGGCGCGCGACCGCAACGACGATGCCGTGCGGCGCTTCGCCACTGCCCAGGGCTACAGCTTTCCGATCACCACCGACCACGCCCGGCTGGCCGCGGCGCTGGGCCCGCGCAACATCATTCCGCTCACCGTCACGATCGATCGCCAGGGCCGGCTGCAGCGCAGCTTTCCGGGCGAGATGTTCGAAAGCGACGTGCTCGAATTCCTCAGGATGGCAGCATGACCCTTGCCCTGTGCACTGGTGAATCCCGCGACGTCCGTCCCCGGGTGCGCCGCTTGGCGGCCGGGCTCGCCGCCGCCGCCGCCCTGGCCCTGCCCACGGTGGGCGCACAGACGCTGCACCGCTTCGCCGACGCCGATCTCGCCCTGGGCGAGAAGCTGATCGCCGAACACGCCTGCGCGGCCTGCCACCAGCGCAAGATGGGCGGCGATGGCTCGGCCATCTACCGGCCCAAGGGCCGCATCAACACCCCCGGGGCCATGCGCGGCATGGTCGACTACTGCAGCGTGGAGCTGAAGCTGCAGCTCTTCCCGGAAGAGGTGACGGCCATCGCCGCCGTGCTGCAACGCGACCACTACCGCTTTCCGGCGGCCAACCCAGGAGCTGCCAAGCCATGAACGCCCCTTCGACCCAGGCCGCCATCACGGCCGAAGAAGAGTCCGACGAAGTCTTCTCCAGCGCGGCCGAACTGTTCAAGCTGCTGGCCACGCCGATCCGGCTGAAGATCATCAGCGCCCTGTGCTCGCGCGAGAAGAACGTGTCGCAGCTGCTGCACGAGATCGACACCACGCAGCCCAACATGAGCCAGCACCTGAGCACCCTGTACCGCGCCGGCGTGCTGGCGCGCCGGCGCGACGCCACGCAGATCTACTACCGCATCGGCAGCGAGCGCGCTGCCACCTTGTGCCGCGCCGTGTGCATGCAGATCGCTGTCGAGATGGATCCCGAAGTCGACATCCCGTCGAACGACCGACTGCTGCAACGCCCCGGCGGCCCGGACAAGCTAGGCTGAACGCAGACGCGGGCGAAGGACGGGGCGTCAGAGCCGCCCGGCGGTGCCCATGCCGTACAGCCGGGCCAGCAGGCGCGTGGGGAACAGCCGCACGGCATCGTTGTAGACCTCGGCGGCGTCGTTGAACAACTGCCTGGCGAATCCCAGGCGCGCCTCGGCCTCGGCCATCGTCGCCAGGTGCGGCGCCACGTCGGCCGATCCGAGCAGGGCCGGGTGCTGTTCGACCAGGGAGCGCACGCGGCTGGCGGCCGAGCGCATGTCGGCTTCGGCCACACCCAGGCGCTCGGCCGCGGCCGCCGACACCGGCTTGGCGCGCAAGGCTTCGGCCGCCGAGGCCACCTGGCCCTGTGCCGTCACGACGGCATCAAGCGCGCCCCGCTCGGCCGCCAGCGGCCCCCGCAGGGCCTGCGCCAGCGCCGTCACCGCCAGGCCGCGGCGGGCCAGCCCCTCGTCGACCTGGGCGAAAGCCGCCCCGAGCGCACTGCGCAGCGACACCAGGCGGTTGTAGGCGCCGAGCATCCAGAACGCCAGCACCGCAGCGGTGAGCAGCAGGCCGACCTGCAGGCCGCTCAGGTCGAAGGGCATCACCCGCGCACTTCGCCCTGGCCCAGCACCACCCACTTCATCGAGGTCAGGCCTTCCAGCCCGACCGGCCCGCGGGCATGGAACTTGTCGGTGGAGATGCCGATCTCGGCCCCCAGCCCATACTCGAAACCATCGGCGAAGCGTGTGCTCGCATTGACCATCACGCTGGCCGAATCGACCTCGCGCAGAAAGCGCATGGCATTCGGGTGGTTCGTCGTGAGGATGGCGTCGGTGTGGTGCGAACCGTAGCGGTTGATGTGGGCGATCGCCTCGTCGAGGCCGGCCACCAGCTTCACGCTGATGATGGGGGCCAAGTATTCCTCGCCCCAGTCCTGCTCGGTAGCCCGCACCACCCTAGCCCCCGGCACCTGCGCCAGCAGCCTGGACGAGGCGTCGTCACAGCGCATCTCCACGCCCTTGTCGGCGAAGACCTGCCCGATGCGCGGCAGGAAGGCCGCTGCCACCGCGGCATGCACCAGCAGCGACTCGGCGGCGTTGCAGGGGCTGTACTTCTGCGTCTTGGCGTTGTCGGTGACCTTCAGCGCCAGTTCGAGATCGACCTCGGCGTCGACGTAGACATGACAGTTGCCGTCCAGGTGCTTGATGACCGGCACCCGGGCTTCGGCGCTGATGCGCTCGATGAGGCCCTTGCCGCCGCGCGGGATGATGACGTCGACGTACTCGGGCATCGCGATGAGGCGGCCGACGGCGGCGCGGTCGGTGGTTTCCACCAGCTGCACGGCATCGGGCGGCAGGCCGGCGTCGGTGAGTGCCGCCTGCACCAGGCGCCACAGTGCCAGGTTGGAATGGATGGCCTCGGAGCCACCGCGCAGCACGCAGGCGTTGCCGCTCTTGATGGCCAGCGACGCGGCCTCGATGGTCACGTTGGGCCGGCTCTCGTAGATCATGCCGAACACCCCCAGCGGCACGCGCATCTGTCCCACGGCGATGCCGCTGGGCCGGCGCTTCACGCCGGTGATCTCGCCCACCGGGTCGGGCATGGCGGCCAGCTGCTCGCAGCCTTCGGCCACGGTGGCGATCACCTGGGGCGTCAGGCGCAAGCGGTCGACCATCGGTGCGGCGAGGCCGGCGGCTTCGGCAGCCTGCAGGTCCCTGGCGTTGGCGGCCTGCAGCGCAGCGGTCTCGGCGCGCAGCAGCGCTGCCAGGCGGCGCAGCGTGTGGTCCTTGGCGGCGGTCGACGCGGCAGCCATCGAGGTGGCCGCGGCGCGCGCGGCCACGCCGACGTGGGACATGTAGGCGGGGATGTCGGTGGGCGTCATGACGGCATTTTCACTGAAGGCCCTGACGGCCGTGCTACGCGGGTCAGTCGCCCTTTACCGCGACGTACCACGCGCGGCTGTAGTGGCGGCGCAGCGCGAGCTCCTCGCCGATCTCGTAGGAGCCATAAATCGGGTAGACGCGCTCCCAGCCGCCGCGCAGCAGCGCCGCGATCAGCGCCGGCTCGGTGGGCCAGAAAGAACGGGCGTTCGAGACGGAGGTCCAGGCCTCGTCCGGCGCCAAGCTGCCGTCGTACTCGTGGTACCAGCGGCCGGCGTAGTCGTGGCCGCGGTGCGTGAGCGTGACCAGAGGCGACAGCGCAGCGCGGCCACCGAAGCCGGCCAGAGCGGCGTCGTCGGGCGGCGCGACGTGAGTGTCGAGGAACATCGTCGCGCGCGACGTAGTCAGCTCGCGCGTGAGTTGCTCGACGAACGCCATCGGGTCGTCGAGGTGGTAAAGCAGACCCAAGCACAGCACGACGTCGAAGCGCCCGTGCGTGGTCTCAGTCAGCGCCTTCACGTCGCACAGCTCGAACCGCAGCCCCGGCAACGCCAGGTGGCCCGCCAGCGCCGCGCACTTGGCGTGGTTGCTGGCGCGGCCCTCGATGCCCAGTGCGTCGTAGCCAGCGCGGGCCAGCTCCACCGTGAAACCGCCCTCCAGGCAGCCGAGGTCGACCGCGCGCAGGCCATCGCCGCGGCCGTCGCGCATCGCATGCCGGCGCAGCTCGCGCATCACGGCGCGCATGCGCACCTCGTCGCGAAGCAGCGGCTGGCCGGGCCGTGTGCTTACGCCCGGGGCGATCTCGATCGCGTGGCCCGTCCAGTCCAGGGCAAGCAGGTCGCCCGTCGTGGTCATGCGGGGATCATGCAGCGGCCCGAGCGCGGCGAGCGCATTGCCGAGGCGGCCGCCATCGAGGTGGCCGCGGCACGCGCGGCCACGCCGACGTGGGCCATGTAGGCGGGGATGTCGGTGGATGTCATGGCTGGCATTCTCCCAGATCGTCCCGGAACGGGCGGCCTGCCGCCGCCAGGGCCTGCACTCAACGCCGGCAGTCAGCGCCCGACCCAGCCCAGCACCGCCAGCCAGAAGGCGGCCGTGACGACGAAGGCGCCCGTGGTCAGCACGATGGTGGCCGTGGCCTCGGCCTTCAGCGTGTCGTAGCGCTGGGCGAAGATCAGTGCGTTGCTGCCGGCCGGCAGCGCCGCCATCATCACCAGCACACCCAGCGGCGTGCCCGACAGGCCGAAGCCCCAGTGCGCCACCACCAGCACCAGGGCCGGCAGCACGAAGAGCTTGAGCAGGCTGAGCACCACCACGCCTTTCAGCGAACCTTTCAGGCCGTAGGTGGCTAGCGAGACGCCGATGAGCACCAGACACACCGGCACCACGGCCGAGCCCAGGCCGCCCAGCGTGAGGTCGACCACCGGGTGCAGGCCCCAGCCGGTGAGGTTCCACAGCAGGCCGGCCAGCACCGGCAGCACCACCGGATGGATGACCGTGTTGCGCACGGTGGTCTTCAGCGTGGCCAGCAGGGTGCTGCCGCGGTTCTGGCGCGCGAGATCGACCTCCACCAGCACCGTCAGCGCGGTCAACAGGATCAATCCGTGCACGCTGACCATCGCGATGTGCAGCGCCAGGCCGGTCTCACCGAACATCGCTGCCGACATCGGGATGCCCAGCTGCACCGCGTTGCCATAGGTGGCGGTGATGGCCCGCGTGGAAGGCGCAGCCGCGCCGTGCGCCGCCATCGCGCGACGGCCGACCCAGTACACGATGAGCATGTAGATCAAGGTCGGCACGAAATAGGCGGCGACCAGACGACCAGGCATCTGCGACAGGTCCAGACGCACCATGGTGCGGAACAGCAGGGCCGGCACGAACAGATAGAAGGTGACCGCCGACAGCACTTTCGCGGGGTCGGAGGCACCGCCCGGTTCGCCCAGCCAGCGCGCGCGCGCAGCGCCATAGCCCAGCGCCACGGTGGCGAAGATGGCCATCAGCTTGAAGAGGACGTCCAGCGTCATGGTCCGGGGCCTGCCCCGGCCCCGGCCACCGTCGGCAGCAACGCCTCACCGCCAGCGGCAAGCCAGGGCCTCGGCCTGTGCCCTTCCATGTCCGACACAGGATCAGGCGGCAGACTTCTTGGCCGCCACCTTCTTCGCCGGTGCCTTGGGCACCTTCGCCGCCCGCGGCTCGAACTCGAAGATCACCTTGCCTTCCTTCTTGTCGTAGGTCAGGTAGGCCTTGAACTTGCGCCGCGTCTTGTTCGACACGAAACCGTCCAGCAGCTCGGTCTTGCCGGTGGTCAGCAGCCGCGTCATCTGCTCGCGCGCCACCGGCTGCTGCAGGATGATCTTGCCGCTCTTGAAGTCGCAGGTCACCGGCGCGCCCACCGCCCGTTCGCACACGTAGCTGCTGCCGTGCTCGAACACACTGCCCTGGCACTTCGGGCAGTGACCCAGGCTCTCCTGCGCGCTGAAGTCGATCGGCTCGCCGTCGCCCTCGGCCTGGCGCGCGTCCTCGCCGAAGTCGAACTCCAGCTTCCAGTTGTTGATGTCCTCGTCGCGCACCAGCTTCATCTCGGCCGTGAAGGGCCAGCCGGCCTTGGAGCGGAAGCCCTCCAGCGGACCGATCTTCTTGTCGCGCAGGAAGGCTTCGGCCTCGGCAGTCTCGAAGGCGCGGCCGGCGGGGATCTTGGTGATCGAGAAGCCGCAGCCCTCGCCGTCGCTCGAAGGCGCCGCGCCGGTGCAGGCGAAACGCCGGTAGTTCTCCTTCACCACGCCGCCACAGTTCGGGCAGGGCGTGGCCAGCGTGGCGTAGTCGCCGGGAATGGTGTCGCGGTCGTATTCCTTGGCCTTGCGCACGATGCGTTCGGCCATCTTCGCGATCTCGGCCATGAAGGCTTCGCGCTTGAGCCGCCCATGCTCCATCTCGGACAGCTGGTACTCCCAGTTGCCGGTGAGCTCGGGCTTGGTCAGGTCTTCGATGGCCAGGCCGCGCAGCAGCGTCATCAGCTGGAAGGCCTTGGCCGTGGGCACCAGTTCGCGGCCATCGCGCAGCATGTACTTCTCGAGGATCAGGCCCTCGATGACCTGCGCGCGCGTGGCCGGCGTGCCCAGCCCCTTCTCGGCCATGGCCTCGCGAAGCTCGTCGTCGTCGATCAGTTTGCCCGCGCCCTCCATGGCGCTGAGCAGCGTGGCTTCGGTGTAGCGCGCCGGCGGCTTGGTCTGCAGTGCCTTCACGTCCACGCTCTCGGTGCGCACGGTCTCGCCCTGCTTCACCGGCACCAGGTTGGCGTCGTCGTCCTGCGCTTCCTTGCCGTAGACGGCCAGCCAGCCCGGATTCACCAGCACCTTGCCGTTGGTCTGGAAGACATGTTCGGTGCCGCCGGCCTGCACCTTGCTCAGGCGCGTGGTGACCATGAACTCGGCCGGCGGGTAGAACACGGCCAGGAAGCGCTTGACCACCAGGTCGTAGAGCTTGGCCTCGATCTCGGTCAGGCTCCTGGGGGCCTGCAGCGTGGGGATGATGGCGAAGTGGTCCGACACCTTGGTGTTGTCGAAGACACGCTTGACGGGCTTGATGTAGCCTTCCTTGAGGCCCTTCTTCGCGTGCGTGGCCAGGTCGCGCAGCGGGCCGGGCAGGTCTTCGCTGGCGATCATCTCGAAGGTCTGCTTGACCACCGGCAGGTAGTCTTCCGGCAGCGCGCGCGAGTCGGTCCGCGGGTAGGTCAGCACCTTGTGCTTCTCGTACAGCGCCTGCGCGATCGACAGCGTGGTCTTCGCGCTGAAGCCGAAACGCGAGTTGGCCTCGCGCTGCAAGGTGGTCAGGTCGTACAGCAGCGGGCTGCTCTGGTTGCTGGGCTTGGCCTCTTCGGTGACCACCGCGGGCTGGCCGCGGCAGGCCTGCGCGATGGCCTGCGCGTCGGCGGCGGTCCAGAGGCGGTCGCTGCGTTGTTCTGCATCGTCGGGGTTCTTCTTCCACTTGGGGTCGAACCACTTGCCTTCGTATTGCCCCGCCTCGGCGTCGAAGCTGCCGCGCACCTCCCAGTAGTCGCGCGAGACGTGCTTGCGGATCTTCTCTTCGCGCTCGACCACGATGGACAGCGTGGGCGTCTGCACGCGGCCCACGGTGGTGAGGAAGAAGCCGCCGTCGCGCGAGTTGAAGGCCGTCATGGCGCGCGTGCCATTGATGCCGACGAGCCAGTCGGCCTCGCTGCGGCTGCGCGCGGCGTCGGCCAGGCCCTGCATCTGCTCGTCGCTGCGCAGCTTCTCGAAGCCGTCGCGGATGGCCTGCGGCGTCATGCTCTGCAGCCACAGGCGCCGGATCGGCTTGTTCAGCGGCGTCTTGCCGGTGTCGGCGTACTGCACGATCAGGCGGAAGATGAGCTCACCCTCGCGCCCCGCGTCGCAGGCGTTGATGAGCGCCGTGACGTCCTTGCGCTTGACGAGCTTGACCACCGCCGACAGGCGCGACTTGGCCTTGTCGATGGGCGCCAGGTCGAAGTGCGGCGGCACCACCGGCAGGTGCGCGAAGCTCCACTTGCCGCGCTTGACGTCGTAGGCTTCAGGCGCCTTGATCTCCACCAGGTGGCCCACCGCACTGGTGACCACGTACTGGTCGTTCTCGAAGTGATCGGCTTCCTTGTCGAACTTGCCCACCTGGGGCGTCAGTGCGCGCACGATGTCCTGCGCCACACTGGGTTTCTCGGCAATGATCAGCGTCTTTCCCATGGGTTCCCGTCGGGCGCGGGGCTGTGCCCGGCGCCGTGCCTAAAATCCGTTGCTCTCGCGCGCACGCACACACACGCGCGCGCCCATGATTTCAATGTACCCAATGAAAGCCCCTGCGCAAGCCACACCCGCCAAGACCCCGGCCGCCGGCCGGCGCATCCAGGTCCGCAAGAGCGGCATCCACGGCAAGGGCGTCTACGCCCTCCGCCCGCTGAAGGCCGGCGAGAAGATCATCGAGTACACGGGCGAGGTGATCACGTGGAAGGAGGCGCTTCGCCGCCATCCGCACGATCCCAAGGACCCGAACCATACCTTTTATTTCACGCTCGACGACAAGCACGTGCTGGACGCCAAGTTCGGCGGCAACGCGTCACGCTGGATCAACCACGCCTGCGAGCCCAATTGCGAGAGCGACGTGAGCGACGGCCGCGTCTTCATCAAGGCCCTGCGCGACGTCTCGCCCGGCGAGGAACTGTTCTACGACTACGGCCTGGTGATCGACGAGCGCATGACGCCCAAGCTGAAGAAGCAGTACGAATGCCGCTGCGGCAGCACCGAATGCCGCGGCACCATGCTCGCGTCACGCCGACGCTGACGACGATGGCCCGCACGCCCTGGCCCGCCGAGGCCCTGTGGGAGCAGTTGCTGCCGCGGCTGCCGGGCCTGACCGTCGAGGTGGTGGCCTCCTGCCCGTCGACCAACACCCTGCTGCTGGAGCGCGCGCGTGCCGGCGATCTGGCCCCAGCCCTGCTGGTGGCCGAACGCCAGACGCAGGGCCGCGGGCGGCTCGGGCGGCCCTGGCAGTCGGCCGAAGGCGCCTCGCTCACCTTCTCGCTGGCCCTGCCCTATGCACCGCGGCAGTGGAGCGGCCTGTCGCTGGCCGTCGGCGTCGCCCTGGCCGAGGCGATCGACCCGACGGGCACGCAGGTGGCGCTGAAGTGGCCCAACGACCTCTGGCTGCGCGACGACGACGCCCTTGCCGGCGGCCGCAAGCTGGCCGGCGTGCTGATCGAGACCGTGGGCCAGGACGGGCAACGCGTGCTGGTGGTGGGCTGCGGCATCAATGTGCTGCCCATGACCGACAAGGCGGCCGCCGAAGGCCTGGCCAGCGGCTACGCCTGCCTGCAGGAGATGCACGCCACGGCCAGCGCGCAGACGGCGCTGTCGGCCGTGGCCGGTCCGCTGGTGGACGGCTTGCAGCGGTTCTCCGACGAGGGTTTCGCAGCCTTCGTCGAACGCTTCGCGGCGCGCGACCTGCTGCGCGGCCGCGACGTCACGACCACCTCGCCCGGACTGCCCGAAGGCCGCGTCGAAGGCGTCGACGGCGACGGCGCGCTGCTCGTGCGTGAACCGCCGGCGGGCGGGCCCTTGCACCGACTGACCAGCGGCGAGGTCAGCGTGCGACCGAAGTCGCCGGCGGGTCTGGCGAGGGCTGGAGCATGCTGAGGGCTGCGGTGCTCGCCGTGCTGGCGGCCAACCTGCTGTTCTTCGCCTGGGCGCGCGGCTGGCTGGCGCCGATGTGGCCGGCGCCGTCGCACGGCCAGCGCGAACCGCAGCGGCAGACCGCCCAAGTGCGACCCGAGCTCATCAACGTGCTGAGTGCCCGGGCGGCCAGCGCCGCGGTCGCGGCCGCGGCAGCCACCAGCCTGGCCGCCGATGCAGCCGACGCCTGTCTCGAGGCCGGCCCGTTTTCGCCTGCCGAGGCCGACGCCGCCGAAGCCTCGTTGCAGCAGGCCGGCCTGCCGCGCACGGACTGGGAACGACGCCAGGCATCGTCGCCCGATCTCATCATGCTGGCGGTCGACAGGCCCTCTGCGGCGCTGGCCCGGCAGCTGCAGGCCTTGCCCGACACGGCGCCGCGATTCCGGCCTTGCCCGTCGACGCGCTGAGCGGCCAGGCAGCGCAGCGCAGCGTGGCAGCCTCGGGACCGCGGACCCGAGGCCCCTGACCGAAGAAGCGCCGAAGGTCGACGGCTGCGACCCCCCTGCGGCACGCCTGCGGGCCGACGTGCGACGGCGGCCCGACCCGGCTGGCGCGACTCGTCAGAATTCGTAGCGCGCCGTGATCTGGATCGCCCAGGCCGACTCGCCGCGGTTGTTCTTCGTCGTGAACTCGAACGGGTCGTTCACCGAGTACACCATCTTGCCGTCCTGGATGCCGGCAAAGTTCACCCACTTCCTGGCGAAGCCGCCGGTGCCGTCGGAGAAGCTCAGCTCGTCGATGCGCCCCCACTCCTTGTTCAGCAGGTTGCCGAAGTTGAGGATGTCCAGCGAGACCACGCCCTTGTGCTTGCGCGTGAACCCGGGCACTTCCTGACTGACGCGCATGTCCACCGAGTTGTAGAACTTCCCGAAGGCGCTGTTCCTGGCGGCCACGCCGCCCCTGGCGTTCTGCAGTGACTTGTCGCTGTTGACGATGCCCCAGAACTTGGCCTCTGCCGCAGCACCGGACGCGGCGGTGGTCTGTCCGGGCAGACGGAAGAGCACCTCGCCCGAACCTTGGGCGGTCGGGATGTACAACAGATCGTTGCCGGCGATGCCGTCACCGTTCATGTCGTTGTTGAAGGTCCAGCTGTAGGGCCGTCCCTCGCGGCCTTCGTAGAAGACGCCGACGCTGGTGCGGTAGTTGCCGACGAAGGCCCGGCTCCAGGTGCCCGACAGGTTGATGCGGTTGCGGATCAACGAGCCCGAGTTGGCGGTCACCTCCTCGTTGGGGTTGAACGACGCACGGTTGCCCCACTGCGAAGCCGATGTCGACGAGGTCAGCGGGCTCACCTCCGTGGCCCGCGTGCGCGTGTAGGCTGCGCTCCAGCTGACGCCCCATGCACGGATGTTCTGCGACAGCGACAGGGTCAGAGCCTGGCCGCCGCCTTCGTCGGTGGTGTCGGCCACCAGGACGTTGGCGAAGTTGCGGTTGAAGTTGAAGCGCGTGGTGGGGCGCTGCTGAGGATTGGTCGCGCTGTTGGCACAGGCTCCGGTGGCCAGCGGTGTGGCGTTGCCGTCCCAGCAGGCGGCATTGCGGCCGCCGCCGTTCCAGTACATCTCTCGACCGTCGGGGCTGGTGGCCGTGGGGGCACCCAGGTTGAGGTGTCGGTAGTACAGGCCTTGCTTGACCTTCGTGTAGAGCCACTCGGCGCCCGCGGTGATGCCCATCGGCAGTTCGGTGTCGAACGCGAGGTTGACTTTCCACACCGACGGCTGACTCGCGCCGGGCGCCAGGAAGTCGACATTGCTGCTGGCAGGCTGCCCGGCAATGGTGGCCGGGTTGGAAGGGTCTGCCGTGAACAGTCCGGGCGGGCAGCGCAGAGCAGCGGTGGTCGAGCAGGTGACGTCGTTCAGCACCATGCCGGTGTTCTGGTAGGGGTTGACCAGCCAGACCGTGGCTGCATTCCCCTGGAACAGGCCCAGGCCGCCCCGGACTTGCGAGTTGCGTCCGTCTACCGGGTCGAGTCGGTAGTTGAATCCGACACGCGGCTGTACCAGTTGCTTGCCGTCCAGGGTGTAGCGGTTGTCCAGCCCGAACGCCGCCTGAGCCGCCGCGTTGTAGACGGGCTCCTTGCTAGCGCCGAGGGTGTCGATGCGCAAGCCCCCCATCAAGGACAGCTTCCGGCTGACATTCCAGGTGTCCTGGATGAAGAGGCCCTGGTTCTCGAGCGTCAGGTCTGCCGCGGCGTCCGCCAGGGCAAAGCCGGCCCGAGGCACCTGCACCTGGTAGGCCGTCGGACTGTTGGCGATGAACAAGGCCACGGGATCAGAGCCCTGGAAGGTGTACTGCCCGGAAGCGCGGCGCACGAATGCGTTGAAGATGTCGTTCTTCTCGACGTCCAGCCCGAACTTCAGCTCGTGGCGGCCGATGGCCCAGTTTCCGGCGAGGTAGAGGTTCGTCGTGTTGGTCTCGATCCGGTTGAAGTGTCGGGTCTCTTCCGTGCCGAATCGGAGCGTGCGGTTGCCCGTCGCCGTTCCCGCAGGCGCGGGATCCGTGAACACCAACTGGATCTCGGGCAGGTTCGAGTTGACGATGGGCTGGCTGGTGTAGTCCCGTTTGGCCAGCTTCAGTTCGGTGGAGAAGGTGTTCGTCCAATCGGAGAAGACCTGTCCGACCAGTGACTCCAGGGTCTTGGAAGTCACGTAGTTGCGTGAACTCAACGAGAAGGTCGTGGGGGAGTAGCCCGGGAAGATGGGGTTGGCCTCCTCGGTCTTGGAGAAGCGCAGGCTCGCACGATGGTTGTCGGTGATGTTCCAGTCCAGCTTCAGCAGCAGGTCCTTCACACTCAGATCGGCGTTCGAGACGCTGAAGTCACCGATCTCGAAACCCTTGGCCCGCGCCGCCGCCTGGGCCGCGCTCACCTGCGCCGCCGTGATGCCCACGTCGGAGAGTCCGGCACCGATGGGGCCAAAGGTCGGCGCGTTGCGGCTGCTCGACAGCTCTTCATAGTTGATGAAGAAGAACAGCTTGTCCTTCAGGATCGGCCCGCCGAGCGTGAAGCCCGTCGTGGTGTCCTCGAAGGCCGGCGGGCTGATGAAACGGTCCGGGCGGTTCAGGAACCGGTCGCCGGAGAGCTGGTCGTCCCGGAAGACGTAGTAGAGGCTGCCCTTGAACTCGTTCGTGCCGCTCTTCGTCACCGCGTTGATGTTGGCGCCGGTATAGCCCTGCTGCGTGACGTCGTAGTTCGAGATGTTGACCTGCACCGCCTGGATGGCGTCGATCGAGATCGGCTGCTTGATGGTCGGCAGACCGTTGGGCTCCAGGCCGAAGGTGTCGTTGATGCGGACACCGTCCACCGTGATCGAGTTGTAGCGGGAGTTCTGCCCGGCCGCGGCGATCTCGCCGCGCTCCTTGTCGGTCTGCGACAGGCGCGGGTCGTTGCGCGCGTAGTCGGACAGGCTGCGCAGGATGGACGGCTGCGAAGCGATTTCGCGGCTGCCGATGTTGGTGCCCGCCCCCATCGACGAACGATTGATGCGGTCACCGGCGCCACCGGCTCCGGTGATGGTGACCGTCTGTGCTGGCGGCAGGCCGAGGGTGAGATCCAGCGTGGCGGCTTCCGCAAGCGTCAGGAACAGGCCGTCGCGCTTCTCGCTCAGCCCGTCCCTGGCGACCGTCACGGTGTAGGGCCCGCCCACGCGCAGGCCGCGCAAGGTGTAGCGGCCGGCGGCATCGGTCACCAGCCGGTTGCTGACGCCCGACTCGACGTGCAGCACCGTCACGCTGGCACCGGCCAAAGGCTGGCCGTTGGGCCCGGTCACCACGCCGCCGATGGCCGCCGTGGTGTTCTGCGCCAGCACCGGCGCGGCAGCGACGATGGCCACCGCGGCGCTCAGCGCGGTACGGGCGAAGCCTGTCCAAGGATCACGGACCATGAGAAGAACCCCCCTCGAAAATTGGATGTGCCGGCTTCAGGGTGCCGGCGGAATTGACTCTAGCGATCAAGCAAGGTGCATGCCGCCGCTTGGCTGCAACGCCACGGCAGAGAAAGTCCGTATGGATCGACGGGTCTCGATGTGCAGCGATGCAGCCCGTGCCAGCGGCCGTGGCCGAGGCTGACAGCGGAAGCCTCGGCCCCCGGGCCGCTCAAGGCCTTCGAGCGGAACGGCTGCGGCCCAGCGCCAGCACCGCCGCGAGCAGTCCCAGCCACCACCCGAGTGCACCGGGCGCGCCGCCGCCGGCGCCGTCACTTGGCAGCGGTGCGGGCGGCGGATCGGCGCCGCCGTTGCCCGGCGGCATGACCGCATTCGACGCCCGATCGGGCCCCAGCGCCGCAGCCCGCACGAGTTCGGGGTGGTCGATCACTTCGGCCTGGCGCGCCGGTGGCACGTAGCTGTCGGGCGCCTGGGCGAAACGCAGGGCCTGGTCGGCATCGAGCATGCCGGCGCCGCAGGTCGCCGTGGTGCACAGGCAGCGGCCGGGGTTGGCATCGCTGCAGACACCGATATGGGGCGAGACGACATGCGGCCGTGCACTGAGGCGCAGGCCGCTGGTGATCTGCTGCCAGCTCAGTGCCGGGTTCACGCTGAGCATCAGGCTGATCGTGCCCGACACCACCGGTGCGGCGAAGCTGGTGCCGAACAGCGACGCATAGCTCGATGCACCGGGTTCGCGTCGGCCGTCGTTCCAGACCGTGGTCAGGCCGCTGTCGGACAACAGGGCGCCCCATCGACCGTCGGCGTCGTCACCGCCCACCGTGGCGATGCCGGTGGCAGCCAGGGCCGCGCCGAAGCTGCTGTAGTTGGACTTGAAGCCGTCGCGGTTGAGCGCCACCACGCCGACCGCTCCGGGGCAGCTGGCGGGCCGGTTGGGCGAGGCCGCGTGGGCGTTGCCGGCGGCGGCCACCACCACCACGCCGATGCGGCGCAACTCGTCCAGCGCCTCCTGGTAGGCCGGCCCGCAGACCGGGTTGCCGCCGAAGCTGATGTTCAGGATGCGCGCCGGATGGGCGTTGCGCGGCACGCCCGGCACGGCCACGCCGGCGGCCCAGCGCATGCCGTCGATGATGTCGGACAGCGCGGCGCCACACTTGCCGGCCACGCGCACCGGCAGCACGCGACCGTTGCGGTTAATGCCGGCCACGCCGATGCCGTTGTCGCTGGCCGCCGCGACGATGCCGGCGATGAGCGTGCCGTGCCAGGAGCTGTCGGCCAGGTCGCAGCCCTCGAAGGCGGCGTCGGCCAGATCGGCCTGCGACACCCAGTCGCCGGGGTCGGACGGGTCGGCATCGCGCCCGTCGCCGTCGTTGGCATAGACGCTCTCGGACACGAAGTCGTATCCCGGCAGCAGGCTGCCGGCGAGGTCGGGATGGGGGGTGACGCCGGTGTCGAGCACGGCCACGAGCGCCGCGGGCGAACCCAGGCTGCCGGGAATGCCCGACTGCCAGGCGCTCAGCACACCCGGCACGCCGCGCCGGCGGTCGGGCAGCGCATTGCCGTTGCTGCCGCCCTGCGGCGCCAGCCACCACTGCAGCGGGAACAGCGGGTCGCCGGGCACCTGCAGCAGCTGTTCGCGCGTGTCGGGTTCGGCCCAGGCCACGTCGGGACGGCCGGCCAGTTGCCGGGCGATCTGCTGCACTTCGTGGCGCGACAGCCGACGGCCGAAGTCGAGCCGCTGCTGGTCCCGGCCCACCGGCCGCAAGGTGGGAGCACGTCGGCCCGAACTTCCGGCCAGGCCGGCCTCGCCCAGCACGCGGGCCCAGCGGGCGCGCTCCGAGGCTGCGGTGGTGTCGGCCTGGGGCGGGCCGGCGGCGCTCGCCTGGGCGGGGGTGCCGGACTGCAAGGCGCGCAAGCGCGCCGGATCGGGGGCGGCTTCGTGCGCTGGCGCGTCCTTCAGACGCACGATGAACCCGGTCGGCGCCACGGCCGCTGCCGGCGACACCGCCGCCAGCGTACAGGCCGCCCCCAGCAACACGCCCCGCAGCCCGGTCGCCGAACGCGGCGACAGGCACGCGCCTGGCCCCGCCGCTCGGCACCGGGAGGTCATCGGCGCGACCCGGGCGGCAGGCTGATGCGGGCGGTAGCGGGGCCGGAAGGCGTGATGAAGGCCTGGACCTGCCCCGCATACAAGGGCACGCTGCCGAAAGGTCCGCCCATCACGTAGACCCCGTCGAAGATGTAGCCCATGCCGGGCTGCACCACCACGCCGACGTAGATGCCGGTCTGCGGGTGATAACGGTAGGTGAAGGGCGGCGACGAGGCGGTGGCCAGCCGGTCGGGGAACCACTGCGGGTATTGGCGTTCTGCATGGTCTAGCAGCTGTCGCGCCCGATCGGCGACCGAGCCCGGCGACAGCACCGTTTCCAGGGCCGCTGCGGCATTCAGCATGCCCGCGCCGCACAGCGTTTCGGTGCAGTAGCACTGGAGCTGGTCGACGTTGGTCGACGGCGTCAGGCAGGCGGTCACCGGGGTCGGATCGTCGCCGTTGTCGCCCCCGGTGAACGGGAAGGGCCGGGCCGACCGCCGCAGGGCCGAGACGATCCCGTCGGGGGTGAGCTGCGGCCGGGCCGACAGCATCAGCGCCACCGTGCCGGCCACCAGCGGCGCCGAGAAGCTGGTGCCGACGGTGAAGTTGAAGGAATCGGTCCACGTCGAACCGCCCGCCTGCGGTTCTTTCTCCCCGGTGTTGCTGGTGCTCAGGATGGGGTACAGGCAGGGCTGGCCGACATCGATGTTGACGCAGTTGCCACCCGGTGCGCTGATCGTGATCTCGGGGCCGAGATCGGAGAAGCCGACCTTGCTGCCGACATGGCGCAGCCCGGCCACGGCGATCACGCCCGGGCAGTTGGCCGGCGTGCCCACCGGGTGGCCGACACTGTTGCCGGCCGCAGCTACGACGATCACGTTAAGTGCCTTGAGTTCATCAACCGTCCCGAGCTGGACATTCCCGAACGCGTCGATGGTTGTGGCGTATGGAGGATCGCAAGTACCGGGTCCGCCGAGGCTCATGTTGAGCACCCGGGCCGGGTTGGGGTTATCAGGCACGCCGGGCACGTGGATGCCGGCCGCCCAGCGCATGCCGATGACTATGTCGGAGTCATAACCGCCGCACTTGCCCAGCACGCGCACTGGCAGGATGCGCACACCGCTGGCCACCCCGGCCATGCCCTGGCCGTTGTCGGCGATGGCACCGATCAGGCCCGCCACCTGCGTGCCGTGCCAGGAGCTGTCGGCCCGGCCGCAGTCCTGGAAGGGACCGCCGGGTTGAGAGTTTTCGGTTTGTGTGATCCAGTCACCGGGATCAGCGGCGTTCGGATCGGGGCCGTCTCCGTCATTGGCCGTCGGCACGTCCTTGATCATGTCGTACCCCGGCAATACGCGACCGACTAGGTCGACGTGGTCTCCTAGCACACCCGAGTCGAGGACGGCCACAACCAGACTGGTGTTCACGGCGACACGGGCCCAGGCTCCTGGGGCGTCTATGGAAGAAACTGCGGCCCCGGCCGGGGCGCGCAGATACCACTGCCCGGCCGCCGGGCCTTGCCCGTTGGCCGGGCCGCCAGAAAACAAGGGGTCGTTGGGTACGCGCTGGAAGCGCCGCCGCTGATCAGGCACGGCCCAGGCCACGTCCGGTAGCGCCGCCAGGCGCCGCGCCAGTTCGGTGCTGGACAGCCCCGACGCGGTGATCACCTGCATGCGATCGGTGATCACGCGACCGGCCGTCAAGCGCAGCCCGGTTCGACTCGACAGACTGCTGGCGCGCTCCCGCGCCATGCCGGCCACGGCCTCGGCGCCGAGGGCCCGCACCATGGGCCGCTCGCGCAGCACCGCTGCCGAGGGCTTCAAGGCCACGATGACCCGGGCCGTGGAGGTGGCCTGACTCAACGAGGGGCTCGCAGTCTGTGCCGAAGCCACGAAGCTGCCCAGCACGAGCAACGCGCCAGCCAAGAGACGGTGTACGTTCATCCGGCCAGTGTAGGGGCCGAGCGCATTCCAGGTGTTTCGCCGGGTGTCGGCTCCGGCGCCAAACCACACGCAATGCGCACGACACAAGGCGCCAACGGCGTCGAGCGAGCAAGACGCGGAACGCGTCGAGCTGCAACAAGCGAACGCCGCGGATCCGGCTATGCCGGTCCGCTGGCGTTGCCCCCTTGAGGGGGAAGCGGCGGAGCCGCTTCGGGGGTGGGCCCATTCACCGCGAAATCACCTGCACCATGTCCAGCACCTTGTTGGAGTAGCCCCACTCGTTGTCGTACCAGGCGACGACCTTGACGAAGGTCTTGTCCAGCGCGATGCCGGCATCGGCGTCGAACACCGAGGTGCAGACCTCGCCACGGAAGTCGGTGGCCACCACCTTGTCCTCGGTGTAGCCCAGCACGCCCTTCATGGCGCCGGTGCTGGCGGCCTTCATGGCCGCGCAGATCTCCTCGTAGCTGGCTTCCTTGTTGAGCTCGACCGTCAGGTCGACCACCGAGACATCGGAGGTCGGCACGCGGAAGGCCATGCCGGTGAGCTTCTTGTTCAGCTCGGGAATCACCACGCCAACCGCCTTGGCAGCGCCGGTGCTGCTGGGGATGATGTTCTCGAGGATGCCGCGGCCGCCGCGCCAGTCCTTGTTGCTGGGGCCGTCGACGGTCTTCTGCGTCGCGGTGGCGGCGTGCACCGTGGTCATCAGGCCGCGCTTGATGCCGAAGCTGTCGTTCAGCACCTTGGCCACGGGGGCCAGGCAGTTGGTGGTGCAGCTGGCGTTGCTGACGATGGCCTGGCCGGCATAGGTCTTGTCGTTGACACCGAAGACGAACATCGGCGTGTCGTCCTTGCTGGGTGCCGTCTGGATGACCTTCTTCGCCCCGGCGTCGATGTGCTTCTGGCAGGTGTCCTTGGTCAGGAACAGGCCGGTGGCCTCGACGATGATGTCGGCACCCACCTCGCCCCACTTCAGCGCCGCGGGGTCGCGCTCGGCCGTCAGGCGGATGCGCTTGCCATTGACGATCAGCGTGTGGCCCTCGACCGACACCTCGCCCTTGAAGCGGCCGTGCACGCTGTCGTACTTCAGCATGTAGGCCAGGTAGTCGGGTTCGAGCAGGTCGTTGATGCCGACGACCTCGATCCCGGGAAAGTTCTGCACGGCGGCGCGGAACACCATGCGCCCGATGCGGCCGAAGCCGTTGATGCCAACCTTGATCGTCATGCGTTTCTCCTGGAAGTCAGTGGGACAGAACCTTCTGCACCGTCGCGGCGACGTTGTCGGCTGTGAGGTGGAACAACTTGAACAGCGGGCCGGCCGGCGCGCTTTCGCCGTAGCGGTCGATGCCGATGACGGCGGCGCAGCCGTACTTCCACCAACCGTCGGTCACGCCGGCCTCGACGGCCACGCGCGGCAGCCTGGGCGGCAGCACGCTCGACTTGTACGCCGTGCTCTGGCGGTCGAACACCGTCGTGCTGGGCATGCTCACGACGCGCACCGAGATGCCGCGCGTGGCCAGCTGCTGCTGCGCGTGCAGCGCCAGCTGCACCTCGCTGCCGCTGGCGATGATGACGGCCTGGGCCTTCTTCTTCAGGCCCACCTCGGCCGGCTCGGCCAGCACGTAGGCGCCCCTGTTGATCTGGTCCAGGCCCGCCTTGGGCAGGTAGGGCAGGTTCTGGCGCGACAGCAGCAGCGCGCTCGGGCGCTCGCTGTTGCCCAGCGCGCAGGTCCAGGCCACGGCCGTCTCGGCCGTGTCGGCCGGGCGCCAGACGTCCAGGTTGGGAATCAGCCGCAGGCTGGCCGCATGCTCCACGCTCTGGTGGGTGGGGCCGTCTTCGCCCAGGCCGATGCTGTCGTGCGTGAAGACGTGGATGACCCGGCGCTTCATCAGCGCGGCCATGCGGATGGCGTTGCGGCTGTAGTCGCTGAAGGTCAGGAAGGTGCCGCCGTAGGGAATGAAGCCGCCATGCAGCGCAAGGCCGTTCATGATGGCGGCCATGCCGAACTCGCGCACGCCGTAGTTGATGTGCCGGCCACCGTTGGGCACGCCGGACTCGTCGAAGCGCAGCGCCGGTGTCGACGAGGTGTTGGTGAGGTTGGAGCCGGTGAGGTCGGCCGAGCCGCCCAGCATCTCCGGCAGCGCCTGGGTGAAGGCTTCCAGCGACAGCTGGCTGGCCTTGCGGCTGGCCACCGTCTCGGCCTTGGTGTGGGCGGCGATGACGGCGTCGACGGCGGTCTGCGCGAAGCCGGCCGGCAGTTCGCCCTTCATGCGCCGCGTGAACTCGGCCGCCAGCTCGGGGTAGGCGGCCTTGTAGGCGGCGAAGACCGACGCCCAGCCGGCTTCGGCCTTCTCTCCGGCGGCCTTGGCGTCCCAGGCGGCGTAGGCGTCTTCGGGAATGATGAAGGGCTCGTGCTTCCAGCCCAGCGCCTCGCGGGTGAGCTTGATCTCGTCGCTGCCCAGCGCCTCGCCGTGCGCCTTGGCGGTGCCTGCGCGGTTGGGCGAGCCCTTGCCGATGGTGGTCTTGCAGATGATCAGCGTCGGCTTGACGGCCGAGCCGCGCGCCTGGGCCAGCGCGGCATCCACCGCATCGGCGTCATGGCCGTCGACAGGCCCGATGACGTTCCAGCCATAGGCTTCGAAGCGCTTGCCGACATCGTCGACGTACCAGGGCTTGAGCTGGCCGTCGATGCTGATGCCGTTGTCGTCGTACAGCGCCACCAGCTTGTTCAGCTTCCAGGCTCCGGCCAGTGCGCAAACCTCGTGACTGATGCCTTCCATCATGCAGCCGTCACCCAGAAAGGCGTAGGTGCGGTGGTCGACCAGGGCGTGCCCGGGCCGGTTGAATTCGGTGGCCAGCAGCTTCTCGGCCAGCGCCATGCCCACCGCATTGGCGATGCCCTGGCCCAGCGGTCCGGTGGTGGTCTCCACGCCGGGCGTCACGTCGACTTCGGGGTGGCCCGGGGTCTTGCTGTGCAACTGGCGGAAGTTGCGCAATTCGCTCATCGCCAGGTCGTAGCCTGTCAGGTGCAGCAGCGCGTAGATCAGCATCGAACCGTGGCCGTTGCTGAGCACGAAGCGGTCGCGATCGGGCCACAGCGGGTTGCCCGGGTTGTGCTTGAGGTGCCGTCCCCACAGCGCCACCGCGATCTCGGCCATGCCCATCGGCGCCCCGGGGTGGCCGGAGTTGGCTTGCTGCACGGCATCCATGGCCAGGGCGCGGATGGCGTTGGCCATCAGAGAGGTGATCTGGGCGTTGGGGTGGGGCATGGGCTTGGGGACGTTGGAGGGATGAGAGGCGAGAGCGGGAATTCTAGGCGCGCCCGTCAGGGCATCCCTTGTTGGCGCTCATATGATCGCCCCATGCGCGGACTGCACCTCACCGCCGACCTGCGGGGCTGCGCCGTCACCCTGCCGTCGATGACCGACCCACAGGCACTTCGTTGCCTGTGCCTGTCGGCCGTACGGGCTGCCGGCCTGCAGCCGGTGGGTGAACTCTTCCATCGCTTCGGGGCACACGGCGCTCCTGTCACGGAAGCCCCCGCCGACGCGCCCTCCGGCGTCACCGGTGTCGTGCTGCTGGCCGAGTCGCATCTGGCCGTGCACACATGGCCCGAACTGGGCGCGGTGACGCTGGACGTCTACGTCTGCAACCTGCACGACGACAACAGCCGGCGCGCCGAGAGCCTGATGGCCACGCTGGAAGACGCCTTCGGGGCGCAGCACGCCGAGCGTCACCGCGTGCAGCGCGGCAGGCTGGCAGAGACCGTGGGGGCGGCCGCAGCGGGCAGCCCGCCGCCTGTTCCTTCGCCCGCCACGCGTTCACGCGCCGATTGAGGCAGGTCAAGCCGCAGAGCGGGAAAGCTGCAACGCTTGCGGCTGTCCATCGCCCACCCCGGCCGCCTCCATGTCACACACCGCACTCGATGTCATCCGCGACGAACACCAGGCGCTCTCGGCGATGCTGCGTTCGCTGTCCATGCTGCTGACGCATTCGCGACGCGAGAACCTGCTGCCGCCCTTCGACGTGCTGCGCGCCATGCTGTTCTACGTCGACGAGTTTCCCGAGAAGCTGCACCATCGCAAGGAAAGCACCCTGCTCTTTCCGCGGCTGCGCGAGCGCGCCCCCGAGATGGGGCCGGTGCTTGACCGCCTCGACCACGACCACGCCGTCGGCGAGCAGCGCATCCGCGACCTCGAACATGCGCTGCTGGCCTTCGAGGTGCTGGGCGCGTCGCGTCGCGAGGCCTTCGAGCAGGCGGTGCAGACCTACATCGACTTCTACCTGCGCCACATGGCGGTGGAGGAAAGCGAGGTGCTGCCGGCGGCCCGGCGCAGCTTCACGTCCGAAGACTGGGCCGAAGTCGACGCCGCCTTCGCCGCCAACCGCGATCCGCTCACCGGCCACGAGCCGGCCGACGAGTTCCGTCCGCTGTTCCAGAAGATCCTGATGAGCGCGCCTGCGCCCATCGGCCTGGGGCCGGCGCAGTGAGCCCCTGAGACCCCGGCCGCTGCCGCGGCCGGGCGGGACTACTCCGACAGCGGCAGCGTGACGGCGTCGATGCGCGCCATCACCTCGGGTGTCAGCTTGTCCAGCAGCGCCAGCGCGCCCAGGTTCGATTCCAGCTGCGACAACCTGCTCGCGCCGGTGATCACGCTGCTCACGCGCGGGTTCTTCGCCACCCAGGCCAGCGCCAGTTGCGCAACGCTGGCGCCGAGTTCCTGCGCGATGGGCTCGAGTTCTGCGACCGCGGCATTCTTCTTCGCATCGGTCAGGCTGTCGCGGAACGAGGCCATGTTGGGCAGCGTGGCGCGGCTGCCGTCGGGCACACCCTGGCGGTACTTGCCGGTGAGCAGGCCCGACGCCAGCGGGCTCCAGGTCGTCAGGCCCAGGCCGATGTCCTCGTAAAGACGCGCGTACTCCTGCTCCACCCGCTTGCGGTGGAAGAGGTGGTACTGCGGCTGTTCCATCACCGGCTTGTGCAGGTGGTGGCGGTCGGCCACCGCCCAGGCGGCGTGGATGTCGGCAGCGCTCCATTCGCTGGTGCCCCAGTACTGGGCCTTGCCCTGGGTGATCATGTCGCTCATCGCGCGCACCGTCTCCTCGATGGGGGTGCTGGGGTCCGGGCGGTGGCAGTAGACCAGGTCGATGTGCTCCAGACCCATGCGCTTGAGCGAACCATCGATGGCCTGCATCAGGTACTTGCGGTTCAGGGTGTCCTTGCGGTTGACCGCCTCGCCCTGGCGGTCCAGGCCCCAGAAGAACTTGGTCGAGACGATGTAGTTCAGGCGCGGCCAGCCCAGCGTCTTCAGCGCCTGGCCCATCACTTCCTCGCTCTTGCCGCCGGCGTAGACCTCGGCGTTGTCGAAGAAGTTCACGCCGCCGGCGAAGGCGGCGGCCATCATCTCGACGGCGGCACTGGCATCGACCTGGTTGTGGTACGTGACCCAGGAGCCCAGCGAGAAGGTGCTGACACGGAGGCCGGAGCGGCCCAGACGGCGGTATTGCATGTGACGACACCTTGCAGCGGATAGGCCGCCGAGCGTAGCCCAAACCGGCGTGGGACGTGGGATGCCCGGCCGCGGACGCATCGTCAGCGACGCGGTGCGGCCGACTCGCAGCCGGCCACGAAAGCCTCCTCGAACACCGAGTAGCCCGCCAGGTCGGCATGCGCGAAACGCACGCGCCCCCGCATCGCCCGCAGGGCCTGCAGCGCCGCACGGTCCTGCAGGCCGGGCACCGGCACGGCCATCGCATGGCCGTAGCGCATCATCTCGATGCGCTGCAGCCGCTGGCGCAGGTCGGGGTGCACGGTATCCAGGTCCTGCAGCACGCGCTCGGCCCAGTCGGTCCAGGGCCGTTTCAGCAGGTCGCCGCGATCGGCCATCGGCAGGGCGTGGTAGGCCGTCAGCACCGTGGCGCCAGGCACAGCACGAAGGCTCTGGTGCATGGCGTCGACATAACCGAGGCCGGCACTGCCGTAGATCACGTTGTCCCAGGCCGGCGCCACGCCCTGGCGTTCCAGCAGCGGCGCATCGATGTGCAGGTTGGCCACCAGCCAGGGCGCGTAGCGCAGCGCCGCGGCGGCTTCGCGCAAGGCCGGCGGCGCGGGGTCGAACAGACGCGCCGCCACGAACAGCGGCAGCGCGCAGATCACGGTGTCGGCCGTCCAGCCTTCCAGGCGGGACGTCGCTTCGTCCCAGGCCACCACGTCGACGCCGTGCCGGCCTTCGGCCACGCGCAGCACCGTGCGCCCGCCGTGCAGCCGCTCCTGCAGCGGCGCGGCGAGCCGGGCCGTGAGCCAGCCATTGCCTTCGGGCCAGGTGAAGACAGCGTCGGCGTCGTCGGCCTCGTCGCCCGTGGCATGGAAGCCGTGGCGGCTGGCGAAGTAGTGCAGGCCGGCCCAGGCCGAGACGGTGTCCAGCCCCGCGCCATAGTCGTCGCGGCAGGCGTAGTCCAGGTACCAGAGCAGCCGGCGGTCGTCCAGTCCTTCGGCCGCCAGCCAGGAGGCGAAGGTCTGGCGGTCCAGGGCGACGGTCTGCGCATCGGGCACCGCACGGTGCGCCGGCAAAGCGAAGCGCCGGCCGCCGGCAACGGGCGCCGACAGCGCGGCCACCCGCTCGCCAAAGAGCCTGTACTGCGCCAGCGTGGCCGATCCCGGCGCGGCCGGCGGCAGGCTGCCGTCGACCCACTGACCGTCGATGAACAGGCGCTCCTGCGGGCTGTGGCAAAGGTGGCGCGGATCGGGCACGGTGCGGCCCGACTCGTGCCGCAGCAGGCCCAGTTCGAACAGCCACTGCGCGACCTCGCGCGACTCGGCCACGGGCAGCGGCAGATAGTGCGCGCCGAGCGGACAGGCCATGCCACCCAGCCGGTGTCCGCGCGCGTTGCCGCCGGGGCTGTCTTCCAGTTCGAGCACCTGCACGTCGTCGACGCCGGCCTGCCGCCATGCGCGCGCCGCTGCCAGCCCGGCCACCCCGGCGCCCAGCACCAGCACGCGGGCGCGGCGCTGCACGGCGACCGCCGGCAAGGCACCGGACTTCGACTCGCGCAGCCGATGCCCGCGCGCATGCGAGGCGCCGACCCAGCCGCCCTGCAGCTGCACGGAGGCCGCAGGGGCCGCAGAGGGTGCAGGGCGGCAGGCGCTCAGCGCAGCCGTCGACATTGCGGCCGCCAGCAGGCTGCGGCGGCGCCAGGACATGGTCACTGGACGACCCGTCCCCATTCCTGCTCGAAGACGTGCACGAGGACCTGGTTGGACAGCCGGTTGGGCTCGGCCGGCACACGTGCCATGTCGGGCGGAAACTGCAGCAACGCGGGCATGCCTTCGACCGTGAGGAAGCGCAAGCCCGGCGGCAGCGCCTGCGGCATGCGGAAGGGCCGCCGATGCGCCAGCACGAAGCCCCATTCGCCGAAGCTCGGCACGTGGGCGTGGTACGGCGTGGTCGACAGGCCGGTGGCCTCGATGGTGGCGACCACCGTCCAGTAGCTGCGCCGCGCCATCAGCGGCGACGTGGTCTGGATGCTGGCGAAGCCGCCGGCGGCCAGGTGAGCGTCCAGCCGCTGGTAGAAGCTGGTGGTGTAGAGCTTGCCGATGCTGAAGTTGGTGGGGTCTGGAAAGTCGACGACGATCACGTCGAACATCTGCTGGTTCGTTTCCAGCCACTCGAAGGCGTCGGCGTTGATCACCTTCAGCTTGGGCGAATTCAGCGCCTGGCCGTTGAGCGAGGCCAGCAAGGCGTTGCTGCTGAACAGCTTCGTGATGTGGGGGTCGAGCTCGACCAGCGTCACCTCTTCCACCGACGGATGGCGCAGCACCTCGCGCACGGCCATGCCGTCGCCGCCGCCCAGCACCAGCACGCGGCGCGGCGCGCCGTGCGCGGCCATGGCAGGGTGCACCAGGGCCTCGTGATAGCGGTATTCGTCGCGCGAATGGAACTGCAGGTTGCCGTTGAGGAACAGGCGCACCCCGGCCTGCGATGAGGTCACCACCACACGCTGGTAGTCGCTGTTCTCGCGCAGGATGACGTTGTCGCCGTAGAAGCCGTCTTCGGCCCAGGTCGTGATGTGGTCGGCACCGATCAGCGTGGCGCCCAGCACCCCCAGCACGGCGGCGCAGGCCGCCGCGTGCGCCCAGAAGCGCCGCAGTTCGGTGCGGAACAGCCACAGCGCCCACACCGCCACGCCGGCATTCAGCAGGCCGAAGAAGACGCCCGTGCGGATGAGGCCCAGGTGCGGCACGAAGAGCAGCGGGAAGGCCACCGCCACCGCCAGCGCGCCCAGGTAGTCGAAGGTCAGCACCTGCGACACCAGTTCACGCAGCGCATAGCGCTCGTGGAAGTGGCGCCTGAGGATGCGCATCACCAGCGGGATCTCGAGCCCGGCCAGGGCTCCCACCACCAGCACCAGGCCATAGAGCAGCACGCGAAAGCTGGTGTCGTGCCCCACCGGCAGGCTGGCGTGAGCGACGTAGAGCAGCGCCGGCAGCATGCCCCCGATGAGGCCCACCAGCAGTTCGATGCGCAGGAACTGCGCGACCAGCTGCCGCTCGATGTACCGACTGGCCCAGGACCCCAGCCCCATCGCGAACAGGTAGGTGCCGATGATGGTGCTGAACTGCAGCACCGAGTCCCCCAGCAGATAGCTGGCCAGCGCCCCCGCCGCCAGCTCATACACCAGCCCGCAGGCCGCCACCACGAACACCGAAGCCAGCAGCGCCACCTCCGCCGGCGAAGCGCTAGGCCGGGCAGTCTCGGACGCCGCCACGTCAGCCTTCAGATTCACCGCAGCGAATCAAGCAAACGTCGCGGATCCGGCTCCGCCGGTCCGCCAGCGGCTCGACCCCCTCGAGCGTCCAACACCCGCCACGACGCATCAAGCAAACGCCGCGGATCCGGCTCCGCCGGTCCGCCAGCGTTGCCCCCTTGAGGGGGCGGCCGCAGGCCGTAGGGGGTGGTCGTCATCACCCGCCGATCGCCGCCGAAACGATCAGCCCGATGGCGATGCACATCGACCCCACCACGATGGCCAGCGCGACGTTCTTCTTCTCCACCAGTTCGGCCCACAGGTCGTAGGGCGTGATCCTGTCGATGATGACGAAACACAGCCAGAAGATCACCACGCCGATCAGTGCGTACAGCATCGAGCCGAAGAACACCGCGGGCTTGAGCCATTCGATTCCCATCATGTCCACTGCTCCTGAATGATCCTGGTTGAAGGTGTTCGGCGGCAGGCTACTTGTGCCCGCCGCCACTGGAATAGCCGCCGAAGGAGCCGCCGCCGGAGCGGAAGCCGCCGCTGCTGCGGTTGCGCACGCATTGCTGGTATTCGGTGCTGGCCTGGCCGAAGCTGGTGCGCAGATCGTCGCAGCGGTCGTCGCTGCACTGCGCGATCATCGCGACCATCAGCAGGAAGATCACCATGACGACGATGGCCGTGCGCGACATGCCCGCGGCCACGCTGGCGGCGGCCAGCGGTACCACGTCGCGCTGCAGCGCGGCGCGCTGGCTCGGCGGCAGCTTGAAGGCTTCGCCCACGGCGGTGGCGGGCAGCGTCTCGCCGCCCGACCACGTCACCTCACCGGCCGTCTTCTCTCGCGACAGGCGCTTGCGGCCCATGTCCTGCACGCTCTGGTAGTCGCTGACAGTGGCGCGCTCCTCGCGCCGCACGCGCCAGTAGAACTCGCCCAGCACCCAGGTCACCTTGGCCTCGTAGGTGTACTGATGCCGGTAGACCGCGCCCTGCCAGGTCGCCTGCCCGCCACGCGCCTGCGGCGCTCCGGTCAGCGGCTTGACCCAGCTCCAGCCGTCCTGCGCGTCCACCAGGAACGCGAAGCCTTCGGTGGCATGGTAGAGCAGGTACTCGCGCCAGAAGGTCTGCTCGTCGTCGCTGTCGGCCTCGGGCAGGTCGCAGCGCTCCATGTAGCCCACCACTTGCCAGGGCAGCGGCGCACCGCCCAGCGCCAGCGTGCCGGTGCTGCCCAGCGGAATCTGCGGCTCGAGCCCCCCGTCGCCGGAATTGTTCTGCGCGTAGTGCTGCAGGTCGGCACCGACGCCGGCCGAGATGTCGACCACCGCCTGGCACTGGTGGCAGCTCAGGCTCTTGGTGCTGGCCAGTCGGGGTGCGAGCGCAGCGCCACAGCTGGGGCACTCGATGGCGCGCGACCCCAGTGTCTTCTCGCTGACTTCGCGCAGCCCCTGCAGGGCCAGAGTCGACAAGGCCACCGAGCGGCCGGTGGACCAGTGCACACCTGCCGGGTCGGCGTAGTCCAGCGTGGCCACTTCGCCCTGCTCGTTGCGCAGGTCGACGACGCCGAAGTCGCCCTCCAGCCGCGGCGGGCTGGGCAGTTCGCCCTGTGCGGCGATGAGGCGCGCGCGCACCACCGACGCCACCTGCCAGCCGCGGCCGTCGATGACGTGTCGTTCGCCGGCCCGCAGCTCGCCGGCCCGCGGCGCGTCGCTGGGCGCGGGACCGTCGAAGGCCAGCACATAGGCGCCGTTGTCCTCGCTGAGCCAGCCGCTGCGCCCGTTGTCGAACAGCGCGTGCCATTCGTTCCAGGTGCCGTCCAGGTCCGCTTGGGCGTTGCCCTCCGGACCATTGGCACCCCCGGCGGGCGACGGCACGGCCCGGGCGCGCGATGAATAGCCGTACTGCAGGCGCCCGATCAGCGTGAAGGCCATGCCCTGTGCGCGGCCGACGACGCCCAGCTGCAGCGGCGAGTGGTCGTCGAACAGTTCGGCACTGACACCGATGCGGCGCAGCGCCTGGCCGTCGCGCACCAGCGTGCTGCGGCAGAAGCTGCAGACGGCGCTGGCCGATGCCGCCGAGGCGAACTCGACCGGCGCGCCGCAGTTCGGGCACGCCGCGCGGTAGACGCGTCGTGGTGAGGACCCGGTGGCCAAGGTGTCAGGCCGGGCGGTGCACCCTCAAGGCCGGAAAGGCCACGATCAGATGAGCTTCTTCAGCAGTTCGGCCTTCTTGCTGCTGAACTCCTCGTCGGTGAGGATGCCCTTGGCCTTGAGGTCGGCCAGCTTCTCGATCGTCGCCATCACCTCGTCGGGCTTCAGGCCGACCGGGGGAGCAGCCTGCGCGGCCTGGGCAGCGGCGGCCGCGGCCGCCGGCGAGGCGCCCAGCAAGCCGCCCTGAAGCTGCTGCGCCATCACCTGGCCCAGGGCCACGCCGGCCCCCAGGCCCATCGCGTCGCCCACCACACCGCCGCCGCCCTGCCCGGCGCTTTCGGCGAACTTGGGGATGGACTGCGCCGTCTGGTACTGCATGAACCTGGCCATGTCGCCACCGACCATGCCCATGCCGATCTTCTGGTCCAGGATCTTCTGCAGCTCCTCGGGCAGGCTGACGTTCTGCACCGTCACCGACTCGAGCACCAGGCCCAGCTTGCCGAACTCCTCGGCCGTGGCCGCCTGCAGCTGCTTGGCGAACTCGATCTGGTTGGCCGCCAGGTCCAGGAAGGGGATGCCGCTGCCGGCCACCGCGTCGCTGATGTGCTGCAGCATCAGGCCGCGCAACTGGCCGTCGAGGTCTTCGACGGTGTAGCGGTCGCGCGTGCCGGAGATGGCCGTGTGGAAGAGCTTCGGGTCGGCGATGCGGTAGGCGTAGTTGCCGAAGGCGCGCAGCCGCACGGCACCGAAGTCCTTGTCGCGGATCGTCACCGGCTGCGTCGTGCCCCAGCGGCGGTCGATCTGCTGGCGCGTGCTGAAGAAGTAGACGTCGCTCTTGAACGGGCTCTCGAAGAGCTTGTCCCAGTTCTTGAGGTAGGTCAGTACCGGCAGCGTCTGCGTCGTCAACTTGTACATGCCCGGGCCGAACACGTCGGCCACCTTGCCTTCGTTGACGAAGACGGCCATCTGGCTCTCGCGCACGGTCAGCGAGCCGCCGTACTGGATCTCGTTGTCGGCCATCGGGAAGCGCCAGGCAAGAGTCCCGTCGCCCGACTCGGTCCACTCCAGGATGTCGATGAATTGTTTCTTGATGAAGTCCATCAGCGCCATGGCTTTCCCCTCCTCGATCCACCCGTCGATCCGGGCGCGCGAATAATACGCCGCAGGGTGCTTCGGCATGGGCCGCCGTCGACTTCCTCCTCACACAGGCACACTCCCCCACGATGATCCAGACCGCCCTGCACTTCGCCGTGATCGGCGCCGGCCCCGTGGGGCTGGCGCTGGCCCTGCATGCGGCCCGCACGCTGCCGCACGCGCACATCACGCTGTTCGACGCCCGCGATGCCGCGCGCGACGTGGCCGGCGATCCGCGCACGCTGGCGCTGTCGCTGGGCAGCGTGCAGTTGCTGCAGCGCCTGCAGGCCTGGCCTGCCGAGGTCGCGCAGCCCATCTCGGAAGTGCACGTCTCGCAGGCGCCGCCTTCGCCGCCCGGTGCCGAGGTGCTGCTGGCGGCCGCCGAGCAGAAGGTGCCGATGCTCGGCGCTGTGCTGAGCTACGGCGCGCTGGTTTCTTCACTGCAGGCGGCCTGGGAGGCCGAGGCCGCGGCCCAGCCGCATCGCCTGCACACCCGCTTCGGCATGCCGGTGGCGGCGCTGAAGCCCGCTGCCTCGGGCGTGGAAGTCGATGCCGGCATCGCCGAGACCTTCGACCTTGCGGTGGTGGCCGAAGGTGGCGTCTTCTCGGACCAGGTGCGCAAGGCCGTCGTGCACGACTACGCGCAGACCGCCTGGGTCGGCACGGTCACGCTGGCCGGCGGCAGCGCCGGCACGGCCTTCGAGCGCTTCACGCGCGACGGCCCGGTGGCCTTGCTGCCCTTGCGCCTGCCGCCGGGGACGGACCTGCCCGCAGGGCATCGCCGAGCCGCCCTGGTGTGGTGCGTCTCGGCCACGGACGATCCGGTGGCGGCGCTGGACGACGGGCAGCGAGCCGTCGTGCTGGGCACCCTGCTGCCGCCGGCGGCGGGACGGGTGATCGCGGTGTCGCCGCTGAAGCACTTCGCCCTGGGCCTGAACGCCGAGCGCACGCTGGTCGACGGTCGCACCGTGCGCATCGGCAATGCGGCGCAGACACTGCACCCGGTGGCCGGCCAGGGGCTCAACCTGGGCCTGCGCGACGCCTACGAACTGGTCGCCACGCTGCGCTTCGCCGACGACATCGACGCCGCGCTGCGCCGCGTCGAGTGGGCGCGCGGTGCCGACCGCTGGAGCATGATCGCCATCACCGACTTCCTGGCACGCAGCTTCACCTGGCGTTGGCCCGGCGTGGGGGCGGCGCGCGGCGCGGCCTTGATGGCGCTGCAGCAGGCGCCCGCCGTCAAGCGCCTCCTGGCCCGCCAGATGATGTTCGGCAGCAGGTGACCCACCCCCGTGGCGCCTTCGGCCGCCTTGCAGGCCGCGTCGGGCCGGTGGCCCGACCGCTTGATCGGCCAGTCCAGGATGTCCGGTCGCCTTGGCTCAGCAGGCGAACTGTCGCCGGTGCGCCAGGGCGGGCAGCTGGGTGCGCACTTCGGCCAGGCGCGCGGGGTCGAAGTCCGCCATGACCACGCCTTCGCCCTCGGGCAGCACCGCGAGCACCTCGCCCCAGGGGTCGACGACCATGCTGTGGCCCCAGGTGCGACGGCCGTTCTCGTGCGTGCCGCCCTGGGCCGAGGCGATCACGTAGCACTGGTTCTCCACCGCGCGGGCGCGCAGCAGCAGCTCCCAGTGCGCGCGACCCGTGGTGTAGGTGAAGGCCGCCGGCACGCAGATCAGATCGCAGGGCGGACTCATCAGCGACCGGTAGAGTTCCGGAAAGCGCAGGTCGTAGCAGATGGACAGTCCCACGCGCAGCGCACCGGCCTGCAGGGCCACCGGCGTGCTGCCAGCCTGCAGCACGCGGCCCTCGTCGTAGCTCTCGCGGCCGTTGTCGAAGGCGAAGAGATGGATCTTGTCGTAGCGCGCGGCCGGCGAGCCGTCGGGGGCCCAGACATGGCAGCTGTTCAGCGCCTGGGCCGCATTGGCGCTGCGCAAGGGCAGCGTGCCGCCCACCAGCCACACGCCGTGACGGCGCGCAGCCTCGGACAGGGTCTGCTGGATCGGCCCGTCGCCGGCGGCCTCGGCCACGCGCAGCTTGTCGTCGTCGCGCCGCCCCATCAGGCAGAAGTACTCAGGGAGAACCACGAGACCGGCACCTTTCGATGCCGCTTCGGCCACCAGCCGCGATGCGGCCTGGAGGTTGCGATCCACATCGGGCGTGGACACCATCTGCACGGCGGCGATCTTCATCAAGCGACCTTCCTGGGCCTGCCCGGCACGGGCCGCCGATGTGGGGCAGAATTCCCCGACGCGGTGAGGACATCGCGCCGGCACTAAGCTCGCGAATCCTGTCGCTGGAACGTCAGCGCAGGCCACAAGATCGAGGGACAGCAATGCGAGGGAAACGAACTCCGGAACTCCAGCGGGGCGGTCTTGCGCTGCATGGCCAGGCCGACCGCCTCGATTCCGCTGCAATCTAGCACGCCCGCCGCGCACGCAAGCTCCGGCCCATGGCTGCCGAATCCACCGCCCTCCCGGCACTCGCCGCCCGCGCCGACCACAGCCGTTTCGTGCAGCGGGTCAGGCGCCGATACGCTGCGCAGCTGTCGCTGCTGCCGCCGGGAACGCCCGACTTCGACGGCATCACCTTGCTCGTGCGCCAGCTCGAGCAGCAAGGCAGCGCCCTGCCGACGGCGTTGCGTGTGGCGCGACAGCTGGTGCTGGAACGACTGGCCGTGCTGGACATCGAGCACGAGGCACCGCTGCAGGCCGTCACCGCAGCGATGACCTCGCTGGCCGAGGCCACGCTCGAGGTCGCGCTGGCACAGGCCCGTGCCGACGCCGACCAGCGCCATGGCCCGCCGCTGAACGCACAGGGCCAGCCCATCGACTTCTGGATCGTCGGCATGGGCAAGCTCGGCGCGCGCGAGCTCAACGTCTCGTCCGACATCGATCTCATCTACGTCTACGAAGACGACGGACAGACCCAGGGCGAGCGGCCGACCAGCGCGCACGAATACTTCTCCTTCGTCGCCAAGCGCCTCTATGCGCTGATCGGCGACACCACCGACGACGGCTTCGTGTTCCGCGTCGATCTGGCACTGCGGCCCAACGGCAACTCGGGCCCGCCGGTGGTCAGTCTGTCGATGCTGGAAGAGTACCTGCAGGTACAGGGCCGCGAGTGGGAGCGCTTCGCCTGGCTGAAGAGCCGCGTCGTGGCGCCGCGCGAGGCGGTGACCAGCGGCCGCGCCCTGGCGCTGCGCTCGCTGGTCACGCCCTTCGTCTACCGGCGCTACCTGGACTACGGCGTCTTCGAAGGCTTGCGGCAGCTGCACCGCAAGATCCGCGAGGAAGCACAGCGGCGCGCCGCTGGCCGCCCCGAACGCGCCAACGACGTGAAGCTGTCGCGCGGTGGCATCCGCGAGATCGAGTTCATCGTGCAGCTGATGCTGGTGGTGCGCGGCGGCCACTTCCCCGAGATCCGCACGCGCTCCACGGTGCGCGCGCTGCAACGCCTGGCCGAGCGCGGGCTGATGAAGCCCGAGGTCGCCACCCAGCTGGCCGCGGCCTACGAGTTCCTGCGCCGCGTGGAGCACCGCATCCAGTACCTGGACGACCAGCAGACGCACCTGCTGCCGACCGACGACGCCGACCTCGGCTGGATCGCGCGCAGCCTGGGCCTGCTGTGCAATGCCGACACCTGCGAGATGCTCGACCGCCTGTGCCAGATCCGCGAACTGGTGGCCTCGGAGTTCGACTCCCTGCTGCGCGACGGCCAGGCCACCGGCGGCCCTGCAGGCTGCCGCAGCTGCGGGCCGGGGCCGCTGCCCGTGGACAGCGAGGCCCTGATCGAACGCCTGCCAGCCGCGCTGGCCGAGCGGGTGCGCGCCTGGGTCGCGCAGCCCCGCATGGCATCGCTGCGTGACGAGAGCCGCATGCGACTGGGCCGGCTGATGCAGAAGGTCGGCCAGGGTCTGGCCCAGGGCGAGTGCTCGGAGCAGGCGGCGCTGCGCTTCGTCGACTGGCTGGAGCCCCTGCTGCGGCGCGAGAGCTACATCGCCCTGCTGGTCGAACGCCCAGCCGTGCAGAAGCGCCTGCTGCGCCTGCTGGGCATGGCCAGGTGGCCCATGCAGTACCTGATGCGCCACCCCGGCGTGATCGACGAACTGGCCGACGAACGTCTGCTGCATCTGCGCTTCGACCGTGCTGCCTTCGTCGCCGAACTGGAAGAACGCCGTGCCGCCTGGCAGCGCAGCGGCGAAGACGACGAAGGCGAACTGCTCGACACCTTGCGCCGCGCCCACCACGCCGAAGTCTTCCGCACGCTGGTGCGCGACGTCGAAGGCGAGCTCACCGTCGAGGAAGTGGCCGACGACCTTTCAGCGCTGGCCGACGCGGTGCTCGACACCACCCTGCGCTGGGCCTGGCCGCTGCTGCGCCAGCGTCACCGCGAGACGCCGGGCCTGGCCATCGTGGCCTACGGCAAGCTGGGCGGCAAGGAGCTGGGCTACGGCAGCGACCTCGACGTGGTCTTCCTCTACGACGACCGTGACGAAGCCGACAAGGACAAGGCGCAGGAGGTCTACGGCGCCTTCGTGCGCAAGCTCATCACCTGGCTCACGCTGCGCACCGCTTCGGGCGAGCTGTTCGACATCGACACGGCGCTTCGCCCCAACGGCAATTCGGGCCTGCTGGTGACCTCGCTCGAATCGTTCCAGAACTACCAGAAGGGCCGCGGCAGCAACACGGCCTGGACCTGGGAACACCAGGCCATCACGCGGGCGCGGTTCTGCGCCGGCGCGGCGGCCATCGCCGGCGCGTTCGACGCCGCCCGCCGCAGCGTGCTCACCGCGCCGCGCGACCACGCGGCCTTGCGCGAGGAGGTGCGTGGCATGCGCGAACGCGTGCGCGCCGCCCGGCCGGTGGCAGCGGGCCGCTTCGACGTGAAGCACAGCGCCGGCGGCATGATGGACGTGGAGTTCGCCGTGCAGTTCCTGGTGCTGGCGCACGGCGCCGCGCAGCCGCTGATGCTGGACAACGCCGGCAACATCGCCTTGCTGCAGCGTGCCGAAGCGGTCGGTCTGCTGCCGGCCGGCGTGGGCACGGCCGCAGCCGATGCCTACCGTGACCTGCGCCGGGCGCAACACCGCGCGCGTCTGGACGAGCAGCCCACGCAGTTCGACCCGGCGACGATGGCGCCGGCGCGCGACGCCGTGCTGGCACTGTGGAAGGCCGTGTTCGATTGATCCCGGCCGGTCGCACCTGGTTGGGTCTGTCGGCGCTGCTGGCCCTGGGGTCGCTTGCGGGGTGGTGGGTGCCTGCCGTGCTGTGGGACTGGCAACCCGGTCTGGCCTTCGAACAACCCTGGCGCTGGTGGACGGCGGCCTTCGTTCACTGGAGCGGCATGCACCTGGCCGCCAACCTGGCGGGACTGGCCGTCGTCGCCGCCCTGGGTCGTGTGGCACGGGTGCCGGCCGACGTGGCGCTGGGGTGGCTGGCGAGCTGGCCCCTGACGCACCTGGTACTGCTGTCGGAGCCCGGCCTGGTGCACTACGGCGGCCTGTCGGGGGTGCTGCACGCCGGCGTGGCCATCGTGGCCACCTGGCTGCTCGCCACCCAGGACGGCAAGCGCCGCTGGGTGGGTGGCGCCCTCCTCGCCGGCCTGCTCCTCAAGCTCTGGCTCGAGGCCCCGTGGGGCCCGGCACTCGTGCAGCCGGCCGGCTGGGACATCGCCGTCGCGCCCCTGGCCCACGCCGCCGGCGCGGCCGTGGCGGTCGTGGTGACCCTGCTGGTGCTGGCACGCCACCGGCGTGGCGCTGCCTGAAGCAGGCAGCGTGAGCCCCGGAGCCCAGCCTTGAACGACCGCAAGGCCCGCCTGGACGGTCTGGCCGTGGTGCTGGTGATGACCTGCTGCGCGCTGTGGGGCCTGAACCAGGTGGCGGCCAAGGTGGCCCTGAACGAGATTCCCCCGCTGATGCAGGCCAGCGCACGCTCCCTGGGTGCCGCGCTGCTGCTGTGGCTGTGGGCCACGGCGCGGGGGATCAAGCTCTGGCAGCGCGATGGCACCGCTGCCGCGGGCATCGCCGCCGGACTGATCTTCGCCGTCGAGTTCGGCATGATCTTCGTCGGGCTGCAGTACACCGCCGCCTCTCGCATGATCGTCTTCCTCTACGTCGCCCCTTTTGTCGTGGCGCTGGGCATGCCCTTCATCGTGCCGTCGGAAAGGCTCGACCGCCTGCAGCTGCTGGGCCTGTCCGTGGCCTTCGGCGGCGTGGTCTGGGCCTTCTACGAAGGCTTCGTGCAGCCTCTGCATGGCGAGCTCCAGTGGCTGGGCGATGCGCTGGCGTTGGGCGCCTCGGTGCTGTGGGGTGCCACCACGCTGCTGCTGCGCGCCAGCAGGCTGTCGACCGCCCCGCCGGAGAAGACGCTGCTCTATCAGCTGGCCGTCTCCGCCGTGGCGCTCGGGCTGGCATCGTGGGTGGCAGGTGAGCCCTGGCCTGAGAAGGTCGGGGCGCTTTCGATGTGGTCCCTGGGCTTTCAGACCGTCATCGTCACCTTCGCCAGCTACCTGATCTGGTTCTGGCTGCTGCGGCACTATCCGGCCACCCGCGTTTCGGCGTTCACGCTGCTGACACCGGTCTTCGGCCTGCTGGCCGGCGTCATCCTGCTGAGCGAGCCGGTCACGCTGCGTCTGGTGGTCGCACTGGCCGCGGTGGCTGCCGGCATTGCACTCGTCAACCGCCGGCCTGCCGCACCACCGGCTGCAAGCCTCGCCTCACCCCCACCCAAGGAGACACCATGATCACCCTGTGCGGTTTTCCCATCAGCAACTACTACAACAAGGTCAAGCTGGTGCTGCTGGAGAAGAACATCCCGTTCACCGAAGAAGCGGTGCCCACCAAGTCGAAGGACGAGGCCGTGCTTGCAGCGTCCCCCCTGGGCAAGATCCCCTTCATACGCACCCCGCAGGGCGCGCTGTGCGAGAGCCAGGTGATCGTCGACTACCTCGAGGCGCAGTGGCCCACGCCGGCCCTGGTGCCGGCCGATGCCTTTGCCGCTGCCAAGGTGCGCGAACTGGCCACCTACATCGACCTGCATCTGGAACTGGTGGCGCGCGAGCTCTACGGGCAGGCCTTCTTCGGCGGCACCGTGGACGAGGCGGTGAAGATCCGCGTGAAGCAGCAGCTCGAGAAGAACATCGCCGGCTTCAAGCGGCTGGCCAGCTTCTCGCCCTACGTGGCGGGCGACAGCTTCACGCTGGCCGACTGTTCGGCCTGGGTGAGCCTGCCACTGGTGGCGATGGCCAGCAAGAGCGTGCTGGGCGAAGACCTGCTGGCCGCCGCCGGCCTGGACTGGAAGAGCTACGCCAAGCGGGTCGGCGAACGCCCGTCGGCCGTGCGGGTGGCTGCAGACCGCAAGAACGCGCAGCGGCCTCCCGGCTGAAGGGCCGGGCCCGCTGGACTCAGGCGGGCTGCGGCCCGGCCTGCTGGGCCAGCGCGGTAGTGAGTTCCTTGCGGTACCGGTTCAGTTCCTGCACGCTGGCAAAGCTGCGCTCCATCAGCAGGCTCATGTTGTGCAGGATGCGTTCGACGACCTTGCGTTCCCATGCCGCGTCGAACTGGATCTGGCGGTCGAGCCACTGCTCCAGCCATTCGGGGTTGGGCATGCGGCTCTGGATGGTGTCGCGCGGGAAGAGCTTGACGTTGACGTGCAGGTTGGTCGGATGCAGCGCCTGCGCGGTCCGCCGCGCGCTGGCCATCAGCACGCCCACCTTGGCGAAGGCGGCGCGCGCCTCGTCGCCGAACTTGCCCATGGCCCGCTTCATGTAGCGCAGGTAGGCGCCGCCGTGACGCGCCTCGTCCTTGGCCAGGGTTTCGTAGATGGCCCTGATCACCGGCTCGGTGTGCCACTCGGCGGCACGGCGGTACCAGTGGTTCAGGCGGATCTCGCCGCAGAAATGCAGCATCAGGGTTTCCAGCGCCGGGGCCGGGTCGAACTCGAACCGGACAGCGTGCAGTTCTTCTTCGGTCGGCACCAGGTCGGGACGGAAGCGGCGCAGGTACTCCATCAACACCAGCGAGTGCTTCTGTTCTTCGAAGAACCAGACGCTCATGAAGGCGGAGAAGTCGCTGTCGTCGCGGTTGTCGCGCAGGAACATTTCGGTGGCCGGCAAGGCCGCCCACTCGGTGATGGCGTTCATCTTGATGGTCTGCGCCTGCTCGTCACTGAGCTTGTCGGCTTCGAAACGCGACCACGGGATGTCGTCATCCATGCTCCAGCGCACGGCTTCCAGTTGTTTGAAGAGTTCGGGATAAAGCATGTTGAACACCTCGCGGGACCTTGGATTCTAGAAGCTGCGGCCGGGTACCCGACTCAGAGTCCGGATATCACCATCGGCAGGGGCATGAAGCGCGCCCAGGCCTGCGACCCCCCGACCCGCCGCCGCCAAAGCCCAGTGTTTGGAAGGGTTACTGTGAACGCCTCGTGGGTTATGTGTACTATCCAGTCGTATGGCGACCAATCAGTTCAAGTCAGTCGGAACATCGGAACCCTCGGCGACGCCGGCCGCTGTGCCGACATGTCGGGCGCAGACACGATTCTTTGCACGTGACGTCTTCGGCGCTGCACGGAACTTTCGCGGTCCCGCCCCGTCTGAATCTTCAAGGCGGCGCGTGATGCCGGTGGCCGGACAGGTCGCTGCCGAATCCATTTTCCTGCTGTGTGGCCCGACGGCTACGTCGTCGGCAATCTCCGGGCGGTTCCTCTCCTCCTCCCTCCCTCCCTCGTTCGCCCGGGGGCGCCACACGGCAGATTTTCTTCCCCGGGGCACCGCGATCGCTGGTGCCCGGGACGGCTCGCAGCGGCGCTGCCCCCTGCGCCTTCGGGCCGGCTGACCCGATGCGCCGCATCGCCGTCGTCGGGTCAGGCATTGCGGGTCTGGCCACGGCCTACCGCTTGGCCGGGCACGCCCGCGTCACCCTCTTCGAGGCCGGCGACCACTTCGGCGGTCACACCCACACGGTCGACATGACGCTGGACGGCGTCACGCACGGCGTGGACACGGGCTTCCTGGTCTTCAATCACCGCACCTACCCGCAGCTGGTGAAGCTGTTCGACGAACTGAAGGTTCATACCTCGGCGTCGGACATGTCGTTTTCCGTCAAGCAGCCTTCCACCGGCCTGGAATGGAGCGGTTCGGACCTCAACAGCGTCTTCGCGCAGCGCAGCAACCTGCTTCGCCCGTCTTTCCTGCGCATGCTGGTCGACGTGCTGCGCTTCAACAAGCTGGCCACCGGCATCGCCGCCGCAGGGTCCGAAGCGGGGATGTCCGAAGACATCGGCAGCTTCCTCGACCGGCACGGCTTCAGCCGCAGCTTCCGCGAAGGCTATTTCCTGCCGATGATCGGCTGCATCTGGTCTTGCCCCACCGATCAGATGCTGCGCTTCCCGGTGGCCACCATGATCCGCTTCTGCCACAACCACGGCCTGCTGCAGGTGGCGGACCGGCCGCAGTGGTACACGGTGACCGGTGGAGCCAGGAACTACGTGCAGAAGATCCTGCCCCATGTGCCCGATGCGCGTCTGCGCACGCCCGTGCGCCGCGTTCGCAGCACCGCTGCCGGCGTCGAGGTCTCCATCGACACCGGCACCGAGCTGTTCGACGAGGCGGTGCTGGCCTGCCACAGCGACCAGAGCCTGGCGCTGCTGGCCGAGCCGACGGCAGCGCAGCGCGCGGTGCTCGGGGCCATCCGCTACCACCCCAATCGTGCCGTGCTGCACACCGACACCTCCGTGCTGCCCAGACGCCAGCGTGCCTGGGCGGCCTGGAACTACGAGCGTGCGGCGATGGCGGAACAGGAGAGTGCCGTCGTCTGCCTGCACTACCTGATCAACAGGCTGCAGCCCCTGCCCTGGAAGACGCCCGTCGTGGTGTCGCTGAACCCCGGCACCGAACCCGACCCGCGCCGCGTGGTCGGGGCCTGGAGCTACAGCCATCCGGTGTTCGACCTGGCCGCCATCCAGGCGCAGCGAGACCTGCCTGCTGCACAGGGCCAGGGCGGTGTCTGGCTGGCCGGCGCCTGGACCCGCTACGGATTCCATGAAGACGGGCTGATGTCGGCGCAACAGGTGGTCGAACGCCTGCTGTCCGCCCCGGTCGCATCGATGGCGCCCCAGCGCAAGGCGGCCTGATGGCCAGCGACCCCGGCGCGCCCAGCGGCGCCCTGCTTGCGCAGGGCATCGTGCGGCATCGCCGCCTGCGTCCGGCGCTCCACGCCTTCGTCTACCCCACCTATTTCCTGATGCTGCCGATGCGCCACCTGCGTGACCAGGCCTCGCCGGCGCTGCGCCGCAACCGCTTCGGATGGCTGAGCTTCCATGACCGCGACCACGGCGACGGCAGCAGCGACGCGCTGGCCTGGCTGGAAGGCCTGCTCGAAGCAGAGGGCGTGCAGGACGCCGATGGCGAGGTCTGGCTGCAGACCTACCCACGCGTGTTCGGCTACGTCTTCAAGCCGGTCAGCTTCTGGTATTGCCACCGCCGCGACGGCAGCCTGGCGGCCGTGGTCGTCGAGGTCAACAACACCTTCGGCGAACGCCACTGCTACCTGCTGGCAGGCCCCCATCTCGGCTTCGGCCGCGAGCAACGGGCGCAGAAGGTCTTCCACGTCTCGCCCTTCTGCAGCGTGCAGGGCGAGTACCGCTTCCGCTTCATGCGCGCCGGCGACCGCATCGTCGCCCGTGTGGACCACGACGACGACGACGGACCGCTGCTGGAAACCAGCCTGTCGGGCCGGCTGCAACCCCTCACCTCAGGCAGCGTGCGCAGCGCCTTCTTCGGCACGCCGCTGATGACCCTGGGCGTGATCACCCGCATTCACTGGCAAGCCCTGCGGCTGTGGCTCAAGCGCGTGCCTTTCCATGGCAAGCCGGAACCGCCTGAAGCTTTCATCACCCGCTGAATCCGGTCTGCCCGACCTTGCGTACCCGAGTCCTCCGCCACCGCCGCCGACAATAACGCCGCCATGATGACGACGACCACCGCCCAGTCCTTCGAGTTGCCCTCCTCTGCCCCGGCTGCGGCGCGCGCCGTGTTCCGTCTGCTGCGGCAGATCCGGGTCGGCACGCTCGACCTGCAGCTCTTCGACGGCTCGCAGGTGCACTTCGGCACCGGCGTGGAAGGCCAGCCGCGCGCGGCCATCCGCCTGCTCGACTGGAGCGTCTGCAGCGCGGCGCTGAAAAGCGGCGACATCGGCTTTGCCGAGTCCTACATCGACGGCCACTGGACCACGCCCGATCTGGCAGCGCTGCTGAAGCTCTTCATCGCCAACCGCGACGCCATCGAGGGCGTCATCTACGGCACCTGGTGGGGTTCGCTGCTGTACCGCGCCAAGCACCTGCTGCACCGCAACTCGCGCCACGGCAGCCGCAAGAACATCCACGCGCACTACGACATCGGCAATCCGTTCTATCGCCTCTGGCTGGACGAAACGATGAACTATTCCAGCGCGCTGTTCGAAGGCGACCTCACGCGCCCGACCGCCGAGGCGCAGTCGGCCAAGGTGCGGCGCGCGCTGCGCGAGAGCGGCGTGATGCCGGGGCAGCGCCTGCTGGAGATCGGCTGCGGCTGGGGCGCGCTGGCGGAAATGGGCGCCGCAGAGTTCGGTGCGGCGGTCACGGGCGTCACGCTGTCGAGCGAACAACTGGCGTTCGGCCAGGAACGTCTGGCACGTCAGGGGCTGGGCGAGAGCGCCACGCTGCGCCTGCAGGACTACCGCGACATCGACGACGGCCCTTTCGACGCCATCGCCTCCATCGAGATGTTCGAGGCAGTCGGCCGCGAGTACTGGGGCGGCTACTTCGACACGCTGCGCCGCCAGCTCAAGCCGGGCGGTCGCGCCTGCATCCAGACCATCACCATCCACGATGAACTCTTCGAGCGCTACGCGCGATCGACCGACTTCATCCAGCAGTACATCTTCCCGGGCGGCATGCTGCCCAGCCCGCAGGCCTTTCGCGCAGAAGCCGCCAGGGCCGGCCTGGAGGTGATCAACGAACACGCCTTCGGCCCCGACTACGCCGAGACGCTGCGCCGCTGGCGCGGGCAGTTCCTGGCGCGCGACACGCAGGTGCGCAAGCTGGGCTTCGACACGCGCTTCATGCGCACCTGGGAGTTCTACCTGGCCTACTGCGAAGCAGCTTTCGACACCGGCAACACCGACGTCGTGCAGTTCACGCTGCGCCGCCCGTGAAGCCGGCCGCCCGCCCCACGCGTCGACAGGCCCTGGGCACACTGGGCGCGCTGACGGCCTTCGTGCTGCCGGGCTTCGGCCTGGCGCAGGCCCTGCCGACGGAAGTGGCCACCGAACTGCCGGGCGCCAGGTTGCAGGGCAGCGGGCGACTGCGCTTCCTGGGCCTGCGCGTCTACGAGGCACGCCTGTGGGCGCCGACCACCGTCGCCGCCGCCGAATGGTCCCGCACGCCGCTGGCGCTGGAACTGCTGTACGCACGCAAGCTGGTCGGCCGCATGATCGCCGAACGTTCGCTCGAGGAAATGCGCCGCCAGGGCGAGATCGAGTCGGCCCAGGCCGAGCGCTGGCTCGGCCGCATGAAGGAGCTCTTCCCCGACGTCAGCGAGGGCGACCGCATCACGGGCGTCAAGCGCCCGGGCGAGTCGACACGCGTCTTCTTCAACGGCGCGCTGAAGGGCGAGGTGCGTGACGCCGACTTCACGCGCCTGTTCTTCGGCATCTGGCTGAGCGCGCAGACCTCCGAGCCGGCCTTGCGCGACGCGCTGCTGGGCGCCAAGGCGGGGTCATGACACCCTTGCCGGCCGAACGCCGGCCCCTCCCCGAACCCGTCGGCCCGCCTCTCGGGGCATCGGATGGCGCAGCCGCCGAGCAGGGCGCCCGCACGCCATGGCGGGGCGGGTGGCGCGACGGGCTGCCGTACGGCGCGCTCGGCCTGCCGCTGGCCTTCGTCGCGCTGCCGCTGTACGTGGTGCTGCCCAACCACTACGCCAGCGAGTTCGGCATCCCGCTGGCGGTGCTGGGCACGCTGCTGCTCGGCGCGCGGCTGCTCGATGCCATCGCCGATCCCTGGATCGGCCGCTGGGCCGACGGCTGGTTTGCGCATTCCATGCGCCGCGTGCACATCGTCGCGCTGGCCGCGGCCGTGCTGCTGGTGCTGGGGTTCCGCGCACTCTTCTTCCCTGCCGTGCAGGGCCCCACGGCCCTGCTGGTGTGGTGCGGCGTGACGCTGGCGATCACCTACCTGGCCTACAGCGTGCTGAGCGTGATGCACCAGGCCTGGGGTGCCCGGCTGGGCGGTGACGAGAGCCAGCGCTCGCGCATCGTCTCCTGGCGCGAGGCGCTGGCGCTGGTGGGCGTGCTGGTGGCCAGCGTGCTGCCCTCGGTGGCCGGCTTGGGGGTGACCAGCATCGTCTTCGCCGTGCTGCTGCTCGCAGGCGTGGCCCTGCTGTGGGCGGCACCGGCGCCTGCCCGAAGTGCCCCGAGCGCCGCGCAGGCCGCGCCGCCCTCGATGGCCGAACCGCTGCGCACGCCGGCCTTCCGTCGGCTGCTGGCCATCTACCTCGTCAACGGCGTGGCCAGCGCGGTGCCGGCGACGCTGGTGCTGTTCTTCATCCGCGACCGCCTGCAAGCCACCGCCTTCGAGCCGCTGTTCCTGGCCAGCTACTTCGCCGCCGGCGCCTTGTCGATGCCGCTGTGGGTGCAGGCCGTCAAGCGCTTCGGCCTGGCGCGCACCTGGCTCGCCGGCATGCTGCTGGCGGTGGTCACCTTCATCTGGGCGGCCACACTGGGCGCCGGCGACGTGGTGGCCTACACCGCCGTGTGCATCGCCAGTGGCATCGCGCTGGGCGCCGACCTGTCGCTGCCAGGCGCCTTGCTGGCGGGCGTCATCCAGCGTGCCGGTCACGGCGGGCGCCTGGAAGGCGGCTACTTCGGCTGGTGGAATTTCGCCACCAAGCTCAACCTGGCGCTGGCCGCCGGCATCGCGCTGCCCCTGCTCGGCTTGTTCGGCTACGCGCCCGGCCAGCAGGACGAAGGGGCGCTGCAGGCCCTGACCCTGGCCTACTGCGCCCTGCCCTGCGTGCTCAAGCTGTTGGCCGCGGCCCTGCTCTACACCCTCTGGATCCGCCACGCGGAAGGACAACGATCATGAACAGACGCTGGTTGCTGGCAGGCAGTTCCGCCGCCTTCATCGCCGCCGCCGCCACGCTCGCCGGCTGTGCCGGCCCGCAGCCGGCCGACTACGCCGCCGAGAAGCCGGTGCTGGACCTGAAGACCTACTTCAACGGCGATCTCACCGCCCACGGCATCTTCACCGACCGCGCGGGCAAGGTGGCGCGCCGCTTCACGGTGGTCATGACCGGCACCTGGACCGGCAACCAGGGCGTGCTCGACGAGCGCTTCACCTACAGCGACGGCAAGACCGAACGCCGGGTCTGGCGCCTGACCGACCTCGGCAACGGCCGCTACAGCGGACGCGCCGACGACGTGGTGGGCGAGGCCGTGGGCATCGCCGCGGGCAACGCGCTGAACTGGAAGTACACCCTGCGCCTGCCGGTGGACGACAAGGTCTACGACGTGCAGTTCGACGACTGGATGTACCTGATGGACGAGCGCGTGATGCTCAACAAGGCGGTGATGAGCAAGTTCGGCATCCGGCTCGGCGAAGTCACGCTGTCCTTCTACAAGAAATGAGAAGCAAGCCATGCCCTTGAATCCGCGCATCACCTCCTGGCAAGGCCAGGTGGTCTGGCTCATCGGTGCCTCCACGGGCATCGGTCGGGCGACCGCGTCGCGGCTGCATGCGGCCGGCGCGAAGGTGATCGTCTCGGCGCGCAGCACGGCCACACTCGATGCCTTCGTGCGCGAGCACCCGGGCAGCACGGCCATGCCGCTGGACGCCACCGACCGCACGGCGATGCGCGACGCCGCGCTGCAGATCGTCGAGCAGCATGGCCGGCTCGACCTGGCGGTCTACTGCGCCGGCTACTACAAGCCCATGCGCGCCACCGCCTTCGACCTCGACGACGCGCTGCGCCACGAGCAGGTGAACTACGTCGGCGCGCTGTACATGCTGGACGCCGTGCTGCCCACGCTGCTGCGCCAGCGCAGCGGCCACATCAGCCTGGTCAGCAGCGTGTCGGGCTACCGCGGCCTGCCCAAGGCGCTGGCCTACGGACCGACCAAGGCGGCCCTGATCAACCTGGCCGAGTCGCTGTACCTCGACCTCACCGACCACGGCATCGGCGTGTCGGTGGTCTGCCCCGGCTACGTGGAGACGCCGTTGACCGAACAGAACGACTACCGCATGCCCGGCCTGATCACGGCCGACGAAGCCGCCGAGCACATCACCGACGGCTGGGCCGGTGGCCGCTTCGAGAACCACTTCCCCAAGCGCTTCACGCTGTGGGTGAAGCTGCTGAGCCACCTCAGCGAAGGTCTCTACTTCCGCGCCGTGCGGCGCGTCACGGGGCTGTGAACCTGGCGATGGGGACCATGCAGCCGCCGATCCGCACCACCGACCCCCGGGCCGCGCGCGTCGTGGCCTTCTTCGAGTCGCTGTCGCCGGCCGACGTGGCGCGCATGGCCGAGCTCTACACGGCCGACGCTTCGTTCAAGGACCCCTTCAACGAGGTGCGCGGCACGGACGCCATCGCCGGCGTCTTCAAGCACATGTTCGCCTCGCTGATCGGTCCGCGCTTCGTCGTGCGCGAGGTCATCGTGCAGGGCGAGCAGTGTTTCCTGACCTGGGACTTCCTGTTCCGGATGAAGCGCTTTCGCTCCGACGAGCAGACCGTGCGCGGCGGCTCGCACCTCGTCTTCGCACCCGATGGCCGCATCGCGATGCACCGCGACTACTGGGACGCCGCCGAGGAGCTGTACGAGAAGCTGCCGGTGATCGGCGCCGTGATGCGCTGGCTCAAGCACAAGGCGAACTCGTAGGGGCGGTGGCCCGATCAAGCGAACGCCGCGGAACCGGCTCTGCCGGGCCGCTGGCGTTGCCCCCTTGAGGGGGCGCGCGAAGCGCGTACGGGGTGGTCCTATCTCAACCAGCCCTTGCGTCGGAAATAGATGAAGGGCGCGGCGACCGACGCCGCCATCAAGCCCAAGGCGAACGGGTAGCCCGCCGCCCAGTCGAGTTCGGGCATGTACTTGAAGTTCATGCCGTAGATGCTGGCGATCAGCGTGGGCGGCAGCAGCGCCACGCTGGCCACCGAGAAGATCTTGATGATCTTGTTCTGGTTGATGTTGATGAAGCCGACCGTGGCGTCCATCAGGAAGTTGATCTTGTCGAACAGGAAGGCGGTGTGCGAGTCGAGCGAATCGATGTCGCGCAGGATCTGCCGCGCCTCCTCGAACTGCTCGGCGTTGAGCATGCGGCTGCGCATCATGAAGCTCAACGCGCGCCGCGTGTCCATCACGTTGCGTCGGATGCGGCCGTTCAGGTCCTCCTCGCGCGCGATGGCGGTCAGCGCCTCGCCGGCCATCACGTCGTCGACGTCCTGCTTCAGCACGCGCGCGCTGACGGCTTCCAGGCTGTCGTAGATGCCTTCGAGCTTGTCGGCCGAATACTCGGCGTCGGCGTCGTAGAGCTTCAGCAGCACGTCCTTGGCGTCGTCGATCAGCGCCGGGATGCGGCGCGCGCGCAGGCGCAGCAGGCGGAACACCGGCAGGTCTTCGCCGTGCACCGAGAACAGCACCTTGTTCATCAGGATGAAGGCCACGCGCACGTTGCGCGCGGGGCGGCCGTCGGGGCCGTCTTCGGCGTCGATCAGGAAGTCGGACCGGATGTGCAGCTCGCCGTTGTCTTCCTCGTAGAAGCGGGCGGACTCTTCGAGGTCGTCGTCGACGGCATCGCTGGGAATGACCAGCCCGAAGCGCTTCTCGATCCAGGACTTCTCTTCCTCGGTGGGTGACTCGAGATCGACCCACACCGGCTGGACCTGGTCCAGTCCGGCGGCCTTGTCGATCTCTTCCTGGAAGAGCCGGCCGTTGGCCAGCGTGAAGACGTTGAGCATGCGATCCCCGGCTTCTGGCCAGCCGCCGGATTATCGCATCGGGCAGTGTCGCCGATGCCCGCGCCGGGCCTCGCTCAGCCGATGCTTTCCACCTGTCGCGACTGCTGGTAGGCGCGGCCGAAACGGTTGGCCAGGAAGGCCGGCAGCTCCACCTCTTCCTGCCGCACGAAGCCGCGCTGCGGCAGGCGGCCTTCGCGGAACAGGTCGACCGCGGCGCACACGCCGGCGGCGGTGGTGATCTGTATCGCCGACAAGGGCGCGGCCTCGTCGCGGTCGGCGAAGATCTTGCGCGCGAACACTTCCTGCACCAGCATGCCCTGGCGCATGCCGCTGACGGTGACGAAGACCAGCACCACGTCCTGCATGGTGCTGGGGATGCTGCGGCGCATGATGTCCTTCAAGGTCTCGGTGTCGTGCTTGAGCTGCAGCTCTTCCAGCAGCATCTTCATGATGGCGCGGTGTCCGGGGTAGCGCACGCTCTTGTAGTCCAGCGTCTGCACACGGCCGGCCAGCGTCTCGCACAGGGTGCCCAGGCCGCCCGAGGTGTTGAAGGCCTCGTACTCGACGCCGTCCAGCGAGAAGTGCTCCAGGCCTTCGAGCGCCAGCACCTCGATGTTCTGGCCGTCGCGGATGGCCTCGCAGGGGTGGCAGTACTCGTTGATCAGGCCGTCCACGCTCCAGGTCAGGTTGTACTTCAGCGAGTTGGTGGGGAATGCCGGCAGCGCGCCGACGCGCATCTTGACGTCCTGCAGCGTGTCGAAGCCCTTGCTGAGGTGGTGCGCCACGATGCCGATGAAGCCCGGCGCCAGCCCGCACTGCGGCATGAAGGCCGTTGGCGCACCATCGGCCAGCGCCTTGATGGCGCGCGTGGCCGCCACGTCCTCGGTGAGGTCGAAGTAGTGGCAGCCGGCCTCGCGCGCCTGGGTGGCCGCCAGCGTGGCCAGGTGGTAGGGCAAGGCGTTGACGACGGCATCGTGGCCGCGGATCGCACGCAGCAACTGCTGCGCATCGCCCGTCTCGGCGCGGAGGCAGGTCACCGGGTCGCCCGACAGACGGGCCAGCGCCTCGTCGCTGCGATCGACCACGGTGACCTCGTAGTCGCCCGAGCGGGACAGCAGGCGGGCGATGGTCTGACCGATGTGGCCGGCGCCGAGCAGGGCGATGCGCATGGATAGCTCCTTGATTCGATGAGCGCCACTGTAAGAACAGCCGCCGACGAAAGAAAGCATGAGTTCGTCGAAATTCTCCAGGTTAACGTCATAGCGACGGATGATTTCGTCATAATGACCAGATGCCTCGCGACGACCTCGACCGCCGGCTCATCGCCCTGCTGCAGGCCGATGCGCGCGACAGCACCGCCAATCTGGCGCGCAAGCTCGGCGTGGCGCGCACCACGGTGCTGGCGCGCATCGCGCGGCTGGAACGCGACAGGGTGATCGTCGGCTACAGCGCGCGGCTGGGCCAGGACGAAGGCGACCGCGGCGTGCAGGCCTATGTCGGCATCACGGTCGAGCCCAAGTCGGCACGCGAGGTGATGTTGCGCCTGGCGCGCCTGCCGGAGTTGAAACAACTCTGCTCGGTGAGCGGCGAGTTCGACTGCATCGCCCTGCTGCGCGCCGAGAGCACCTCGCGCCTGGACGCCCTGCTCGACGAGATCGGCGAGACCCGGGGCGTGACGAAGACCACCACCTCGGTCGTGCTCGCCGTGCGGGTCGACCGCGGCGCGTGAAGTCTGGACACAAGCGCCGGCGCCCGCACCCGTAGCATGGCAGGGACGGCAAGATGCCGCCCCGCCCTGGAAGCCCGCCTTGACCACCGTCGCCGACGTCACCCAGCAGCCCTCGTCGGGCCACCTCCACATCGACGCCCTGCTCTCCGAAGGCCCGGGCTGGAACTGGCTTGCGCCGGCACGCAACACGCTGACCTACACCTTCGCGCTGAACGGTACCAACAACGCCGAGGCCGGGCAGATCAACGGAGCGCCGCAGGCCTTCAATGCCGCGCAGCAGGCCGCGGTGCGCACCGCACTGGCCGACATCTCGTCGATCACGGGGATCCGCTTCGAGTCCACAGACGACGGCGCGACGGCCGACCTGCACTTCCGCAACGCCGACATCAGACAGAGCGACATCAGCGGCCTGTGCAGCTGGCAGACCAGCTACACCTTCAGCGGCCGCGAGACCATCGTCAGCTACAGCGCCGACGCCTTCGTCTACCTGGACAACGTCCAGTTCCGCAGCAACAACATCAACCCGGCACCGGGCAACGACGGCTACCAGATCCTGCTGCACGAGATCGCCCACGGACTGGGCCTGAAGCATCCTTTCGAAGGCGACGTGACGCTGCCGCCCAATCGGGACAACACCGCCTTCACGCTGATGTCGTACACACAGGCCGGCAACGTGAAGTCGAAGTTCGCGCCCTACGACATCGCCGCCTTGATGTGGCTGTACGGTGGCGACGGCCTGGGCGGAGCGCTGGGCCAGGCCACGGCCGGCCGCTACCTGGTGGGATCGGAAGCCGCTGACCGGCTCGTCGGCGGCAGCGGCCATGACGTCCTCCAGGGCGGGGCCGGCAACGACAACCTGATCGGTGGCACGGGCCGGGATCTCGCCCTCTACGAGCGCCCTCGCGGCGACTTCGAGGTCGGCGCGCGCGGCAGCAGCGTGCGCGCCATCGTCGGCATCGAAGGCAGCGACCAGCTGTCGGGCATCGAGCGACTGCAGTTCGGCGACGTGTCGCTGGCCTTCGATCTCGACGGCGCGGCCGGCCACACGGCGCGCATCCTCGGTGCGGTGTTCGGCCGCGAAGCCGTGGGCAACGCACAGTACGCCGGCATCGGCCTGTCGATGCTGGACAGCGGCACCACACCCGACGCGCTGATGCAGTTTGCGCTCGACGCCCGGCTGGGTGCCGGCTTCAGCCCCGCGGTCCAGGTGCAGGTGCTGTACCAGAACCTCACGGGGCAGGCGCCCAACGCCGCCGACCTGGCCTTCTGGACCGGCACGCTCGCCTCGGGTCAATACACGCCGGTGTCGCTGGCCTGGATGGCAGCGCGGCTGGAGCTCAACGAGCAGAACATCGGCCTCATCGGCTTGGCCGACACCGGCCTGTCCTACACCTGAGGCTCAGGCCGCGAGTTCGCGGCGCATGGCGTCGATCACCGCCTTGTAGTCGGGCTGGCTGAAGATCGCGCTGCCGGCCACGAAGGTGTCAGCGCCGGCATCGGCGACGCGGCGGATGTTGTCGACCTTGATGCCGCCGTCGACCTCGAGGCGGATGTCGCGGCCGCTGGCGTCGATGATCCTGCGCGCCTGCTCGACCTTGCGCAGCGCGCTGTCGATGAAGCTCTGCCCGCCGAAGCCGGGGTTGACGCTCATGATCAGCACCAGGTCGACCTTGTCGATGACCCACTCCAGCACGTCGAGCGAGGCCGCCGGGTTGAACACGAGGCCGGCCTGGCAGCCCTCGGCCTGGATGACCTGCAGCGTGCGGTCGACGTGCGTGCTGGCATCGGGGTGGAAGCTCACCAGGTCGGCCCCGGCCTTGGCAAAGGCCTGGGCCAGCGCATCGACCGGCTGCACCATCAGGTGCACGTCGATGGGCGCCTGGGTGTGCTTGCGCAAGGCCTGGCAGACCATCGGACCGAAGGTGAGGTTGGGCACGTAATGGTTGTCCATCACGTCGAAGTGGATCCAGTCGGCGCCCGCCGCGACGACGTTTCGAACCTCTTCGCCCAGCCGCGCGAAGTCGGCCGACAGGAGGCTGGGGGCGATGCGGTAGCTCGGCATCCAGCGATTGTAGGAGCCTGCCTACAATGCTCTTCATGGCCCGTCCCGAATTCAGCTGCAGCGTCGTCGTGAAGTACCTGCCCGAACAATCCGAGCCGCCCGACGGGCCCTTCGCCTTCGCCTACACGGTGACCATCAGGAACAGCGGCGACATCACCGCGCAGCTGGTGGCCCGGCAATGGATCATCACCGACGCCGACGGCCACCGGGAAGAGGTGCGCGGACTGGCCGTCGTCGGCCACCAGCCGCTGCTCAAGCCGGGCGAGAGCTTCGAATACACGAGCGGGACGCGCCTGGCCACCAAGCACGGCCAGATGCGCGGCACCTTCTTCTGCATGACCGAGGACGCCCAGCCCTTCGACGCGCCCGTGCCCGAGTTCGAACTGGTCTTCCCGGGCCTGCTGCACTGATGGCGGGCGGCTGGGACCTGACGGCCCTGGTCAACGCCGCCGATGCCCGGGCCGGCCTGGCCGAACGCCACCTGTGGCTGGTGCGGCTGCTGGAATGGCTGCGTCACCCCGCCGACAAGACCGAGCTGAGCAACGGCACACCCTTGCCCGTGGTGCGCCTGCGGCATTTCCTTCAGGTGCTGGAGCAGCAGCCCGCGGTGGCCGAACGTGTGCACGGCATGCTGCAGGTCTTCTGGCACGACATCGACAGCGCCGCCCTGCTGGCCGACTTCGGCTTCGGGGCGCGTGCCTCGCTGCGCAGCGAGCTGTCCTCGCGCATCGCCCAGCAGGTGCTGCCCGGCACGCCCGACACCGCCGATCTGGCCTCGCTGTTCAGCCTGCTCTTCGAGCCCGCCGACGCGGCATGGATCGCGGCCATCGACGACGACACGCTGGACCGCACCGCGGCACTGCTGCGCAACGGCGGCGACGCGGGCCGCGGCACCGTGCTGCACGCCATCACCATGCTGGCCAGCGCAGTGCGCGCCGCGGGCTTCTCGCCGCTGCTGCGTCAGCGCATGGACCCGGCACTGCGCGAGGAAGAACCCTTCCATCAGCTCGCCGGCGCCACCGAAACGCTGCGTCAGGCCCTGCTGGACGACCGCCGGACCGAAGCCCTGGCGCATGCCAACCTGCTGCGCGCCCTGCTCGACCGCTGCCTGCAAGCCGCGGCCACGGTGACAACGCACCTGGAAGCCTACGGCGTCTCGGTCGACATCGTCTACGAGCTCGACCAGATGCGCTGGCGCGTGCACCGCATCGAGCAGCTGCTGGCCCTGGCGCTGGCGCCGCAGCAGGCCAGCGAAGCGCGCCAGGTGCTGCTGGGCCTGCTGAAGGCGATGGAAGAGCGGCGTGGCATCCGCCGTCTGCTGGCCCGCCACTACTCGCTGCTGGCGCGCCTGGTGACCGAACGCAGCGCCGAGACCGGCTCGCACTACATCACGCGCGACCGCAGCGAGTACCGCGACATGCTGCAGCGCGCCTTCGGCGGCGGGCTGGTCATCGCCGGCACCACCTTCGTCAAGTTCCTCGTCCTGGCGGTGGGCTTCAGCGCCTTCTGGAGCGGCTTCTGGGCCGGCGTGAACTACGCCGCCAGCTTCGTGCTGGTCATGCTGCTGCACTGGACGGTGGCCACAAAGCAGCCCGCGATGACGGCGCCGGCGATGGCCGCCTGCCTGCCTTCGGCCGGCGGCGACGACTCCGACGCCGCCATCGAGACCTTCGTCGACCGCGTGACGCAGCTCATCCGGTCGCAGGCCGCCGGCATCTTCGGCAACATCGCCGCCTGCGCGCCGCTGGTGCTGCTGGTGCAATGGCTCACCGGGCTGCTGTTCGGCGCACCGCTGGTGGGCGAGAAGCAGGCCGAGTACGTGCTGCATTCGCTGACGCTGCTGGGGCCGACGGCGCTGTTCGCGGCCTTCACCGGCGTGCTGCTGTTCGCCAGCTCCTTGGTGGCGGGCTGGGCCGAGAACTGGTTCGTCTACCACCGCCTGGACAGCGCCATCGCCTGGAACCCGCGCATCGTCGCGCGGCTGGGCAGCTCGCGCGCCCGGCGCTGGGCCACCTGGCTGCGTGCCAACGTCTCGGGCCTGGCGGCCAACATCTCGCTGGGCATGATGCTGGGCCTGGTGCCGGCGATCCTGGGCTTCCTGGGCATCCCGCTGGACGTGCGACACGTCACGCTGGCCACCGGGCAGTTGGCCGCCGCGCTGGGCGCGCTGGGCCCGGCGCTGCTGACCGAGTCGGCCTTCTGGTGGTGCGTGGCCGGCATCGCTGTCACGGGGGTGCTGAACCTGACGGTGAGCTTCTGGCTCGCCTTCAAGGTCGCCGTGCGCTCGCGTGGCCTGGCCCTGAAGCAGCGCGACCGCGTGCGCGCGGCCATCTGGCGCCGCCTGCGCACGGCGCCCATGTCCTTCCTGTGGCCGCCGAAGTCAGCCTGACTTGCCGTCGCGGTCGCTGCCGCCCGGGCTTTCCTCGGGCAGGGGTTGTTCCTTGCGCCGGCCGCTGAACATCGTCCACCAGACGATGAAGACGAGCAGGCACAGCGCCAGGAAGGCTTCGAGGATCAGCAACCACATGGAAGCATCGTCTCACGACGAGGCCTGAACCCCTTCATCGGCGCGCAGTGACCCGCGAAGCCGAACGGGTGCCCGAACGGGGGCCCCGAGGCCGGTGGGCGCCCCTCGGAGACGCTCCGCCCTGCAGACCGTCAGGGCTCGGGCTGGACGACCACTTCGATGGCGTACCGCGTGGGCAGGTCACCGGTCTGCTGGAACCACAGGGTCATGGGCCCGGCGCGCAGCAGATCGGCAGGGACCGCGGCGAGCACGTTGCGAGACAGGTCCTGCGGCCCCATGTGGCCGTACACCAGCATGCGGCTGACATCGACGCCGGCGTCGAAGACGGCGGCGCGCTGCAGGGCATAGAACGCCACCAGGTCGTCGGACACGTACTGCACCAGGCGGACGGAGGCGAGGCGATGGCCCGCCGGAATCTCCCAGCGCACGAAGTCGGCGTCGTTGCGCACCACCGAGCCGTGAATCAGCATCGTCTGGGTCCCCGTGGCCAGCACGCTGGGCTGAAGCGGGTTGCCCGACGCCTCGTGCCAGTCGTCGGCCCCGGGCTGCTCCAGCAGGAAGGACTGCGGCGCCGAGACATTGCCTGCCACGTCCACCTGGCGCAGCCACAAGCGGGCCACGCCGTTGCCCAGGACACCCAGCGCGGTGCCGCTCCCCTGCAGCCAGCGACCCTGCTCGGCCAGCGAATACTCCCATCGGGCGCCGGCCTCCAGCCCGGCGATCTGCAGGGTCCTGGTGACGTCACGCGACACGGGCATGGCCGACACAGGCGCAGGAGCAGTGGTGTCCAGGACGCAGGTCACCATCACGATTTCAGAGGTGTTGCCGGCGTCGTCCCGGGTGCGGACCCAGATCATCTTGGGCCCATCGCCCTGGACCTCGAACGAGGCCCCGACACCCCTGATCCAGGAGCGGCCCATGTCCAGCGAGAACTCCCAGGCCAGATCGTCGCTGGTCACCGACCACAGCCCGTTGCGCGTGATCCCGTCACTGACACTCAGGCCGGTGTCGGTGAAGGACAGCACCGGCGCCTTGAGGGTGACGGCTGCGGCGGGTGGCACCGCCGGGGCGACGGGCGTCACCGGGGGCGTGCCGGACGTGGCCGGCATCCCAGTCGAAGTGGATGGGTCCGCCGATCCGCCACCGCATCCGGCGACCAGGCCGCCGAGGACGAAGGCAAACCCCCAGGTCCTCCAGATGGGACAGATCTCGGGCATGGAACGGGCTCCATCGACTGCAAAGACACTCGACCCTGATTGGGACACGGGTTGATGTCGACTTGATGACCACACGTTGCGCTCGCCGGAGGCTGTGACAAAGGTCGAGGGTCCGCCTTCGATGCAGGGCAGTCGACGGCCTGGCCGGAGCGCTCGACTCTCCGCATCGTCGGGCCGCCCGGTCCGCCGGTCGCAAGCTTGCCGAGCGCGCCGCCATACTTGCGTCATGACGTCCGCGCAAATCACCCCTCTGACGTCGGAGGACCTCGGCGCCCTGCTGGCCGTGACGAGGGCACTGGCTGCGCCTTTCGATCTGCACCAGATGCTGGAAGAGGTGGCGGCGGCGGCCTGCCGGATCCTGCATGCCGAGCGGGCGTCGGTGTGGCTGATGGACACGGCAGCACAGGAACTGGTGCTCGAGGTCGCGGCGGATCTGCAGCCGATCCGCCTGCCTGTCGGCGCGGGACTGGTCGGACGGTGCGCGCTCGAGCGCAGGCTCATCAACGTCGCCGACTGTTATGCCGATCCGCGCTTCAACCGCGAGATGGACCGGCGCTCCGGATACCTGACGCGCTGCCTGCTGGCCGCGCCGCTGGTGGACCACCGCGACCAGCTGGTCGGCGTGATGCAGGTGCTCAATCGGCATGACGGCGTCTTCGGAAGCGACGACGAGCTCCTGGCCGAAGCGCTGGCAGCCCAGTGCGCCGTGGCGCTGTCCCGCGTGCGCATGGCCGATGCCATGGTCGCCGGCGAACTGCTGCGGCAGGAGGTCGAGCTCGCCAGCAGCATCCAGCGCAGCACGCTGCCTCCGTCGCTGCCGTCGGTGCCGGGCTACGAACTTCACGGCTATTTCCATCCGGCTTCACTGACCGGCGGCGACACCTATGACCTCGCGCTGGTCGGCCGGGAACTGCTCATCATGCTGGCCGACGCCACCGGTCACGGCGTGGCCGCCGCGTTGTCGGTGACGCAGATGCATGCGATGGTCCGCGTCGCGCTGGACATGGGCGCCGACCTGCCCACGGCGTTCCGCACCGTCAACGACCGCCTGGCCGCCACCTTGCCCGATGGGCGCTTCGTGACGGCCTTCATCGGCCTTCTCGATGCCGCCACGCACACCTTGCGCTACATCAGCGGCGGCCAGGGCCCGATCCTGCACTGGCACGCAGCTGACGCCCGATGCACGGCCTATCGTGCGAACAGCTTCCCCATGGGCGCCATGCCTCTGTCGGCGCCCAAGGAGGCGGTGGAGTTGGCGCTGTCCCCCGGCGACTGGCTGGTGCTGCTGTCGGACGGGTTCCACGAGTACGAAGATGCTGCCGGCCTGCAGTTCGGACGGGCGCGCGTCGAACAGGTGGTGGGCCGTCATGCGCAAGGTTCGGCTGCCGCCCTGACCAAAGCGCTGCTGGCAGCCGTTCAGGACCACGCCTGCGGTGCGCCGCAACTCGATGACATGACACTGGTCCTGGTCCACAGGCTTCCGGAGTGAAGCCGCACACCATCAACAGGCCCACGGCGATGACGGCGGTCACAGAACTGTCAACAACCCTTCATATGATCCAGGTCCGTCCTCCGGTCTTCCGGACCGAGTCTCCCATCGTGCCCTGGAGCCCTGCCTCGTGCAAATGACGATCGTTGAACATGCAGGGCCCATCACCGGTGTGCGGCTTTCGGGACGACTCGATGTCGAAGGCGCGGACGCCATCGGTGTGCGCTTCACGGCATCGATGATCAACCCGGGTCTGGGCGTCATCGTCGATTTCCGTGAAGTCAGCTTCATCGCTTCGATGGGCATGCGCCTGCTGATCTCCACGGCGCGCGCCTTGCGCCAGAAGGACCTCAAGCTCGTCCTGTTCGGCGCCAACGAATTGGTGCAGGCCGCCTTGACCGACGCCGCGCTCGACCAGATCCTGCCCTGCGTCGCCACACTGGACGATGCTCTCGCCCAGTTCAACAGCTGACGCCGCGCAAGACGTCCTGCGTTTGCGCGTGACCGGCTCGCCCGACGCGCTGGAGCCTGCGCGTCGCCGGCTGCACGACGTCCTGGTCGGCCAGTTGTCTGCACGCGCGATGTACCGCGTCGAGGTGGTGCTGGAGGAAGTGCTGATGAACGTCATGCTGCATGCACATGACGACATGGCCCTGCACGACATCGGACTCGAGGTCCGGCTGAGACCGGGTGCCGTCGAGATGCACTTCGAGGACGACGGCAAGCCCTTCGATCCGACGGTCGTCCGTGACCTGTCGCAGCCATCCACGCTCGAAGACGCACGCCCGGGTGGCCTGGGCCTGGTGCTGGTGCGCAAGTCCGCCAAGGCCCTGGTGTACGAGCGCCGCGACGGCAGGAACCGACTGCGGGTGGACATCGAGCGGGTCTGAAGTCGGGCGACGCCCGCAATTCGCTCGTCCGCTCGAGCGCCCGCCCGGAAGGGCGGCAGCGGGGAAGCGAACCGGTGTTCGCTCCCGCGCGCCACCCAGACGGGATCAGAAGAACTTGTACTCGACCCCGAACACGAAGGCGCGCCCACGCGGGTCGGCCACACGGGGCTCCCAGGAACTGCCGGAGCCGCCCAGGCTGTCGTAGGTGATGGCGAAAGGCGGATCCTCGTCGAACAGGTTCTTGACGCCGGCAGTGACGCTCAGGTTCTTGATGCCGGTCCAGGTCACGCTCAGGTTGTAGGTCGTGTAGCTGTCGACCTTGGGGTTCAGGTTCGGCGGGCTGACGCGGCCGGCGGCCACGCCGGGCAGCACCTGATCGGTGTAGCCGCTGCGGAAGGTCTGGCTCAGCGTGCCGCTCCAGTCGGCGCGCTTGTAGGTCACGTAGGCGCTGTGCTTCCAGCGCAGGCCGAGGTCGCCGGCAAAGGTGAACTGCCCGATTTCGCTGGCCCCGAAGTCGGCGCTGGGCACCACGCGCGAGCGCTTCTTCAGCAGGTAGGTGCCGTCCAGGCCTGCAGTCCAGCGCGCGCCCAGAGCATCGAGCCCGCCACGCAGGTTGACCTCGACCCCTTCGGTCTGTGTCTCGCCGGTATTGACCCAGCGGTTGTCCACCGCCAGCAGCGTGCCATTGGCGTCGCGGATGAAGCGCTCGGGGAAGCTGGCGTAGTTGTCGATCAGCTGCTGCAGCGACAGCACCTGGATCGTGCCTTCGCGGTTGACGCGCCACCAGTCCATGCCGACGCTGATGTTCGCCGTCGGCTCGAACAGGAAGCCCACCGAGGCCATCTTCGCCTCTTCCGGCCCGAGGTCGGGCTTGCCGCCGTTGATGATGTTGGCGCCGCGGTCGATGAACTGGCAGCCGGGAATGGTCGGGCTGGGCCGGCCCGACGGGCAGGTCAGCGGATCGACGAGCGTGGTGCCGGTGAACAGCGATTCGGCAGCGCCGTTGAAGAGCTGGTTGAAGGTCGGCACGCGGAAGCCGGTGGTGTAGCTGCCGCGCACCAGGAACTGGTTGCTCGGCTTCCACAGCGCCGAGACCTTGGGGTTGGTCGTGGTGCCGAAACCGTCGTAGCGGTCTTGGCGCACGGCCAGCGTGGTCTCGATCTGCTTGGTGATCGGCAACAGCAGTTCGGCGTAGACCGCCGTCACGTCGCGGGAGACGCCCGACAGCACGTTGGTCTGGTCGAAAGGCGCGGCGATGATGACGCGCTGCGCCGCCGCGGCGCGCTCGTCGCCGTTGAACCGGTACTTCTCGGTACGCAGGTCGATGCCGACCGCGGCCATCGCGTCGCCGCCCGGCAGCTTGAACACCGGGCCGGACACGGCGGCGTCGATCTGCTGCATGGTGAACCTGCCGCCATACAGGACGACGCCGCGGGCCGAGGCTTCTTCGAGCGCCGCCAGGCCGTCGGCGCTCTGCGTCTGCCCCGGGAACAGGAAGACGTTGACGCGGCCACTGTTGAGCGCAGGGATGATGCCCGGGCCGCCGTCGCTGGCGCCGGTGGCGGTGGTGCCGCGGTAGTAGTAGCCGCCGCCCAGCGTGGACTTGGCTTCGCTGGTGGCATGCACGAAGCCGGCGCGGTAGTCCCAGCCCCCGAAGAACGGGCCTTCGGACGTCAGCGCAAAGCGCTGGGTGTCGGCTTCGGTCTCGATCTCGCGCGGGCCGCACTCGATGCAGCGCCAGCGATAGGACATCGGCTGGCCGCGCTGGGTCTCGTTGATCTGGCCGGGGAAGGCCGTCAGCAGGCGGTCGAAGACCGCGTCGTAGGCCGCCTGCGACGCTGCGTTGCGCGGAAAGCGCTGCTGCTGCGTCGTCGCGTTGGGAATCAGCTGCAGGTTCGAGAAGCGCTTGGCCGACTCCGACTGCGACGCCGTGAACTCGCCGGCCACCAGGTGTCCGCCGAGCTTGAGGGTGCCGCGGGCCACGAGGTAGGTGTTGGAGATGGGCTGCTGCAGCACCGCAGCGCGGCCGGTGTCCCAGGCGCAGGACAGTGCGGCGGTGGGGGTGTTCCACAGCAGCTCGGCGTAAGGCGCCTGGCCGTCGATGGAGCCGCAGCCCGGCTGGCCCGGCAGGTCGAGCACGTTCAGGCCGCCGGACGCACGGGTCGTCGTGCCCGGGATGAAGGGCAGGTTGCCGTTGGCAGGGAACAGGGTGCCGGCCAGCGGGAAGATCGTGGCGAAAGGCGTGCCGCGGGTGTCGACGCTCAGACCACGGTCGGGCTGGAAGGTGTTGACGAAGCCGCGCTGGTCGCCGCGCAAGGCCTTGGCATCGCGCACGCCCAGCGTCGCGATGACGTTGAAGCCGTCGCGGTCGAGGTCGCCGAAGCCGCCGACCACCGCGCCGTTGAAGATGTTGCCGCCGCCGGCTTCGGTGACGTCGGCCGTCGCCGTCACCAGGCCGCCGCTGAAGTTGGTGCGCATGATGAAGTTGATGACGCCGCCGATGGCGTCGGTGCCGTAGATCGCACTGGCACCGTCCTTCAGCACTTCGATGCGGTCGATCGCCGCCATCGGGATCTGGTTCAGGTCGACGACACCGCCGTTCAGGCCGTGCGCGGCGACGCGGCGGCCGTTGAGCAGGATCAGCGTCGCGTTGGCCCCCTGGCCGCGCAGGTTGGCGCTGCTGGCGCCGTTGTTGCCGCGCTGTGCGCCGCCGACCACGTCGGCGTTGGACGCCAGGTTGTCCAGGCCGTTGCCGTTGGTGGACAGCATCATCACCACCTGCTCGGCACTCGTGATGCCCTCGCGCTCGAGTTCGGCACGCCGGATGACCTGCACCGGCAGGGCGCCTTCGGTGGCGATGCGCTTGATGCTCGAGCCGGTGATCGTGACGCGCTGATCACTGCCTTGCGCCAGTGCGTGAGAGGCCAGTCCGAGGACCAGGAGGCTGCCGACCAGGGCTTTCAACTTCATTCAGGGCTCCAAGAGAGAAACACGGAAAGGGTTCGCCCGGCCAGGCGTGACCCAGATAGGACAAAGTGTTGCCGTGCTGCAGGCAACAGCCCATCAGGGATAACCAACGACCGTTGGTTTTCGGTCAGGCGCGCCAGGCGCAGATGATGCGGCGATTCGCGCAAGCAGGATCCGAGCCAGGCGGCATGTCGCTGCGGACTCCCCTGACCTACGCTGCGGATTCCCCTGATCGGACCGAGGTATCGGGCGAAAGCTTCAGCCACAGGCGGTGGGTTGCCTCAATTCGCCTGCTCATGCAGCCGAAGACAATATCTGGCGTCCTGTCCCAGTTGACGCCGGCATCCGCAACCGGAAAGCGTCGACCATGTCCATCGCCCGCAGGCCTGTCCGTCTCGATCGTCGTCGCTGGTGCGCTGCCGCCTTGGCCGGCGCTGCACTCGGCGTCGTGCCGGCGCGGGCCGCCGAGCAGCGTGCCGTCGCCTCGCGGCCGCCGAGGGTCTTCCACGTCATGAGCTACCACTCGCCCTGGCGCTGGACCGACGGCCAGCTGCAGGGCTTCAAGGACGGTCTGGCCGTGCCTGCGGACGTGCAGGTGTTCCAGATGGACGCCAAGAAGCTCAGCACGCAGAAGCAGAAGGAGGCCCAGGGGCGGGAGGCGCGTGCGCTGATCGACCAGTGGAAGCCCGACCTGCTCTACACGACCGACGACGAGGCCCAGGAGTTCGTGGCCACGCACTACGTCAACACGTCGCTGCCTGTCGTGTTCAGCGGCGTCAACAAGGCGCCGAAGACCTACGGCTTCGACGACAGCCCCAACGTGGCCGGCGTGCTGGAACATGAACACTCGGTCGAGTCGGTCAAGCTGCTGCAGGCCCTCGTGCCCGGCGCACGACGTTTCGTTGCCGTCTTCGACGACGCACCCCTGTGGCCCTCGGTGCAGGCACGCATGAAGGAGCGCATCGGGTCCCTGCCGGATGTCGAGTTCCTGGCCTGGGACACGCTCACGACCTTCGACGACTACAAGCGAAAGGTTCAGGAGTACCAGACCAGGGCGGACGCCATCGCGCTCATCGGCATCTTCAACTTCAAGGACGGACAGGGCAGGAACGTGCCTTACCAGGACGTCCTGAAGTGGACGGTCGAGAACAGCCGGCTGCCCGATCTGGGCTTCTGGGTCGATCGCGTGCACCACGGCACCCTGGCTGCCGTGACGGTGTCGGAGCGCGAGCAGGGCCTGGCGGCCGGACGCATCGCGCGCGGCATCCTGGTCGAGGGGCGGAAACCCGCTTCCTTCAAGATGGAGCCCACGCGCAAGGGCGCCCCCGTCATCAGCCTGGCCCGCGCACGTCGCCTGGGCCTGAAGGTCAAGTCCGGCCAGTTGCTGTCTGCCGAAGTCATTCCCAAGTTCGAGTGGGACAAGTGACGCTGAGCCTCCAGGGCCGCGTCCTCGTCATAGCCACGCTGGTGATGCTCGGCGCCATGAGCGTCGTGATCACCAGCACGACCCGTGAGTTCGCGAGCGACTACAGCTCGGCGCTGCAGTCGCGCTCACTGGCCATCGGCAAGGGACTGCAGACACAGCTCGAGCGCCTGCTGCAGTTCGGCATCGAGATCGACGAACTCACGGGCTTCGAAGAGCAGTGCCAGGAAGTCATCAAGGCCTACTCGGGCATCGAGGCGGCCCTGGTGGTGGCGCTCGACGGCAGGATGCTCTTCTCCAGCGAGGGTGCACCCCTGTCGATCATCGGCGACCCCGCCTTGCTGGCCGCGCTGCCGACAGCTCGGGAATCCGTCATCACCACCACGACTGGCTCCGAGACCCGCCATCTCGCCACCGTGCCGGTGCGCGACTCGCGGGGCGAACACCGGGGCACCGTCGTCGTCAGCATCCAGGGCGACCAGATCAGCGACCAGGTGCTGATGATGCTGCGGTCGGCCGTCGGCATGGGCCTGCTGGCCGTGGCGGCGGGTGTGGTGATGCTCTACGCCATCCTCACGGTCTTTGTCGCCAGGCCGTTGAACGGGCTGATCGGCACCATCGTCAAGCTGCGCCAGTTCCCGACCGATCTGGGGCGCCGCGCCGTCGTCACGTCGGAGGACGAGCTGGGCCGACTCGGCCACGCCTTCAACGAACTGATGCAGGACCTGCAGCAGACCACGGTCTCCAGGAGCGAACTGCAGCTCACCATGGAAAAGCTGCGCACGACCTCGGCCGCACTGTTCGAGCAGAAGGAACGTGCCGAGGTCACGCTGAACTCGATCGCCGACGCCGTCATCACCACCGATGCGCAGCAGTGCGTGCGCTACATGAACCCCGTGGCAGAACAGCTCACCGGCTGGACGGCCGCAGCCGCGACCGCCCTGCCGGTGGACGTGGTGCTGAAGCTGATCGACGCGGACACCGGCCAACCGGTGATCCTGGGTCCCGGCCCCGCCCCTCGGAACGACGACGGCTGGGGTCGCAAACTGGATCTGCTGCACCCCGCCGGCAGCCGTATCGGCGTGGACTGCAAGGCGGCGCTGATGCACGACCCGGAAGGCAGGCTCTCGGGCAGCGTGCTGTCCTTCCGCGACGTCAGTGCCGAGCGCCACTCGGCGCAGCGTCGTTCCTGGGAAGCGACACACGACGTGCTCACCGGGCTGGCGAACCGGCGCGAGCTGGGCGAACGCCTGGAGGCAGCCCTGGCCGCATCAAGGAACGCGGGCAAGGAGCATGTGGTCTGCTTCATGGACCTGGACCGCTTCAAGGTCATCAACGACACCTTCGGTCACGCCGCGGGAGACGAGGTGCTGTGCGACCTGACGGCGCTGATGCGGTCGCTGGTCCGCCAGTCGGACACGGCCGCACGGCTGGGCGGCGACGAGTTCGCGCTGCTTCTGGAGGACTGCAGCATCGAACGCGCCAGGCTGATCGCGGCGGAGCTGCTGGCCGCCGTGCGCGACTACCGCTACGAGTGCAAGGGCAAGTCGCTCAGTGTCGGCATCAGCATCGGCATGGCCTCCCTGCACGCCGCGTCGAACCCCGCGGAAGTGATGAGCATGGCCGACACCGCCTGCTACTGGGCCAAGGAGCAGGGCCGCGACCGCGTCTGCGTCTTCAGCGCCGGAGACGGCGAGATGGCTGCGCGCAGGCGCGAGACCGGCTGGGTCACGCGCATCGAGGCCGCGCTCGCGCAGGACCGCTTCGTCCTGTACCAGCAGCGCTTCCTGCGCCTGAACCCCGCACTGGAGGAACGACAGCACCTGGAGGTTCTTCTGCGCATGGTCGACGAGAACGGAGACCTGGTGCAGCCCGGCAGCTTTCTGCCGGCCGCCGAGCGCTACAACCTGATGCCGCTGGTCGACCGCTGGGTGATCAAGACCGTCTTCGCCGGCTACCGGTCATTGCTCAGGCAGTGTCCGGGCGGGCAGGCGCTGACCTGCTCGATCAACCTGTCGGGGACCTCGCTGAACTCGGAGAGCCTGATCGACTTCATCCGCGAGCAGGCCAGTCTGCACGGCCTGCCGCCCCGGGCCATCTGTTTCGAGATCACCGAGACGGCGGCCATCCACAACCTGCGTGCCGCAGCGGCCCTCATCGCTCAGTGCAAGGCGCTGGGATTCCAGTTCGCGCTCGACGACTTCGGTGCCGGCACCAGTTCCTTCGGCTACCTGAAGAACCTGCCGGTGGACTTCCTGAAGATCGACGGCAGCTTCGTGCGCAACATCGACCAGGACCGCGTCGACCGCCTGATGACGGAGACCATCAACAACGTGGGCCACCTGCTGGGTGTCAGGACGGTGGCCGAATACGCCGAGAACGACCTCATCGTCGAGCAGCTGAGGGTGATGGGTGTGGACTACGCGCAGGGCTACGGGGTGCATCTCCCCAGCCCGCTGTTCGCTGCCCCCGGGAGCTTGACCGGGGACGGGCTTCAGTCGGCGACCCGGTCCGACGGGCTCGCCGGCACCTGAAGCCAAGCGATGCCGCTGCGCGCGTTGGCCTCGGCCGCCAGCGCGCGCTCATCGTCGCTGGCGTGTTCCCGGTCCCACTGCATCAGCTTGGGCGTCATCAGCCGGTGCCACAGCGGCGGCACCATCGCGATCACGATCGTCGTGAGGTAGCCGCCCACCATCATCGGCGCATCGGGAAAGGGCTTCAGGTCCTGGTAGGGCACTTCGCCCTGGGCATGGTGGTGCGAGTGCCGCGTGAGGTTGAACATGCTCCAGGAACTGAGGCGCCGGTTGGTGTTCCAGGAATGCCGCGGCTGCACCGGGGTGGCCGGGTTGCGCACCATGCCGTAGTGCTCCATGTAGTTCACGATCTCCAGCAGCGCCTTGCCCCACAGGGCGCACAGCACGAAGAACGACGCCGCCGTCCAGCCGCCCAGGGCGCCGGCCAGGGCGCCGATATCCGGGAAGCGTTCGGTCAGCTGCCTGACCAGCTCCGCGAACTTCGGGTTCGCGGCAGCGGCTTCACGCAAGCTGCTGCAGTGGCGCGTCGTTGGCGGCCTTCAGCCTGGCGGGGCCGAGTAGATGCCGCCATCGCCACGTCCGGGGTGGTAGCCCTTGCGGCCGATGGCGTGCGTCAGCGGGCTGCGCGGATCGCGGCCCTGCGTCAGGTCGGTGAGCGCCCGCGCGAAGTCGTAGCGCGGTTGCCAGCCCAGCACCCGCCGGGCCCGTTCGTTCACGTAGACGCGGTCGATGTCCTCGAGCATGCGCCAGCCGCGATCGTGGAACACGGTCTCGAAGCCGGGGACGACGCGCCTCAGCGCCGCAGAGGCCCCACCGCGCAACGCATCCAGGTCCGCCTGCTCGAACGGCGAAGTCGCGCTGATGATGAACCGCTGGAAGCCCAGGTCCGGGGCGCGCTGCAGCGCCAACAAGTGCGCGTCGACAACGTCCTGGATGTCCGCGCGCCGGTACAGCAGCTCGATCACCTTCAGGTTCAGGTCGTCGAAGCCGGTGCGGCGGCTCTCGCTGTCGTCACCCTCCGGAAAGAAGCGCGAGGTGCGCAGCACCAGCACCGGCAAGCCGTGGTTGCGCTGGAAAAGCCGGCACAAGTCCTCGGCAGCCACCTTGGTGGCGCCGTAGATGTTCTTGGGCACCGGCACCACGTCCTCGGTGATCCAGGCCGCGGGTGCCGGTGGTGGCGGGCTCAGCGCGTCGCCGAAGGCACTGGTCGTGCTGGTGAAGACGAATGAGCGCACGCCCGCTGCCACAGCCTCCTCGAGCAGATTCAAGGTGCCCGTGACGTTGACGTCGACGAAGTCCTGCCGGCTGTGCGAGTGCACATGCGGCTTGTGCAACGTGGCGGTGTGCAGCACGGCATCGACGCCCCGCATGCAGCGCCCGACGACCGAGCGATCGACGATCGAGCCCAGCACGTCGGTGCTGGCAGCGGGCACGATGTCGAGGCCGATGACGGCAGAACCCTGCGAGCGCAGGGTGCGGACGAGGGCGTCGCCGAGGTGACCGGAGCTGCCGGTGACGAGGATCTTCATGGCTGCCCAATCTACCGCAGCCGCATGACTCGGCATCACCGGGACGGTTGATGGCGGGAAGGCACTGATGGTCGTGCGGACCATCAGCCGGGACGTCGTGACCGGCGCCGCATCGCCCAGGCCATGCCGGGCACCAGGACCACGATCGCCAGACAGCCCCACCCGGCCCAGCGCAATAGGCCGGGCATCGCGAGCTTGAAGGAGAGGAAGTCGACCCGGCCCGCTTCCCAGAACACCCACTCGCCAGCCAGGCGTGTGGCCAGCAGTGGCTTGCCGGTTTCGAGGATCACGATGCCGTTGCCGGTGGCCGGGTTCAGGCGCGCCGCGGTATTGATCGCCGGCTCGTTGCTTCCGTCGTGGCCGATCACGAAGCCGCCGGCGCGATTGTCGGCATACAGCATCGTGCCCAGGCCCCAGATCGCCTGACCATACAGCGATCCCGTCGGCTGCCACATCCGTGCGACGGTGGCCGCGCCCAGCACGCCGCGCCCGACGGGCTCGCCCGCCTTGCCGGGCACCTGGGCCTGCAGGAAGCGCGTGAGGTCCGACACCGAGGTGTACAGCGAGGCTGCCGCCACCGCCGAGAAGCGGAAGTGCGTCGCGGGCTGTGCGTCCTTGCCGTAGAACGTCGCCAAGGTCGTGCCCTGCGCGGGCGACCAGTGGTAGGTCGAGTGCACCATGCCCAGCGGCTGGAACACGACGCGCTGCATGTAGGCTTCGAACGGCTCGCCGCTCACGTCTTCGATCAGCAGTTGCAGCACGGCGTAGCCACCGCCCGAGTAGCGCCACGCGCTGCCCGGCTCGATACCGACCGCGACCTTGCCGCTGGCTCCAGGCGAGACATCGGCGGCCTGCGTGAGCGAGGCTTCGAGCGACTGCACCGGCGTGCCAGGTGCGAAGCCGGCGTAGCCCAGGCCGTCGGTCAGCCCGGCGGTGTGGCTCAGCAACCGCCGGACGGTGACCTTGTCGTTGTCGAACGCGCTGGGGGGCAAGGTCCAGCGCTTCAGGTAGCGACTCACCGGTGCATCGAGGTCGACCCTGCCTTGTTCGACGAGTGCCATCACACCCCAGGCCGTGATCCACTTGCTGAGGGAAGCGGTCTGGAAGACGGTGTCGGCATTCACCGCCGAACCGACGGACGTCGCATGCACGCCTTGGACCGTGCCGTTGCTGATCAGGGCCATCACGGCGTTGCCCGCCTGGCTGCCGTCGATGGTTCGGCTGGCGACGCTCATGAAGGCAGCGCTGTCGCCGCGAGGCGCCAGCGGCTGTTTCCACCAGCCCTCTGAGGTGCCCAGGAAGACCACCGCCACCCACGCGACGAACAAGCCGATGGTGGTCAGGCCAACGCGCAACACCTTCTTCACCGAACTCACGGGACACTCACTCCAGATTTGACGAAGCGCGCACGATGCCGCCTGGTTGGCGCGCAGGCGGGCGGCCGACGGCCCAACGGCTCCCCGCAGGCGCTCAATGTCTCCGCCCACGGCATTCCGTTCACTACCATCGGCAGCATGTCACGTCGTTCAAGCGCCTTCGCCTGGGGCGTCGCTCTCGTGCTGTTCAGCCTGACCTGGCTGTACGCGCCCGGCGATGCCGCGGTGCCCGGCGTCAGCGTGAAAGACGGGCAGATGCGTCAGGTGTCGGGCGAATGGGCGCCCTTCGACAGGGCCGTGCTCACCACCTGGCCCGGGCCCTACGAGTTGCGCTGGCAGCTGAAGCTCGCGCAGGACGAACAGGCCCTCGTGCTGCGCGTGGCGCTGCGCGGTGCCGCGGAGCTGTTCTGCAATGGGCAGTTGGTGCTGCGCAGTGGCCGGCCCGGACGCACGGCCGCAGAGGAAGTGCCGGGTGACATCGATCGTTGGGTGGCCCTTCCGCCGCTGGCCGCCGGCACCCACGAATTGCGGCTGCTGGGCTCCAGCCATCATCTCCGCGTCGGGCAGGTTGCCCAGTCGCATGCCGGGGTGCAGCCGATACGGCTCGAGGCCATGCCGCGCCAGCGCTTCGCGCGCTGGTTGGTCGTCGGGCTGGCCTGTGGTGGCTTGGCGCTGGCCTGGCTCTACTTCCTGCGACTCGGCCAGGCGTCCACCGACCGCAGCCGGCCGGGGCAGAAGGCCCATCAGAAGGCCCATCGCTGGAGCCTGATCGCGCTGGGCGCCGTGGGCCTGCTGCTGCCGCTGGCAGAGAGTGCACGCGATCTTTGGGGTTACGCCTACCCTTGGCACGCCCTGCGCATGCAGACCATCCTGGCCAGCACGCTGTTCGCCGCCTGGCTCCTGCCCTTGTCCCTGGCCCTGCGATGGGGCTGGCCGAAGCGTGCGGCCGCTTGGCTGGGCGCCTGGGGAGTTGCACTGCTGCTGGTGGTGGCCGTCGCGGTACCGACCGCCGGGTACGACGTGGCATCCTGGTGTCTCCACCTGGCCGGGCTGAGCGCCGCGCTGGCCCTGACCTGGCGCGCGCGCCGTGAGCCGAACGCGCCGGTGCCTGCGCTTCTGACGCTGCTGTCCCTGGCCTTCGCCTGGCTGTGGCTCGACCCCGCCGCTTTCCTGGACGGCCTGTACACCGTGACGCTCGCCCTGGTCATGATCCTGCTCATGCTGGACCACGCACACGAGCAGCAGGCGCAGGCGCTTGCCGTGGCCGGGCAGCGGCAAGCGCTGCAAGCCCAGTTGCTGCGCACCAGCATGCAGCCGCACGGCCTGATGAACACCTTGGCCGTGCTGCAGGAGCTGATCGAGCAGCGGCCGGCCAACGCCAGCCGGCTGGTGGAACGTCTGGCCGACCAGCTCACCCTGCTGCGCGCGCTGTCGCAGAAGGCCCTGGTGTCCCTGCGGGAAGAGCTGGAGCTGGTGCGCACGCAGCTGGATCTCATCGAGATGGCGCGTGAGATGCCGTTGCCCTTGCGCGTCGAAGGACCCACCGACGAAGTGCGGCTGCCCCCGGGTGTGCTGCACACGCTGGTGGAGAACGCCATCACGCACGGTGGCGTGCGCGCCGACGCGCCGGCTTTCGCGCTGCATGTCGCCGCCGGCGTCGGCAACCGCTGGCACATCGAGCTGCGCTCGCCGCGGGGCGCCGGACGCGAAGGCGGTGGCGGCCAGGGCCAGCGCTTCGTGCGCGAGAGTCTGGCCGGCGCGTTCGGCGCCGACTGGTCCTTCGAGAGCGGGCCACTGGACGAGGCCGTCTGGCTCGATCGCTTCAGCATCCCGCAACCATGAAGCTGCTGATCGTCGAAGACGAGCCGCTGCTGCGCCAGCGCCTGCAGCGCCTGTGCCGCGAGATCCTAGGACCTTCCTTCTCCGCCGTGGCCGTGGGCAGTCTGGCCGAAGCGCGCGAACAATTGCGCGACTGCAGCTTCGATGGCCTGCTGCTGGACCTGAACGTCGCCGGTCACGATGGCTTCGGGCTGCTGCAAGAAGCCGCGGCGGCAGCGATGCATGTCGTCGTCGTGTCCGGCCACGGCGAACGCGCGCTCGAGGCCTTCGAGCTCGGCGTGCTGGACTTCGTGCCCAAGCCCTTCGGCCGGGACCGGCTGGAGCTGGCCTTGCAGCGACTGCAGGGCGCACCCGTGCCCGGTGCCCGCGCGCTTCGCCGCGTGGCCGTCTGGCGGGCGCGGGGTGTGGCCCTGGTGGACATCGACAAGGTGACTTGCATCGCCGCCGTGCCCGAAGGGAGCGAGCTGCACCTCGTGGGCGGGCGCACCGAACTGCACGCCAAGCCGCTGGAGCGCCTGCTGCCGCTGCTGCCGCCGAACTTCCTTCGCTGCCACCGCACCTGGATCGTCAACCTGGCGGTCGTGAAGACACTGCACAGCGTGCGCGGCAGTCGCAGCTGGCTCGAACTCGACGACGGGCGCGAACTGCCTGTCGGTCGCAGCAGGCTGCCGGCATTGCGTGAGCGACTTGCACAGACGTGACACGCCGGGGGCGCTGTCGGCCAGGAGCGGACATTCGAGACGGGCAGCTTGCACGCCCCCTCGCGGGAGCCCGGTCCCTTTCGCCTTTAAGGGGAAGTTGACCGTTCCGTTTCTGGGTTCGGGCGTGCGCTCGACTTGGTGCAAGCAGTGGTGCAAGGCGGCCCTTTTCGGAAAGGCGCCGGTAAGTCCATCGCACCGACGATGGCAGGCATGGCGCCAGCTTCTTGCGCTTCAGTGCGATGGAGCCTCATCCCTTGTGCTGCTGTGAACCTTCTTCATCGGCGCCATTCGTCTCCATCCGTGAGTCGGCCAACCCAGGAGTCCTTCATGCCCCGTTTTGTCTTTCTATCCCTCGCCGGACTGGCATTGGCCTGCGGCGTCACTACCGCATCTGCCCAAGACCGCCCGTGGTACGTCACTGTCGACGCGGGCCTGTCCCGAACCAGCAACCCCGACTTTGCCGGCGGCCGCCTGACGACGGGCCAAGGCCCGGCTATCGGGGGCGCCATCGGCCGTCGTCTGGGGCAGGACTGGCGTGTCGAAGCCGCGGTGATGTACCGCAACAACCCAGTCAAGCAGGTCAGCAGCCCTGGCCTTGACGCGCGCCCTGGCGACGCCGACTGGGCTTCGCTCACGTTCACCGTCAACGCCCTTTACGACTTCGGTGCGTTCAAGCTCGGGCCGGCGAATGTGCGGCCTTACCTGGGCCTGGGCATTGGCCGGGTGCAGGAACTCGATGCCGACCTCACCTCGACCGGTGCTGAACGGGAGTTTTCAGGCTCGGGGAGCGCACGGCAGTTCATGGCCGGGCTGCGCTGGGACTACGGCAGCCCATGGGTCGCCGATGTCGGTGTTTCGCTGACGAACACCGGGCGGATTCGACTGGCTCCCACCGGTGGCGGAGCCCCTGTCGAGGTCAAGTACCAAGCAACGACGGTGATGGCCCGGCTTGGCTATCGCTTCTGACAGGCCCCCGCCAGATGGCTGCCGATCCCGAGGCTGCGGGATCGCGTTACGCTGCTGAGCATGGACCGCATCCTCCTCGTTGAAGATCACCCGGCCATGCGTGAGCTGGTGGCGCGCGAATTGGCACGATCGGGCATTGCCGCCGACGCCGTCGGCCGCGTCGGTGAAGCCGAAGCCTGCCTGGCCCAGGTGCGCTATGCCGCACTGGTGCTTGACCGGGGCTTGCCAGACGGCGACGCACTGCCCTGGCTGCAGCGGCTGCGCGCACGCCAAGTGCTCGTGCCCTGCCTGCTGCTGACCGCGCGCGACGCTCTGCACGACCGCGTGGACGGCCTGGAGGCCGGCGCCGACGACTACCTGGCCAAGCCCTTTGAACGCGACGAACTGGTGGCCCGTGTGCGTGCGCTGCTGCGCCGCCAGCAAGGCTGGGTGGCCAGCTCGCCGCAGTGGGCCGGGCTTGTGGTCGACCCCGCAGGTGCGCGCCTGAGTTGCGGACGGTCGAGCGTGAACCTGGCGCCCAGCGAACTGCAGCTTATGCTTGCGCTGGTGCGCGCCGAAGGCAAGGTGGTGCGCCGCGGTGCTCTGGAAGCCGCGGCCTGGGGCCTGACCGAGGCGGTCACGCCGAATGCACTGGACGTGGCCTTGCACCGGCTTCGCCGCAAGCTCGAGGTGCTGGGTAGCGACGCGCGCTTGGTCAACACCAAGGGTGTGGGCTACTCCCTGGAGCAAGTGCTTGAACCCACCGGCGGGCAGGGTGACCGTGTTGACTGATGAACCGCACGGCTGGGCTGCAAGGGCACCCGGCCGCACGCCAAGTCTGGCCCTGCGCTTGGCCCTTGGTTTTTCGCTCGCGTTTGCCTCGACGGCGCTGCTGGTGGTGGGCGTGCAGGCCTTGCTGGCCGAACGCTTTGGCCACCTGGTCACGCGCATGAGCATGCAGGGGCAGACCGAAGACATCTTCGACGGCTTCGTGCTGGATGCAGAGCAGCGCGTCGTGGGCGTGAAGCTCGAGCCCGGTGATGCGGTGGGCTTCGACGACTTCTTCGCCAACCTGAAGTACCGAGTTCTCGACGAAGCGGGCCGCGTCGTCGCAAGCAGCGAGGCCGATCGCCGCTCGATGCTGGATGGGCGCAGCATCGCAGAGCAAACCGATTTCTTTGGCGTGGTGAGTTTCGACGGCAGCGACTTCTTCGTTGGCGCCTGGCAGCGCGAGGTGCATGGACGGAACTACGTGCTGCAACTGGCGCGCAGCGACCGCTTCGAACTGCTGGCCCGCGAGGCCCTCACGCCCGCCATCACCGAAACGGTTCTTCTGCTGGGCACCTTGTCGGCACTGATCTTCGCGTTGGCAGGCGCACTGGCCGTGCGGTCGGTCTTGCGGCCGATTCGCGTCGCAGAGGCCGCAGCGCGCAATGTCGGCGGACGCAACCTGGCGGCACGCTTGCCGGAAGACCGGATGCCGGCTGAGATACGGCCGCTGGTCCAGGCGTTTAACGGCGTTCTGCAGCGGCTGGAGCGCTCGTTTCAGGAGCAGGAGCGCTTCATTGCCAACGCCGCGCACGAACTGAAAACGCCGCTGGCCCTGGCGCGGGCCCGCGTCGAAGCCGGTCTGGACAGCGAGCCGGACCGCGCCAGGCTGCTGGATGAACTGGATGCGATGGGCCGCCAGGTTCAGCAGCTGCTGCAGCTGGCCCAGGTGGCCGATCCACAAGCGATGCGGCGCAACCTTGTGCGGCCATCGGACGTGGCGCGCGAGGTGCTCGATCACCTGGCCTTCAAGGCGCACCGCTCAGACCTGACCTTGTATCTGAAGGAGTCTTCTGATGACGTACAGATTCAGGCCGACGCCGGTGCCCTCTTCGTGCTGCTGAAGAACCTGGTTGAGAACGCAATCGATTTTTCGTCGCCAGGCTCGGACGTCATCGTGCAGGTCGGAGACCAGGGCTTGAATGTGGAAGACCGCGGGCCTGGCGTACCCGTAGAACACCGTGCCCAGGTGTTTGAACGGTTCTGGCGGGCGCCTGGTCAGGACCGTCCTGGCTCCGGCCTTGGCCTGGCTTTGGTGCGCGAGATATGCATCGCCCATGGCTGGACCGTGAGCTGCGGCGAGGCAAGCGGGGGTGGCGCTTCGTTTAGCGTGCGTTGGCACCCGTAGAGGTCCGCATTGGGGCGCCGCTGTGAGGTTCGACCCTTTCCGTACTGCATTCGCCTGGCCCGTGCGGGATCACATGCTTCTGGCAGGTCTTGTGATGCTTGCGTTGTCGCCCAATCTGGCCATTGCAGCAGGTCTGGACGAGCGTTCCTTGTTCGGTCGCTCACCTTGGGGCAAACCTCTGCGCTTTGCGCTGTCGCTGGGTGTCTATTCCGTCACCATGGCGCTGGCACAGCAGTGGCTTTCGGCGCGAACCCGCGTGTGGGGATGGCGGTGGCTGTTGCCTGTGGCGGCCGGCGCCTTGGTCTTCGAAATGACCTGGATCGTGGCCCAGGCTGCGCGCGGCGTGGACTCGCACTTCAGCAACCGAACGGCCTTCGAGGACCTGATGCTTGGCTTGATGGGTGTGGGCGTCGCCCTGCTGAGCATGGGTGCGGTCTGGCTCGGAATCGCGGCGTTGCGGCTGGTGCTATCGGACGCTGCACCAAAGGAGCGGCTCATCGCCTGGGGCATCGCACTCGGCTTCGTGTCTAGCCTTGTACGTCCCTCAACTGACCGCTCCAGACTACTCTGTTCGGACAGATGGATGGCCGGTCTGGGTCGAGGCTGTGTGGAAACTCTTTGCCTCGGACGATGTCACAGCTCCCGTCAGACCGACGGGAGTGAACAATGGGGCGATACGTCGAAGGCCAGGACCGAACGCCGAACGTTCTTTTCCCAGAGCGACTCGATGACTGGATCCATGAGGACAGCACGGTGCGCGTCATCGATGTCTTCGTCGATGAGCTCGATCTGAGGAAGCTGGGCTTCCAACGCGCTGATCCTTCTGCCACCGGCCGGCCTGGATACAGCCCGGCGACCTTGCTCAAGACCTACGTCTACGGCACTCTCAACCGAGTGCAGTCCAGCCGCCGCCTGGAGATCGAGGCGCAGCGCAACCTCGAACTGATCTGGCTGACCGGTCGCCTGGCGCAAGACTTCAAGACGATCGCCGACTTCCGCCGTGACAACGGCGAGGCCATCCGCAAGGTCTGCAAGGAGTTCGTGCTGCTGTGCCGCCGGATGAAGCTCTTCACCGACGGCATCGTTGCCATTGACGGCAGCAAGTTCAAGGCGGTCAACAACCGCGACAAGAACTTCACCGATCGCAAGCTGCAAGCCCGTATCGAGCAGTTCGAGGACAGCATCAAGCGCTACCTGGTCAAGCTCGACCGCGCTGACCGTGACGCCACCGCTGTTCTTCCGGGCCGGGTCGCTCAGCTCAGGGAGAAGATCGCCAAGGTCAAGCAGCAGATGCAGGCACTGGACGCGATCGGTGAACAGATGAAGTCGTCAGAGGACGGGCAGATCTCCCTGACCGACCCCGACGCACGCTCTATGGCCACCAGCGGCCGCGGCACGGGCATCGTGGGCTACAACGTGCAGACTGCGGTGGAGGCCAAGCACCACCTCATCGTGGCCCACGAGGTCATCAACGTGGGTCACGACCGGGGCCAGTTGGCCGATATGGCCAGGCTTGCCAAGGCGGCCACCGGGGAAGAGGAACTGATCGCGCTGGCTGATCGCCGCTACTACGAAGGTTACGATATCCTGGAGTGCGAGCGAGCGGGTGTGGCCGCTGTCGTGCCCGCGCCCATGACCTCGAACAACCTGGCCGAAGGTCTGTTCGATGAGCGGGACTTCGTGTACGACGCCAAGAACGACGAGTACCGGTGCCCTGCTGGCAGGATCGCCATCTACCGCTTCACGACAGAGGAAGCGGGCAAGACCCAGCACAAGTATTGGTCGTCCGAGTGCCCGCAGTGCCCGTTGAAGCCGCAGTGCTCGAAAGGAAAGTACCGACGAATCGCCCGCTGGGAGCACGAAGACATCCTGGAGGTCGTTCAACAACGGCTGGAGGGTGCCCCAGAGGCCATGAAGTTGCGAAGACAGACTGTCGAGCACGTCTTCGGAACGCTCAAGAGCTGGATGGGGTCGAGTCACTTCCTGACCAGGACGCTGCCGCGAGTGCGAACCGAGATGAGCTTGCAGGTTCTGGCTTACAACTTGAAGCGGACGATCAAGATCCTCGGCGCCGGGCCGCTGATGGCAGCGATGAAGGCGTAGGGCGCAAGCCCTTCAACAAAAAAACTGCGCAACGCGCTGCGTGACCGCGGCCGCCGCTGACACGGCCGACCCTGCGGCCTCGTCCAGCGCGTTCTCAAACAGCCTCGATCGATAGCGGCCTCTCCCGCCAGAAACACCAAAGGCGCCTGCAGGCGCCCTTGGCAGGGCGAGCGAGGCCCGCCGGCCTCGCACTTGGGCTCAGCCAGCCCGCGTGAAATCGCGGTCCGGCCTTCGCCAGGCGAGCGAGGCCTCCCGGCCTCGCACGTCCTGGCTCAGTCCGCCTGCTTCCTCAGGAAGGCCGGGATCTCGATCTCGTCCATGCCGTTGCTGGCCAGCGCGTCGACCTTGGCCGCCGCCTGCGAGCGGCCGTTGCGCCACACGCTGGGGGTGTTCAGGTTGTCGTAGCTGTGCTGCGGCGCGCTGCCCATGCCGCCCAGGCCCGGGCCGGGCTGCGCCACCTGGTTCAGGATCGGCAGGCTGTCGGTGCCGGTGCGCAGCGGCTGCTGTTGCACCACGTTCAGCGTCGGGGTGCGACTTTCAGCCCTCCGCGCCGAGCTCAGGCCCGTGGCGATGACGGTCACGCGCAGCTGGTCGCCCAGGCTCTCGTCGTAGGCCGTGCCGTAGATGACGTGCGCGTCGTCGGCGGCGTAGCGGCGGATGGTGTTCATCGCGTTGCGGCTCTCGGCCAGCTTGAAGGTCTGCTTGCTCGCCGCGATCAGCACCAGCACGCCGCGCGCGCCGCTCAGGTCGATGCCTTCCAGCAGCGGGCAGGCCACGGCCGCTTCGGCGGCCTTGGTGGCGCGGTCGGGGCCGCCGGCGGTGGCCGTGCCCATCATCGCCTTGCCCGGCTCGCTCATCACGGTCTTCACGTCTTCGAAGTCGACGTTCACCAGGCCGGGGATGTGGATGATGTCGCTGATGCCGCCCACCGCGTTCTTCAGCACGTCGTTGGCGTGCGCGAAGGCCTGCTCCTGCGTCACGTCGTCGCCCATCACCTCCAGCAGCTTCTCGTTGAGCACGACGATCAGGCTGTCGACGTTGGCTTCGAGCTCGGTGACGCCGTCGTCGGCCTGCTTGCCGCGGCGCTTGCCCTCGAACTCGAAGGGCTTGGTGACCACGCCCACCGTCAGGATGCCCATCTCCTTGGCCACGCGCGCGATGACCGGCGCTGCCCCCGTGCCGGTGCCGCCGCCCATGCCGGCGGTGATGAACAGCATGTGCGCGCCGGTGATGGCTTCGCGGATGCGGTCGGAGGCGTCTTCGGCCGAGGTGCGGCCGACATCGGGCTTGGAGCCCGCGCCCAGGCCGGAGCTGCCCAGCTGCACCAGCGTGCGCGCTGCGCTGCGGTTCAGCGCCTGCGCGTCGGTGTTGGCGCAGATGAACTCCACGCCCTGCACGCCTTGCGAGATCATGTGCTCGACGGCATTGCCGCCGCCGCCGCCCACGCCGATCACCTTGATCTGCGTGCCCTGGTCAAACTCCTCGATCATTTCGATGGGCATGTGAGCCTCCTTCAGTGAGATGCAGTTGCCAAACAAGTCGTCGTTCAAGTAACACGGAGCCTCGACGGGCTCCTCTTCAGAAATTCCCCAGGAACCAGTCCTTGGCGCGGCCGATCACGGTCTTCACCGATCCCGCCTGCGCCGCGGCCTTGAACCCCCTCGCGCGCGCCATGCGCGCTTCTTCGAGCAATCCCATCACGGTGGCCGACCTCGGATTGGCCACCATGTCCGCCAGCGCGCCGCCGTAGGTCGGCAGTCCCTTGCGCACGGGCTTCAGGAAGATGTCTTCACCCAGCTCGACCATGCCCGGCATCACCGCCGAGCCGCCGGTCAGCACGATGCCGCTGGACAGCAGCTCCTCGTAGCCGCTGTCGCGGATGACCTGGTGCACGAGCGAGAAGATCTCCTCGACGCGCGGTTCGATCACGCCGGCCAGCGCCTGGCGCGACAGCATGCGCGGCACGCGGTCGCCCAGGCCGGGCACTTCCACCTGCTCCGACGGGTCGGCCAGCAGTTGCTTGGCAACGCCGTACTCGACCTTGATCTCCTCGGCGTCCTTGGTCGGCGTGCGCAGCGCCATCGCGATGTCGCTGGTGATGAGGTCGCCGGCGATCGGGATCACCGCCGTGTGGCGCACGCTGCCGTCGGTGTAGATCTGCACGTCGGTGGTGCCGGCGCCGATGTCGACCACGGCCACGCCCAGGCTCTTCTCGTCGTCGCTCAGCACGGCGGCGCTGCTGGCGCTGGGGTTGAGCACCAGGCGTTCGACCTCCAGCCCGCAGCGGCGCACGCACTTCAGGATGTTCTCGGCCGCACTCTGCGCACCGGTCACGATGTGCACCTTCACCTCGAGCCGGCTGCCGCTCATGCCGATGGGCTCCTTCACCTCGTGCCCGTCGATGATGAATTCCTGCGGCTCCACCAGCAGCAGGCGCTGGTCGTTGGGGATGTTGATGGCCTTGGCCGTCTCGACCACGCGGTTGACGTCGACCGGCGTGACCTCGCGGTTGTCGCGCACGATCACCATGCCGGTGCTGTTCAGCCCGCGGATGTGGCTGCCGGTGATGCCGGTGTAGACGCGGTCGATCTTGCAGGCGGCCATCATCTCGGCCTCCTTCAGCGCCTGCTGGATGCTCTGCACGGTGGCGTCGATGTTGACCACCACGCCGCGCTTCAGGCCGTGCGTGGACGCCACGCCCAGTCCGGCCACGCGCAGTTCGCCGTCGGGCATGACCTCGGCGGCCACGACCATCACCTTGGCGGTGCCGATGTCGAGTCCGAAAACCAGATCCTTGTATTCCTTGGCCATGCGGTCCTCAGTCGGTCTCGGTGGGTTCGCTGCAGTGCTTCATCAGGGCTTTCTCGTCGTCGTTGCGGGCGATGGTCTTGCTGCCGCCGCGGTCGTCGTCGCGGGTGCTGCCTGCGTGCTCACGCCGCGCAGGCGAACGGCGTAGCCGTCGGTGTGACGCAGGTCGGCGTACTCCAGCGGCTGTTGCACGAAGCGCGCACCCACCTGCGGCAGCGTTCGCGCGAAGCGCTCCACGCGCGCGCCCAGTTCCTCGGGCTGGCCGCGACCGAGCTCGATCACCGCGCCGCTGTCCAGGTCCACCCGCCAGGAGCCGCGGCTCGACAGCGACAGGCTGTCGATCTCGACCTTCATCCCGGCGAACAGCGGCTGCAGGCGGCGGTAGGCCGCCAGCATCAACGCGGCGCTGCCCTCGGGGCCGCTGAAGATGGGCAGCGCCTCGTCTTCCACGTCGCCCACGTTGGCCTCGAAGACCTCGCCCTGCTGATTGACCAGGCGGTCGCCACGCTCCTCGGCCTGCCACAGCGCGGCAGCGCGATGCTCTTCCAGCGTCACGGCCAGGCGGCCGGGCCAGACACGGCGCACCACGGCATGGCGCACCCAGGGCACGGCCTCGAAGGCGCGGCGCGCCTGCTGCAGGTCGACGCTGAAGAAGTTGCCCTGCAGCGCAGGCATCGCGTTGGCGCGGATGGTGTTGACGCTGTTGCGCGTGATCTCGCCCTGCAGTTCGATGCTGCGGATGGCGAACCAGGGCGAGCGCGTCAGCCACAGCAGCGCGCCCAGCAGCAGCCCCAGCGCCACGCCGGCAGCGACCACGCTGGACACGAGGTTCATCAGCCGCACGTCTGGCGGCAGGCCGAAGGGCATCGGCATCGGAGCAGCGGCAGTGGCAGCGCGGCGGGCCATGTCTTCAGCGCCGTCCCGTCAAGGGCGCCGGGTGGTCGAGCGTGGCCTCGGCCAGCAGCTTCACGCAGAGCTGCTCGTAGCTGATGCCGGCGGCGCGCGCCGACATCGGCACCAGCGAGTGGCCCGTCATGCCCGGCGACGTGTTCATCTCCAGCAGGAAGATCCGGCGGTCGCTGGTGCGCAGCATCAGGTCGGCGCGACCCCAGCCGCGGCAGCCCAGGGCGCGGTATGCGGCCAGCGTGAGTCGCTGCGCCTCGGCCTCTTCTTCGGGCGGCAGGCCGCTGGGGCAGCGGTAGCCGGTGTCGTCGGAGTAGTACTTGTGCTCGAAGTCGTAGTTGCCGCCAGGCGCGTCGATGCGGATCACCGGCAGCGCGCGCGCCGCGTCGCCTTCGCCCAGCACCGGGCAGGTGATCTCGATGCCGTCGATGAACTCCTCGCACAGCACGTCGGCGTCGTACTGTGCGGCCAGCGTCACCGCGTCCTGCATCTGCGAATAGCCCATCACCTTGCTGATGCCGATGGACGAGCCCTCGCGCGGCGGCTTGACGATCAGCGGCAGGCCCAGCGTGTCGGGCACGCGCACCAGTTCGTCGCGCGTCTGCGCACCAGGCGCCAGCCACAGCCAGCGCGGCGTGGGCAGGCCTTCGGCCACCCACACGCGCTTGGTCATCACCTTGTCCATCGCGATGGCGCTGGCCATCACGCCAGAGCCGGTGTAGGGGATGCGCATCAGCTCCAGAGCGCCCTGCACCGTGCCGTCCTCGCCGTGGCGGCCGTGCAGCGCGATGAAGACGCGGGCGAAACCGTCGGTCGCCAGTTCGAGCAGCGGCCGCTCGGCGGGGTCGAAGGCGTGCGCGTCGACGCCGCTGCTGCGAAGCGCGGCCAGCACGCCGCCGCCCGACATCAGCGAGACCTCGCGCTCGGCGCTCTCGCCGCCCATCAGCACCGCCACCTTGCCCAGGGTGGTGGGGTCGGTCGGCACCGATGCCATCCCGTTCATGCGGTCTCTCCACACAATTGCAGCAGCTCGGCCGGCACGCCGCCGATGGAGCCGGCGCCCAGGGTGATGATCACGTCGCCGGCGCGCGCCTGCTGCAGCACCAGCGCGGGCAGGTCGTTCACCGCACCGGCGAACAGCGGCGATCCGCCGGCGCCGCGCAGAGCCTGTGCCAGCGCGGCGCCGGTGGCCCCGTCGATGGGCGTTTCGCCAGCGGCATAGACCTCGGTCAGCCACACCGCGTCGGCCTGCGACAGCACTTGCACGAAGGCGTCGAAGCAGTCGCGGGTGCGGGTGTAGCGGTGCGGCTGGAAGGCCAGCACCAGCCGGCGGCCCGGAAAGGCGCCGCGGGCCGCCGCGATCACCGCGGCCACTTCCACCGGGTGGTGGCCGTAGTCGTCGATGAGCGTGAAGCGGCCGCCGTCGGCGGCCGGCAGCTCACCATGGCGCTGGAAGCGGCGCCCCACGCCAGAGAAGGTGGCCAGCGCGCGCTGGATCGCGGCATCGGGCAGTTCGAGCTCGTCGGCCACGGCGATGGCGGCCAGTGCGTTGCGCACGTTGTGCTCGCCGGCCAGGTTCAGCGTGACCTGCAGGTCCGGCAGCGGATGCCGATAACGACGCTGCGCGGTGAAGCGCATCTGCCCGCCGGGCACGGCCTGGACGTCGACCGCGCGCACGGTGGCCTGGTCGCCCAGGCCGTAGCCCACCACGGGGCGCAGCAGGCGCGGCACGACGCGCATCACACCGGGATCGTCGACACAGACCACCGCCGCACCGTAGAAGGGCAGGCGATGCAGGAAGTCGACGAAGGCCTGGTCCAGGCGCGCCATCTCGTGGCCGTAGGTGTCCATGTGGTCGGCGTCGATGTTGGTCACCACCGCCAGCACCGGCAGCAGGTGCAGGAACGACGCATCGCTCTCGTCGGCCTCAGCCACCAGGAAGTCGCCGCGGCCCAGCCGGGCGTTGGCACCGGCGCTTTCCAGCCGGCCGCCGATGACGAAGCTGGGCTCGGTGCCGGCCTCGGCCAGCACCGTGGTCACCAGCGAGGTGGTGGTGGTCTTGCCGTGCGTGCCGGCGATGGCGATGCCGCGCCTCAGCCGCATCAGCTCGGCCAGCATCATCGCGCGGTGCACCACCGGTACGCCGCCGGTGCGTGCGGCCTGCAGCACGGGGTTGTCGGCAGCCACGGCGGTGGAGATCACCAGCGCATCGGCGTCGCCCAGCTGCGCCGGGTCGTGTCCGATGCTCACCGCCACGCCCAGCGCCTGCAGGTGCGTCGTGGTGGCACTGGCGGCCTGGTCGGAGCCTGAGACGCGGTAGCCCAGCTGGTGCAGGATTTCGGCGATGCCGCTCATGCCCGCGCCGCCGATGCCCAGGAAGTGGATGTGCTTGAGCGCGTGCTTCATGCAGCCAGCGCCTCGATCTGGTCGGCCACGCGGGCGGCGGCATGGGGTCGCGCCAGCGCGCGAGCACGGCCGGCCATCTCGGCCAGCTTGCCGCGCGTCACGCCACGCAGCAGGTCGGCCAGCTTCTGCGGGGTCAGCTCGGCCTGCGGCAGGTGGATGGCGGCGCCCTGGCGCGCCATCAGCTCGGCGTTGTCGCGCTGGTGGGCCGTGGTGCTGACGATCAGCGGCACCAGCACCGCGGGCACGCCGGCGGCGCAGAGCTCGCTGACGGTGATGGCGCCGGCTCGGCACAGCATCAGGTCACAGGCCGCCAGGCGCAGGTGCATGTCGGCGATGAAGGGCAGCACCTCGGCCTCCAGCCCCGCGTCGCGGTAGGCCTGGCGCACGGTGTCGGCCTCGGCGGCGCCGCACTGGTGGGTGACGGTCGGGCGACCGGCGGCCGGCAGCAGCGCCAGCGCGGCCGGCACGGTCTGGTTCAGCACCCGCGCGCCCAGGCTGCCGCCCACCACCAGCAGGCGCAACGGGCCGCTGCGGCCGGCATAACGCTCGGCAGGAGGTGCAATGTCCTCGATCTCCTGGCGCACGGGGTTGCCGGTGACGACGGACTTCGCGACCTTGCCCGCCGCGCCGCCTTCGAAGCCGAACATCACGCGATCGGCCACAGGCAGCAGCGACTTGTTGCTGAGCAGCAGTTCGGCGTCTGCGTTCACCAGCAGCAGCGGCCTGGACAGCAGCGAGGCCATCATCCCGCCCGGAAAGCAGACGTAGCCGCCCATGCCCAGCACGGCCTTCGCACCGCGGCGGCGCAGCACGCGCAGGCAGTCCCAGAAGGCCTTCAGCAGGCGCATGCCGCCGGTCATGGTGTGCAGCAGGCCCTTGCCGCGCAGGCCGCTGAAGCTGATGCGGTCCATGGCGATGCCGCTCTCGGCTTCGGGCGGCACGAGCTTGTTCTCCATGCCGTGCGTGGTGCCCAGCCAGCTGACGCTCCAGCCGCGGCGCTGCATCTCGCGCGCCACGGCCAGGCCCGGCATCACGTGCCCGCCGGTGCCCGCGGCCATGATGACGAGGTGCTTCATGCAGGGCCTCCGCGCATGAGCGCCCTGTTTTCGATGTCGACCCGCACCACCATGGCCAGCGCCACCAGGTTCATCAGCAGGGCCGAGCCGCCGAAACTCATCAAGGGCAGGGTCAGCCCCTTGGTGGGCAGCACGCCCAGGTTGACGCCCATGTTGATGAAGGCCTGGAAGCCGATCCACAGGCCGATGCCCTGCGTCATCAGGCCGGCGAAGACACGGTCGAGCGCGATGGCCTGGCGGCCGATGACGAAGATGCGTCGCGTCAACCAGAAGAACAGCACGATGACCGACGACACGCCGATGAAGCCCAGCTCCTCGCCGATGACGGCCAGCAGGAAGTCGGTGTGCGCCTCCGGCAGGTAGTGCAGCTTCTCGACGCTGCTGCCCAGGCCCTGGCCGAAGATCTCGCCGCGGCCGAAGGCGATCAGGGAATGCGTGAGCTGGTAGGCCTTGCCTTGGGAGTAGGCCGGGTTCCAGGGGTCGAGGTAGGCCAGGATGCGCCCGCGCCGCAGCTCGTCGAAGGCGATGATGAGCGCGAAGGTGGCCACCAGCACGGTGGCGATGAGCAGGAACATGCGGCCGTTGACGCCGCCCAGGAACAGGATGCCCATCGCGATGGTGGCGATGACGATGAAGGCCCCCATGTCGGGCTGGCGCAGCAGCAGCACGCCGACGAAGGCCACCGCCACCGCCATCGGCCAGACGGCATGGAAGAAGTTCTCCTTCACGTCCATCTTGCGCACCATGTAGCTGGCGGCGTACATGGCGATGGCCAGCTTGGCCAGCTCCGAGGGCTGGAAGTTCATGAAGCCCAGCGGAATCCAGCGGCGCGAGTAGTTCACCACCTTGCCGACGAAGGGCAGCAGCACCACCACCAGCAGCACGATGGACAGCACGAAGACCTTCGAGGCGTGCTTCTCCCAGAACGACATGGGGATCTGCACCACCGCCAGCGCCACCACCAGGCCGATGCTCATGGCCAGCAGGTGGCGCTGCAGGAAGAAGGCGTGCGTGTAGCTGGCGAACTTGGGGTTGTCGGGCAGCGCCACCGAGGCCGAATAGACCATCACGAGGCCGAAGGCCAGCAGCGCCATCACCACCGCCACCAGCGGCTGGTCGAAGGCCAGCAGACGCGCCGGGCGCTCGCTGCCGACGTCGATATGGTCGCGCACAGGCAGCCGGCCGACACGCTCTTCACCCGGCGCCCGGCGCGTGCCCAGCAGATCGCGAAGCGGCCTCCAGCCGGGCAGCGACGGCAGCCTGAAGCGGGTCGCCCGGCTCATGCGATGAGCTCCCCGCCTTCGACGGCCAGATCCCGCACGGCATCGACGAAGACTTCGGCCCGGTGGGCGTAGTTGCGGAACATGTCCAGGCTCGCGCAGGCCGGGCTCAGCAGCACGGCGTCACCCGGCCGGGCCTGCTCGAAACACCAGGCCACGGCGGCCTGCAGCGTCTCGTGGCGCTGGCTCGGCACGCCGGCTTCGGCCACCACGGCCTCGATGACGGGCGCATCGCGGCCGATCAGCGCCACGGCGCGCGCGTGCTGCTGCAGCGGCAGGCGCAGCGGCGTGAAGTCCTGCCCCTTGCCGTCGCCGCCCAGGATGACCACCAGGCGCGCCGGCGCCTTGTCGGCACCCAGGCCGAGCAGCGCGGCAACGGTGGCGCCGACGTTGGTGCCCTTGCTGTCGTCGAAGGCGTCGACATCGGCCACCGCGCCGATCCACTGCACGCGGTGCGGCTCGCCGCGGTATTCGCGCAGGCCGTGCAGCATGGGCGCCAGCGTGCAGCCGATGGCGGTGGCCAGGGCCAGTGCGGCCAGCGCGTTGGCCGCGTTGTGGCGGCCGCGCACCAGCAGCGCGTCGGCCGGCATCAGGCGCTGCAGGTGGAGTTCTTCCTGCTCGCCCTTCCTGAGCTTGATCGTCTCGTCGGTGGGCACGGCGCGCACCAGCCAGGCCATGCCGCCTTCGGTGACGAGGCCGAAGTCGCCCGGGCGCTGCGGCGGCGTCAGTCCGAACATCGTCAGGGCGCGCGGCGTCGGCAAAGGCTTGCCGCGCGCAGGCTTCGCGGTCGAAGGCGCGGGCGCCATCGCGGCCACCAGGGCATCGTCGCGGTTCAGCACCATCGCCGAGCGGCTGCCGAAGATGCGCGCCTTGGCCGCCGCATAGGCCTCGAGGCTGCCGTGCCAGTCGAGGTGGTCCTGCGTGATGTTGAGCAGCGCGGCAGCGTCGGGCTCGAAGCCGGCGGCGTCCTGCAACTGGAAGCTCGACAGCTCCAGCACCCAGACCTGCGGCCAGCTTTCGGGCTCACCGGCCGTGCGCAGTGACAGCGTGTCGAGCATGGTCGGGCTGATGTTGCCGGCCACCGCCACGCTGCGGCCGGCGCGCTCGACCAGCAGCGCCGTCATCGCGGTGGTGGTGGTCTTGCCGTTGGTGCCGGTGATGGCCAGCACGCGGGGCGCGTAGCCCTGCTCCTGCTTCAGGTCGGCCAGAGCGCGGCCGAAGAGGTCGAGCTCGCCCTGCACGGCCACGCCGGTGGCGCGCGCTTGCGCCAGCAGCGGCGCGATGGCGGGGTCGTGCGGCATCAGGCCCGGACTCTTCAGGACCAGCTGCACGCCTTGCAGCGCGTCCTCGCCGAGCGCGCCGCCGTGCAGGGCGACCGTCGGCCATTCCTCGGCCAGCACGCCAGCGTTGGGCGGCGAGGGGCGGGAGTCCCACACACGCACCGCCGCGCCGTGGCGCGCGCACCAGCGCACCATCGCCAGGCCCGACTCACCGAGGCCCAGCACCAGCACGTTCAGTCCGCCGAGGTGCTTCATCGCATCACCTCAGCTTCAGGCTGGCCAGGCCCACCAGGCACAGCAGCATGGTGATGATCCAGAACCGCACCACGACCTGCGTCTCGGTCCAGCCCTTCTTCTCGAAGTGATGGTGCAGCGGCGCCATCAGGAAGATGCGCCGGCCCACGCCGTAGCGGCGCTTGGTGTACTTGAACCAGGCGACCTGGATCATCACGCTCAAGGCCTCGGCGACGAAGACGCCGCCCATGATGCCCAGCACGATCTCCTGTCGCGTGATGACGGCGATGGTGCCCAGGGCCCCGCCCAGCGCCAGCGCGCCGACGTCGCCCATGAAGACCTGGGCCGGGTTGGCGTTGAACCACAGGAAGGCCAGGCCGGCGCCGGCCATCGCGGCACAGAACACCAGCAGCTCGCCGGCCCCGGGGATGTAGGGGAACAGCAGGTAGCGGCTGAACACCGAGTTGCCGACGATGTAGGCGAACACGCCCAGCGCCGAGCCCACCATCACCACCGGCATGATGGCCAGGCCGTCCAGTCCATCGGTGAAGTTCACCGCGTTGCTGGCGCCGACGATGACGAACCAGGTCAGCACGATGAAGCCGAACACACCCAGCGGATAGCTCACCGTCTTGAAGAAGGGCACCATCAGGTCGGCGCGCGGCGGCAGGTCGTTGGAGAAGCCGCTGGTGATCCAGCGCAGGAACAGCTCCAGCACACGCAGATTCGAGGTCTCCGAGACGCTGAAGGCCAGGTACAGCGCGGCGATAACGCCGATCAGGCTCTGCCAGAAGAACTTCTCGCGCGAGCGCATGCCTTCTGGGTCCTTGTGCACGACCTTGCGGTAGTCGTCGGCCCAGCCGATGGCGCCGAAGCCGAAGGTCACCAGCATGACCACCCAGACGAAGCGGTTGGACCAGTCGAACCACAGCAGCGTGGATGCGCCGATGCCGATCAGCACCAGCACACCGCCCATCGTCGGCGTGCCGCGCTTGCCCAGGTGCGTCTGCACGCCGTACTCGCGGATCGGCTGGCCGATCTTCAGCTCGGTGAGCTTGCGGATCACCCAGGGGCCGAAGGCCAGCCCGATGATCAGCGCCGTCAGCGCCGCCAGCACCGCGCGGAAGGTCAGGTACTGGAAGACGCGCAGGAACCCCAGCTCTTCCGGGTACTGCGCGAGCAGCCATTGCGTCAGGCTAAGCAGCATCGCCCGCCCCCTCCAGTGCTTGCACGATGCGCTCCATGCGCATGAAGCGAGAGCCCTTGACCAGCACCGAGGCGGCCTGCGGCATCTGCGGCAGCGCATCGATCAGGGCTTCGACGGTGTCGAAGTGGCGCGCCTGCCCGCCGCCCTGGCGCGCGGTCTCGGCGCTCAGCGCGCCGGCACACCACAGGTGCTCGATGCCGGCGCGGTGCGCCGCTTCACCGGCCTCGCGGTGGAACTGCGGGCCGTGGGCACCGACCTCGCCCATGTCGCCCAGCACCAGCCAGCGCGGGGCGGGCATGTCGCCCAGCACGGCGATGGCCGCAGCCACCGAATCCGGGTTGGCGTTGTAGCTGTCGTCGATCAGCATGACCGGGCGACCCTGCAGGTGGATCCGCTTCAGCGCCGAGCGACCGGCCACCGGCTGGAAGGCCTCCAGGCCCATCACGACGGCCGACAGGGGCGCGCCGAGCGCGAGGGCGGTGGCACCGGCCGCCAGCGCGTTCAGCGCATGGTGGCGGCCGGCCATGCCCAGTTCGAGCTCGGCACCGCCCAGCGGGGTGAGCAACTCGATCGACCAGCGGTCACCCATCCATTCGGCGTGGCCGTTGACGTCGGCCGGGGCATCCAGCGCGAAGGTCAGCACCCGCCGCGCCCCGGCCAGCCGGCGCCACAGCGGCGTGAAGGCATCGTGCGCCGGAAAGACCGCCGTGCCGGCCGGGCCCAGCGCCTCGATCACGCTGCCGTTTTCCAGCGCGACGGCTTCGACGCTGTGCATGAATTCCTGGTGCTCGCGCTGCGCGTTGTTGACCAGCGCCACGGTGGGAGCCGCCAGGCGGGCCAGCAGCGCGACCTCGCCCGGGTGGTTCATGCCCAGCTCGACCACGCCCACGCGGTGCCAGAGGCTGTCGTCCTGGCGCAGGCGCAGCAGCGTCAGCGGCAGACCGATTTGGTTGTTCAGGTTGCCTGCGGTGGCGAAGGCGTGCGCGCCCTGCCAGGCGCGCAGCACGGCGGCGACCATCTGCGTCACCGTGGTCTTGCCGTTGCTGCCGGTGACGGCCGCCAGCGGCAGGTGCATGCGGTGGCGCCAGGCGCCGGACAGCGCCTGCAGACCCTGCGTCGAATCGGCCACCTGCAGCCCGGGCAGGCCGGCCTCGGCCAGGCCATGCTCGGCCAGGGCCGCCACGGCACCGGCGGCACGCGCCTGCGCCAGGAACTGGTGCGCGTCGAAGCGCTCGCCGCGCAGCGCGACGAACAGGTCGCCCGGCTGCAGCGTGCGCGAGTCGCTGTGCACCCGCAGCACTCTCAGCCGGGCATCGCCGACCAGCGTGGAGCCGGGCAGCAGGGCATGGGCCTGGGCCAGCGTCATCATGGGCATGCCCCTCCGGCACGGCGACCCAGTTCGGCCAGCGCCACCACGGCGTCGCTGAACGGCCGGCGCTCGCCGGCCACTTCCTGATAGTCCTCGTGGCCCTTGCCGGCGATGACGACGACGTCCTGCGGCGCGGCCTGCGCCACGGCGTGGGCGATGGCCTGCGCGCGGTCTGCGATCACCGCCACCTCGTCGCGACCGGTCACGCCGGCCAGGATCTGCGCCAGGATGAAGTCGGGCGGCTCGCTGCGCGGGTTGTCGCTGGTCAGCACGACGCGATCGGCCAGGCGGTCGGCGATGGCGCCCATCAGCGGTCGCTTGACGGGGTCGCGGTCACCGCCGCAGCCGAACACGCACCACAGCCTGCCGCCGCGTTCGACCGCCCAGGGGCGCAGCGCCTGCAGCACCTTCTGCAGGGCGTCGGGCGTGTGGGCGTAGTCGACCACCACTGCAGGCCGGGCCGGATGATCGGCGCCCACGCGCTGCACGCGGCCGGGCACGGGGTCGAGCGCGGGCACGACGGCGGCTGCATCGGCCAGCGGCACGCCCAGCGCGCGCAGGCCGCCCAGCACCACCAGCAGGTTGCTGGCATTGAACTCGCCCACCAGGCGGCTGGACACGGTCACCACCCGATCGCCTTCGATCACCTCGAAGACCAGCCCGCCGTCGACGTAATGCAGATCGCGGCCGCGCAGGCGCGCGGCGCGGTGCAGCGCCACCGTCCAGACCGGCAGGCCCGCAGGCTGCAGGGCCTCGGCCAGCGCCAGGCCGTGATCGTCGTCGATGTTGACCACGGCGGCCTGAAGCCCGGGCCAGTCGAAGAGGCGCCGCTTGGCAGCCCAGTACGCACCCATGCTGCCGTGGTAGTCGAGGTGGTCCTGCGTGAAATTGGTGAACATCGCGACGTCGATCTTCACTGCCGCCAGCCGCTCCTCGGCGATGCCGATCGACGAGGCTTCCATGGCGCAGCCGGCCAGCCCGGCGTCGGCGAAGCGGCGCAGCGCGCCGTGCAGGCGCAGCGGGTCGGGCGTGGTCAACCCGGTGGCTTCGAGCTGCCCGGGCAGGCCCAGGCCCAGCGTGCCCACCACGCCGAAGGGCCGGCCCAGCGCCTGCTGCGCCTGCGCCATCCACAGTGCCGTCGACGTCTTGCCGTTGGTCCCCGTGGTGGCCACCATCGTGAGCGCGCGGCTGGGATGGTCGAACCACTCGTCGGCCACCACGCCGGTGGCGGCCTTCAGGCCGGGCAGCGCAGCGACGCGCGCGTCGTCGAAGGCATAGGTCTCGACGCCGTCGGCCTCGACCAGGCACGCGACGGCACCGGCCTGAAGCGCCTGCGGCACGAAGCGCCGGCCGTCGGTGGCCTGGCCGGGCCAGGCGATGAAGCCGTCCCCGGGCTGCACCGCGCGGCTGTCGGTGCGCAGCGCACCGCGCACGCAACCGCGCAGCCAGGCCGTGGCCTGGGCAGGGGAGGCGTGGTGGTGCAGCGTCACCTCACCGTCTCCAGAGCGGCGCGCGCGATGGGCGGTGCAAGAAGGCACCGCTTCCAAGCAAACGCCGCGGAACCGGCTTCGCCGGGCCGCTGGCGTTGCCCCCTCGAGGGGGCCGAGCCCGGACACGAAACGTCCGGTGGACGTTTCTTGCCTGGCGAGGGGCTGGGCCAGGGGCCCGGCGCGGCCTGCAAGGTGCGCCGAAGGCGCTGCGGGGGTGGTCCATTTCAAAAGCTCTCCGGTTCGGCAGGCACGGGCCTGGCCAGGATCTGCTGCTTGACCTCGATGTCCGGCGCGATGTTCATCATGCGCAGCGACTGCTGCACCACCTGGCTGAACACCGGGGCGGCGATCTCGCCACCGTAGTAGACGCCCTTGCCCGGCTCGTCGACCATCACCGCCACGACGATGCGGGGGTTGTTCACCGGCGCGAGGCCCACGAACCAGGAGCGGTACTTGGTGGTGTAGGTCTTGCCCTCCTGCTTGCGAGCCGTGCCGGTCTTGCCACCCACCGAATAGCCGATGGTCTGCGCCTTGGGCGCCGTGCCGCCGGGGCCGGCGGCCAGCCGCAGCATCTCGCGCACGGCGCGTGCCGTCTCGACCGACATCACGCGCTGGCCGGCGATCGGGCCCAGCGTCGCCTCGCCGCCTTCGGGGACCTCGCGCTTGAGGATGGTCATCGGGACGATCTCGCCGTCGCGTGCGAAGACCGTGTACGAGCGGGCGATCTGGAACAGGCTGGCCGACAGGCCGTAGCCGTAGCTCATGGTCGCCTGCTCCACCGGACGCCAGGTCTTGTAGGGGCGCAGGCGGCCGGTCACGGCGCCGGGGAAGTCGATCTGCGGCCGCTGCCCCAGCCCGACCTGCGCGAACAGCTCCCACATCTCGCGCGGCTGCATCTGCATCGCCATCTTGACGGTGCCGACGTTGCTGGACTTCTGGATCACCTCGGCCACGGTGAGCTCGCCGTGCGGGTGCGCGTCGCTGATGGTCGAGCCGGTGATGGTGATGCGACCGGGAGCCGTCTGGATGACGGTGCTGGGCGTCACGCGCCGGGTCTCGATGGCCAGCGCGGCGGTGAAGGGCTTCATCGTCGAGCCGGGCTCGAAGATGTCGGTCAGCGCGCGGTTGCGCAGCTGGGCGCCCGACAGGTTCTTGCGCATCGACGGGTTGAAGCTGGGGTAGTTGGCCAGTGCCAGCACTTCACCCGTGACGACGTCCAGCACCACCACGCTGCCGGCCTTGGCACCGTGCTGCAGCACGGCATCGCGCACGCGCTGGTAGGCGAAGAACTGGACCTTGGAGTCGATCGACAAGGTGATGTCGCTGCCGTGCACGGGGTCGGTCTGCTCGACGATGTCCTCGACGACGCGCCCCAGGCGGTCCTTCACGACGAAGCGCGAGCCGTCGCGGCCCTGCAGTTCCTTGTGGAAGCCGAGCTCGATGCCCTCCTTGCCGCGTTCGTCGATGTCGGTGAAGCCGACCACGTGCGCGGCCGCCTCGCCTTCGGGGTACTTGCGCTTGTACTCCTGCACGCGGTGCAGGCCCTTGATGCCCAGGTTCAGCACATCGGCCGCCACCGCTTCGTCGACCTGGCGGCGCAGCCAGGCGAACTTCGGATTGCCTTCGAGCCGGTCGTTGAGCTCGTCGGCCTTCATGCCCAGCAGCTTCAGCAGTGCCTTGCGCTGTGCCGCGTCGGCCTGGAAGTCACGCGGGATGATCCACAGCGACGGGGCCGGCACCGATGCGGCCAGCAACAGGCCGTTGCGGTCGAACACACGGCCGCGGCTGCCCGGCAGCTCCAGCGTGTGGGCGTAGCGCTTCTCGCCCTGCTTGAGATAGAAGTCGGTGTTGAGGATCTGCACGTAGACGGCACGGCCCACCAGCGTCAGGAAGGCCAGGCCCACCATCGCCACGACGAAGCGCGAGCGCCAGGGTGGCGTCTTCGAGGCCAGCAGCGGACTGGTGGCGTAGTTGAGGCTGCGCACGTTCTGCGAGGCGTTGCGCGCGGGGTTTCGCGGTGTGCGGGGGCTGCTCACCGGGTGCCTCCCGGCGTCGCGGCAGGCGCGGTCGTGTCGTCGAGGTAATGCGTCACCGCCGGCGTGGCGGTGCGCATCTGCAGCCGCTCACGCGCCACCTTCTCGACCCGCAGGTGCGTGGCCTGCGCCTGGCGCTCGGCGTCCAGGCGCTTGTACTCCACGTCGAGCCGGCGCTGCTCGTTGCGTGCACTGTCCAGTTGCGCGAAGAGACGGCGCGACTCGTACGAGATCTTCACCAGGTACAGGCAGCTGAAGAGCAGCGCGGCCAGCAGCAGCAGGTTCAACCGGGTCATGCGGCCTCCGTGCGCTCGGCCACGCGCAGCATCGCCGAGCGGGCGCGCGGGTTGGCACGCAGCTCGCCCTCGCCGGCGCGCAGCCGACCCAACGAGGCCAGGCGCATGGCCTGCGGCGGGGCGAAGGGGGCGCGGCGGTCGACCACCTCGCGGCTCTCGCGCGCGATGAAGCTCTTGACGATGCGGTCTTCCAGCGAGTGGAAGCTGATGACCACCAGGCGGCCCTGCGGCGCCAGCAGCTCCAGCGCCGCGATCAGCCCTTGTTCGAGGGCTTCAAGCTCGGCGTTGACGAAAATCCGTAGAGCCTGAAACGTGCGCGTTGCAGGGTCCTGGCCCGGCTCGCGGGTCTTGACTGCACGAGCCACGAGCGCGGATAGCTCCCCAGTGGTTCGAACGGGGCTCCCGCCCTCGCGGCGAGCAACAAGCGCCTTTGCAATCGAAAGAGCAAACCGTTCTTCCCCATAGTCGCGTATCACCTGTGTGAGGAGGCGCTCGTCGGCGCGGGCCAGAAAGTCCGCGGCGGTTTCGCCCCGGGTCGTGTCCATGCGCATGTCCAGCGGTGCATCGAAGCGGAAGCTGAAGCCGCGCGCGGGTGTGTCGATCTGCGGCGAGCTGACGCCCAGGTCGAGCAGCACGCCGTGCACGCGCGTGATGCCCAGCGCCGCGAGTTCGCTGCGCATGTCGGCGAAGCTGGCGTGGCAGATGGCGAAGCGCGGATCGCCCGAGAGCTCGCCTGCGGCCGCGATGGCGTCCGGGTCCTTGTCGAAGGCGATCAGGCGGCCGCCGGGGGCCAGGCGATCGAGCACGGCGCGGGCGTGGCCACCGCGTCCGAACGTGCCGTCGACATAGATGCCGTCGGCCTGCTTGACGAGTGCGTCCACCGCCTCCGTCAGCAGCACCGTGGTGTGACCGCCCGCCGTCATCGCCTCCCCCTGCCCGACAGGTACGGCCAAGCCGGCGGGTCGCGTTCGACCCGGCGCAGGGGTGACTGCGCGCTCATCGGATGACCAGGTTGCGGACGGCCTCGGGGCGGCCGGCGGCGATCATGGCGGTTTCGCGTGCGTCGAAGCGGGCGCTGTCCCACAATTCGAAGTACGCACCGACACCCATGAACTTCACGTCCCGCTCCAGACCCGCCCAGACACGCAGCTCGGGGGGAATTAGCACGCGCGACCCGCCGTCGATGTCGACGTCGGTGGCGCTGCCGATGTACAGGCGTCGCCAGCCTTCGTGCTCGATGGACAGCTGCAGCAGCTCGGCCTCGAAACGCTCCCACACCGGCAGCGGGTACAGCGACAGGCAGCCTTCGTGGTTCTTCGAGACGACCATGCGGCCCCCCGCCTTGGTCATCAGCTCTTCCTTGTATTTCGCAGGCACGGTCAGGCGCGACTTCTGGTCGAGCGTCAACACCGGGCCACCGCGAAACGAAAAAGAAGACACCGCGCCCCACTAAACTGCACTTTTCCCCACTTTATCGAAGCGGCGACCGGCGGTCAACGGCCTGCGCCCCGAAAATTCAGTGAAATCAAGGACTTACAAACGGTTTTTGACCCCGCTTCGGGAAAAAATCGTTCTAAATCCGGCACTTGAGAAGGCTAATGAAAGTGGCACCTCAGCAGTGAGCGCTATCCTCTCCCGTGCCGTGATGCACGAAAACGATCCCCTCTGGAAGCTGCGCCATGCCCTGGCAGGGCTGGCACTGGCGCTGCTGGCCTCGGTGCTGATCGCGGCGATGGCCGGCGCCTTCATCGGCGACCTGGTCGGCGACAGCTACGGCGCGCGCGTCACGGCCTACGGCCTGCTGCTGCTGTACGTGGTGGTGGGTGCCGGCGTGCTGTTTGCCAAGGTGGCGCGCCACGAGACGCGGCCGCTCAGCGTCGGGCGGCTGGCATTGTGGGTGGCCAGCCTGTGGCTTTGGCCGGCGCTGCTACTGTCGCGCGGCGGCGGCGGCCCAGGCGGCGGCAAGGGCCCCGACGGCCCGAATGGTCCGAATGGTCCGAGTGGCCCGACTGGCCCGAACGGTTCCGGCCCTAGTTCGACTGCTTGATCATGCGCCCCGAGGCCTGCTGGACGGGCCGCGCGTTCATCGGGTACAGCCGCGCGAAGATCTCCAGCTGCTCTGGTGACACGGCCACTGGCTGGCGCATCACCATCCACAGCACGCCCTCGGTGCAGGGCGGCGTGGTCAGCGACCCCATGTAGGTGTAGTAGCCCCGGTCCGGCGGCAGCAGGTGGTTGAGGTCGAGCACCGCGCGGGCCGGGGCTTCCTGGTGCTTTTCCAGCGGCAGGTTGTTCCACACCGTCTGCACGATCGGCTGGGCGCTGCCGCGCTCCAGCAGCACGGCCACCACGGCCAGGCGGCCCTCGGGATCCTTGTGCACCAGGTGCACGACCATGTCGAAGACACGGCCGTTGATGCGCTCCTCGGACGGCCGGTGGAAGTGAAACTGCACCAGGTCGTAGCGTTCGCCGCGCGCGACGATGGAATTGCCGGGTTCCAGGTTGACCTGCACCGTGTGCCCGTTGTCGATGACCGAAAAGCCGCCGGCGCGGTAGTCGAACTGCACCGGTTCCAGGTCCACGGCAATGCCGTCGCGGATGTCGATCGGGCTCTGGCGCGTGCCCTTGGCGCAGGTGCTGAAGTCCGGACGCAGGCCGCCCCAGGCCCGTGGGCCGGTCTCGCCGCTGTAGCTCCAGTGCCCGGCCGGTGCGGGGGCGCCGTCGGCGGTCTTCGCATGCGCCGCGGCTGCAGGCCTGGGAGCGGGCTGGCGTGCCGGCGCGGCGCGCTGGTGCTCCTCGGCCGGGCGCGACACCACTCGCACCACGCCGGAACCCTTCGCCTCGGGGACGTTGTCGGCACCCAGCTTGGTGGCCAGGCGCTCACGCAGGCGCTGCAGGGCCTCGGTCTCGTCCTTCGCGCTGGCCTTGGTCGATGGCTTGGCGTCCTTGGCCGATCCCGTGGCCGGCCTGGCGCCCTGGACGGCGCCGGAAGCGCCGACCCAAGCGGGGACGGCGAGGGCCGCCCAGAGGACGGCATGGGAGACGAGCGCGCGTGACGACGACATGGGTGGACCTCCACCAGTCATATCGGAGCACCGGGGGCCTGACTTGAGGTCCTGAAACCATCCTGCCCGGCATCGCCGTCCGCCCTTCAGCCGGAGAAGCCGGCCGCCGGGTCGAGCCGCGGCTTGACCCACCACCAGGCCGCCAGACCGAGGCCCAGCGTGGCCGCCGAAGCCAGTGCCAGTCCCAGCATCGAGTGCATGACCAGGGGTGCGACGACGCCGGCGACGACGGCGTTGGCCAGGCTGCCCAGGCAGGACTGCAGCGACGACACCATGCCGCGCCGCTCGGGCACCTGGTCCAGGGTCAGCAAGGTCACGGCCGGCGCCATCAGCGACCAGCCGAAGGCATAGATCCCGATCGGCAACATCGCCCAGGCCGGGTGCGGCAGCAAGGTGGCAGACAACACCACGTTCAACACCGACACCAGCAGCATGATCAGCAGCCCGTGGCGGATCTGGTGACGAGGCTTGATGCGTCCGGCCACACGACCCGAGAACCAGGCACCGCCCATGACGCCGGCCACCGTGACCAGGAAGAACCAGAAGAACTGCGTCGCCTTCAGGGCCAGCAGTTCGCCCAGGAAGGTCGGGGCGGCCAGCACGTAGAGGAAGAATCCATTGAAGGGCACGCCGCTGGCCAGGATGAGCGCCAGCAGCCTGGGATCGCGGCCGAGTTGCGCGTATCCGCGCATCAGGTTCCCCAGGTGCAGGGGCTGGCGCTGTGCCGGCGGCAGCGACTCGGGCAGCAGCCTGAAATTGGCGACCCAGATCGCCGCACCGATGGCCGCCAGCAGCCAGAAGATGGCCTGCCAGTCGAACCACACGAAGAACCAGCCGCCGATCAGCGGTGCGATGGCCGGCGCGACGCCGAAGAAGATCGTCACCTGCGACATCAGCCGCTGCGCGTCGGCCGGGCCGAACATGTCGCGGATGATGGCGCGCGAGATCACCATGCCGGCCCCCGCCGACATGCCTTGCAGCGTGCGAAAGAGGATCAGCGTGCCGATGTCGCCGGCCAGCGCGCACCCCATCGAGGCCAGCGTGAAGATCGCCGTGCCCCACAGCACGACGGGCCGCCGGCCGGTGCTGTCGGACAGCGCGCCGTGGAACAGGTTCATCAGCGCGAAGCCGAAGAGATAGCTCGACAAGGTCTGCTGCATCTGCACCGGCGTGGCGCCGGTGGCGCGTGCGATGCCTTCGAATGCCGGCAGGTAGGTGTCGATGGCGAACGGGCCGATCATGCCCAGCCCGGCCAGCAGCAGGGCCAGGGTCCAGCGCCGGCCGCGCCACAGTTCATGCGTAGGGGAGGACATCGCGGAATCGACGCGGCGCCATGGCCCCGCAGGCACGAGACCGCCCACGGGCGGCCGGACACGGCGACCGCGCGGCCGCCGGATGGAATTAGTGTGAAGCGAGCCGATAGGCCGGATTCTGTGCACCGGGTCGCCCCGGCGTGACCGCCATTCATCTGGGCCGGTGATCGCTCACCGGCTCGGTGCCACCTACCCGCACACAATCCCCGGGCCGGGGCCTAGACCTGCGCGGACGAGCCGCGCCGATCAGCGTGTGCCTACTTGGTGTTGCTGCGCGTAGAGATTGCCCGTTTCACCCAAGCCAGGTCACGCGCTTTCGCGCGTGCCCTGGCTTGGGTGGCTGCCGGGATCCGTGCTTGCGCCCGGATGTCGCGCGGCTTGCGCCGCACGACCCTGCCGGCTTGCGCCGGCGCCCGACAGAACACCCCCAGGGTGCCTGGCCTGACTCGTCTCTGTTGCTCTGATCCTCACCTTGCGGTGGACAGCCGTTAACTGCTACGTCGCCCTGTGCAGTCCGGACCTTCCTCCAGTGCGGCCTTTCGGCGGTTGCACCAGCGGCGGTCTGGCTTGCTTCACCGACCGATTATCGCCGCCGGTAGGGATCGTGCAGGCCCAGGGACAAGAGGATGGCGGTCTCCCGGGCCTCCATCGCCTGGGCGTCGGCTTCATTCAGGTGATCCCAGCCCTGCGCATGCAGCGTGCCGTGCACCAGCAGGTGGGCGTAATGATCGGCCAGCGGGATGCGCTGCTGCCTCGCCTCGCGGGCGACCACCGGAGCGCAGAGCACGAGGTCGGCCACCACCATGGGTTCGGTCTGGTAGTCGAAGGTCAGCACGTTGGTGGCATGGTCCTGGGCGCGGTAGTCGCGGTTCAGGGCCAGGCCCTCCTCGGCATCCACGATGCGCACGGTGATGGCTGCCGGGGCGTCGAGCGCGGCGCGAACCCAGCGCGCCACGCGGTGGCGCGGCAGGGCGTCGCGAGCGGACGGGTCGGCGAACTGCAGCGACAGCTGCAGCGGCGGCCGTGGCGGCTTCCGGGCCGCCACCTTCAGTCTTCTTCGGCGCGCACGCGCGCCGCGTCGTAGGCTTCGACGATGAGGGCCACCAGCGGGTGGCGCACGACGTCGGCGGCAGTGAACTGCGTGAAGCCGATCCCGGCCACACGGTGCAGCACCTCGCGCGCGTCGACGAGGCCGCTGACCGTGCCCTTGGGCAGGTCGATCTGGCTCACGTCACCGGTCACCACGCACTTGCTGCCGAAGCCGATGCGGGTGAGGAACATCTTCATCTGCTCGCGCGTGGTGTTCTGCGCCTCGTCGAGGATGACGAAGGCATGGTTGAGCGTGCGGCCCCGCATGAAGGCCAGCGGGGCGATCTCGATCAGGCCCTTCTCGAAGGCCTTGGTGACGCGGTCGAAGCCCATCAGGTCGTACAGCGCGTCGTACAGCGGGCGCAGGTAGGGGTCGACCTTCTGCGCCAGGTCGCCTGGCAGGAAACCCAGCCGCTCGCCGGCCTCGACCGCCGGGCGCGTGAGCACGATGCGCTGCACGCTGTGGCGCTCCAGCGCGTCGACGGCACAAGCCACCGCCAGGAAGGTCTTGCCGGTGCCGGCCGGGCCGATGCCGAAGGTGATGTCCGTCGACAGCATCTGCTGCAGGTACTGCAGCTGGTTGGGCGTGCGTCCGCTCAGATCGGCATGGCGCGTGTGCAGGACCAGCCCCTTGGCCTGGGCCTCGTTTTCGTCGACGACGGGCTGACCGGCGCCGGCGGACTGTGCACCGGCCAGCGCAAGCTGCAGCTTGCGTTCGCCCAGCGGCTGCACCGCCTGCGCGTACAGGCTGTCCAGCAGGGCCAGCGTGTTCGCCACGGCGTCGCGTCCGCCTTCGACGCGGAAAGTGGCGTCATGCCGCGCCAGCTTGACGTCCAGGGCGGCCTCGATGGCACGCAGGTGCGCATCGAGCGGCCCGCAGAGGTGGGCCAGACGGCGGTTGTCGGCAGGCGAGACGGTGTGGCGACGGATCACGGCAGGCGGGGGCACCGGCGGCCGGGGCTGAGGCGGACGGCGCGAAGCGGCACAAGTTTGCATTGTCGCAGTGCGTCGGCAGCAGGGGCATCCTGCAAAATGCGGCCGGCCCATGCAGTCTGCGACCGACCTTCCAGTTCGCCTCACGCTGCCGCCATGCCGGTGGGTGCGCAGCATGCTGCGAGCCTTGTGGTCGATCTTCGCCCTGCTGTGCGCGCTGCAGGCAGTCGCCCAGGAGGCCGTCCCCGCCGCGTCGGGACTCCTGCACTTCGACAGCGCACTGAGCGTCGAAGGCGGGGGCTCCCGTTTTCCCGACGCCCCGGCCGTGCGCCGTGTCTCGCTGCCCGACGACTGGGCGCGCACGCGGCCTGGCGTGCGCGGGCCGGTGTGGTATCGCGTCGCGTTCAACCTCGGCGAGCGGGATCCGCGGCAACCTGGCGAACCGCTGCGTGCGCTCTACATCGCCCAGGTGTGCTCGTCGCTGGAGGTGTACCTCAACGGCGCGCTGGTGTTCAGCGGCGGGCGCATGCAGGAGCCGTTGACGCACAACTGCTACCACCCTCAGCTCGTGACGCTGCCGGCCGGCCTGCTGCTGCCGCGCGCGAACACCGTGGACATCAAGGTCGCCGGCCATGCGCTGGCGGAAACCAGCTCAAGACTGCGGGCCGGCAACCTGTCGGCGCTGGTGCTCGGTCCGCACGACGCGCTGGCCGGCCTGCACGCGCGGCAGACGGCACTCAACATCGGCGTGGCCGAGGCGGTCAGCGCCACCCTGCTGCTGATGGGCGGCTTCATGTTCGTGATGGGCTTCACCCAGCGCCGCGACAGTCACCTGGCCTACTTCGGCGCCTTGTCGGTGGGGTGGGCCCTGGTCGACGCGCGGCAGTGGCTGCGCTCGGTGCCGTGGTCGAACACCGTGGCCGAATTCCTGGTCTGCGCCCTGATGCCCCTCATCACGCTGGCCGCGGTGCAGTTCATGCTGCGCCTGGCCAAGACGCGGCGGCGCTGGATCGACATCGCCCTGCCGCTGCAATGCGCTCTGGTGCCGCTGTCGCTGGTGCTGGCCGGGCCTTCGCGGCTGTACCCGGTGGCGATGGTCTGGTATGCGATCTTCGCGCTGCAGGTCATCGCCGCCGCGGCCCTGTACCTGCGGCTGCAGTGGCCGCGGCGCACCGGCGCCTACTGGCAGATGGTGGCGCTGATGGTGGTGATGGCGCTGATGGGCGCCAGCGAGGTCTGGTGCCAGCTGCACGGTGTGCGACCGCCGGCCGCGCAATGGCTGATGCCGCTGACGGCCATCCTGTTCGTTCTGGTGGGGCTGCGCCTGGTGCAGCAGCACGGCCTGGCGCTGGTGGAGGCCGAGGCCGGGCGGGCGCACCTGGAGCACCGCATCCGCGAGGCCACCGCCGAGATCGAGCGCAACTTCAGGCAGCTGTCGGAGCTGCGGGTCGAGCAGGTCACCGAACGCGAGCGCAAGCGCATCGCGGGCGACCTGCACGACGACCTGGGGGCCAAGCTGCTGACCATCGTGCACACCAGCGAATCCGAACGCATCTCGACGCTGGCGCGCGAGGCGCTCGAGGAGATGCGGCTGTCGGTGCGCGGCCTCACCGGCAAGGCGGTGCAGCTGTCGGATGCGCTGGGCGACTGGCGGGCCGAGGTCGTCTCGCGGCTGGGCCAGGCCGGCATCGAAGCCGATTGGTCGGCGCCGGAGGACCTGCATCAACGCCTGTCCTCGCGCGCCTACGTGCAGACCACGCGCATCCTGCGCGAAGCCACCAGCAACATCATCAAGCACAGCGGCGCGTCCTACTGCGCCGTGCGCTGCTCGGTGGCCGACGGCGACTTCCAGCTCGTCGTGCAGGACAACGGCAACGGCATCTCGGCCGAGGTCGAAGGGCGTCTGGACCGCGGGCACGGCCTGGCCAGCATGAAGCACCGCGCCAAGCAACTCGACGGGCAGTGCCTGGTGGAGTCGACGCCCGGCTATGGAACCGTGATACGTCTCACGCTACCGATGGATCGTGCCGTCGAGATGCGCCCCTCACATGCAACCGACCGGCTACCATGAAACATTGTGTTTGACAAGATGGGCGCCATGGAAAACATCCTCCTGCTCGAGGACCTGCCGGAGATCCGCGTCTGGCTGAGGAAGCTCGTGCTCCAGGTCTTTCCGATGGCCAAGATCGCGGAAAGCTCGCGGGTGCAGGACGCCCTCGATCTGGCCACGGCAGTGAAGTTCGACCTCGCGCTGATCGACCTCGGCCTGCCCGACGGCTCGGGTGTGTCGGTGGTCTCGAAGCTGCGCGACGTGCAGCCCGAGGCGCAGTCGGTGGTGGTGACCATCCACGACGACGACGAACACCTGTTCCCGGCGCTGCAGGCCGGCGCCTTCGGCTACATCCTGAAGGAGCAGCCGCGCGAGCTCATCACCGAACAACTGCAGCGCATCAGCCAGGGCGAGCCGCCGCTGTCGCCGTCGATCGCGCGCCGCGTGATGGCGCACTTCAGCGCCAAGGCCAAGCCGGCGATGGCCATGCACAACGTCTCGCTGACCGATCGGGAAAGCGAAGTGCTGCTGCGCGTGGCCAAGGGCTACACGCTGCCCGAGATCGGCGTGCAGCTCGGTCTGAGCCGCCACACCATCGCCGACTACGTCAAGCAGATCTACCGCAAGCTCAACGTGAGCTCGCGCGCCGAAGCCGCGCTGGAAGCGCAGCGGCTGGGTCTCTTCGGACGGTAGAACGCCACCCCCGAGCCGCCTTCGGCGCGCCTTGCAGGCCGCGCCGAGCCAGGGGCTCGGCTCCTCGCCAGGCGAGAGGGGTCCACCGGACACCTCTCGTCCAGCGAGGGCCAGCTGGCATGCTTGCCGGCTGGCGACGCCAGTGGACCGGCAGAGCCGGATCCACGGCGTCTGCTTGAAGCTGCGGGATGTCGGAGCCGCGGCCCGGATAATGGCCGCATGATCGGACGACTCAGCGGCCTGCTGGCCGAGAAGACCCCACCCCAGGTGCTGATCGACGTCGGCGGCGTCGGCTACGAGGTCGACGTGCCGATGAGCACCTTCTTCAACCTGCCGGCGCTGGGCGAGCGGGTCACGCTGCTCACGCACTTCGTGGTGCGCGAAGACGCACAGGTGCTGTTCGGCTTTCTCACGGCGCCCGAACGCGCCACCTTCCGCCTGCTGGTGAAGATCAGCGGCGTGGGGCCGCGCACGGCGCTGTCCATCCTGTCGGGACTGAGCGTGACCGAACTGGCGCACGCGGTCAGCGTGCAGGACGGGGGCCGGCTGGTGAAGGTGCCCGGCATCGGCAAGAAGACCGCCGAGCGGCTGCTGCTCGAACTGAAGGGCAAGCTGGGCCCGGACCTGTCGCTGCCGCCCTCGGCGCCGGTCAGCGAAGCCGGCACCGACATCGTGCAGGCGCTCGTGGCGCTGGGCTACAGCGACCGCGAGGCACAGGCCGCGCTGAAGGCCCTGCCCAAGGACGTGGGCGTGAGCGAAGGCATCAAGCTGGCGCTGAAGGCGCTCAACAAGTAGCGCGGTCCCAGGCGCCCCGGCCAGGCGCCTTCGACGAGGCCTGGCGGTCTCAGTGCTTGTGCCTGGCCATCGGGTCTGCGCCCAGGGCCTTCACCGGTGCCTGGATCTCGACGGTCTCGCGCTTCTTGTCGGGACCCTCGATGACCAGGGTGACCGGCACCGTGTCGCCGGCCTTCAGGGTCTGCTTCAGCTCCATCAGCATGACGTGGTAGCCGCCGGGCTTGAGGTCCACCGCCTTGCCGGCCGGCAAGGCCAGTCCATCGGCCAGCGCTCGCATCCTCATCACGTTGCCGTCCATGCTCATCTCGTGGATCTCGACCACACCGGCCAGCGGTGACGAGGCCGACACCAGCCGGCCGCCCGCGGCCGAGGTGATCTGCACGAACAGGCCGGTGGCCTTCTGTTGCGCGACGGTGCCGCGCACCCAGGGGTCCTTGACGGTGGTCTGGGCGTGGGTGGCAAAGGCGGCGGCCAGCAGGCCGGCCAGGATCATGTTCTTCATCGTGGGGTCCTGAATCTTGAAAGTGGCAAGGTGATCTGCGCGATGGCGCGCAGAGTCCTCGAAAAGCGGGTCGTGTCCGTAAGCAGGTTGACGCGGGCAGGGCGCGCAGGCGCCAGTCGGCGCCGTCGTCCGCCGGGCCGCGGGTCAGTTGCAGGTCGGTGGTGCGCGCGCTTGCGCGGCGCTCCAAGGCAAGGTGCCGACGGCCGCAGCCTGCGACGGTGGCCAGGGCAGTACATCGGCACGCCCGCTCGGCCAGGCCTGTTCCAGGGCCGGCGGCAGGCCCAGCGCGCCGCTGGCGAGTGAACAGAAGCTGCAATGGCCGACGGCACTTTCGATGGACAGCGGCGGCAGCGGATCTCCAGCCGCAGCGGCTGCCGCCTCGTCGGGTGCCACCAGCCGCATGCCCTGAGAGGTGCAGACTTCCACCCAGCGCGCCTGGCCGGTGGCCGAGGTCAGCGCCTGCGACAGCGTCGGCACCAGCGCCAGCCACAGCATCGCGACGAGAGCGAGCCCGTTGAAGCTGCGGAGGTGGCGGCGGACGAGGTTCACCCCCGAAGTTTACCCAGCAGCCTGCAGCCTGCGGTCGCCGACGTGCGGATAATCCGGCATGGCCATACAGACGGACGACTTCGGCAGCGGCACCGCAGGCCCACCCCGCGTGGTCAGTGCCGCCCCCGCCTCGCCCAACGAGGAGGCCATCGAACGCGCGCTGAGGCCCAAGGGCCTGGCCGAGTATGTGGGCCAGGCGAAGGCGCGCGAGCAGCTCGAGATCTTCATCGGCGCCGCCAAGGGCCGCGGCGAGGCCCTCGACCACGTGCTGCTGTTCGGCCCGCCGGGGCTGGGCAAGACGACGCTGAGCCACATCATCGCCAACGAACTCGGGGTGAATCTGCGCCAGACCTCGGGCCCGGTGCTGGAAAAGCCCAAGGACCTGGCTGCGCTGCTGACCAACCTCGAGCGCAACGACGTGCTCTTCATCGACGAGATCCACCGCCTGAGTCCGGTGGTCGAGGAGATCCTCTACCCGGCGCTGGAGGACTACCAGATCGACATCATGATCGGCGAAGGCCCGGCGGCGCGCAGCATCAAGCTCGACCTGCAGCCCTTCACGCTGGTGGGTGCCACCACGCGCGCCGGCATGCTGACCAACCCGCTGCGCGACCGCTTCGGCATCGTTGCGCGGCTGGAGTTCTACACCCCCGAAGAGCTCACCCGCATCGTGAAGCGCTCCGCCGGGCTGCTCGACGTGCCGACCAGCCCGGAGGGCGCCCTGGAGATCGCACGCCGGTCGCGCGGCACCCCCCGCATCGCCAACCGGCTGCTGCGCCGCGTGCGCGACTATGCCCAGGTCAAGGGCGACGGCCGCATCGACGTCGGCACTGCCGACAAGGCGCTGGCCATGCTGGATGTCGACCCTCAAGGATTCGACCTGATGGACCGAAAACTGCTGGACGCCGTGATCCACCGTTTCGACGGGGGTCCGGTGGGCCTGGAGAACGTGGCGGCGGCCATCGGCGAGGAAGCCGGCACGATCGAGGACGTGATCGAGCCCTATCTCATCCAGCAGGGCTACCTTCAACGCACCCCGCGCGGCCGCGTGGCCACCGCGGCGGCCTACCGCCATCTGGGCCTGCTGCCGCCGCGCACGGACTCGTTGTTCGACACCTGAGCGCCGGCTCGGGCGGCCACTGACCGGCGGCGATCCGCAGCGCTGCCGGCCTGGCACCCCGGCCGGGCCGGCTCGGGCGGGCCTGCTGCACTGGCAGCAAGCCGGCCGGCCTCGTGACATCTCTCACAGGCCGTTACGCGAACCGCACTGAAGCCTGCGCATGGGCTGCCGAAAACCTGTCCATGCGAAAAGCCTCCAGCTCCGGATTCACCCTCATCGAGGTGATGGTCACGGTCGCCATTCTCGGCATCCTGGCCTCCATCGCCTTGCCGTCCTACTCCGCCTATGTGCAGCGGTCCAAGGTGCCCGTGGCGCTGGACGGCCTGCAGTCCTACTTCGCGCGAATGGAGCAGCGCTACCAGGACACCGGCAACTACGCCAGCGGCACGGCCTGCGCGATGGCGGTCCCGACGGTGAATCACTTCACGGTCAGCTGCGAACTGCAGTCCAGCGGCCAGGCCTTCACGGCCACCGCCACCGGCAGCGGCTCGATGAGCGGATACACGTACACCATCAACCATCAGGGCGTGCGCCGCACGACGGCACACCCGAAAGGCGCACCGTCCGGCAACTGCTGGAGCACCCGGGGGAGCACGTGCGACACCTGAAGCGCCAGCACGGCCTGACCATCATCGAGCTGCTGATCGCGCTGACGATCAGCGCCTTGCTGGCCACCGCCGCCGCCCCGTTCATGGGCGACTACATCACCAACTCGCGGCTGCGCGAAGCCGGCAACCTGCTGCTGGGCGAAGCGCTGATGGCACAGAGCGAGGCCGTCAAGCGCAACACGCGGGTGCGGGTCTCGACCAGCGGCAACACGGTCCAGGTGCTGGACATGGCGGTGCCGGCCACCCCGGTCGTGCTCCGTGAACGCACCCTGCCACCCATCGCCACCCTGCCGACGTCGACCTTCGACTTCGGCAGCGAAGGTCGCACCACGCCCTTCGGCACGGCGGCATCGATCGACCTTTCGAGCAGTACGGTGGTGTGTTCCGCCGACCTGCGCTGCCCGGGCCTGCGTGTTGACGCCGGCGGAGCCGTCAGACTATGCGCCAACAAACTCTCGTGCAGCTGAGTGGCCGTCCGCATCGGCGGCGACCCCGCAGCGCCCGCGGCTTCTCGCTGCTGGATGCCCTCATCGCGATGGCCATCATGGCTTTCGGGCTGCTGGCCATGACACGCTTCCAGGGCCGCCTGGTGGCCCAGGCCACCGAGTCCGGCGGCCGCCTCGTGGCCCTGCAGGCCGCCGAGGAACTGATGAGCACCGTGCTGGTCGACGTCGGCAATGCCGCCTGCTACACGCGGCCGCAGACCGGCGCCTGCGCCAGCTCGGCCGCCACCGCCCTGGCCACCGGCTGGGCCACGCGCACCACGGCCGCATTGCCGGGCACCGTCACCGCGCTGTCGACGCTGGGCTTGGACGGGCAGTTCACCGTGACCATCACCTGGACCGGCAAGGACTCCAACGACACCCGCACCCTGGAGGCCACCACCGATGTCCGCCCGTGAGATGAAGTCGCGCACCCCCTGCCGTCGCCAGCGGGGCATGTCGATCATCGAACTGATGGTCGGCATCGTCGTGTCGATGCTGGTGGGCATCGCCGCCACCGGCAGCGCCGTGATGTTCACGGCCGTGCAGCGCCAGAGCGTCGGCGTGGGCGGGGCCAGCGTGGGCGCTTCCAGCGTGCTGGCCGCACTGAAGGGCGACGCCGCGCTGGCCGGGCTGGGCTTCTTCAACAACTCGGTGGCCCTGTGCACCACGCTCAACATGAGCCAGGGCGCGACCATGATAAGCAACGGAGCGGCCTTTGCACCCGTGCGCATCGAGCGCAACGGCGACTTCGACACCATCGAGATCCTTTACGCCTCGCTGGTGGACTCCGGCGCCAGCGCGCAGACGGGCGCATTGACGACCGGCGCATCGGCGCGTCTGCAGTCGCTGCTGCCGGCTGCCGTGGGCACGACGGTGATGCTGGCGCCCGACCGGGTCAGCGGCCTGTGCACGCTGCGCACCGTCACCGCCATCACCGCGTCGACGGCCACCACGCCGCAGATCCTGGAGTTCGGCAGTACCGGGCAATACAACCAGGGCACGTTCACCACCACCGGCAGCTACCCGCGCGGCTCGCGCGTGGCCATGCTCGGCGATGTGCGCTGGAACCGCTACGGCGTGACCGGCAACAACCTGGAGCTGACGCGTCCGCTGGAATCGGCCTCGGCCGTGCTGGCGCGCGACGTGATGGCCTTCCGCGTGCAGTACGGCGTCTCGGCCAACGCGACCAGCACCACGCTGTCGAGCTGGGAGTCGGCCGAAAGCACCTGGGCGTCCATCACCGCGGCCAACATCGACCGCGTGCGTGCACTGCGCGTCGGCATGATCGTGCGCAGCCCGCAGATCGAACGCCGCGACGGCTCGGGCAACTGCGTGGCCACCGACACCGCGCCGCAGATCTTCGGCTTCACGCCCTCGGCCTTCAGCAGCCCCACGGGCGAGTGGCGCTGCTACCGCTACCGCACCACCACGGCCGTCGTGCCGCTGCGCAACTTCGTCTTCTGAGGGCCATCCCCATGCAATCGCGTGCCCGACAAAGCGGCGTCACCATGGTGGTGACGCTGGTCCTGCTCATCGTCATGCTGCTGGGCGGCATGGCCATGGCCCGCATGACCGAGATCGGTACCCTGGCGGCCGGCAACACGGCCTACCGGGAAGGCGCCGTGCACGCGTCTGAAGTCGGCATCAACACCGCCTTCCAGCAGGTGCGCGCCCTGACCAACGAAGAAGTCGATGCCGGCAACTGGTACCGGGCGCTGGCGCTGGCGCAGGACACCAACGGCCTGCCCGCCGTCACCTGGGCCGACGCGCCGGCATTGACGGTGGGCAACTACACGGTGCGCTACGTCGTCGAGCGGGTGTGCCAGGGCGTGCTGCCGATCACCGATCCGGTGCGCCAGTGCCTGAACCGCACCACGGCGCAGATCGAGTCACGTGACCTCACGCGCGAGCCGCCCGATCCGCCGAGCGCCAAGCAGTTCCGCGTCACCGTCCGTGTCACCGGGCCGAAGGAATCACAGACCTTCGTCCAGGCCCTGGTCACCCGGGGCTGAAGACCTTCACCTTTGCCGGAGATGAGCATGAAGACCGCAGCCCAGCTGTTCACCTGCACCCTCGCGAGCGCCGCCCTGCTCGTCGGCGCGGCCTCGCATGCCACGGACGTCGCCGAGCTGCCCTTGAAGGCCTCGGTGCTGGCCAAGCCCAACGTGATGTTCGGCCTCGACGATTCGGGTTCGATGGACGGCGAGATGATGCTGCCCACCAACGACGGCGCCTTCTGGTGGAAGGCCGATGCCGGCAGCCACGCCGCCGCGCGCTGGGACGCCACCAGCAACAAGCCCTGGTTCAATGCGGTGGGCGACGCGACCACGGTCTGGAAGAAGAACATCTACCTCTTCGCCATCGGGCGCTCGGGCAACAATCCGACCAGCGCGGCAGCGGGCTTGCGCACCTATGGCGACGCAGCCAACGACCACTACGCGGTGCCGCCGACGGCCGAATTCGCGTTCCTGCGATCGCACCAGTACAACCCGATGTACTACAACCCGGCGGTGACCTACAAGCCGTGGTCGCCGGGGCATGTCGGCGGCAGTCTGCGCACCTTCGTCAATTCGCCGCCGGCGGCGGCGCGCGTGCACCCCCTCGCAGGAACGACCACGGTGAACCTGACGGTCGACATTCCCGCCAGCACCGAGGTCGGCAGGACCTTCATGGCGCTGCCCCACATGACCCTGCCGTCCAGCGGCTTCACGAGCTGCAACGGCACGACTTGCACCAACTTCGGCACGCCGCCGGCAACCACCGTGCCGGCAGGGCAGTCCTGGCGCATCGCGATGGCGTACTACGCGCCGACCTACTGGTTGAAGGAAACCTGCACCGCCGACGGCGACAGCTGCGTCACCGCGCCCGACGGCGCGACGATCAAGCGCTACGAGATCAAGGCGGCCAACTACGCGACCACCGAGCTCTACGACGCGGCGATGCAGAACTTCGCCAACTGGTTCACCTACCACCGCAAGCGCAAGCTGATGCTCAACGCGGCCATCGGACAGGTGCTGGAGCCGCTGACGGGTCTGACCATGGGCATGGTGCGCTTCAACAACCGCACCGGACCGACCATGTACGACATGGATGGCACCACCTTGGTGAGCAGCGTGCAGGTGCCGAACCGGCTGCTGCTGGCCGGCGAGTTCTATGCCGTCAACGGTGACGGCGGCACGCCGACGCGCGAGACGCTGAACTACATCGGCAGCCGCTACATGGGCAGCAACTCGCCCATCCAGTACTCCTGCCAGCGCAACAACGCCTTCATCATGACCGACGGCTTCGCGAACGCTGGCAGCGTGTCGCCACCGACCTACAACCAGGCCACCTGGGGCGCAGGTGCGCCTTACGAAACGACCTACGCAGGCACCCTGGCCGACATCGCGCTGTCGTACTACACGGTCAACCTCAGGAGCACGCTGACCGCAGGACGCGTGCCGCTGCGCGACGACGACCTGAACCCCAACCTGCACATGAACACCTACGCCATGACGATGGGTGCGCGCGGCACGATCTTCGTCGACAACTACACGGCGCGCCCGACCGACCCGGCGGCCTGGCCCAACCCCACGCAGCAGCGCAACCCGACTGCGGTGGACGATCTCTGGCACGCCACCATCAACGGGCGCGGTCGCATGTACCTGGCCTCGACGCCGGAAGAGACGGCGCTGCTCATCCAGGCCGGCATGACCGACATCCTGCGCGGCACCGGCGCGCAGAGCGGCGTGGCGGTGAGCACGGTGAACCTGGTGCGCGGCGACTCGCGCGCCTACTTCGGCACCTACGACCCCTCGGGCTGGCAGGGGGACGTGACGGCCAACGCGATCGACGTGTCCACCGGGGTGGTCTCGAGCACGGCCGCCTGGTCGGCCAGCGCCAAGCTCACCGCGCGCGACTGGACGACGCGCGTGATCGCCAGCTACGACGGCAGCAGCGGCGTCGCCTTCACGTCCGCCAACGTGGGTGCCGCCGTCAATCCGTCGAACGCCTACGGCATCACGGACGATGTCATCAACTACCTGCGCGGCAGCCGTGTCGGCGAAGGCAGCAGCTTCCGCCAGCGCAGCAGCCTGATGGGTGCAGTGATCGGGTCGGAGCCCTTTATCGACAACGACGCCGGTGTGCTCTACGTCGCCTCCGGCGAAGGCATGCTGCACGCCATCGACATCCGCGGCTCGGGGGCAGGCGACGAGCTGTGGGCCTTCGTGCCGCGCGCCGTGCTGTCGGAGATCGGCCAGACCGTGGAGCGCGGCTACGCCTTCCGCACCAAGCTCGACGGCTCGCCCGTGGTCGGCAAGATCAGCGAGACCAGCAAGCTGCTGGTGGCCGGCATGGGGGCCGCAGGCCGCGGCTACTACGCCATCGACGTCAGTTCGCCGCGCGGCCTGAACGAGGCCGGCTTGGCGGGCATCGTGAAGTGGGAGTTCCCCGCCGCGACCGACAGCATCACGCAGGGCAAGGTCGGCCAGACGCTGGGCAAGCCGGTGATCGTCAAGTCCAGCGACGACGGCTACGTGGTGCTGGTGACCTCGGGCTACAACACCACCACCGACGGCCGCGGGCGCATGTGGATGCTCGACGCGAGCACCGGCGCGGTGATCCACGAGTTCACCGTCTCCGAGGGCACGCTGTCGTCGGAGTCGGGGCTGACGCACATCACCCCCTTCGGCGAGGACGACGGCACCTCGCGCTACGTCTACGGCGGCGATCTGCTGGGCAACGTCTGGAAGTTCGACATGAAGCTCAAGTCGGCGCCCGTGAAGCTGGCCGCCCTGACGGGGCCGACGGGCATCGCCCAGCCCGTGACCGCCGCCCCGGAGGTCACGCGCATCGACGGCCACGACGTGATCATCGTGCCCACCGGGCGCATGCTCGACATCACCGACTTCGGCGTCAACCACGTGCAGAGCATCTACGCCATCAAGGATGGTGCCACCCTGACCACCCCGCGCTCTTCGCTGGTACAGCAGACCTACACCCGCTCGACCGACACCATCACGGCCGCGCAGGTCGACTGGGCCACCGGCCGCGGCTGGTACATGGACCTGCCGGCCGGCGAACAGGCCAACACCCGACCGGCCCTGGCCTTCGGCGCCGTCGCCTTCGTCACCAACAAGAACGGCGGCACCGATTGCTCGGCGTCGTCCTACCTGTACGTGATCGACGTGAAGAAGGGCGACAAGTTCGCCGGCGCCGACTTCGTTTCCACGACGGTCTCGGCCACGGCCAACGCCACCGGCGTGACGGCCGTGGTCACGCGAGACGGCCGCGCCCGCGGCCTGGTGCAGGACTTCGACGGACGGCGCGGCACGCCACCTTCGTGGAGCCCCGGCCCGCCGCAACCGGCGAAGTCGGCGTGGCGCGAGGTGCGCCAGTAGGCGTCGGCGGCATCGAAGGCGGCTTTCAGCCGCCTTCGGCATTCTGGATCGGCGGGTCCGGATCCTCCTGCAGGTGGGCGTCGTCGTTCCAGCCCACGAGGGTGAATCGCCCGGCAGCAAAGAGCAGCCGGTTGATGCTGGCGTTGCCCAGCGCCCAGCTGCGCGCCGCCTGCAGCGGCAGGCCGACGGCAGCACGGTACAGGCTGTCCAGCACACCGCCGTGCGTGACCAGCGCGATGGCCTCGCCGGGGTGGCGGGCCGCCAGGCGCGACGCCGCATCGACGCAGCGCGCCGAGAAGTCGATCAGGTTCTCGCCGCCCTCGGGCGGCGCGAAGGCGGGGTCGCGCTGCCGCCAGCGCAGGGCCTCGCCGGGCCAGGTGATGTCGATCTCGGCATAGGTGCGACCTTCGAAGCGACCGAACGCGCGCTCGCGCAACGCCGGCTCGTCCTGCACCGCCAGACCGGTGCGCGAGGCCAGCGCGTCGGCCGTGGCACGCGCACGCAGCAGGTCGCTGCTGTAGACCGCCTGCAGGCCTTCGTCGACCAGCACCTCGGCCATGCGCGAGGCCTGCCACAGGCCGTGCTCGTTCAGCGGGATGTCCAGCTGACCCTGGATGCGCGTGCCGACGTTCCAGGCCGTCTGGCCGTGGCGGATCAACACCACCCGCGTCGCCTGCGGCATCGTCACTGCGCGTCCAGCAGTCGCCGGTTCAGCGTATAGGTGCCCGAAAAGGTCGCCGTGGCCAGCACGTGGCCGTGCATGGCCTCGCGCAGCCGTGCACCGGTGATCGACCCTTCCAGCGGCAGTCTGGCCAGGTCGAGCGCGTAGAGCGCGAAGACGTAGTGGTGCACCAGCGCATCGTTGAAGGGCGGCCAGGGTCCGTCGTAGCCGTGGTAGCGGCCGGCCAGCGCCGGGTCGCCGGCGAACCAGGCGCTGAAGTCGTTGAGACCCTGGCGCGCGCCGTGCAGCGTCTCCGGCCCCGGTTTGCCCCCCGGCACGAAGCCGCGGCTGAACTCGCCCTCGGCCATGCCACGCAACTGCGGGGGCAGGTCGAACAGCACCCAATGGAAGAACTCGACGCGCGGCAGCTCGGCGGACACCTCACGCCCGGGTCGGTTCACGTCGTCGGCCACGCCCGGCACGTCGAAGTCATGGCAGATCAGTGCCAGCGAGCGCGTGCCCGCGGGCAGATCGGCCCAGGCCAGCGGCGGGTTGAGGTTCTCGCCCACGACCACGCGCCCGTCGGGCTCCAGCCGCCCGGCGGCGTACTTCGCCGGGATGGCGTCACCGTTGCTCCACGCCGCCGTCCACAGCCTCACGTCATACGCCCCAGACGATGGGAGCTCCGGCTGCGTGGACCCGGCGCATCATCTCGACCATCGGCCACACCCGCTGGCGCAGCCCGACGCGCAGCTCGCCCTTGCCGTCGCGCTCTTCCTGGCTGGCGCCGGCAGCCTGGGCGCGGCGCAGGGATTCTTCGGCCTCCACGGCGGCCTCGATCTGCCGCAGGGCCTCGGGCATGGCATCGACCTCGATGATGCCTTGCGCTGCGGGCTCGCGGCCGATCAGGCGCATGAGCTCGTCGCCGTTGGGGCCCAGCATGATCAGGTCGCCGGCCGCCTTGGACTTGAACTTGTAGAGCATGGGGCGCTTTCGAAGGAGTGACGGTCCCCCGATTGTGCGCCGAGCCGGCCTGCCGCCGCGGCGGCCGCAGGCCCTGCGGGACGGCCGTCAGCCGTGCACCAGCCTCATCAGCGGCGCCGCCTGCGGATCGCGCGCGGACAGCAGGCGGCGTTCGAAGCTGAGGTGGTCCAGCGCCGGCGCGAACAGGAAGCCCTGGAACATGTCGCAACCTTCGCCCAGCAGGAACTGGCGCTGCGTCTCGGTCTCCACGCCTTCGGCGACCACCTTCATGTTCAAGGCGCGCGCCATCTGAAGGATGGCGCGCACGATGCCGACGTCGCTGTCGTCGTCGGGCAGGCCCTGGACGAAGCTGCGGTCGACCTTGAGCTTGTCGATGGGAAAGCGCTTGAGGTAGGCCAGGCTCGAATAGCCGGTGCCGAAGTCGTCGATCGAAAGCTTCACGCCCAGCCGCGACAGCGCCTGCAGCCGGTGCAGCGCGTCTTCGGCGTCGCGCACGAGGATGGATTCGGTGAGCTCCAGTTCCAGCAACGACGGCGGCAGCCCGCTGACGGCCAGCACGCTGGCCACGCGGTCGACGAACTGACCCTGCTGGAACTGCAGCGCCGAGACGTTGATGGCGATCGGGACCGGGGTGCCGCGCTGCTGCCACAGCGCCGCCTGGCGGACGGCCTGCGACAGCACCCAGTCGCCGATGGCGATGATGAAGCCGGTTTCTTCGGCCACCGGGATGAACTGGGCCGGCGAGACGTCGCCGAGCTCGGGATCGCGCCAGCGGATCAGCGCTTCAGCGCCCACCAGACGGCCCGATTCCAGGTGCACCTGGGGCTGGAAGTGAAGCTTGAAGCGTCCGCTCACCAGCGCCTGCCGCATGGCGTGGTCCAGCGTCATGTGCTTGCGGAAGTCGGCGTGCGCCCGCGTCTGGTAGATGCGGTAGTTGGCGCGCCCGGCGTCCTTGACCTGGCGCATCGCCGCCTCGGCGTGGGTGACCAGCTGGTCCAGCGTGCTGCCATTGGCCGGGCACAGCGCCACGCCCACGCTGCAGGTGATGGTGAACTGCACGCCGTCGAGGTTGCAGGGCTGGGCCACCAGGGCCAGCACACGGCGCGCCATGGCCTCGGCGGCGGCCGTGTCGGCGCCTTCGACGAGCAGCGCGAACTGGTCGCCGCCGATGCGCGCGAGCTGGTCGTCCTCGCGCATGCAACCCTGGATGCGGCGTGCCAGGTCCTTCAGCACCTGGTCGCCGATCTCGTGGCCCAGGGTGTCGTTGACGTGGCGGAAGTGGTCCAGGTCGATGACCATCAGCGCGAAACCCCGTCCGGTTCGGCGCGAGGTGCCGGCGGCGGCGGCCACGGTCTCCGCCAGCAGGCGCCGGTTGGGCAGGCCGGTCAGGGGGTCCGTCGAGGCGACGAGGGCGATCCGCTGGTCGGTGGCCAGGCTCTCGGTCATGTCGCGAAAGCTGAAGACCCGGCCCTGCGGCCGGCCACGGCACCACAGCGGCCGCGTCACGCGCTCCAGCACCTGCCCGGTGTGCAGGGTGAGGCGTTCGGTACTGCCCAGCAGCGGGGTGTCCTGCAGGGCCTTCAGGCGACGCACATAGGCTTCGGGGTCGACCACGCTGCAGCGCATCCAGTCGGCCAGGGCCTTCTCGTCGCGGGAATCGAACAGCGCCAGCGACATGCTCCAGATCTCGGCCAGTCGGCGATTGCACGCGCGAACGCGCCCGTCGAGGTCGGTGACGAGGATGCCGTCGGCGGTGGCCTCCAGCGTGGCCTGCAGTTCCGCCACGACGGTCTCGCGTTCGTCCTCGGCGCGGCGCTGCGCGCTGAAGTCCGTCAGGCGCACCAGGGCGTGGCCGCGGCCACCCTCCTCCATCGGACGCACACTGCGCAGCACCGGCACGAGGCGGCCCTGGGTGGTGTAGATCACGGTCTCGCTGCACAGCCCGGCGGCCACTTCGCCGTCGCTCGAGGCCCAGAAGGCCATGTCCTCGGTGCCGGCGATCATGCTGTCTGCGGCCATGTCGACCAGCGCGTCTCGCTCGGCTCCCAGCAGCTGGCAGGCCGCATCGTTGACCAGCACGACGCGCCGGGTTCGGGTGTCGACCACCCAGGCGGCGTCCGGCAGCGCCTCGAGCACGGGGCCCCAGGCCGCTACCAATGCACGCGTGCGCTGTGCGCTCATCACGCCCCGGCGACGGCCAGGCTGGCCGCGGGCTCGAAGAAGTAGGCCACGCGCGGGGTGGGCTGCAGATACTGTCGGGCCGTGTCGGGCAGCTGCGCCATCGGCAGGCTGCGGCGGATGCCCAGGTCCGGCTCGGTGGCCAGGTTCAGCAGCAGCGCCTGGTCGCGCGGGACGCGGGCGTCGTGCACCAGCACGCGCGGCTTGAGCGGTCGCGACGAGTTGACGTTCATCACGATGCCGTAGCGGTCGTCCGTCAACTGGACGATGGAGCCCGCCGGGTACACGCCCATCATCCGGATGAAGGCGTTCAGCATCGAGCCGTCGAACTTGCCGCGACCTTGCGCGAACAGGCGGGACAGCGCCTCGTGCGGCGTCAGCGAGCGGCCCACCACGTGCGGGTTGCACAGGTTGTCGTAGCGGTTGACCATCGAGACGATGCGTGCGGCCGGGGACATGCGGTCCATGTTCAGCCGCGACGGGAAGCCGCTGCCGTCGGCACTTTCGTGGTGCTGCGCGATGACCTGCAGCGCACCCGGCGACAGGCCCATGCGCTGGCCGTGCAGCACGCCCAGCCGCACGTGGTCGCGGTAGGCGTTGACTTCGGCCTGCGTGAAGCGGTCGTCGAGGTGGTGCACGCGGTGCGGCAGTTCGAGCTTGCCGATGTCGTGCAGCAAGGCGCCGACGCCGACGTCCAGCATGTCCTGCTCGGGCAGCCCCAGCACGCGCGCCATCAGCAGCGAGACCACGGTGACGTTCATCGCGTGCGCGGTGGGCTTCTCCCCGGCATTGCCGCTGAGCACCAGGATGCACATCTCGCTGTCGCCCAGCATCTTGTCGAGCAGGGCGCGGGTCAGCCCTTCGGTGTCGCTGCGCGCCTGGCCCGGCTGGTCCACCGCCTGCGAGACGATACGGCGCAGCGCCCCGCTGGCCTCGCCGTACTGCTCGTCGCACTGGCGCGCGGCGGCCCTCTGCTGCGTCAGCAGCGCGCGCTTGAGCGAGGCCGCGTCCGCGGCGGATTCCGAAGGCGTGGCGGCAGGGGCCGGCACGTCGTCGCCCGGGTCTCCCTGCGCGAGCGCGGGCTCTTCGACCAGGCTCTTCTCGGGGCTCCAGCGAAGTTGCTGCAGTCCCAGTGTGCGGATGCGTGCGATCTCTTCGGCGCTCGCGATGCGAAAGCTCGACAGCGGAAACGGATGCGCCATCCAACCCACATCGAGGTGGATGAACATGCCAATCCTGAGATCGTCGACGGCCACCGTTTGGGACATAAGCACTCGCTGGCGAGAATCCACAGGCCCTGTACGGGCCCTTCTTCAGGCCATTTCGGCGGCCTGGGAGAGATTCTTGAACCAGCCACCCAGGGGTCGGCACGGGCCGGCAATCCGTCACGGATCGCGACCGCCCCGGGCCCTCGATGCACCTGGACCGTGCACGAGGCAGGGCCTGCCTAGAATGCCGCACACCCCCGCACCGGAGCGATGCCATGCCACATGCCTACATCTGCGATGCCCAGCGCACGCCCTTCGGCCGCTACGGTGGCGCGCTTTCGTCGGTGCGCACCGACGACCTTGCCGCCCTGCCCATCAAGGCGCTGATGGCGCGCAACCCCGGCGTGGACTGGGCGGCGGTGGACGACGTGCTGTATGGCTGCGCCAACCAGGCCGGCGAGGACAACCGCAACGTCGCCCGCATGGCCGCACTGCTGGCGGGCCTGCCGATGCAGGTGCCGGGCGGCACCGTCAACCGCCTGTGCGGCTCGGGCCTGGACGCACTGGGCAGCGCTGCGCGCGCCCTGCGCGCCGGCGAGGCGCAGTTGATGATCGCCGGCGGCGTGGAAAGCATGAGCCGAGCGCCCTTCGTGATGCCCAAGGCCGACAGCGCCTTCAGCCGCAGCAACGCCGTCTACGACACCACCATCGGCTGGCGCTTCGTCAACCGGCTGATGAAGGAGCAGTACGGCGTCGACTCCATGCCCGAAACGGCCGAGAACGTCGCCAGCGACTTCCACATCGAACGCGAGGCCCAGGACCTGATGGCGCTGGCCAGCCAGCTCAAGGCGGTGGCGGCCCAGAAGCGCGGCTTCTTCGCCGCCGAGATCACGCCGGTGACGCTGGCGCAGAAGAAGGGCGACCCGGTCGTGGTGACGCAGGACGAGCACCCGCGCGAAACCTCGCTGGAAGCGCTGGCCCGGCTCAAGCCCATCGTGCGGCCCGACGGCACGGTGACCGCCGGCAACGCCAGCGGCGTGAACGACGGCGCCTGCGCGCTGCTCTTGGCCACCGAGAAGGCGGCGTCACGCCACGGGCTGACGCCGCGCGCCCGCGTGCTGGCCATGGCCACGGCCGGCGTGGCGCCGCGCATCATGGGCATCGGCCCGGCACCGGCCACGCGAAAGGTGCTGGAGCTGGCCGGCCTGAAGCTGGCGCAGATCGACGTCATCGAGCTCAACGAGGCCTTCGCCGCCCAGGGCCTGGCCGTGCTGCGAGACCTGGGCCTGGACGACGACGACGTGCGTGTCAACCCGAACGGCGGCGCCATCGCGCTGGGCCACCCGCTGGGCGCCAGCGGCGCGCGCCTGGCCACCACCGCGGTGAACCAGCTGCACGCCGTCGGCGGCCGCTACGCGTTGTGCACGATGTGCATCGGCGTGGGCCAGGGCATCGCCGTCCTGCTCGAGAAGGTCTGACTCAGCGGCCGGCACCGGCCGCGCCGGCGCGCCATGCGGACGGCGTGCAGCCGGCGCCGCGCTGGAAGAAGCGCGTGAAGTAGCCGGCGTCCGAAAATCCCAGCGCCAGGCCGATCTGCTTGATGCTCATGGTGGTGTAGGCCAGGTCGCGCTGCGCTTCCAGCAGCAGGCGCGCGTGCAGCACCCCCAGCGTGGAGTGACCCAGCACCTGGCGACAGACGCGGTTGAGCTGGGTGGGCGTGATGCCCAGCTGCCTCGCCAGCGCCACCACGCCGGGCTGCAGGCGGTACTGCGCGTCGACCAGCTCGCGCAGCCGCTGCACGTGCCGCAGTGCCGGCGACGCGGCGGTACCGGCAGGCAGGGCCGCGCCCGGCGCTGCGCGGGCCAGCGCCAGCAGCAGCCTGCGCAAGGCGGCGTCGACCGCAAGATGTCGCCACGGCGCGTGGCCCTGCAGTTCGTCGCGCAGCGCATCGGCCGCGCCCTGCAGCGACGCGGCATCTGCTCGCAGCGCCAGCGCCCGCAACTGCCAGACGGCCTCGTGCCAGGCGGGATCTTCCGCGGTCAGGCGTTGCACCTGCTGCGCGACGATGGTGAAGACCAGGCCGTCGACGTCCTCGCTGAAGCGGAATCCGTGGGCGGTCAGCACCGGCACCGTGATCGCGCAGGGTCCGTCCAGTGCCACTTCCCGGCCGTCGAGCAGGGCCACCACGCGGCCGCGACGGATGACCAGAATTTGAAAGAGATTCTCGTGGCGGTGCGGTCGGATCTCCCAGTCGTGCAGGCGGCTGCGCTGCGCGATCGATTCGACGTGCAGCATCTCCCCCATGCCCGAAGAATCGCGCTCGCCATACAGCCTGTAGGCCGGCAGCGGTGCCGCCACGGGCCGCGCGGCGCGGCGTGGAAGAGGCCTGGAGGGGTGGGTTTTCGAGGGCATGGATGTTCGGATTGTTCAATGTTCTGCCGCATCCGTCCATTGAGTGCCAGGCCCGGCGGCCTTAGATTTGCCTCCGCTCAAGCGTCCTGATCGGAGACAGACCATGCGTACCCAGATCGCCATCGTCGGCGCCGGCCCGGCCGGCCTGCTGCTCGGCGCCCTGCTGCACCGCGCCGGCATCGACAACGTGATCATCGAGCAGCGCAGCCCGGAGTACGTGCTGGGCCGCATCCGTGCCGGCGTGCTGGAACAGGTGGCCGTCGACCTGCTGGACCAGGTCGGCGTGGGCCGGCGCATGCATGCCGAAGGCCTGCCGCACGACGGCTTCGACCTCGTCTTCGAGGGCCAGCGGCACCGCATCGACCTGCAGGGACTGACCGGCAAGCGCGTGATGGTCTACGGCCAGACCGAAGTGACGCGCGACCTGATGGACCACCGCGCCGACGTCGGCCGGACCACCTTCTACGAGGCGCAGGACGTCGCCGTCGAAGGCTTCGACGGCGATGCGCCGAGCGTGAGCTTCACGAAGGACGGCGTGCGGCACAGCGTCGAATGCGACTTCATCGCGGGTTGCGACGGCTTCCATGGCGTGAGCCGCGCCAGCGTGCCGGCCGGCGCCATCCGCCAGCACGAGAAGGTCTATCCCTTCGGCTGGCTGGGCGTGCTGGCCGACGTGCCGCCGGTGCACCATGAACTGATCTACGGCCACACCGAGCGCGGCTTCATGCTGGCCAGCATGCGCAGCCACACGCGCAGCCGCTACTACGTGCAGTGCTCGCTCGACGACCACGTCGAGAACTGGTCCGACGAAGCCTTCTGGAACGAACTGCGCGCCCGCCTGCCCGCAGAAGACGCCGAGCGCCTGGTGACCGGCCCGTCGATCGAGAAGAGCATCGCCCCGCTGCGCAGCTTCGTCGCCGAGCCAATGCGCTTCGGCCGCCTGTTCCTGGCCGGTGACGCGGCCCACATCGTGCCTCCCACCGGCGCCAAGGGGCTGAACCTGGCGGCCTCCGACGTCGGCCTGCTGGCGCGTTGCTTCGAAGAGCACTACCGCGGCAACGCCGGCGGCATCGAGCACTACTCGGCGCTGGCGCTGGCGCGCGTCTGGAAGGCCGAACGCTTCTCTTGGTGGTTCACCTCGATGATGCACCGCTTCCCCGAGAACGGCAGCTTCGGCCACCACATGCAGCTGGCAGAACTGAGCTACCTCGTGGGTTCGAAGGCGGCGCAGACGGCGATGGCCGAGAACTACGTGGGACTGCCCTTGAACTGAGCCGCCTCGGGCCCGCGCGGCCCCCGGCAAACCCCGCTTGCCTGCCCCTGCGCCCCGGGGCATGCTCCCCGCATCCGACATTCCGCCTTCCGGAGATGACCTCATGAGCCTTCGTCTTGCCCTCACCGCCGCCGCGCTGGCGACCTTCACCCTGTCCAGCCAGGCGCAGACCGCGCCGCTGAAGGTCGGCCTCATGCTGCCGGCCACCGGCACCTTCGCCGCCCTGGGCGACGCCATCGAAAAGGGCTTCAGGCTGCACGTGGCCGAGCAGGGCGGCAAGCTCGGCGGCCGAGAGATCCAGTACTTCAAGGTCGACGACGAGAGCGACCCCAGCAAGGCCACCGACAACGTCAACAAGCTCATCAAGCGCGACCAGGTCGACGTCATCGTCGGCACCGTGCACAGCGGCGT
>JALHMT010000003.1:241922-284457 GCA_022843905.1 Rubrivivax sp.
GAGATCCAGTACTTCAAGGTCGACGACGAGAGCGACCCCAGCAAGGCCACCGACAACGTCAACAAGCTCATCAAGCGCGACCAGGTCGACGTCATCGTCGGCACCGTGCACAGCGGCGTGGCCCTGGCCATGGCGCGCGCCGCCAAGGAAAGCAACACGCTGCTGATCGTGCCCAACGCCGGTGCCGACGCCATCACCGGCCCGCTGTGCGCGCCGAACATCCTGCGCAGCAGCTTCAGCAACTGGCAGCCCGGGTTCGCCACCGGCGTGCTGGCGGCGCAGAAGGGCTACAAGCGCGCGATGACCATCACCTGGAACTACGCCGCGGGCAACGAGACCGTCAAGGGCTTCACCGAGGCCTTCGAAAAGGGCGGCGGCAAGGTCATGAAGGAGCTGACGCTGCCCTTCCCCAACGTCGAGTTCCAGGCCCTGCTGACCGAGATCGCGGCGCAGAAGCCCGACGTCGTCTTCGCCTTCTTCGCCGGCGGCGGCGCGGTGAAGTTCGTCAAGGACTACGACGGCGCCGGCCTGCGCAAGACGGTCCCGTTGATGGGGTCGGGCTTCCTCACCGACGGCACGCTGGAGGCGCAGGGCGCGTCGGCGCAAGGGCTGCTGACCGCGCTGCACTACGCCGACGGCATCGACACGCCGCGCAACACCGCCTTCCGCAACAAGTATGCGGTGACCAACAAGATCCAGCCCGACGTCTACGCGGTGCAGGGCTACGACGCGGCACAGATCCTGGCCGCCGGACTGACGGCGGTGAAGGGCGACTTCAGCAAGCGCGACGCGATGGTTGCGGCGATGCGCAAGACCAGCATCGACAGCCCGCGCGGCCGGTACACGCTGTCGGCCGCCGGCAACCCCGTGCAAGACTTCTACATCCGCGAGGTCAAGGGCCGCGAGAACGTCATGACCGGCATTGCCGTGAAGGTGCTGCCGGACCCGGCGCGCGGCTGCAAGATGTGATGGCTTAAGCTCGCGACCCTTCCGGACGGGCGGCGCTGGCCGCCCGTTTTCTCGACCACCGCCCTCGCCCCACGTGGACCTCGCCACCTTCCTCGTCCAGTGCCTGAACGCCGTCCAGTACGGGCTGCTGCTGTTCCTGGTGGCCTCGGGGCTGACACTGATCTTCGGCATCATGGGCGTCATCAACCTCGCCCACGGCAGCTTCTACATGATGGGCGCCTACCTGGCGTTTTCCATTGCGCCCTACTTCGGACAGAACTTCCTGCTGATGCTGCTGGTGGGCACCTTGCTGGCAGCGGCCGTCGGCTACCTGCTGGAGTGGATCTTCTTCAGCTTCCTCTATGACCGCGAGCACCTGCAGCAGGTGCTGATGACCTACGCGCTGATCCTCGTCTTCGAGGAACTGCGCTCCATCCTGGTGGGCAACGACGTGCACGGCGTGAAGGCGCCCGACTGGCTGGCCGGCACGCTGCCGTTGGGCGAGCTGATGACCTACCCGGTGTACCGGCTGTTCGCCTCGGCCGCCTGCATCGTCATCGGCGTGGCGCTGTACCTGGTGGTCAACCGCACGCGGCTGGGCATGATGATCCGTGCCGGCGCCAGCAACCGCGACATGGTGCGCGGCCTGGGCATCGACATCACGCGGCTGTACCGCATCGTGTTCGCCGGCGGCGTGGCGCTGGCCGCGCTGGCCGGCATGATCGCCGCGCCCATGAGCAGCGTGTACCCCGGCATGGGCGGCCACGTGCTGATCATCTGCTTCGTGGTGGTGGTGATCGGCGGCATCGGCTCCATCAGCGGCGCGCTCATCGCCTCGCTGCTGGTGGGCGTGGTCGACACCTTCGGCAAGGTGTTCTTCGCCGAGCTGAGCGGCATCGGCGTCTACCTGCTGATGGCGGTCATCCTCGTCTGGCGTCCGGAAGGCCTCATGCGCCGTGGGTACTGACGCCCCCCATCCTGTGTCGCGCTGGCTGCCGATCGTGGTGGCGCTGCTGCTAGCCGCGCTGCCCGCGGTGCTGACGCCCTACACCAGCGACCTGGTCGTGAAGATCATGGTACTGGCGATCTTCGCGCTAAGCCTGGAACTGCTGGTGGGCATGACGGGCCTGGTCAGCCTGGGTCACGCCGCCTTCTTCGGGCTGGGCGCCTACGTCACCGTGCTGGCCTCGCCGGAGAACGACCCCGCCAACCTGCTGGTGCTGATGCTCACCTGCATGGGCGTGGCAGCGGCCTATGCCGTGTTCATGGGGGCCTTGAGCCTGCGCACCAAGGGTGTGTACTTCATCATGGTCACCCTGGCCTTCGCGCAGATGGCCTATTTCGTGTTCCACGACACCAAGCTCGGCGGCGGCACCGACGGCATCTACCTCAACGTGCGGCCGGTGCTGGGGCCGCTGGATGGCGGCGACAAGCTGCACTTCTACTACCTGGCGCTGGCCGCGCTGGTGGTCACCTACGGGTTGCTGGCGCTGGTGGCGCGCTCGCGCTTCGGCCATGCGCTGGCCGGCATACGCGTCAACGAACAGCGCATGCGCGCAGCAGGCTTCCCCACCTACTTCTACAAGCTCGCCGCTTTCGTGCTGGCCGGCGCGCTGGCCGGGCTGGCCGGCTTCCTGCTGGCGGTGAAGGACGGCTACGTCAACCCCGAGCTGCTGAGCTGGCACGAGAGCGGCGCCGTGCTGCTGATGATCATCCTGGGCGGCATCGGCCACCTGCGCGGCGCCGTCATCGGCGCGGCGGCCTTCGTGCTGCTCAAGGAGCTCTACGCCACGCCGGGCTTCGTCGGCAGCTTCCTGGCCGACCACTGGCAGCTCACGCTGGGCTTCACCATCATCGCCTTCGTGGCGCTGCTGCCCAAGGGGCTCATCGGTCTGGTCGGCCTGTTCACGAAGCGCGGGAGCGAGAAGTGAACCCGCTGCTTGCCTGCGAAGGCCTGACGCGCCGCTTCGGCGGACTCACGGCCGTCAACCGGGCTTCGCTCGACTTCCGTCTGGGCGAAGTGCACGCCGTGATCGGCACCAACGGCGCCGGCAAGTCGACCCTCGTCAACATGCTCAGCGGCGAGATGCCGGTCAGCGAGGGCCGCATCCTGCTCGAAGGCCAGGACATCACCGCCTGGCCGCAGCCCAGGCGTGCACGCGCCGGCATCGGCCGCAGCTACCAGCGCACCACGATCTTTCCGGAGTTCAGCGTCTTCGAGAACTGCCGCCTCAGCGCACAGGCCGCCCACGCGCGGCCCTGGGCGCTGTGGGAGAGTGCGGCGCGCTGCCCTGCCAGCGGTCGTATCGCCGAAGAAGCACTGGCTGCCGCCGGCCTGGCCGACCTGGCAAGGCGCACCGCCGGTTCGCTCAGCCACGGCGGCAAGCGGCAGCTGGAGATCGCCATGTGCCTGGCCACCGAACCGCGCGTGCTGCTGCTCGACGAACCGCTGGCCGGCATGGGCGCCGAAGAGACCGACCGCATGCTGCAGGTGCTGCAGCAGCTGAAGTCGGGCCACGCCGTGCTGCTGGTGGAGCACGACATGGACGCCGTGTTCCGCGTCGCAGAACGCATCACGGTGATGGTCAACGGCGAGGTCATCGCCACCGGCGACCCGGAGAGCATCCGCCGCAACCCGCAAGTGCAGGTGGCCTATCTCGGTTCAGACCACTGACATGCTCGCAGTCGACGGCCTCAACACCTACTACGGCGACAGCCACGTGCTGCGCGGCGTGAGCCTGGCGCTGCCGGCCGGCACGGCACTGGGGCTGCTGGGCCGCAACGGCATGGGCAAGACGACGCTCATCCGCTCGGTGCTGGGCTTCGTGCGTGCCGCCTCGGGCACGGTGCACTGGCGCGAACGAGACATGAGCGGCCAGCCGCCCGAGAAGATGGCGCGACTGGGCATCGGCTACGTGCCCGAGGGCCGAGGCATCTTCCCGAATCTCTCGGTGCGCGAGAACCTGTTGATGGCAGCCCGCGCCGGCGTGGCAGGTCGCAGCGACTGGACCTTCGACCGCGTGATGTCGACCTTCCCGCGCCTGGCCGAACGCCTGGGGCACGGCGGGCAGCAGCTCAGCGGCGGCGAACAGCAGATGCTGTCCATCGGCCGTGCGCTGATGACCAACCCCGAGCTGCTGATCCTGGACGAAGCCACCGAAGGCCTGGCGCCGCTGATCGTGGCCGAGATCTGGCGCGTCATCGGCGAGATCCGCGGCACCGGCATCAGCACCTTGATCGTCGACCGCAACTACCGCAGCGTGCTGGCCCACACCGACCGCGCGATGGTGCTGGAAAAAGGGGTCGTCGTGCTGCAGGGCGACTCGGCGACGCTGGCCGCCGACGGCGAGACCATGGGGCGGCTGCTGGGGGTGTGAGCCGGATGGGCACTGCGGCGACCGCGAGTGGCCCGTTCCCTTCGCCGCTTGCCCAAACGCCCGAAACTTCCTGAAAAGGTCGTCTCGCGCATCGAAGGCACCGCCCCAAGCACGGCCCAGACGAAGACTTCGCCGCCGCCATCCTCGTCCAGCACTTCGTTGGCGCGGCACGAGGCCGATCGGCATTTGGTTCGGATTGGGCCGCCTCGGGCGCGGTGTCAGTCCGGGCTCTCGCCGAGCTCCTGAGCAAACTGGCTTGCAGGGGCTGTCGCCCATGGTCCTCGCAAGGGCCACAGTCCTCGGCCTGGGCGCCTCGCATTGGTGCGTAATGGTAGGATTTGGCACGCTGTGCCTGGGCGATCCAGCACGGCTTGCCGCCCCCAGAGCCCCTCATGACCTGGTCCATCCTTGCACGCGACGAAGAAGGTCGCTTCGGCATCGCCATCGCGAGCCGCTTCTTCGCGGTCGGCGCGCTGTGCATGCACACGCGACGCGGTGTCGGCGCCGTGGCCACGCAAGCCTTGATGAATCCCTTGTACGGCCCGGCCGGGCTGTCGCTGCTGGCCCAGGGCCACGCCTCGGCGGCGGTCGTGGCGGCGCTGATCGCCACCGACGCGGGCCGCGATCAACGCCAGCTGCACGTGCTGGGCGCCGCCGGCCCCGGTGCGGGCCACACCGGGGCCGCCTGTATCGACTGGTGCGGCCACCGCCTGCACGAAGACTTCAGCGTCGCCGGCAACATGCTGGCCGGCCCGCAGGTGATCGAGGCCACGGCGCAGGCCTTCATCGACTCCAGCGGGCAGCCGCTGGCCGAAAGGCTGATCGCCGCGCTGGCCGCCGGCGAAGACGCCGGCGGCGACAAGCGCGGCAAACAGTCTGCCGCCCTGCGCGTCCACGACGACGAAGACCACCCGGCGCTGGACATCCGCGTGGACGACCACAGCGAGCCGGTACGCGAATTGCAAAGGCTCTACGCCGTGAGCCTGCAGAGATTCCAGCCCTTCATCACCTGCCTGCCCGGCCGCCACGATCCGGTGGGCGAGCTCGACCGCGTGCGCATCGACGCCGCCGTCGAGCGCTTCCACGCCGCGCGCAAGACGTCCTGACGATGGCCCTGCTCGAGGTTGCCGACCTGCGCACCGTGTTCCGCACCGACGACGGCGAGTTCGCCGCCGTCGACGGGCTGAGCTTTGCCGTCGAGGCCGGCCGCACGCTGGCCATCGTGGGCGAGTCCGGCTGCGGCAAGAGCGTGACCTCGCTGTCCATCATGGGCCTGGTGGCCTCGCCCGGGCGCATCGCCGGCGGCTCGATCCGCTTCGAGGGCCGCGAGCTGACCACCCTGCCGGCGCGCGAGATGCAGGACCTGCGCGGCAACGGCATCGCAATGATCTTCCAGGAACCGATGTCGTCGCTGAACCCGGCCTTCACCATCGGTGACCAGATCGTCGAAGCCCTGCTGCGGCACCGCGCCATCGGGCGCCCGCAGGCGCAGGAGCGCGCGCTGGACATGCTCAGGCGCGTGCGCATCCCGGCGCCCGAGCAACGCCTGCACGAGTACCCGCACAAGCTGTCGGGCGGCATGCGGCAGCGCGCGATGATCGCCATGGCGCTGGCCTGCGAACCACGCCTGCTGATCGCCGACGAACCCACCACCGCGCTGGACGTCACCATCCAGGCGCAGATCCTCGAGCTCGTGCGCTCGCTGCAGCAGGACAGCGGCACCGCCGTCATCCTCATCACGCACGACCTGGGCGTGGTGGCCGAAGTCGCCGACGAGGTGCTGGTGATGTATGCCGGCCGCGCAGTGGAACAAGCCCCCGTGGCGGCCCTGTTCGAGCAGCCGCAGCACCCCTACACCGTGGGCCTGCTGGGCTCGATCCCGCGGCTGGACATCGAGCAGGAGCGCCTGGCCTCCATCGAAGGCCAGGTGCCCGACCCGATGCGCCGCCCGCCGGGCTGCCGCTTCGCCGAGCGCTGCCCTTTCGCCGACGCACAGTGCCGCAGCGCCGAACCACCACTTCGCACGGTGGCGCCCGGCCATGCCTCGGCCTGCTGGAAGGCGCCGCTCGATCCCGACGTGCTGCTCGCGGCGCAAGTCAACGAGGTGGCCACGTGAACGGCAAACCCCTGCTGCAGGTCACGGGCCTGGAGAAGCACTTTCCCATCCGCCGCGGCCTCTTCGGCCGCGTGGCCGGCGCGGTGCGCGCGGTCGACGGCGTCGACTTCACGCTCGAAGCCGGCCAGACGCTGGGCGTGGTGGGTGAATCGGGCTGCGGCAAGTCGACGCTGGGGCGCTGCGTGTTGCGGCTGATCGAGCCCAGCGCCGGCCGCGTGGTGTTCGATGGCGTCGACCTCGGCACGCTCGACGCCGCCGCGCTGCGCGCCCAGCGCCGCGCCATGCAGATCATCTTCCAGGACCCGTTCTCGTCGCTGAACCCGCGCATGACGGTGGGCCAGATCCTGACCGAGCCGCTGCGCCTGCACGGCCTGCACAGCGGCCGCCACGCCGAGCGCGTGGCCGAACTGCTGCTCACCGTGGGCCTGGCCGCCGACCATGCGGCGCGCTACCCGCACGAGTTCTCGGGCGGCCAGCGCCAGCGCATCGGCATCGCGCGCGCGCTGGCCGTCGAGCCGCGGCTGATCGTCTGCGACGAGGCGGTCTCGGCGCTGGACGTGTCGGTGCAGGCGCAGGTGGTGAACCTGCTGCAGGACCTGCAGCGCCGCTTCGGCCTGGCCTACATCTTCATCGCCCATGACCTGGCGGTGGTCAAGCACATCGCGCAGCGCGTGGCGGTGATGTACCTGGGCCGCATCGTCGAGCTGGCCGACACGCGCGAGCTGTTCGCGTCCCCGCGCCACCCGTACACGCAGGCGCTGCTGTCGGCCATTCCGCGCCCGCAGCCGGGGGCCGTCTCGCAACGCGCGGTGCTGCAGGGCGACGTGCCCAGCCCCAGCAACCCGCCGGCCGGCTGCCGCTTCCACACCCGCTGCCCGCACGCCCGGCCGGCCTGCAGCGCCAGCTCGCCGGCCTGGCAGGCCGAGGGCTCGCACGGCGTGGCCTGCCACTTCTGGCAGGACATCGAAGCGCCACCGGCGCTGATCACCGCGGCGCGCCACAACCCGCGGCTGGCACGCCTGCAATCGGCCTTCACCGCAGCGCCCTCGGCCTGAGCGCGTTGTTTCCCGTTCCCCCTCCCCTTCGTCATCCTCAGGAGACCCGACCCATGAACATGATCTTCAAGACGCTGCTGCCAGCGGCCGTGCTGGCACTGGCCGCCACCGCGCAGGCGCAGACCCTGCGCATCGGCCTGGCCGAGGACCCCGACGCGCTGGACCCCACCACCGCACGCACCTTCGTCGGCCGCATCGTCTTCTCGGCGCTGTGCGACAAGCTGGTGGACATCGACGAGAAGCTCAATATCGTGCCGCAGCTGGCCACCAGCTGGCAGTGGTCGGCCGACAACAAGGCGCTGACGATGAAGCTGCGCAACGACGTCGTCTTCCACGACGGCGAGAAGTTCGACGCCGCGGCCGTCAAGTTCAACATCGAGCGCCACAAGACCTTCACCGGCAGCAACCGCAGCGGCGAACTGCGCCCCGTGACCAGCGTCGACGTGGTCGACCCCACCACCGTGCGGCTGAACCTGTCGGCGCCCTTCTCGCCGCTGATGGCCGCGCTGGCCGACCGCGCCGGCATGATGGTGTCGCCCAAGGCCGCCGCCGCCGCCGGCGCCAACTTCGCGGCCAAGCCGGTGTGCGCCGGCCCCTACCGGTTCGTCGAGCGCGTCGCGCAGGACCGCATCGTGTTCGAGCGCTTCCCGCAGTACTGGAACAAGGGCGCGATCCACTTCGACCGCATCACCTACACCCCGATTCCCGACGCCACCGTGCGCCTGGCCAACCTGCGCTCGGGCCAGCTCGACTTCATCGAGCGCGTGGCCTCGTCGGACATGGCCGCGCTGAAGAACGACAGCCGGCTGAAGGTGACACGCATCACCGAGATCGGCTACCAGGGCATCACCATCAACATCGGCAAGAGCGACAAGGCGCAGGGCAACCCGCTGGGCCGCGACGCCCGCGTGCGCGAAGCCTTCGAGCTGTCGCTGGACCGCGAAGGCCTGGTGCAGGTGGTGATGGACGGCGAAGCCACGGCCGGCAACCAGTGGGTGGCGCCAAGCAATGCCTTCTATGCGAAGAGCCAACCGATCCCCAAGCGCGACGTGGCCAAGGCCAAGGCGTTGCTGGCTGCCGCCGGCGTGCCCAACCCGAGCTTCACGCTGATGACGCCCACCACCAGCGACGCGCAGAAGGTCGCGCAGGTGGTGCAGGCCATGGCCAAGGAAGCCGGCTTCGACGTGAAGATCCAGGCCACCGAGTTCGCCACCTCGCTGAACCTGGCCGACAAGGGCGACTACGAAGCCTACGTGCTGGCCTGGAGCGGCCGCGCCGACCCCGACGGCAACATCTTCAGCTTCGTCGGCTGCAAGCAGCCGCTGAACTACGCCGGCATCTGCGTGCCCGAGGTCGACGAGCAGCTCAACATCGCGCGCACCGCGGGCTCGATGGACGCTCGCGTGAAGGCCTACGAGCAGGTCGCAGCCCGCATCGTGAAGGACCGCCCCATCGTCTACCTGTACCACCGCAACTGGCTCTATGCGCACAGCGCCCGGCTCAGCGGCATCCGCAGCATCCCCGACGGGCTGCTGCGTGTGCAGGGCCTGAAGATGAACTGACGCGCGGGCAGGAGACTCTTGAAGACCTGAGCCGGGCGCACCGATGTTCGAGTACCTGCTCAAGCGACTGGCCGGCGTCGTCCCGACGCTGGTCTTCGTGTCGATGCTGATCTTCGGCCTGCAGCAGTTGCTGCCGGGCGACCCGGCCATGATCCTCGCCGGCGAAGACCAGGACCCGGCGCTGATCGCGCACCTGCGCGAGAAGCTGCATCTCGACGAGCCGCTGCCCGTGCGCTATGCGTACTGGCTGGGCGGCGTCCTGCAGGGCGACCTGGGCGAGTCGGTGCGCACGCAGCAGCCGGTGCTCGAACTGATCCTGCAGAAGCTGCCGGTGACCATCCAGCTGGCGCTGCTGTCGATGCTGGTGGCGCTTTGCATCGGCATCCCCACCGGCATCCTGGCCGCGGTCAAGCGCGACACGCCCTGGGATTACGGCGCCACCGTGTTCGCGCTGTCGGGGCTGTCGATGCCGAACTTCTGGCTCGGCATCATGATGATCCTGCTGTTCTCGGTGCAGTTGGGCTGGCTGCCCGCGTCGGGCTACGTCAGCCCCTTCGAGGACCTGGGCGCCAACCTGGCCGCGATGCTGATGCCGGCGGTGGTGCTGGGCACCGGCATCGCCGCCGTGCTGATGCGGCACACGCGCAGCGCCATGCTGCAGGTGATGTCGGCCGACTACGTGCGCACCGCTCGCGCCAAGGGACTGAGCGAACGCGTGGTGGTGCTGCGCCATGCGTTGCGCAATGCGCTGACGCCAGTCATCACGCTGGGCGCGCTGGAGCTCGGCACGCTGCTGTCGGGCGCCGTGCTCACCGAACAGGTGTTCACCATCCCCGGCTTCGGCAAGCTGATCATCGATGCTGTGTTCAACCGCGACTACGCCGTGGTGCAGGGCGTGGTGCTGGTGACGGCCACGGCCTACATCCTGCTGAACCTGCTGGCCGACCTGGCGTACTTCGCGGTCAACCCCCGCTTGAGGCACTGACGATGGCCGCCGCGATTCCGATGCCGGCCCAGGCTGCGCGCGCCGGCCCCTGGCGCCGCGCCGGGCGTCGCCTGCTCAAGCGCAAGGCGGCGATGGTGGGGCTGGCGGTGGTGCTGTTCTTCATCGTGCTGGCCGTCTTCGCACCCTGGCTGGCGCCCTACGACCCGGTGGCCACCAGCTGGAGCGCGGTGCGCAAGGCGCCCTCGGCGGCGCACTGGTTCGGCACCGACGAGCTGGGCCGCGACGTGCTGTCGCGCGTCATCTGGGGCACGCGCGCGTCGCTGATGGCCGGCGTGGTGTCGGTGGGCATCACGCTGCTCATCGGCGTGCCCATCGGCCTGGCCGCCGGCTTCCTGGGCGGCTGGGTCGATGCGCTGATCTCGCGCATCACCGACGCCTTCCTGGCCTGCCCCTTCCTCATCCTGGCCATCGCGCTGGCGGCCTTCATGGGCCCGAGCCTGACCAACGCCATGATCGCCATCGGCGTCTCGGCCACGCCCATCTTCGTGCGGCTCACGCGCGGCCAGGTGCTGTCGGTGAAGGTGGAAGACTACGTGGAAGCCGCGCGCGCGGTGGGCAATCCGCCCTGGCGCATCGCGCTGCAGCACGTGCTGCCCAACATCACCGCACCGCTGATCGTGCAGTCGACGCTGGCCATCGCGGCGGCCGTCATCGCCGAAGCCAGCCTGTCCTTCCTGGGCCTGGGCCAGCAGCCGCCGGCGCCCAGCTGGGGCAGCATGCTCAACACCGCCAAGAACTACATGGACAACGCGCCCTGGATGGCTATCTGGCCCGGGCTGTCGATCTTCGGGCTGGTGCTGGCCTTCAACCTGCTGGGCGACGGCCTGCGGGACGCGCTCGATCCGCGCCAGCGATAGGGCTGTGCGCGACTGCGGCCGTCAGCGCCGCCGCATCTCGGTCCACAGCAGGAACAGGCCGCTGGCCACCACCACCACCGACCCGGCCACGACGAAGGCGTCGGGCACCTGGCTGAAGACCAGCCAGCCCAGGAACACCATGTAGAGGATCTGCTGGTACAGGAAAGGCCCCAGCACGGCCGCGCTGGCGTAGCGGTGCGCCATGGCCACGAAGAGGTGGCCGAAGCCGCCGACCAGGCCGCACAGGCAGATCAGCGCCCAGGTGGTCGCGCTCTTGGGCATCACCAGCACCGGCAAGGCCAGCGGCGTGAGCAGCAGCGCCGCGCCGTAGGCCGAGATGAGCTGCATGGACTGCGGCGACTCGGTGGCCGCCATGCGGCGCGTGAGCATGTTGAAGGCGGCATACAGCAGCGCGTTCATCACGGACAGCAGGATGGCCGGGTGGAAGCCCTCGGTGCCGGGGCGCACGACCAGCAGCACCCCGATCAGGCCGGCGACGATGGCGGCCCAGCGCGCGGTGCCCAGCTTCTCGCCCAGCCACCAGGCCGACAGCAGCGCGATGAGCAGCGGCACCGAGAACTGGATGGCGCCGGTCTCGGCCAGTTGCAGGTACTGCAACGCCCAGAAGTTCAGCGCCGTCATGGTGCCCAGCATCACCGAGCGCAGCAGGTGCAGCTTCGGGCTGTGCATGCGCCACAGCGCCGTGCCTTGCGAAGGCAGCAGGACGATCGTCATCAGCAGGGCGTGGGTGACGAAGCGCAGCCACACCACTTCCATCACCGGAAGCTCCTGCACCAGCCACTTCGCGGTGGCGTCCAGGGCCGCGAAGCACAGCGTGGCCAGGCTCATCAGGCCGATGCCGATGCGCCGGCTGCGGGCGTTGTCGAGTTTCAGCACGGGAAGGGGGTCGATGGCGGAAGCGGCATGGCGGACGGATTGTCACGACGGCCCGACCCTGCACACCTGCAGCTCTTTCCTGCATCTTCGCCGGCCGGAGCCGGCAGCCGACGTTATGCTGTTTGTATGCACTTCACCGTTTTCGACACACCCGTCATCAACACCTTGCTGCGCTGGGGCTCGGTCACGTTCTTCAAGCTGGCGGGCTGGAAGGTGGAGGGATCGTTGTCGCCGCAGGCCGGGAAGTGCGTGCTCATCGCGGCCCCGCACACCAGCAACTGGGACCTGCCCTACACCCTGATGGCGGCCTTCGTGTTCCGCCTGCACCCATACTGGATGGGCAAGGCACAGATCTTTCGGCCGCCCTTCGGCCCCGTGATGCGCTGGCTGGGTGGCATTGCGGTGCGGCGTGAACAGAGCAACAACCTCGTGCAGGCCTCGATCGACGCGCTGACCGCCGCCAGCGGCCCGGTTCAGCTCATCGTGCCGCCGGAAGGCACGCGCAGCAAGGTGCGGCACTGGAAGACCGGCTTCTACTACATCGCCCGCGGCGCCGGCCTGCCGATCCAGCTGACCTACCTCGACTTCGGCAGCAAGCGGCTGGGCCTGGGGCCGGTCTTCGAGACCACCGGCAACATCGACCGCGACATGGCGGCCATCAAGGCCTTCTACGCGCCCTTCAGAGGCAAGAACTCCGCTCAGTTCGACACCGGGGCCTAGCGCCGGCGGGGCACGCGTTCGCCATCCCGTGGGACACTGCGGGCTTCGCCAAAGGAGGCCCTGCCGTGATCCTCGAAATCGCCGATATCCGCATCCATCCCGGCCAGCAGGCCGCGTTCGAAGAAGCCATCCAGCGCGGACTGGCCACCGTGGCCAGCCGGGCCAAGGGCTTCCAGGGCGCCAAGGTCAACCACGGCATCGAAAGCCCCGAGCGCTACATCCTGCAGATCTTCTGGGACACGCTCGAAGACCACACCGTGGGCTTCCGCCAGGGTCCGCTGTTCGCCGAGTGGCGCGCCATCGTCGGGCCCTTCTTCAACGGCGCACCCAACGTCGAGCACTACACGCTGGTCGGCAAGTCGGAATGAGCAGGGAGACTGCGCTGGCCACTGCGCGCCAGCACTTCGACAGCGGCGCCTTCCTGCGCGACCTGGCGCGCCGCGTGGCCATCCGCACCGAGAGCCAGGATCCGGCCTCGGGCCCGGCGCTGCAGGGCTACCTGGCCGACGAACTGGCGCCGTCGCTGGCCGCATTGGGATTCACCTCGCAGGTCCACCCCAACCCGGTGCCGCCCTTCGGCCCGCTGCTGATCGCCAGGCGCCACGAGGGCGACCAGCTGCCCACCGTGCTGATGTACGGCCACGGCGACGTCATCCGCGGCCAGGACAAGAGCTGGACGTGCGGCGACGGCCCCTGGACGCTGAAGCAGGTGGGCGACCGCCTCTACGGTCGCGGCACGGCCGACAACAAGGGGCAGCACAGCATCAACATCGCCGCCCTGGCGCAGGTGCTGGCGGCGCGCGGCGGCAGCCTGGGCTTCAACGTCACCTGGCTGGTGGAAACGGGTGAAGAGACCGGCTCGCCGGGGCTGGCCGAGTTCTGCACGGCGCAGCGCAAGGCGCTGGCCGCCGACGTGCTGATCGCCAGCGACGGCCCGCGTCTGGCGCGCGACCGGCCCACGCTGTTCCTGGGCTCGCGCGGCGTGGCCAACTTCGACCTCACGCTGAACCTGCGCGAAGGCGCGCACCACAGCGGCAACTGGGGTGGCCTGCTGCGCAACCCCGGCACGGTGCTGGCGAACGCCATCGCCAGCCTGGTCGATGCGAACGGCCGCATCCTCGTCGACGCCCTGCGGCCGCCGCCCATCCCCGCCAACGTGAAGGCGGCGCTGGCGGGCCTGCGCTTCGGCGGCGACGCGGGCGATCCTGCCGTCGACGACAGCTGGGGCGAACCCGGCCTGACGCCGGCCGAACGCGTGATCGCGTGGAACACCCTGGAAGTGCTGGCTTACCGCACCGGCAACCCCGACCACCCGATCAATGCCATCCCGCCCCACGCCAAGGCGCACATGCACATGCGCTTCGTGGTCGGCACCGACACCTCGCGGCTACGCCAGGCCGTGCTCGCCCACCTGAAGGCGCAAGGCTTCGAAGGCATCGAGGTGAGCGAGCCCGTGGTGATGAACGCCACGCGCCTGGACCCCGACAACGCCTGGGTGCGCTTTGCCCAGCAGAGCATTCAGCGCAGCACCGGCGCACCGCCCGTGCTGCTGCCCAACCTGGGCGGCTCGCTGCCCAACGACGTGTTCGCCGACATCCTGGGCCTGCCCACCGTGTGGGTGCCCCACAGCTACGCCGCCTGCTCGCAGCACGCGCCCGACGAGCACCTGCTGGTGCCCGTGGTGCGCCAGGCGCTGGAGTTGATGGCCGGCCTGTTGTGGGACCTGGGCGAGCAGGCCGCCACCCTGCCGCGACGCGCGGCATCGCACTGACCCACCGAAGACCGAGATGAACCCGAAGAACGTCAAACCCGAAAGCATCGCCGCCCAGGCCCTGGGCTGGATCGACGAGAAGACGCGCGCCATCACGCCGCCCATCCACGTCTCCAGCACCTACCTGCGCGACCCCGACAACCAGTACCGCAGCGGGCGCGTCTACGCGCGCGCCGACAACCCCGCCTTCGACCAGGCCGAGGCGGTGCTGAAGGAACTCGAGCACGGCGCCGCCGCGGCCCTTTTCGCCAGCGGCATGGCCGCCGCCACCGCGGTGTTCCAGGCCCTGGCCCCGGGCGACCACGTGCTGGCGCCCAAGGTGATGTACTGGTCGCTGCGCAACTGGCTGATGAACTTCGCCACGCACTGGGGCCTGCAGGTCGAGCTGATCGACATGGCCGACCCCGCCGCGGTAAAAGCCGCGCTGAGGCCGGGCAAGACCAGGCTGGTGTGGATCGAGACGCCCGCCAACCCGCTGTGGACCATCACCGACGTGGCCGCCACCGTGGCGCTGGCGCATGCGGCCGGCGCCAAGGTCGCCGTCGACTCCACCGTGGCCTCGCCGGTGCTTTCGCAACCGCTCACGCTGGGTGCCGACATCGTGATGCACGCCGCCACCAAGTACCTGGGCGGCCATTCCGACCTCATCGCCGGCGCGCTGGTGGCACGCGAGGACGACGACTTCTGGAAGCGCATCAAGCTCGTGCGCGCGCAGCTCGGCGGCACGCTGGGCTCCTTCGAATCGTGGCTGCTGCTGCGCGGCATGCGCACGCTGTACCTGCGCGTGCGCCAGGCCTCGACCTCGGCGCAACGCTTCGCCGAGCACTTCGAGAAACACCCGCTGGTGGCAGCCGTGCTCTACCCCGGCCTGCCCACATCGCCGGGCCACGCCATCGCTGCGAAGCAGATGAGCGGCGGCTTCGGTGGCATGCTGTCGCTGCGCGCCAAGGGCGGCGAGGCCGCGGCCATCGCCACCGCGGCGAACACCGAACTGTGGAAGCGCGCCACCTCGCTGGGCGGCACCGAGAGCCTGATCGAGCACCGCGCCAGCGTCGAGGGCGCCGGCACGCCGGCCCCCGCCGATCTGCTGAGGCTGTCGCTGGGCATCGAAGACGCGGGCGACCTGATCGCCGACATGGAACAGGCCCTGGCACGGGCCCACCGATGAGGCTGAACCGATGAACGCAAGAGACCCCCACGCCCCGTCGGCCCTGCTGCTGGACGACAGCGCCGACGAACTCGCCGCGCTGCGGCGAGACATCCACGCCCACCCCGAACTCGGCTTCGAGGAGACACGCACCTCGGACCTGGTGGCGCGCAAGCTCGGCGAATGGGGCATCCCCTTCGACCGCGGCGTGGCCACCACCGGCATCGTGGCCACGGTGCACGGCCGCGACGGCGGCGCCTGCGGCCGCGCCGTGGGCCTGCGGGCCGATCTGGACGCCCTGCCCATCCTGGAGCAGAACCGCTTCGAGCACGCCAGCCGCCATGCCGGCGTGATGCACGCCTGCGGCCACGACGGCCACACGGCGATGCTGCTGGCCGCCGCAAAACACTTCGGGCGCCACCGCGACTTCGACGGCACCGTCTACCTGATCTTCCAGCCCGCCGAAGAAGGCCGCGGCGGCGCGGTGAAAATGGTCGAAGAAGGGCTGTTCGAGCGCTACCCGATGGAGGCGGTGTTCGGCATGCACAACTGGCCGGGCTACCCGGTGGGCAGCATCGCCGCCAGCCCGGGGCCGGTGATGGCCGGCGGCGCCACGTTCAAGATCACCATCCGCGGCCAGGGCAGCCATGCCGCGCTGCCGCATCTGGGCGTCGACCCCGTGCCCGTGGCCTGCCAGCTGGTGCAGGCGCTGCAGACCATCGTCAGCCGCAACAAGCGGCCGATCGACGCCGCAGTGATCTCGGTGACCATCATCCAGGCCGGCGAGGCCACCAACGTCGTGCCCGACCACTGCGTGATGGAAGGCACCGTGCGCGCCTTCAGCAAGGAGATGTTCGACCTGGTGGAGCGCCGCATGCGCCTTCTTTCCGAGCACACGGCGGCCGCGGCCGGCGCCACGGCCGAGGTCGAGTTCCTGCGCCGCGTGCTGCCGGTCATCAACCACCAGCGCGAGGCCGAGTTCGCGGCCCGTGTCATTGAAGGCATCGTGGCACCCGGCATGGCCATGGTGCAGGAGCCGAACATGGCCAGCGAAGACTTCGCCTTCATGCTGGAGGCCAAGGCCGGCTGCTACGTCTTCATCGGCAATGGCGAAGGCGCGCACCGCGAAGGCGGCCATGGCGAGGGGCCGTGCATGCTGCACAACCCCAGCTACGACTTCAACGACGCGCTGCTGCCGCTGGGCGGCACCTACTGGGTGCGGCTGGCGGAGAGCTGGCTGAACGACCCGTCGACCAAGCCCTAGACGGAGCGCTGGGCGAAGCCGCTCACCGGCAGCGAGGCATCGCGCTGCAGCCAGTTGCCGGCGGCGTATTCGCTGCGGCCGTCGGTGACGTGCAGCGTGTAGGCCAGCCGGGAACGCGGTGAGCGGTTGGGCGCGCTGTAGTGCGGCAGCAGGCCGTGCAGCAGCACCAGGCTGCCGGCCGGCACCTCCACCGGCACGGCGCCGGCCTGGGTGGGCCAGGGCGTGGGGTCGAGCCTCTCCAGCCCGAGTTGATCGCCACTGCGCACGAAGCGCTCGCGCAGCGGGCCGCGGTGGCCCCCCGGCTCCACCCAAAGACAGCCGTTGTCCACCGTGGCGTCTTCCAGCGCGAACCAGAAGGTCGTCACCGTGACGGGCGTGGTGACGAAGTAGGTGGCGTCCTGATGCCATCGCACCTCGCCGCCGATGCCGGGCTGCTTGAAGATCACCTGCGACTGCCAGATCAGCGGTTCGACCAGGCCCACGCCCGCCGCCACCGCCGCCAGGTCCGGCCCGCGAGAAAATCGGCTGAAGACCGGGTCGCGATCGTGCATGGCATGGCCGATCTTGTTGATCGACAGCGCCTTGGCCTGGCGCAGCCGGCCCATCGCGTCGAAGGCTTCCTCCTCGAAGAAGCAGTGCACCTCGCTGGCCGAGGCCAGCAGCGCCCGGTCGGCGGTGCGCGAGGGGTCGACGGTGGAGAAGACGCCGGTCTGCGCATCAGGCTCGAACGCATCGACGATCTCGCGCGCCCGCGCGCTCAGGTCGGCACGCTGCCCGGCGCTCTTGAAACCGGGCAGCACCAGGTAACCATCGTGGTGCCAGGACTGGATCTGTGAAGGCGTGAGCATGGGCCCTGTTGTTGGTTTGCGTCAGTGAGATGACAAGAACCCCGGCCCGTCATCAAGCGCCGGGGCGTTGTGGCGATGATGCGCGGATGGCACGTGCCTTGCACGCGCCGTCGAGTTGCGTCCCCATTGTTCATCACCGGAGCCCCCATGAGCCAGAGAGCCACCACGAAGACGAGCACGGCCCCCCGTTTCACGCACCACGCCCTGGCAGCCGCCGCCCTGGCCGCGCTGCATGTTGGTGCGCAGGCGCAGACCACGCCCCCGCCCGAGGCCGGCAAGCTCGACGTCGTGACGGTGACGGCCGAGCGCCGCGTCGAGAACATCCGCGACGTGCCCAGCTCGGTGTCGTCCATCAGCGGCGAGAAGCTCGACGTGCTCAACAGCAGTGGCCAGGACGTGCGTTTCCTGTCCGGGCGCGTGCCCAGCCTGAACATCGAGTCGTCCTTCGGCCGCGCCTTCCCGCGCTTCTACATCCGCGGCTACGGCAACACGGCCTTCCAGCTCAACGCCTCGCAGCCCGTCTCGCTGATCTACGACGACGTGGTGCAGGAGAACCCCATCCTGAAGGGCTTCCCGGCCTTCGACCTGCGCGCCATCGAGGTGCTTGCCGGTCCGCAGGGCACGCTGTTCGGCCGCAACACGCCGGCCGGCGTGGTGAAGTTCGACTCGGTGCCGCCGGGCAAGAAGCAGGAGGGTTACGTCAGCCTGGGCGCCGGCACCTACGGCACCATCAATGCCGAGGGTGCCTTCAACCTGCCCATCGGCGGTGCCTGGGCAGCCCGGGTGTCGGGCCAGGTGCAGCACCGGGACGACTGGGTGAAGAACACCCGCGTCGGCCTGACCAACGAGTTCGAGGGCTACGACGACCGCGCCGTGCGCGTGCAGGCGCTCTACGCGCCGAGCGCTGCCTTCAGTGCACTGTTCAACATCCATGACCGCGTGCTGGCAGGCTCGGCGCGCCTGTTCCGCGCCAACATCATCCAGAAGGGCACGAACGACCTCGTCGCCGGCTTCGACCCCGAGAAGATCTCCACCGACGGCGCCAACGAGCAGCGGCTGAACAACACCGGCGGCAGCGCGCGCCTGAAGTGGCAGCTCGCCGGCATGAACCTGTACTCCATCACCGGCTTCGAGTCGGTGAACGCCTTCAGCCGCGGCGACATCGACGGCGGCTTCGGCGCGGCCTTCCTGCCCAGCGGCGGTGGCCCGGGCCGCATTCCCTTCCCGTCGGAGACCGCCGGCGGCCTGCGCGACCACGAGCAGATCAGCCAGGAAGTGCGTGTCGAATCGCGTGCCGGCGGCCCGCTGAGCTGGCAGGGCGGCCTGTACCTGTACCGCGAGACCTACGGCATCGACAGCTACAACTACGACACGCTGGGCGGTGGCAGGCTGACCGGCATCAGCAAGAGCAAGCAGACCAACGACGCCTGGGCGCTGTTCGGCTCGGTGGGCTACGACGTCGGCAACAACGTCAAGCTGCGTGCCGGCCTGCGCTACACCAACGACAAGAAGGACCTGATCACCGACGCCACGCCGGGCCTGGACACCAGCAGCGGCCTGACCGCATCGACCAGCGACTCCAAGGTCAGCTACGACGCCAGCGTCACCTACGCCTTGTCCAAGGACCTCAATGCCTACGCCCGCGTGGCCACCGGCTTCCGCGGCTCCAGCATCAACGCCGCCACGGCCTTCGGCCCGCAGTCGGTGGCCGCGCCCGAGACCAACACGTCCTACGAAGTGGGCCTGAAGGGCGACCTGTTCGACCGCCGCGCGCGCTTCTCGGCCTCGGTGTTCCGCTTCGACGTGAAGGACCAGCAGCTCACCGCCGTGGGCGGCACGGCCAACAAGACCATCCTGCTGAACGCCAAGAAGGCCATGGGCCAGGGCTTCGAGCTGAACCTCGACGCCTACCTCACCGAGAACCTGCTGGTCACCCTGAGCGGCAGCTACAACACCACGAAGATCAAGGACCCGGGCCTGTTCCTGTTCGGCTGCGGCGGCGGCTGCACGATGACCGACCCCGCGGGCCCGGTGGCCGGCACCTTCCGCATCGACGGCAACCCGCTGCCGCAGGCGCCCAAGGTCATCGCCAACTTCACCGCGCGCTACGGCATCCCCATGGGCAACGGCGAGGTCTTCCTCTACACCGACTGGGCCTACCGCAGCAAGATCAACTTCTTCCTCTACGAAGCCACCGAGTTCGTCGGCAAGTCGCTGGTGGAAGGCGGCGTGAAGGTCGGCTACACCTGGGCCAACGGCAAGTACGAGGCAGCGGTGTTCGGCCGCAACATCACCAACCAGACCCGCGTGGTGGGCGCCATCGACTTCAACAACCTCACCGGCTTCATCAACGAGCCGCGCATCCTGGGGGCATCGTTCAAGGCGACGTTCTGAAGGCTGGCCCAGGTTCGGGCGCCAGGCAGTAGTCCCGCAGGCCACGGACCGGGATATGAGTCGCACGGAAGGCGACGAGTCTGGATGGACTCGTCGCCTTCTTCACCTCATGCCTTCCTGCGACCCAGCCAGTCATTGATGGCCTGGACGGCGGTGTCGTGCGAGGGGCTGAAGTTGGCGATCGGCGACAGGGGCACCGACTTGCCGTGTCGCATGGCGAGCGCCGGGCACTTCTGGCCGCCATTCATCATCGTGCCGGTTTCCTGCGCGTTCGTCCCGGCGACGGACACGAAGGCCTCGCGGATCGCTCCCAGCTTGATGACCTGCGGCTTGCCGCGGCCCAGGATCCCCTGGCGGATGGTGACGGTGCCTTCGCGGCGCGAAAAGGCGACATGACTTTGCTGCAGGTCGAACACCACCAGGCCAAAGACCAGCATGGCGGCGATCAGAACGAAGCCATAGGTGATGCCGGGCGCGTCCTCGTAGGCGAAGTACGCCATCACCAGGAACAGAAGCGCGAAGAAGCCCACGAACCAGGGCCGGATCAACCTGCGGTGCCGGAGGATCAGTGTCTCGGGCGTGTTGCTGACCAACTGCATCGGCAGGTTCCTAGGGGGCGACCGCATGGAAGGACAGAACGTCGTCTGTTCGGTGGCGAATCCAAGATTACAGATCACCCCAACCGGTCGGTATGGAGAGCTCAGCGTGGCGAACCCGAATCGTGACCGAACGACACCGTTCTCGCGACACCGCTCCTTGGGCGGCATCCCGCGCAACCGCAGGAGGTGACCGGGCGGCGACCGGGATGTGGGTCTCAGGCCGAAGATGCCCCAGGGCCGCGGGCCGCGGCACCTCCACTCGTTGCGGCGCGGCGCGGGAAACGGACCGCTGCCAGAGCCGCCAAAGCGAGGCCGGACAGCAACAGCGCACCCGGCTCGGGCACGCTGCGAACGACCTGCACGTTTGCCAGCACGAAACCCTCGGTGCCCCGCAGCCCGATGCCGTCGAGCAAACCTGCCAGGGCGCCCGAGACCGACACGTCGCCGTTGACCGCCACGGTCGCGACCAGCCAGTTGTTGTAGAACGTCGGCCCGGCGGGGCCGACCGGGTCGATCTCCAGATCCGAGAACAGCAATCCCAGGCCCGTGTGCAGGAGAAGGCCGTAGAACGCAAGCTTGTTGCCGACGTAGTCCGCGGTGATCAACGAGGTCGAGCTCTCGATCAGTTCTCCGCCCGGAGCCGGTGCGAAGGCAGTCACTTCCGAGGTGACGACGGGCAGCAGCGGGTTGCTGGTGTCTGTCGAGGCGCCACCGCTGGCGGTGAAGGTGATGCCCAGGCTGTCCAGGATCGGCTGCGCGACGACGGTGTAGTTCATCTGGATCGGCGCCGCCCTCGCTTCGCCAACACAGGCCAACGTGACCAGGGCAGCAAGGACGGCAGTCATGAAACGCATGGGAAGGCTCCTGAGATGAGTCACCAAAACGGTAGCAGGCACGCGCCCGACGGCACCAACGGATGACCAACACGGCGAATGCCAGCACCGACCTGGGGGGGAGGGACGCGGAGCATGCCCCGGCATTTGCCTGCCGCGCCGCGGCGGATCCGGCGCGGTCCTCCCCGGCCTCGCCGGCATCCAGTCGGAACCCGGGGCCTTGAAATCGGCGTGTCAATGAACCGCTACAGGCCCGCCTGCCGCGCCAGTGCGTCGGTCTGCGCCGTTGGTTCGATCCCCAACCGGTCAGCCAGCAAAGCCCGCAGCCGCCTATAGGCCTGCAGCACCTCGGCGCGCTCGCCCAGGTGCAGATGGGCCCGCATGAGGGCCCGGTGCAGGGGTTCGCTCATCGGGTCGTGTACCAGCGCCTGGCGTGCGGTGCGCAAGGCGGCATCAGCCGCCCCACTGGCCAGCAAGCGCTCGAGCTGCATCTGCACGAGCGATTCGTGCGCCATCGCCAACCGGGTGCGGACGGTGTGCATCAGGCCGCGAAGGGGTTCGGCTGCGAGCAGGGGTGACCTGTAGAGCGCCAGGGCGGCCTGGGCCTCGCCGTCACGGGCTGCCAAGGTTTCGAACGCCGCGACATCGATCCAAACCAGATTCGGGTCCAGGCTCACCGCGTCGTCGGCCACGCGCACGGCTTCGGGCAGATCGAGCCACTTGCGCAGGCGAGACACCGCCATCTCGAAGCTGGCGCGCGGCGCATCCAGGTCGAGCGAAGGCCAGAGCTCGTCGACGACGAGACTCACCGCGAGCGGCCCGCCGCCGTGTGCGGCCAGCAGGCGCAACAGCTCGAGCGGCTTGCGCTGGGCCTTCGCCGAGTTGCCTGCTACCAGCGGCAGACCATCGCGCCAGACCTGCAGCGGGCCGAACGCCTTCACGCGCACCCGCCAAGGCCAGTCTTCCCGGGTGCGGTCGGCCGGCACGAGGCGGCGCTCGTGCACCACGTCACGCAGGAAGTCAGGGGCGACGCCCAGACGCAGTCCACGTTCGACCAGGCGCGCAGCCATCAGAGGCAAGGGCCGCAGGAAGCGCGAGTAGCGCAGGCCTGCCACGGCCTGCAATGCTTCGTGACACAGCGCATCGGCGGCTTCGCCCGGCTCGTCGAGCACCGCCGCCGCGCGGTGCACGGCCATGCGGGCGTCGAACAGCGCACGCTGCGCGCCCTGCTGCGCTTCGGCCTGCTCCTGCAACAGCGCCAGGCTCTCGCCGTGCCGGCCCAACGCGAGCAGGCAGTCGGCGCGCAGCACCTGGTACGGACCGACATCGCGCGGCGGCACCTCCATGTCGACGCACAGCGCGAGCAGCAGGTCGATGCGCTGCAGCGCCGCGCCAAAATCGCCGCGGATCGCCAGGTACAGCGCCTGTGCCCGCAGGCCGTGCGGCAGGCGGCCCGGCCGGATGGCCGGGCGCAGCGCGTCGATTTCGCGGAACAGGCGGTCGGCCTGCGGCAGGTCCGCGGTCTTCAACGCTGCGGACATTTCCACGCAGGCCAGTTCGAACCTCAGCCGCGGCAGCATGTACCGCTGTGCCAGGTGCTGCGCCTGCTGCAGCGCCTGGGCGGTGCCAGCCGCGTCGCCGAACCACTCGCGGTTCTGCAGCACCAGCAGCCACCAGCGCCCCAGCCATGCTGGGCTCACGCCCGACCCGGCCGCCAGTTCGTGGCCGATGGCGATGAGCTGTTCGATGCGACCGAGGTCGAGCTGCTGTCCCCGGTAGTCGAGCAGCAGCTTGAGCGCCAGCATGCGGGCGTCTGCGTCCACCGGCGTGTCGCTGCGCAGCCAGTGGTGCACCCGCTCGGCAGCGGCCTCGCTCGCGGCGCAGAACGGCTGCCCGCCGTCCAGCAAGGGCAGGCTCAGGCGCGCCAGATCGAGCAACAAGCCATCGATGCCGTCGGCATCGGGGCCGGCGTCGTGCTGCAGGAAGGCCGGCAGCGCACGCGACAGGCCGCGGAAGTCGGCGAACTCGATGGCGATGGCCACCAGCAGCCCGGCGGCCGCGAGGGCGCATCCGGCGGCGTCACCTGCGGCCTCGGCATCGTCCAGAACGCGCGCGAAGGCCTCGCGAGCAGCAGACTCTTCGGCGGGCAGTCGCGCCCAGGCCGATCGGACCCTTGCGCCGCGGCGGGCTGGAGTGGCGTCGCGCGTCACGGCCAAAGCCCGCATCGCCCTCGTGGGGCGTGGTTGACCGCTGGAGCAGCCTGCCCTCGGACCCTTAGTGATCGCCCGGTGTGCACGTCGACATCGTACTGCCGAGCGCCGCCTCACTCCAGGCTGATCGTGGTGTCCCTCGAGGGGCCGGCAGGAGCACGACGCTGCCGACGTGCGCCGCCCCTGGTGGGCTACCGCTGGCCCTTGCGGTGGCCTGCCCCTTCCTGAGTCGAAGGCACCGTGCGCCCGAAGCGGCCATGCCGCCACGGCGGCGCCCAACCGTGCGCGGCAGCCTGGCAGCTCGGCGCACGCCTTCACCCCACGACTAGGGGGGAAGTACAGCGGTGTTGGTCATCCGTTGGTCCAACGCGGGGAGCTGTCCATAAGATTTTGTCGGAAATGCCCAGAACACCCGCAGCCCGGAGTCACGCACCATGAGCCACAGCAGGCTTCAAGCCCTCGTCCCCGTATCGACCCTGGAAGTGCCCAGGTCTTCCCGGCGAAAGGCACGCTGCTTCGCGCAGGCAGGCGCGTGGTGCGCCCTGGTCCTCGTGGCCGGCGTCTCGCTGCCTGCCGCCTCCCATGCCGCGCTCAGCATCTCGGCCATCCAGGGCGGCAGCCCGTCGGACGGCAATGCGAGGGAGAACTTCGACGCACTGACACTCGGCAGCGTGTCCCAGCTCACGTCCACCGGAATCACGGTCAACTTCTCGGGCGGCGCCGGGGCAGTCGCGGGGTCGCTGCCCAACGTGTATGCGGCACCGTTTCTGTCCGGAAGCAACGGCAACGGATTCGGTCCTGGCGGCACCAACCAGGCGCTGGGCGCCGACGCGACGACCTTCCTGTCCACCGCGGCCGCGCTCAACGGCGGCTTCGGTGCGGTCGAACTGCTGCTGCCGGTCGCGTCTTCGTACCTGGGCCTGTTGTGGGGGTCGATCGGTGTCGACGACACGCTCGAGCTCTTCGACGGGCTCACGCTGGTCGGCTCCCTCACGGGCTCGCAGGTGACCGCCAATCCAGACGGCAACACAGGCGTGAGCGGAACCAGGTACGTCAACCTTGTTTCCACGAACCCCTTCAATCGCATCGTCGCGTCGAACCGAACAGGCGCCTTCGAGTTCGACAACCTGGCCTTGAACGTCGGCCCCAGCGTCGTACCGCTGCCCACCACGTTGTGGCTCGCAGGTCTGGGCCTGCTGGGGCTGGCGCTGACTCGCAATGCCCGCGCCAACGCCGGCGCGGGCAGCCAGCCCGCTGAGACGGCTCCGGAGCGCAAGTAACAGGCGCCGGGGTCGATCCCCGGGACCAGCCGGGCCGAAGCAGCCCGCGCTCGGACCCGCAGTGTTGGCTTGGCCTCGACGCCGACCCTGCTGTCGGGCGCCCCTCTCTCCAGCCTGATCGCGGGGTCCTGCGAGCGCTTCGATGATCTCGACTGAAGATCGTCCTCGACACTCACGTCGTCTCTGACCGCGTCAGGCCCGTGGACACCGCCGGGGGCTCGGCCCCGGGAGGGCCCTGTCGGTGCACACAAGACAAGGACCCCGGTTGGGCGCCCTGCGGGTCAGTCGAGACTGATGCCCTCGCGGCCCGCGGCGCCGCGGATCGCGGCCTCGGCATCGTGACGGGCCCGGGTCGACAGAAAGGAGTGCCGCGCCGCCTGCACGGCCATCGCCAGCAGATCGTCGGCACTCAACGACGTCTGATCGAGCAGCGCCTGCGCCTCACTGCTGTGCGTGATGCACGACATCAGGCGGTTGTCGGTGTGGTACGACAGGCTCACGCCGGCGCGCCACAGGGCGGTGATGGGGTGCGTGGCGATGGAACGCGCCGCGCCGGTGTGCACGTTGCTGGTCGGGCAGACCTCCAGGTGCACGCCGGCGGCGATCACCTCGTCCACCAGCGCCCGGCGCGCCGGGTCGCCCAGCGCGTCGACCAGGTGCACGCCGTGGCCGATGCGGCGCGCGCCCAGGCGCACGGCCTCGACCACGCGCTCGGCCGCGTCGGCCTCGCCGGCGTGCAGGGTCATGGGCAGGCCGGCCTCGCGCACCAGCGTCAGCGCCTGGGCGTGCTCGCCGGGCGGATGACCGAACTCGCCACCGGCCAGGTCGAAGGCGATCACGCCGCGGCCTTGCCAGCGCAGCGCCAGGTGGGCGGCACGCAAGGTCTCCGACACGGGCAGGTGGCGCATGGCGCAGACGATGAGCCCGCTGGGCAGGGCGCTGCGCGCCAGGCCGGCCAGCAGGGCCTGCACCGCCGCATCGGGCGCCACGCCGTGCGGTTCGAACAGCAGCGGCGCGATGCGGAACTCGGCCAGCACGGCGCCGTCGGCCAGGGCGTCCTCGGCGGCTTCGAAGGCGACGCGCTCCAGCGCGTCGGGCGAGGCCATGGCCGCCACCGTCAGCGCGAAGCCTTCGAGGTACTTGACCAGGCTGCCGGCGTGCGCGTTGCCGTCGAACCAGGCCTGCAGGGCGGCCACCGAGTGCGCCGGCGGCGCGATGCCGCGCTGCTGCAGCAATTCGAGCAGCGTGGCCACGCGCAGCCCACCGTCGAGGTGCTCGTGCAGCAGCACCTTGGGCAGGCGCCGCGCCAGCGGCGAGGCAGCGAGGGCGTTGAGAGGCAGAGGCGGGGCCGGCGAATCGGTCATCGACCGCATGCTAGTGCAGGCCCGCCGGCGTGCACGCCCGGCCACGTCCGCGGGCCTTTCCCAGGGTGGGCCCGGCGTGAGTCTTGCTATCCTGCCGCACCGCGAGAAGGACTCGCGCCCCACCGCCTTCCACTCCGAGGAGCCCGCTTCGTGAAGACTCTGCAAACCGCCCTGTTCCTGGCCGCCACCGGCCTGGCCACTTCCGCCCTGGCCCAGCCCGCGGTCATCTACGACATGGGCGGCAAGTTCGACAAGTCCTTCAACCAGGCCGGCTTCGACGGCGCCGAGCGCTGGAAGAAGGAAAGCGGCAAGACCTACCTCGAGTTCGAGATCTCGAACCCTGCGCAGCGCGAGCAGGCGCAGCGCCGCATGGCCGAGCGCGGTGCCACACCCATCGTGGGCATCGGCTTCAGCCAGAGTTCGGCGGTCGAGAAGGTAGCGGCCGAGTTTCCGAAGGTGCAGTTCGCCATCATCGACTCGGTGGTCAAGCTGCCCAACGTGCAGAGCATCGTGTTCAAGGAACACGAAGGCAGCTTCCTCGTCGGCATGATGGCCGCGATGGCCAGCAAGACCGGCAAGGTCGGCTTCGTGGGCGGCATGGACATCCCGCTGATCCGCCGCTTCCAGTGCGGCTTCGAACAGGGCGCGAAGTTCGCCAACGCCAAGGCCGAGGTCAGCGCCAACATGACCGGCACCACACCGGCGGCCTGGAACGACCCGGCACGCGGGGCCGAACTGGCCAAGGCGCAGTTCGCCAAGGGCGTGGACGTGATCTTCGCCGCTGCGGGCGGAACCGGCACCGGCGTCTACCAGGCGGCCAAGGACGGCGGCAAACTGGCCATCGGCGTCGACAGCAACCAGAACCACCTGCACCCGGGCACCATGCTCACCTCGATGGTCAAGCGCGTGGACGTGGCCGTGTACAACGCCTTCAAGGGCACCAAGGGCGGCGAAGTCACCGTGCTGGGCCTCAAGGAAGGCGGCGTCGACTACGCGATGGACGAGCACAACGCCAAGCTGGTCAGCGCCGACATGAAGAAGAAGGTCGACGCCGCCAAGGCCGACATCATCGCCGGCAAGATCAAGGTCATCGACTACATGGCGAACAACGCCTGCAAGTGATGGCCCACCCCCTACGGCCTTCGGCCGCCCCCTCAAGGGGGCAACGCCAGCGGACCGGCAGAGCCGGATCCGCGGCGTTCGCTTGACGAGGGCCTGGCTTCGCCGGCCCATGCGGGGATGTCGTGGACGAACCCAGGGGGCAACGCCAGCGGACCGGCAGAGCCGGATCCGCGGCGTTCGCTTGACGAGGGCCTGGCTTCGCCGGCCCATGCGGGGATGTCGTGGACGAACCCAGGGGGCAACGCCAGCGGACCGGCAGAGCCGGATCCGCGGCGTTCGCTTGAAGGGGGCCTGGCTTCGCCGGCCCATGCGGGGATGACGCAGACTCCTGGCACGCTGCCCGCGGCGGTGTCGATGCGCGGCATCGACAAGCGCTTCGGGGCGGTGCATGCGAACCGGGCGGTGGACCTGACGGTGCCCCGGGGCACCATTCACGGGATCGTGGGTGAGAACGGGGCGGGCAAGAGCACGCTGATGTCCATCCTGTACGGCTTCTACCAGGCCGATGCCGGAGAGATCTTCATCGACGGACAGGCCGTGCAGATTCCCGGCTCCCGCGAGGCCATCGCCTGCGGCATCGGCATGGTGCATCAGCACTTCATGCTGGTCGAGACACTCTCGGCGCTGGACAACGTGATGCTCGGCGCCGAGCCGCACTGGCAGCTCGACAGGGCGCGGGCCATGGTGCGCGCCAGGCTCGAACCGCTGATGCTGGAGTCAGGCCTGACCGTCAAGCTCGACGCCCTGGTCAGCGAACTGCCGGTGGGCGAACGCCAGCGGCTGGAGATCCTGAAGACGCTGTACCGCGGTGCACGCATCCTGATTCTCGACGAACCGACCGCCGTGCTGACGCCGGCCGAGACCGAGGCGCTGTTCGGCACGCTGCGCGGCCTGCGCGAGCGCGGCACCACGGTGCTGCTGATCACGCACAAGCTCAAAGAGATCATGGCGCTGTGCGACGCCGTCACCGTCATGCGCGCCGGCCAGGTGGTGCTCGATGCGGCGATCGCCGACACCAGCCTCGACGGCCTGGCCGAAGCCATGGTGGGCCGCCGCGTCAACCTGGGCCGCGATGCGGCGGCCCTGCCGCGGCCCGCCGGCGCCGTGCTGCTGCAGGCCAGCGGCCTGCAATGGCGCGATGCGCTGGGGGTGCCCAGGCTGGACGGCGTGGGGGTCACCTTGCGCGCCGGGGAGATCGTCGGCATCGCCGGCGTCTCGGGCAATGGGCAGAGCGAGCTGCTGGACATGCTGTCGGGCATGGCCGAACCCGCCGCGGGCGAACTGACGGTGGGCGAACGGCGCTTCAGGCCCGGTCACTGGATCGACCCCGAAGACGCGCGCGAACTGGGCATCGCCCACGTGCCCGAGGACCGCCACAAGCGCGGCCTGGTGCTGCCCTTTCCGGCCTGGGAATCGGCCGTGCTGGGCTACCAGGCCCGGCCGCGCTACAACCAGGGCGGCTGGCTGCGCCAGGCGGTGATGCGCACCGACACGGCGACGATGATGGAGAGCTACGACGTGCGTCCGCGCAACCCGGCGCTGCGCAGCTCGAAGTTCTCCGGCGGCAACCAGCAGAAGCTGGTGCTGGCGCGCGAGGCCCTGCCCGAACCCCGCGTGCTGCTGGTCGGCCAGCCCACGCGCGGCGTGGACATCGGCGCCATCGAGTTCATCCACTCGCGCCTGCGCGCCATGCGCGATGCCGGCGGCGCGGTGCTGCTGGTGTCGTCGGAGCTCGACGAGATCCTGGCCCTGGCCGACCGCGTGATCGTGATGAACGCCGGGCGAGTGGCCGGCGAACTGCCGATCGGCGAGTGCAGCGAACAAGCCTTGGGACGTCTAATGGCGGGTGTGCATTGAGTCAGCCTGTCGAGCTTCCGCGCTGGATGGACCTGGTCCTGCTGCCGGCCATCAACCTGGCGCTGGCGATGTTCGTCAGCGCCATCGTGCTGCTCATCGTCGGGCAGGACCCGGCGCAGGTGCTGGGCCTGCTGATCAAGGGCGCCTTCGGCACCTCGGTGGGGCTGAGCTACACGCTGTACTACGCCACCACCTTCGTCTTCACCGGCCTGGCGGTGGCGGTGGCCTTCCACGGCGGCCTGTTCAACATCGGCGGCGAAGGCCAGGCCATGCTCGGGGGGCTGGGCGCGGCCCTGGTCGCGCTGGCCTGGGCGGCTTTCCTGCCGGCCTGGATCGTGCTGCCGCTGATGGTGGGGGCCGCCATGCTCTTCGGCCTGGCCTGGGCCGCGGTGCCGGCGGCGCTGCAGGCCTGGCGCGGCAGCCACATCGTGATCACGACCATCATGTTCAACTTCATCGCCTCGGCGCTGATGGGCTACCTGCTGGTAGGCGTGCTGAAGGAAGCCGGCAACATGGCGCCCGAGAGCCGCGCCTTCGGCCCCACGGCGCGGCTGCCGGGCATGCACGAGCTGCTGGGCTGGCTGGGCCTCACCTGGCCGCGCACGCCGCTCAACCTGAGCGCGCTGCTGGCCGTGGCGGCGGCTGTCGGCGTGTACTTCGCGCTGTGGCGCTCGCAGCCGGGCTATGCGCTGCGCGCCGTGGGCTTTTCACCCGAGGCCGCCCGCTATGCGGGCATCGCGCCGCGCACCCAGATCATGCGCTCGATGATGCTGTCGGGCGCTCTGGCCGGCCTGGTCGGCATCAACGAGATCGCCGGCGTGCAGGGCCGGCTGATCGCCGACTTCGTGGCCGGCGCGGGCTTTGCCGGCATCGCGGTGGCGCTGATCGGCCGCAATCACCCGGTGGGCATCGTGCTGGCGGCACTGCTGTTCGGCGCGCTGTACCAGGGCGGGGCCGAGCTGGCCTTCGAGATCCCCGGCTTCAGCCGCGAGATGGTGTTCACGCTGCAGGGCCTGATCGTGCTCTTCGCCGGTGCGATGGCGCAGGTGGCCGCGCCCACGCTGGCTCGCCTGCACCGCGCCCTGAGCAGCCGGCCCGCGGCAGGAGCGGCACAGCATGGATGAGATCGGCATCGCCACGCTGCTGGCCAGCACGCTGCGTGTCTCCACGCCCTTGATCCTGTGCGCGCTGGCCGGCACGCTGTGCGAGCGCGCCGGCGTCATCGACCTCGGCCTCGAAGGCAAGATGCTGATGACCGCCTTCACCACCGCCGCGGTGGGTGTGGCCACGGGCTCGCTGGTGCTGGCGCTCGGTGCCGCCATCGCGGTGGGGCTGGCGCTGTCGCTGCTGCACGGTTATGCCTGCGTCAGCCACCGGGGCGACCAGGTCGTGCTGGGCATGGCCATCACGATGACCGCTGCCGGCCTGACCGTGGTGCTGGGCATCGCCTGGTTCAAGCAGGGCGGACAGACCCCGGCCTTGCCTGAAGCCGTGCGCCTGGACACCTTGATGCCCGGCCTGGTGGCGGCGGTGAGCGAGGTGCCGTGGGTGGGCAAGATCATCGGCATCGGGCTGCTGGGCCACAACGTCTTCGTCTACGCCACGCTGGCTGCCGTGGCCGGCGTGTGGTGGCTGCTGTACCGCACGCGCTTCGGCCTGCAGCTGCGCGCCGCCGGCGAAAACCCGGCGATGGTCGACGCCGCCGGCGTCTCGGTGCTGCTGCGCCGCTACCAGGCGCTGATGCTCAACGGCGTGCTGGCGGCGATGTCGGGCGCCTACCTGGTGCTGGCGCTGACGCCGGCCTTCATTCCCAACATGACTGCGGGCCGCGGCTACATGGCGCTGGCGGCAATGATCTTCGGCAAGTGGCACCCGGTGGGTGCGATGTGGGCCTGCCTGCTGTTCGGCTTCCTCGAAGCTTCGGCGATCCGCCTGCAGGGCGTGGTGCTGCCGGCAATGCTGGGCGGCGGGGCCGTGCCGGTGCAGGCCATCCAGGCCCTGCCCTACGTGCTGACGGTAGTGCTGCTGGCCGGCTTCATCGGCCGCGCCTATGCGCCCAAGGCGCTGGGGCTGCCCTACATCAAGGAGCGCTGAGTGGATGCGCTGCACGACGAGCAGGCCCTGTTCGACGCTGCCGCAGCGGCGCGCCTGCAGGCCTACGCGCCCTATTCGAAGTTCCTCGTCGGCGCCGCACTGCTCGACGAGGCCGGACGCATCCATGCCGGCTGCAACGTCGAGAACGCCGCCTATCCGCAGGGCGTGTGTGCCGAAGCCGGCGCGCTCTCGGCGCTGGTGCTGGCCGGCGGCCGCCAGGTGCTGGCCGTGCTGGTGGTGGGCGCGGGCGACATCGCCACCCAGCCCTGCACGCCCTGCGGCGGCTGCCGCCAGAAGCTGCGAGAGTTCGCCATGCCCGGCACGCCCATCGTCGTGGCCGACCCCAGCGGTTTGCGCCGGCGCTGGACACTCGCACAATTGCTGCCCGAGAGCTTCGGCCCCGAGCACCTCGCCCCTTGATTGCCCACGAGACGCGCATGACCCTGGACGACGCCATCACGCAGAGTACCGCCACGCTGAAAGCCCGCGCCGCCGGGCTGTCACCGCAGGTCGCCGTGCTGCTGGGCTCGGGCTGGGGCCCGGTGGCCGACAAGGTGCAGGGCGCGATCGACGTGCCCTACAAGGACCTGCCCGCCTTCCCGGCGCTGGGCGTCGGCGGCCACACCGGCCAGGTGCGCCTGGGCCGCATCGGCAACCAGGCGGTGGCCGTGCTGGCCGGCCGCAAGCACGCCTACGAGACCGGCGAGGCCGACGGCATGAAGGGCGCCATCCGCACTCTCGCCGCGCTGGGCGTCAAGGTGCTGCTGCAGACCAATGCCGCCGGCAGCCTGGACGTCGGCATGCGTCCGGGCGAGCTGATGCTGATCACCGACCACATCAACACCGTGCAGCGATCGCCCCTGTTCAACGAACCCGGCGACAAGCGCTTCATCGACATGTCGGCCGCCTACGACCCCGCGCTACGCGAGACCGCGCTCGACGCCGCCGCCACCGTGGGCATCACGCTGCACGAGGGCGTCTACGCCTGGTGCATGGGCCCGCAGTTCGAGACGCCGGCCGAGATCCGCATGCTGCGTGCATTCGGCGCGCAGGCCGTGGGCATGAGCACGGTGCCCGAGACCATCCTCGCGCGCCATGCCGGCCTGCGCGTGCTGGCGCTGTCGATGCTGACCAACATGGCCGCGGGCATGGAGGCGCAGACGCTCAGCCACGCCCACACGCTGGCCACCGCACAGTCGGGCAGCGCGCGGGCGGTGGAACTGGTCGAGGCCATGCTGGCAGCGATCCATGTGTGAATGGCGCCAAAGGCGCGCGGCTTGCCCTGCGGCCAGGCCTCAGTGTCCCAAGCTTCTGCCCAGGAGATCGCCTCCATGAGCCCGCACAGCACCCTCGGCCCCGAGCGCATGCACACCGCGCGCATCGCACTGGCCTGCCTGGATCTCACCAGTCTGAACGACGGCGACACCGAGAAGGACATCGTCAAGCTGTGCGAGCGTGCACAGACGCCCTTCGGCCCCGTCGCCGCGGTGTGTGTCTGGCCGCGCCTGGCCGCCTTCGCGCGCGCCAGGCTGCCTGCCGACATCGCCGTCGCGGCCGTGGCCAACTTCCCGCACGGCGGCATCGACCTGGCGCTGGCCGTGAGCGACACCGAAGCCATCGTGCAGGCCGGTGCGCAGGAGGTCGACGTCGTGCTGCCCTACCGGCACCTCGACTCGGCACCCGCCCTGCTCGCGGCCGTGCGCAAGGCCTGCAAGGGGTTGACGCTGAAGGTCATCCTCGAGACGGGCGAGCTGCAGCAGGTCGAGCCCATCCGCCGCGCCTGCCGTATCGCGCTGGACGCCGGGGCCGATTTCCTGAAGACCAGCACCGGCAAGACGCCCGTCAGCGCCACCCCGGATGCGGCCCGGCTACTGCTGGATGCCATCGCCAACAACCCGGCATCGCGCGGCCGGGTGGGCTTCAAGCCCTCGGGCGGCATCCGCACGGTGGCCGACGCCGCGGTCTACATCGACCTCGCACGGCACGCCTTCGGCGAAGCCGGCGTCAAGCCCGCACGTTTCCGCCTGGGTGCCAGCGGGCTGCTCAACGACATCGTTTCGGTGCTGGCCGGTCAGGGCACGGCGCCCGCTGCCGGCTCCACCTACTGATCGAAGGAATCGACATGCGTCTTCGTCTTGCCCTGGGTGCCTTGTCGCTGGCCGTGCTGGCCGGCTGCGCCACCGGCCCCACCGAACCCGTCAAGGTGAAGGTGCTGGCCATCAACGACTTCCACGGCAACCTCAAGCCACCCGGCGGCGGCATCCGCATCAAGGACCCGGCCGACCCGACGAAGACGATCAACGTGCCCGCCGGCGGTGCCGAGCATCTGGCCACCGCCGTGCAGCAGCTGCGCGCCAAGAACCCGAACCACATCTTCGTGGCCGCGGGCGACCTCATCGGCGCGACGCCGCTGCTGTCGGCGCTGTTCCGCGACGAACCGACCATCGAGTCGCTGTCGGCGATGGGCCTGGAGGTCTCGGCCGTGGGCAACCACGAGTTCGACAAGGGAGCCGCCGAACTGCTGCGTCTGCAGCACGGCGGCTGCGCGCCCGACGAAGGCTGCAAGGGTCCGCAGCCCTTCACGGGGTCGAAGTTCCAGTACCTGGCCGCCAGCACCGTCGACGACAAGAGCGGCAAGACCCTGCTGCCGGCCTACCACGTCAAGCGCTTCCAGGGCATCCCGGTGGCCTTCATCGGCCTCACGCTGAAGGACACGCCGACCATCGTCGTGCCCGCGGGCGTGGCGGGGCTGACCTTCCGCGACGAGGCCGAGACCGTCAACCAGCTCGTCCCCGACCTGCGCCGCCGCGGCATCGAGGCCATCGTGGTGCTGATCCACGAAGGCGGCATGCCGACCGGCGACTACAACGAGTGCCCCGGCATCAGCGGCCCCATCGTGGACATCGTGAAGAAGTTCGACAAGGCGGTGGACCTCGTCATCACCGGCCACACGCACCGCGCCTACAACTGCCGCATCGACGGCCGCCTGGTCACCAGCGGCGACAGGTACGGCACCATCGTCACCGAGATCGACCTGGTGCTCGACCACAAGACGGGCGACGTGAGCAGCGCGGTGGCCGACAACGTCATCGTGCGCACCGCCAGTTTCGCCAAGGACCCCGTGCAGACCGAGTTGATCGCCGCCTACGAGAGGCTGGCCGGCCCGCTGGCCAAGCGCGTGGTCGGCCGCATCGGCGCGGCGCTGCCGCGCGAGAGCAACCCGGCCGGCGAGAACCCGATCGGCCAGGTCATCGCCGACGCCCAGCTGGCCGCGTCGGCCGACGCCGGGGCGCAGATCGCGTTCATGAACCCCGGCGGCATCCGGGCCGCGCTGCAGATGCCGGCCGACGGCCTGGTGCGCTACGAAGACCTGTTCTCGGTGCAGCCCTTCTACAACAACCTGGTGACGATGACGCTCAGCGGCGCACAGCTGCAGCAGCTGCTGGAACAGCAATGGGCCGGGCAGACCTCGGCGCGCATCATGCAGGTCTCGCGCGGGTTCAGCTACAGCTGGGACGCCGGCAAGCCGGTGGGCCAGCGCGTGGTGCCCGGCAGCCTGCGCCTGAACGGCCAGCCGGTGGCCGCGGACGCCCAGCTGCGGATCACCGTCAACTCCTTCATGGCCAGCGGCGGCGACAACTTCAGCGTGTTGAAGGAAGGGCGCGACCGCCGCACCGGGGTGATGGACATCGACGCGCTGGAGCAGTTCGTCAAGCGCAATCCGACCATCGCGCCGGGGACGCTGAACCGCATCACGCGCCTGAACTGAGCCTGTCGCGCACGCCATGCTCGCGCAGGAAGTGATACGCGCCAAGCGCGACGGGGCGGCGCTGAGCAGCGAGCAGGTTCAGGCCTTCGTCGACGGTCTGACGAGCAACGCGCAGGACGGCCGCTGGGACGACGCGCAGGCCGCCGCGATGGCCATGGCCATCGTGTGGCGCGGCATGGACACCGCCGAGACGGTGGCGCTGACGCGCGCGATGACGGCTTCGGGCGAGATGCTGTCCTGGGCCGGCGCCGGCCTGCCGGGCCCGGTGCTCGACAAGCACTCCACCGGCGGCGTGGGCGACAAGGTGAGCCTGATGCTGGCGCCCATGCTCGCGGCCTGCGGGGCCGTGGTGCCGATGATCAGCGGCCGCGGCCTCGGCCACACCGGCGGCACGCTGGACAAGCTGGAGAGCCTGCCCGGCTACCGCGTCGATCCCGACCGCGCCACCCTGCTGGGCACGCTGCGCGATGCCGGCTGTGCCATCGTCGGCGCCAGCGCGCAGCTGGCCCCGGCCGACCGGCGGCTCTACGCCATCCGCGACGTCACCGCCACGGTGGAGTCGGTGCCGCTGATCACCGCCAGCATCCTGTCGAAGAAGCTCGCCGCGGGGCTGCAGGCCCTGGTGCTGGACGTCAAGGTCGGCAACGGCGCCTTCATGGCCGAGCTGTCGCCGGCGCGCGCCCTGGCACGTTGCCTGGTGGACGTGGCGCGCGGCGCCGGATTGCCGGCCGTGGCGCTGCTCACCGCGATGGACCAGCCGCTGGGGCCCAGCGCCGGCAATGCCCTGGAGGTGGCCGAGTCGATCGAGTTCCTGACCGGCGCGCGGCGCGATGCGCGGCTGCTCGAGGTGACGCTGGCGCTGGGTGCCGAGGTGCTGGTGCTGGCAGGCCTGTGCGCAGATCCGGCTGCGGCGCGGCTGCGCCTGCAGTCGGTGCTGGACAGCGGCCATGCCGCCGAGCGCTTCGAGCGCATGGTGGCCCGCCTGGGCGGGCCGGCCCGGGTGCTGACGGACGCTGCACTGCCGCGTGCACCGGTGCAGCGCGAACTGCGCGCGCCGCGGGCCGGCACCCTGCTGGCGGTCGACACACGCGCCCTCGGGCTTTCCGTGGTGGCCCTGGGCGGTGGCCGGCAGCGGCCGGGTGCGGGCGTCGATGCGCGCGTCGGCTGGTCCGGCCTGCGCCCGCTGGGCTCGGCCGTCACGACTGGCGACTCGATGGGCGTGGTGCACGCGGCCAGCGAGGCCGACGCCGCCGCCGCCGCCGCGGCCCTGCTCGCGGCCATCACGCTGGGCGACGAGGGGGCGCCGATGCCGGCGCCCCTGCCACCGATCCTCGAACGCATCGCCTGAACCGACGCAGCCGCCCGCCGGCCCCGATGCCCGCCTGCCCGATCGTGAAGATCTGCTGCATCGGCGGCGTCGAAAGAACAGACGCCGCCGTGCTCACTGCTGCCGCCATGCCGGGCCTGGTGTCGCAACTGCGCAGCGTGCGGGCGCGATCAGCGACCGCACGCTGGCGCGTAGCGCGCAGCGGTGGTCAGGCGTTCCAGACGACGGGTTTGCGCATTCCCGTCCAGCGCTCGTAGTGGTTCGCGAACAGTTCTTCGATGCGGTTGCGCTTGACCTTGAAGGTGGGTGTGATGAGGTCGTTGTCCACCGTCCAGGGTTCGGTCATGACGACGATGCAGTCGAGTTGCTCGTGAGGATCGAGCGTCTCGTTGACGTGCTTGAGGTGCGCGGTCAGTGACGCGTCGATCTCGGCCTTGCCCTCCGCAGACCTCGACTTCTTCGAGGCATCGGGGTTGAGCATCACCAGACCCAGCGGCTGGCCCAGGTTGGCGCCGGTCACGCAGCAGGCCTCGACGTGCTCGTTCATCACCAGCCGATCCTCGATGGGAGCCGGTGCCACGTACTTGCCCTTGCTGGTCTTGAACAGGTCCTTCACGCGGCCGGTGATCTTCAGATTGCCTTCGGCGTCGAGCGCGCCCTTGTCGCCGGTGTGCAGCCAGCCGTCTTCGGTGAAGGCCTGCCTGGTGAGTTCGGGCTCCAGGTAGTAGCCCAGCATCAGGCAGGGCGCCTTCATCTGGATCTCGCTGTTGGCCGGGTCCAGCCGGCACTGCACGCCGTCGTAGGGCAGGCCCACGGTGCCAGGGCGCTGCTTGCCTGGCAGGGTGGCGTGGCTGACGCCGCAGTTCTCGGTCATGCCGTAGACCTCGACGAGGTCCAGTCCCAGCTTGTTGTACCAGCGCAGCAGTTCCGGCGGCATCGGTGCGGCACCCCCGGCGGCGAACACGCAGTCCTGCAGGCCCAGCGCCGTCAGGATCTTCTTGCGCACGATGCCCTTCAGGATCGGGATCTTCAGCAGGCGGTCGAGCTTGGCCGGCGGCATCTTGTGGTTGATGCCCTGCTGGAACTTCACCCACAGCCGTGGCACCGAGAAGAACACGGTGGGGCGCGCGCGCTGCAGGTCGCTGGTGAAGGTGTCCAGGCTCTCGGCGAAGAAGACGTGCATGCCCGTGGCCAGCATGCCGTGCTCGACCAGGGCGCGTTCCGCCACGTGCGACAGCGGCAGGTAGCTCAGCATGCGTGCGTTCTGGTCGATCGCCGTGACGCGCTTGAGGCCGGACTGCACACCCCAGGCGAAGGTCTCGAAGCTGTGCATCACACCCTTGGGCGCCCCGGTGGTGCCCGACGTGTACATGATGGTCGACAGGTCGCCGCCGTCGCGCACCGGGTTGCCCTTGAGAGGCTCGGTCTTCGCGACGATGCTGTCCCAGGAGGTGTAGCTCTTGACGGCGTCATCCGGCGCCAGCGGCAGGCTGATGCAGGGCAGGCCGGCGGGAACGCCCGGCTTCATGCCGGCCCAGCCGTCGAGCTTGCCGACGAACAGCAGCCGCGCGCCGCTGTGCTGCAGGATCTGGCGGATGGTGCCCTGTGCCAGGGTGGGGTACAGCGGCACGGAGACATAGCCCGCCATCCAGATGGCGAAGTCCGCCATCATCCAGTGCGCCGTGTTCTTCGACAGCAGCGCGATGCGCGCACCCTTTTCGAAGCCCTGCGACTGCAGGTGGGCCGCCATGCGGCGCGCCTCGTCCATCAACTGGCGCCAGGTGTAGTCGCGCACCGCGCCGCCGCCCTGCGGCTGCGTCAGCGCCACGCGGTCGGGAATGGTCTTTTCCCAGTGGTACATGCGCTGCAGGGCAAGCGCGTCGGCAGAGATGGTCGAGGCCATGAGCAGGCAGCCCGGGCAGGGGCCGGAGTCGGTCGATGAGGCCGGTAGCCTACTCAAGGCCCAAGGGCACCGCCAGAAGGACTTCCCCAACAAGCCCCACCCGGTGCGAGGGGGGTTTGCCCCAGGTTCAGGCGGCCCGGGCGTGCCCTTCGGCGTCGAGCAACTGCTCCTGGATCTGCCGTGCGGTGCGAAGCAGCAGGGTCTGGTCGATGTCGGCCTGCGGCGCCAGTTCGAGGCAGACCTCGTCCAGCGTCTCGGGGGCCGACAGCATCGCGTGAGCCACCGCCGACAGCACGCAGATGGGGCGCTTGCCATGTTGCTCGGGCAGTTCGCGCGTGGCCTGCACGGCGACATGGTGGCGCACGCTGGCCACGGCCGTCGGCGCCAGCCCCCAGCTTTCGCACAAGGCCGCACCCAGTGCATCGTGGCTGACGCCGAAGCCGACCTTCTCCAGGCTGAGCAGTTCGAGGTCGCTGGTGGCCGCACGCAGCATCGAGCGGTAGTGGTCCACGGCGTGGCGGAAGAGCACCGCCTTGCCGCACTCCTCGAAGAGGCCGGCCGAATGCGCAGCCCAGGCGTCGAGCACCATGCGCTGCGCCAGGCGACCCATGATCAGGCCGCGTTGCGCGGCGCGCTGCCACAGCGGCTCCAGTTCGGCCGCGGGGCCGAAGGCGGCCCGCAGCCCCATTTCATACGCGATGCCCACGACCTCGCGCGTGCCCAGGTAGGTGATGGCCTGCTGCACCGACTGCACCCGGCCCTTGAGGCCGTAGAGCGATGAGTTGACGGCCTTCAAGACGGCCGAGGCCAGGGCCATGTCGCTTTCGATGAGTCGGGCGACGGCGTCGAGATTCACCTCGTCCTTGGCCAGCAGCAGCGACAACTCGACAAGGGCATCGGGCTTGGTGGGGATGTCGATGTCCAAGGTGCGGATCTCGGCGTTGACGGGCATGGTGTTGCGGCGTGGCGGCAGGTCGGCTGATGGTAGGCAGCCGGAACCATGATCGATCGCCACAACAGACCGGTGAAGACGGGCCAGAACGGGACGCCGCAAAAAGAAGAAGGGCGTCGGATCACCGACGCCCTGAAGTCCGCCGCCAGGCCAAGCCGGCGACAGATTCGGTCTCGAGTTCTGATGTCTGTTGGGTCTCCTCAGCACCTCGTCCGGACAGTCCGTGGCGCGACCTCGGCCGGCTGTCTTGCGAGTCGGCCGAATGTAGTCCTGATGACAATGCTCGCCATCCGGGGTTTCCCGCCATGCGGGAAGGCGTGCGGCCGCCCGTGCCGCACCGATCAAGCCACGCGCATCCACTCGGCGGCGCGCTCGGCCATCATGAGGGTGGGGGCATTGGTATTGCCGCTGGTGATGGTGGGCATGACGCTGGCGTCGACCACCCTCAGGCCGGCCACGCCGCGCACGCGCATCCGCGCGTCGACCACGGCGGCGGGATCGTCGCTGCGACCCATGCGGCAGGTGCCCACGGGGTGGAAGATGGTGGTGCCGATGTCGCCTGCCAGCCGCGCCAGCTCCTCGTCGCTCTGATACTGGATGCCCGGACGCACCTCGCGCGGGCGATAGGGCGACAGCGCAGGCATCGCGGCGATGCGGCGCGTCAGGCGAAGCGAGTCGGCCGCCACCTGGCGGTCTTCCGGCGTCGAGAGGTAGTTGGCCTGGATGCGCGGCGCATCCTCGGGTCGGGGCGAGCGGATGCGCACATGGCCGCGCGCCGTCGGGTTCAGGTTGCACACGCTGGCCGTGAAGGCATTGAAGCGGTGCAGCGGCTGGCCGAAGGCATCCAGAGACAGCGGCTGCACGTGGTACTCGACGTTGGGCCACGCAAAGTGCGCAGCGCTGCGCGTGAAGGCACCCAGCTGCGACGGCGCCATGCTCATGGGCCCGCTGCGCCGCAGCAGGTACTCCAGGCCGATCAAGGCCTTGCCATGCAGCGAATGCACCATGGTGTTGAGCGTCTTCACGCCCTCGACTTCGAACACGGCGCGGATCTGCAGGTGGTCCTGCAGGTTCTCGCCCACGCCGGGCAGGTCGTGCAGCACGGGCAGGCCCATCTGATGCAGCAAGGGCGCCGGACCGATGCCCGACAGCTGCAGGATCTGCGGCGTGCCGATGGCACCGGCGCACATCACGACCTCGCGCGCAGCGCGCACCACCCGCGACTCGCCACCGCCCGAAGGGCGCCACTCGACGCCGCTGGCGCGCAGCGCGCCGCCCCCCGAGGGTTCCAGCACCAGACGCGTGGTCAGCGCACCGGTCTGCACCGTCAGGTTGGGCCGCCGCATCGCCGGCCGCAGGAAGGCCTTGGTGGTGTTCCAGCGCACGCCGCTGCGCTGGTTGACCTCGAAGTAGCCCACGCCCTCGTTGCTGCCCCGATTGAAGTCGTCGGTGGCGGGAATGCCCGCCTGTTGCGCAGCTTCGGCGAAGGCGTCGAGGATCTGCCAGCTCAGCCGCTGGCGCTCGACGCGCCACTCGCCGCCGGCGCGGGTGCCGCTGGCATCGAAGCCGGGCGCGGCGTGCAGTTCGTCGGTGCCGCGCCAGTGGTCTTCATGGCGCAGGAAATAGGGCAGGCAGGCCTGCCAGCGCCAGGCCTCGTCGCCGGTGGCCACTGCCCAGCCGTCGTAATCGCGCGACTGGCCCCGCATGTAGATCATGCCGTTGATGCTGGAGCATCCCCCCAGAACGCGGCCGCGCGGATAACGGAGCTGGCGCCCGTTCAGTCCCGGGTCTGCCTCGGTGTTGTAGAGCCAGTCGGTGCGCGGATTGCCGATGCAATACAAATAGCCGACAGGGATGTGAATCCAGTGGTAATCGTCGTTGCCACCCGCTTCAAGCAGCAAGACGCGGCATCGGCTGTCGGCACTCAATCGATTGGCCAGCAGGCAGCCGGCCGTGCCTGCACCGACGATGACGTAATCGTACGTGGGCGTGTCGCTCGACATGGTGGGCGGATTCAGCCGCGCAGCGGCGAATCGAGCACGGGGAACAGCTTGACCAGGCCGTCGGCCATGATCTCCACGGCCAGTGCCGCCAGGATCAGGCCCATCAAACGCGTCATGACGTCGATCCCGGTGCGGCCCAGCAGACTGGCGATGCGGCCCGCCGCCGAGAAGGCGAGATAGGTGGCCAACGCGACCACCACGCCGTAGCCCACCAGCACCGCCAGTTCCCACCAGTGGCTCGTGCGCTGGGCGTAGATGACCATGGTCGAAATGGTGGCCGGCCCGGTGAGCAGCGGGATGGTCAACGGCACCACGGCGATGCTGGCACCGGCACCGGCCTTCTGCTGGCCTTCGGTCATGTCGCCCGGCTTGCTTTCGGCCGGTTGCGCGTTGAGCATCTGCAAGGCACTGATGAGCAAGAGCATGCCGCCGCCGACCTGGAACGAAGCGATGGAGATGCCGAAGAACTCGATGATCTTCAGACCGGCCAGCGCGCTCACGGCGATCACGAAGAAGGCCGCCATCGCGCTGGTGCGGATGGTGCGTCGGCGCTCCCGGGGACTCAAGGTCTGGGTGAAGTGGATGAAGAAGGGGATCACGCCGATGGGATTGACGATGGCCAGCAGGGCCACCAGCGGCTTCAGGAGATCCATGACGGGATGGTAGTGGAGCGTGCGTGGGGAACCTGCCACGCCGTCGACGCAGTTCCCAGGGTTAACCCGCTGGCACCAAAACAACACTCAGTCCGAGTCAACTTTGCGACGCTGCGCTTGACGTGCCCATAATCTACAGGTCTGTGTCTGGATGCCGCGCCTTTCGTTTCTTTGATTCACGCAGGGTTCAAGCTCGACATGGTTCGTTCTGTTCTTGATTGAGGGCTCCCCCGTGGGAAACAAACTTTACGTAGGCAATCTGGCTTATTCGGTCCGTGATGAATCGCTTCAGCAGGCGTTCTCGCAGTTCGGCTCCGTGACTTCGGCCAAGGTCATGATGGATCGCGACACCGGTCGCTCCAAGGGCTTCGGCTTCGTCGAAATGGGGTCTGACGCCGAGGCGCAGGCAGCCATCAACGGCATGAACGGCCAGGCCCTCGAGGGCCGCGCCATCGTCGTCAACGAGGCCCGCCCGCGCGAAGAGCGTCCGGGTGGCTTCGGCGGCGGCGGCGGCGGTCGCAGTGGCGGCGGTGGTGGTGGCTACGGCGGTGGTGGCGGCGGCGGCGGCGGCGGTGGTGGCGGTCGCAGCCCCTACGGCGGCGGCGGC
>JALHMT010000004.1:0-5104 GCA_022843905.1 Rubrivivax sp.
GCGATGGAGGCGAAGTTGTCGTCGGCCAGCACCACGGCACCGGCCTGCTTGGCCGCCTCGGTGCCCTTCATGCCCATCGCCACGCCCACGTCGGCCTGTTTCAGCGCCGGGGCGTCGTTGACGCCGTCGCCCGTCATCGCGACGATCTCGCCGTTGGCCTTCAGGGCACGCACCAGCCGCAGCTTGTGCTCGGGGCTGGCGCGTGCGAAGACGCGCACGTCGCGCACCGCCTCGCGCAGGGCCTCGTCGTCCATCGCCTCGATCTGCGGCCCGCTGATGGCGGCGTGCCCGGCGGCCATGCCCAGCTGGCCGGCGATGGCATTGGCGGTCACCCCATGGTCGCCGGTGATCATCACGACACGGATGCCGGCGGCCTGGCAGCGGGCCACCGCCTGCACGGCTTCGGCGCGAGGCGGGTCGATGATGCCCACGATGCCCAGCAGCGTCAGGTCCTGGTCGACGTCGGCGAGCTGCAGGTCGCGCCGCCCCGCCGGCAGCACGCGCTCGGCCAAGGCCAGCACGCGTCGTCCGCGGCGCGCCTGTTCGTCGATGGCGTCGCGCCAGGCTTGGGGCACCAGGGCCTCGACGCCACCCGCGGGGCCGAGCTGGTGCCGGCACATGCCCAGCAGCCGTTCCGGCGCCCCCTTGACCAGCACCAGGGCGCCATCGTCGCGGCCATGCAGCGTGGCCATGAAGCGGTGCTCGGACTCGAAGGGAATCACGTCCTGCCGCGGCCGCTCGGTCTTCAGCACGGCCGGGTTCAAGCCTGCCTTCATGGCCAGCGTCAGCAAGGCGCCTTCGGTCGGATCGCCGGCCAGGTGCCAGCCGCTGCCGTCATCGTGCAGGCTGGCGTCGTTGCACAGCGCTGCCGCGTCGGCCAGACGCATCAGCGCCGGATGATCTGCCGCCATGCCCGCGGTCTGGACCTGCACCCCATCGCACAGGATGGCGCCGGTCGGGGCGTAGCCCGCGCCCTCGACCTCGTACACCCGGCTGGCGCAGATCACCGACTGCACCGTCATCTCGTTGCGGGTGAGCGTGCCGGTCTTGTCCGAGCAGATGACGGTCACCGAGCCCAGCGTCTCCACCGCCGGCAGGCGCCGGATCACGGCGTTGCGCTGCGCCATGCGCTGCACGCCGATGGCCAGCGTGATGGTCAGGATCGCAGGCAGGCCTTCGGGAATCGCCGCCACCGCCAGGCCGACCGCGGCCATGAAGGTGTCGGCCACCGTCATGCCGCGCACCAGGGTGCCGAAGGCGAACAAGGCCGCCGCGACGCCCATGATGACCAGCGTCAGCCGGCGGCCGAAGACGTTCATCTTCTCCAGCAGCGGCGTGGTGCCGGTCTCGACCGAAGCCAGCATGCGCCCGATGCGGCCGATCTCGGTGGCCGCGCCGGTGGCCACGATCAGCGCGCTGGCCTGTCCCTGGGTGACCAGCGTGCCGGCGTAGCCCATGCACAGGCGGTCGCCGATGGCGGCGTCGGCAGCGACCGGGTCGGTGTTCTTGTCCACCGGCACCGACTCGCCGGTGAGCGCGGATTCGTCGACGCGCAGGTTGCGCGCCTGCAGCAGCCGAACGTCCGCCGGCAGGCTGTCGCCCGAGGCGAGCAACACGATGTCACCGGGCACGAGGTCGGCCGCATCGATGTCGTGCTGCCGCCCGTCGCGCAACACCACCGCTCGCGGTGAGAGCAGATGGCGGATGGCCTGCAGCGCACGCTCGGCCTTGCCTTCCTGCACGAAGCCGATCAGGGCGTTGAGCACCACCACCGCGGCGATGACGCCACTGTCGATCCAGTGGCCCATCGCGGCCGTGAGGGCCGCCGCCACCATCAGCACGATGAGCAGCATGTTGTTGAACTGGCGCACCACCCGAGCCAGCAGGCTCGGCGGGTCGGCGTCGGCCAGGCGGTTGGGGCCGTGCAGCTTCAGGCGGCGTTCGGCCTCCGCCTGTGCGAGTCCCGCCGCTTCGGTGTTCAGTGCGCGCAGCGCGACCGACGACTCCGACGCATGCCAGTCGGCGCGGGTGTCGGCTTGCTGACGGGCCTCAGGCACGGCTTGGCCGCGCGGCCTGCCGATGTGCAGAGATCCGAGGATTGGATGGACCTGAGGGACCCGGCGCCGAGGTCGGCGGCTGCGAAGGCTCGAAAACGCTGCGGGTCCTGCTCATCGGGGCCTCCTGTGGCAACGCGGGAACTGGATTCTCGAAGGCCGGGTCGGCTGCCCGGCCGAACGCCCTGGAAGTCTCCAGGTGGGAGTCCTCAGCATGCGGTCTGGTTCCTGCGCTCGTCTTGAGATGCATCAATCCCGCTGCCGACCTCGAGGACGTGCGTGTCGGCCAGGCAGGCGTCCTGCTGCTGCGGCCGGCTACCATGCAAGCTCCCCGCCTGTCGGCCGCGGCCCATCGATGCGAATACCCCTTTGGAAGGCAGCATGAAGATCCTGATCCCCGTAGATGGCAGCGAACAGTCGGACGCTGCGCTGGACTTCGTGGCTTCGCGTTCCACGCTGACCGGGCAAACGCCCGACATCCAGCTGATCAACGTGCAACCCACGCTCTCGGCCCGCGTGACGAGGGCCGTCGGTCGCGACGAGGCGAAGCTGTTCCAGCGCGCTCAGGCCGAACAGGTGCTGGAGCCGGCCGTGGCGCGACTCAGGCGTGCCGGCGTGCCGGCGAAGGCCAGCTACGTGCCGGGCAGTCGGCCGGACGCGGTCGGTGCCGCCGCAGTACGCGGCCACGCCGACCTGATCGTGATGGGTTCGCGCGGCCATTCCGGCCTCAAGGGCCTGCTGTTCGGGTCGATGACCAACGCCGTGCTGGCCGGCTGCACGAAGCCGCTGCTGATCCTGCGCAGCGCGAAGACCCCGCAGCGCGAGTCGCTGACGGTCGGCATCGCCGTCGACGGCAGCCGCTACGGCCAGGCGGCCATCCGGTGGGCCATCAAGCACCGGGCCCTGTTCGGCGCCGAGCCGCGCTTCGAGCTCCTGCACGTGCTCGACGGTGGCCCGGACGGGTCCCTGCCAGCCGACGTGGCGGGCCGCCGACCGGCACGCGGGGGCGAACTGGCGGGGGACGACCATGCCCTGGCGCCGCGCTTCGACAAGGTCCTGGCCGCGGCCCTGAAGCCGTTCGGCAGGGCCCGGCTGAAGGCCAGCGGCGTGCGCCTGCTCGGTTCGAACGCCGGGGATGCCATCGCGGCCTATGCCCGCAAGCAGGCGCTGGATGTCCTGGTGATGGGCTCCCATGGTCACGGCGCATTCAAGTCCATGGTGCTCGGATCGGTGGCCATGCGTGTGGCCGCGCGTTGCGACAAGCCGCTCCTGTTGATCCGCGAGTCGCGGCCGCAGACCGACGGTTGAGCCGGCTCGCGACCTTCACCCCTCGGGTGCGAGCCGGGTCGGAAGGTCAGGGCCGGGGACGCCCCGTCCCCTGCGTACCCTCCGCGCGCGCCGACAGGTAGGCGTAGAGGTCGGCGATGTGGGCGTTGACGGTGGGCTCGCCTTGCCAGGCCGGCATCGTCAGCGCGCCGGCCTGCCGCTGCACGATGCGATCGATCAGGGCATCGCGCGCCGCCTCGTCACTGCCCGGCGGCGCATCCGGCAGGCGCATGTCGTAGCGCTTCAGCACCGCATCCACGAAGCGGCGCGGGCCCATCGCGCGGACCTGGACCAGCAGGTCGGGCGTGTTGACCGAGCCGCTGGCATGGTCGCCATGGCAGGCGGCACAGCGGTCCTGGAAGACCCGCCAGCCGGTGTAGACCGAGCCGGGCGGCGCGGACTGCCTGTCCAGTTCCTGCCGGGCCTGCCGGTTCTGGAACTCGACGGCACATCCTGCGAACAGCAAGGCGCTGGCCAGCCATCCGGCAAGAAGGCCCCTGGCCAACGGGGCGGTGGCGCTGCCTGCAGGGACAGGACGGTCAGCCCGGGATTCGTCTTGCGTCATCGTGCCGTTCCGAAGAGCCCTGGCAGCCCAGGAAGGACTTGACTCTGCGCGACGCACCTCGGCCCGGCGTTGACCTGGCTCAAGCCGGCGTCAGCCGTCGACAAGGGTCCGGCGAGTTGCATCGCAGTCCTGAAGTCCAGCAGCCCAGGCCATCGGCCACGCCGGCAAGCGGGCCGGCGGTCTGACGGCCGCCGCCTCGAAAGGGCAGGAAATCGCGTGCGAATCCGGGCTTGAAGTGGCCGTTCATGCAGCAATATGCAGAGGATCGGCGATGAACCCACAACGCCTGCGCGCTTGTGGATCATCTCGATAGAATGTGTCATGTCCGACGAGACCCCGCCCGTACCCCCCATCAAGCCGCCGTCCCAGCCGGGTCGCGACGGCGCGGGTGCGGTTGTCGTCGAGCGCCGGGCGGCGCGAACCAAGCCGCCCTCGCTGTACCAGGTCGTGCTCCTGAACGACGACTACACGCCGATGGAGTTCGTCGTGATGGTGCTGCAGGAATATTTCCATCATGATCAGGATACGGCGACCCTCATCATGCTGAAGATCCACCACGAAGGTCGCGGTGTCTGCGGCGTCTTCTCGAAAGACGTCGCCGCCACCAAGGTCGAACTCGTCCTTGCTGCAGCACGGCGCCAGGGCCACCCGCTGCAGTGCATTATGGAGTCCGCATGATCGCGCAAGAACTTGAAGTCAGCCTGCACATGGCGTTCGTCGAGGCGCGCCAGCAGCGCCACGAGTTCATCACCGTCGAACACCTGTTGATGGCGCTGCTCGACAACCCGTCGGCGGCCGAGGTGCTGCGCGCCTGCGCGGCCAACATCGACGACCTGCGCAAGAGCCTGGCCACCTTCATCAAGGAAAACACGCCCACGGTGTCCGGCAGCGAGGAGGTCGACACGCAGCCGACGCTGGGCTTCCAGCGTGTCATCCAGCGCGCCATCATGCACGTGCAGAGCACGGGCAGCGGAAAGAAGGAAGTCACCGGCGCCAACGTCCTGGTGGCGATCTTCGGCGAAAAGGACTCCCACGCCGTCTACTACCTGCACCAGCAGGGCGTGACGCGGCTGGACGTGGTCAACTTCATCGCCCACGGCATCAAGAAGTCCGACCCGCCCGAACCCACCAAGAGCAACGAGAGCTCGGGCGGCAATGA
>JALHMT010000004.1:5204-267016 GCA_022843905.1 Rubrivivax sp.
TACTACCTGCACCAGCAGGGCGTGACGCGGCTGGACGTGGTCAACTTCATCGCCCACGGCATCAAGAAGTCCGACCCGCCCGAACCCACCAAGAGCAACGAGAGCTCGGGCGGCAATGAGGGCGAGAAGGAAGACGGCGCCGCCGGCGACGGCAAGGGCTCGCCGCTGGACCAGTTCACGCAGAACCTCAACCAGCTCGCGCGTGAAGGCAAGATCGATCCGCTGATCGGCCGTGAGCTCGAGGTCGAGCGTGTCATCCAGGTGCTTTGCCGCCGCCGCAAGAACAACCCGCTGCTGGTGGGTGAGGCCGGCGTGGGCAAGACCGCCATCGCCGAGGGCCTGGCCTGGCGCATCACCGAGAAGGATGTTCCGGAGGTGCTGGCAGACGCCAATGTCTACGCGCTGGACATGGGCGCACTGCTGGCCGGCACCAAGTACCGCGGCGACTTCGAACAGCGCCTGAAGGGCGTGCTCAAGCAGCTCAAGGACCAGCCCAACGCCATCCTCTTCATCGACGAGATCCACACCCTCATCGGCGCCGGCGCGGCGTCGGGTGGCACGCTGGACGCCAGCAACCTGCTCAAGCCCGCGCTGAGCAGTGGCGCCATGAAGTGCATCGGCGCCACCACCTTCACCGAGTACCGCGGCATCTTCGAGAAGGACGCCGCGCTGTCGCGTCGATTCCAGAAGGTCGACGTGGTTGAACCCTCGGTCGAGCAGACGATCGAGATCCTGAAGGGCCTGAAGTCGCGCTTCGAGGAGCACCACAGCGTGAAGTACGCGCTGGGGGCGCTGCAGGCCGCCGCCGAGCTGTCGGCCAAGTACATCAACGACCGCCACCTGCCCGACAAGGCCATCGACGTCATCGACGAGGCCGGTGCCGCGCAGCGCATCCTGCCCAAGAGCAAGCAGAAGAAAACCATCACGCGGGCCGAGGTCGAGGAGATCGTGGCCAAGATCGCCCGCATCCCGCCGGCCAGCGTGAGCAGCGACGACCGCGGCAAGCTCAAGACGCTGGACCGCGACCTGAAGAGCGTGGTGTTCGGGCAGGACCCGGCCATCGACGCCCTGGCCGCGGCCATCAAGATGGCGCGCTCGGGCCTGGGCAAGCCCGACAAGCCGATCGGCTCCTTCCTGTTTTCCGGTCCCACCGGCGTCGGCAAGACCGAGGTCGCCAAGCAGCTCGCCTACATCCTGGGCATCGAGCTGATCCGCTTCGACATGTCGGAATACATGGAGCGCCATGCCGTCAGCCGCCTGATCGGCGCACCCCCCGGCTATGTCGGCTTCGACCAGGGCGGCCTGATGACCGAGGCGATCACCAAGAAGCCGCACTGCGTGCTGCTGCTCGACGAGATCGAGAAGGCCCACCCCGACGTCTTCAACGTGCTGCTGCAGGTGATGGACCACGGCACGCTGACCGACAACAACGGCCGCAAGGCCGACTTCCGCAGCGTGATCATCGTGATGACCACCAACGCGGGTGCCGAGACGATGAACCGCAACACCATCGGCTTCACCAACTCGCGCGAGTCGGGCGACGAGATGGCCGACATCAAGCGGCTGTTCACGCCGGAGTTCCGCAACCGGCTGGACGCCATCGTCAACTTCCGCTCGCTCGACCAGGAGATCATCCTGCGCGTGGTCGACAAGTTCCTGCTTCAGCTGGAAGGCCAGCTGGCGGAAAAGAAGGTGGAAGTCACCTTCACCGACGCGCTGCGCAAGCACCTGGCCGCCAAGGGCTTCGACCCGCTGATGGGCGCGCGCCCGATGCAGCGCCTGATCCAGGACATGATCCGTCGCGCGCTGGCCGACGAACTGCTGTTCGGCCGCCTGGTCGACGGCGGCCGTCTGACGGTCGACCTCGACGACAAGGGCGAGGTGCAGCTCGACATCCAGCCCCCGCGCCGCAGCGACAAGCCGCGCACGGAGACGACGGCGGTTTGACGAGGCCCTCGGCGCCGCGGCGGTGCCGCTGAACACCCGACGCCCTGTTTTCGCAGGGCGTTCTTCTTTCCGGCTGGGGGATCAGGGTGTCTCGCGCAGCGGGTCCTGTCGATACAGACGAACGAACAGATCGTACAGGGCAGGGTGCTCGTCGCGCATGGGCCGTGGCGAGACGAAGAAGGCTTCACTGGCCACGGCGAAGAATTCTTCGGGAGCTTCGGCGCCGTAGGGGTCCAGCGCCGTCTCGTCGCCCTGGTCCACCCGCTCCACGAAACGCTGGAACTCCTGCGCCAGCACCGCCTGCCATTCGGCGGCGGGCAGGTCGTCGGGCAGTGCGGGCGTGCCGTTGGGCTCGCCTTCGGCCATGTCGAGCACGTGCGCGAACTCGTGGATGACGACGTTGTAGCCCAGCGCCGCGCTGGAGCCGGCGGTGCGCACGTCGCGCCACGACAGCATCAGCGGGCCGCCTTGCATGGCTTCGCCCGACAGCACCTCGTCGTAGACATGCACCACGCCGTCGTCGTCGCTGACCTCGCGCCGCGCCACCACCTGGTCAGGCTGCACGATGATGCCGACGAATCCGTCGTAGCGCTCGAGCCCCAGGTTCAGCACCGGAAGGCAGGCCTGGGCCGCGATGGCCACCACCACGTCGTTGGTCAAGCGCAGGGGGGGGACGGCGGTGAACTCCTTGCGGTCGAGGAACAGGCTGGCCATGCGCTTGAGACGCGCCTCGTCGGCGGGATCGCGCCGCCGCAGAAAGGGATAGCGCTTGAGCGTGCGCTTCCACAAGTCGTCGGGAATGGGGCGGCGGGCCACTGCCCGGTCCTCGGCACGGCGTTGCCAGTGACCCACCCAGGGGCCCAGCCAGCGGCGCCAGATCAAGGAGGCGCGCTCCCGGTGGCGAGGTCGAAGCGCTGCCAGCCGGCAGCCGACAGGCGCAGCACCTGCGCTCGCCCTTTGTGCGCCGTGTCGAGGTCCCAATCGCTGAGCACGTGCCGGGTGTGCCGGTCCGAGAGGGCGCTGCTGCCAGGCCGGTGGGTGTGGCCATGCACCATCTCCTGCGCACCGGCCGCGTCGAGCCAGCTCACTGCGCTGGCGACGTCGACGTCGGCCTGCGTGGCGCCGTCGAAGCGCTGACGCAAGGCGCTCTGCCGACGGATGTCCGCGGCGACCCGCAGGCGGACATCGAGGGCCTGGGCCAGGAACTGCGTCTGCCAGCGGGCGCCGCGCACCTCGCGGCGGAATTGCTGGTACTCCAGGTCGGCCAGGCACAGCGCATCGCCGTGCGTGAGCAGCAAGCGGTGCCCGAAGGCGATCAGCCGCGACGGATCGGGCAGCGCCATCGCCCCGCAGGCCTGGAGCATTGCGGGACCCAGCAGGAAGTCGCGGTTGCCCACCATGATGCCGACCGTGCGGCCGAGGCTTGTGTTCGCGACAACGTCGACGCAGCGGCGCTCGAAGGACAGGTCTCGCGCATCGTCACCGACCCACACCTCGAACAGGTCGCCGAGGATGAAGACTGCGTCCGCCGTCGTCGTCTGCATGTACTGCGACCACGCCTCGAAGGTGGCGGGCATCTGCTCGGTGAGATGCAGGTCCGAGATGAAGTCGACGGCCAGCCAGTCGGCTGGCACCGGGATATCGAACGTTGAGGGCGCCACGCTCGATGCTGCCGCCGGGGCCGAAGCCTGCGCCCCGGCCGGCGGCATCACACCACCTCTTCGGCGCGCAGGATCAGCACGTCCTCGAGCGGCACGTCGTCGTGGAAGCCCTTGCGGCCGGTGGCCACCTTCTCGATGGCGTCGACCACCTCGGTGCCCGCGACGACGCGGCCGAACACCGCGTAACCCCAGCCTTGCGCGTTTTCGGCACGGAAGTCGAGGAAGCCGTTGTCGGTGGTGTTGATGAAGAACTGTGCCGTGGCCGAATGGGGGTCGGACGTGCGCGCCATCGCCAGCGTGTAGTGCTTGTTCTTCACGCCATTGTTGGCCTCGTTCTTGATCGGCTCGCCCACCGGCTTCTGCTTCATGCCGGGCTCGAAGCCGCCGCCTTGCACCATGAATCCCTTGATGACGCGGTGGAACACGGTGTTGTCGTATTGGCCCTTCTTCACGTAGGCGAGGAAGTTGGCTGCACTCAGGGGGGCCTTTGCTTCGTCGACCTCCACGGTGATGTCGCCCAGGCTGGTCTGCAGTTTCACGGTCTTGCTCATGTCATTTCTCCACGGTGGCTGTTCTGATGAGTACCGGCTTGACCGGCACGTTCTGGTGCGGGCCGGCGCTGGTGGTCGGCAGCGATTTGATCCTGTCGACGACGTCCATGCCCTCGACGACCTTGCCGAAGACGGCGTAGCCGTTGCCGTCACGGGAATTGGCCGCGTCGAGGAAGGTGTTGTCGGCGACGTTGATGAAGAACTGCGAGGTGGCCGAATCGGGCACCATGGTGCGCGCCATCGCCACCGTGCCGCGCGTGTTGTTCAGGCCGTTGCGGCTTTCCAGCGGGATCGGCGGGCGCGTCGGCTTTTCGCTCATGTCGGGCTTCATGCCGCCACCCTGGATCATGAAGGTCTCTATGACGCGGTGGAAGATCGTGCCGTCGTAGTGCCTGGCGTTGACGTACTTGACGAAGTTGTCGACCGTCCTCGGCGCCTTGGCGGCATCGAGTTCGATCACGATGCTGCCTTCCGAAGTGGTCAGCTTCACACGCTGTGCCCAGGCTGGGGCCACTGCGGCCAGACCGAGGGCCATGGCCAGCAGGCCGGCAGGAATGGAGCGCAGGGCTCGCTGGAAGAGCAGGGCGGTCGGGTTGGACATGGAACTGGCTCGCCTCGAGGTCGGGGACACAGGGTGACACGGGCGCGCTCGCCGAACCGCGCCCTTCGTTGACCGCAAGTCTAGCCCGAGGCGCCCCGGCGACCCGCCCGCGGGGCTGTCGACATGACGGCGCACAGGGAAGTCCGACCGTGCGCGTGCGTTGCCGGCCGGCACCCCCCCGGTATACTGATTTCAGTCCATCGATGCCCCCCGCCGGCATCGCCGGGCCGACCCTCGTCGACCCGCCGCATCGATCCCACCCGCCTCGCATGACGCTTCGCATCTACAACACGCTGACCCGCCGTCTTGAAGACTTCGCCCCCATGGAGCCGGGTCACGTGCGCATGTACGTCTGCGGCATCACGGTGTACGACCTCTGCCACGTCGGGCACGCGCGCATGATGATGGCCTTCGACATCGTCTACCGCTGGCTGCGCGCTTCGGGCTACCGCGTGACCTACGTGCGCAACATCACCGACATCGAGGACAAGATCATCCGGCGTGCGGTGGAGCGCGGCATCACGATCCGCCAGCTCACCGACCAGATGATCGCGGCCATGCACCGTGACATCGGCGCCCTCGGTGTCGAGCGTCCGAGCGCCGAACCGCGCGCCACGGAGTACGTGCCGCAGATGCTGGACATCATCCGGGCGCTGGAGGACAAGGGCCTGGCGTACCGCAGCGCCGGTGGCGACGTCAACTACGCGGTGCGCCGTTTCCCCGGCTACGGCAAGCTGTCGGGCAAGTCGCTCGACGAACTGCGCGCGGGCGAACGGGTGGCGGTGGCCGGCGACAAGGACGATCCGCTCGATTTCGTGCTGTGGAAGTCAGCCAAGGACAGCGAACCCGCCGAAGCCAAGTGGGAAAGCGTCTACGGCCCCGGCCGCCCGGGCTGGCACATCGAGTGCAGCGCCATGAGCTGCGCGCTGCTGGGCGAGCGCTTCGACATCCACGGCGGCGGCATGGACCTGCAGTTCCCGCACCACGAAAACGAGATCGCGCAGAGCGAGGGCGCGATGGGGCACCCCTTCGTCAACGTCTGGATGCACAACGGCTTCCTCAACGTCGACGACGAGAAGATGTCGAAGTCGCTGGGCAACTTCTTCACCATCGAGGACGTGCTCAAGCGCTACGACGGCGAGACGCTGCGCTTCTTCATGCTGCGCACGCACTACCGCAGCCAGTTCAACTTCAGCGACACCAACCTCGACGACGCGCGCAGCGCGCTGAGGCGCCTGTACACCGCGCTCGACGCCGTGCCGGCCACCGAGGTGGCCGTCGACTGGAGCGATGCGCGCTCGGCCGCTTTCCGCGCGGCGATGGACGACGACTTCAATACGCCCGGCGCCGTCGCCGTGCTGTTCGAGCTGGCCAACGAGATCAATCGCAGCCGCGACCCGGGGCTCGCCGGTCAGCTCAAGGCGCTGGGCGGCATCCTCGGCGTGCTGCAGCAGGCGCCGCGCGGCTTCCTGCAGGGGGGCGGCGCGGGCTTCGACGAAAGTGCCATCCAGCAGCGCATCGCGGCGCGCGCCGCAGCCAAGCAGGCGCGTGACTTCGCGGAGGCCGACCGCATCCGCGACGAACTCGCGGCGCAGGGCATCGTGCTGAAGGACTCCCCGGCCGGCACCGTCTGGGTCAGGGCCTGATCAACCGATGAGCCCATCGAAGGCCACCGTGGCCCCGGTCTACTGGGACGACGCCTGCAAGCACCTGTCGCGGCGCGACCGCGTGATGAAGAAGCTCATCCCGCGCTTCGGAGAAGCGCGCCTCCAGAGCCGCGGCGACGCCTTCACGACACTGGCGCGCTCCATCGTCGGCCAGCAGATCTCGGTGAAGGCCGCCCAGTCCGTGTGGGAACGCTTCGCCGCGTTGTCGGGCAGCGCCAGCACGAGCCTGGTGCCGGCGCTGGTGCAGGCCCTGCCGACCGCCGATCTGCGCACCGCCGGCCTGTCGGCGCGCAAGGCCGAATACCTGCTCGACCTGGCACGGCACTTCGAGGGCGGTCTGGTGCACGTCGACCAATGGCAGAAGATGGACGACGAGACCATCATCACCGAGCTGGTGGGCATCCGCGGCATCGGCCGCTGGACGGCCGAGATGTTCCTCATCTTCCACCTGATGCGCCCGAACGTGCTGCCGCTCGACGACCTGGGACTGCTCAAGGGCATCAGCCTGAACTACTTCAGCGGCGAGCCGGTTTCTCGCGCCGAAGCACGTGAAGTGGCAGAGGCGTGGGCACCTTTCCGCTCGGTGGCCACATGGTACATTTGGCGCAGCCTGGACCCGCTTCCCGTGGACTACTGACCACCGGCTGCGCAGCCTTCGCCCCCGCGAGCTCCCTGGCGACAACTCACGCGATCCGACGGATGAGCAAACGACACTTCCTCGAATTCGAGCAGCCCATCGCCGAGCTCGAAACCAAGATCGACGAACTGCGCTACGTGCAGAACGAATCAGCGGTCGACATCTCCGAAGAGATCGATCGGCTCGCGCAGAAGAGCCAGCAGCTCACCAAGGACATCTACGCCAACCTGAGTCCCTGGCAGGTGACGCAGATCGCGCGTCATCCGCAGCGACCCTACACGCTGGACTACGTCAGCGAGATCTTCTCCGACTTCCAGGAACTGCACGGCGACCGCCATTACGCCGACGATCTGTCCATCGTCGGCGGCCTGGCGCGCTTCAACGGGCAGGCCTGCATGGTGCTCGGTCATCAGAAGGGCCGCGACACCAAGGAGCGCACGTCGCGCAACTTCGGCATGTCTCGCCCCGAGGGCTACCGCAAGGCACTGCGGCTGATGAAGCTGGCAGAGAAGTTCCGCCTGCCGCTGTTCACCTTCGTCGACACGCCCGGCGCCTATCCGGGCATCGGTGCCGAGGAGCGCGGGCAATCCGAAGCCATCGGCCGCAACATCTTCGAGATGGCCCAGCTCGAGGTGCCCATCATCGCGACCATCATCGGCGAGGGCGGCTCCGGCGGCGCGCTGGCCATCAGCGTGGCCGACCAGGTGCTGATGCTGCAGTACTCGGTGTACTCGGTGATCTCGCCGGAAGGCTGCGCTTCCATCCTGTGGAAGACCTCCGAGCGCGCATCCGACGCCGCCGAGGCACTGGGCATCACGGCGCACCGTCTGAAGGCGCTGGGGGTGATCGACAAGATCGTCAACGAACCCGTCGGTGGAGCTCACCGGGACACCAAGTGGATGGCCGCCAGTCTCAAGCGCGGCCTGAACGACGCGCTGCGCCAGGTCGTCGACCTCAAGCCCAAGGAACTGCTGCAGCGCCGCTACGAGCGGCTGCAGTCCTACGGCCGCTTCAGCGACACCAAGGAACGATAGCGTGCGCTTCGCGGTAGCCGTCAGCGGCGGCCGCGATTCGACGGCCCTGCTGCATTGCGCGCTGCACCAGGCGGCCCCCCTGGGCCTGCAGGTCTGCGCGCTCCACGTGCATCACGGGCTCAACCCTGCGGCCGCGCACTGGGCTGCCCACGTGCGCGGCCAGGTCCGCCGCTGGGCGGCGCGCGGGCTGCCGGTGAGCTTTCAGCTGCACCGAGTGGACGGCCGACCGGCCGCCGGTGACAGCGTCGAGGCCTGGGCCAGGAAGGCTCGCTACGCCGCGCTGGCCTCCATGGCGCGGCAGGCGGGCTGCGACACCGTGCTGCTGGCACACCATCGCCGCGATCAGTCCGAGACCGTGCTGCTGCAAGCGCTGCGAGGCGCAGGTGCGGCCGGTTTGTCGGCCATGCCGCGACAGGTGCTTCGCGACGGCATCCACTGGCTGCGGCCCTGGCTGCAGATGCCGCGGGAGCAGATCGAGTCCTACGTGCAGCGCCACCGGCTGGGCTTCGTCGACGATGGCAGCAATGCCGACATCCGCTTCGCGCGCAACCGCTTGCGCAGCGGGCTGTGGCCCGAATTGATGCAGGCCTTTCCCGACGCCGAGACCACGCTGCCCCGTGTGGCCCGACGCGCGCAGGAAGCCCGCGAGTGCCTGGCCGAACTCGCGGCGATGGACCTGAATGCCTGCGTCGTCGATGACGCGGTCGATGTGCCGCGCTGGCTGAGCTTGAGCCCCGCCCGTCGAGCGAACGCCTTGCGTGCGTGGCTGGCGCACCGGGGAACGCGGCCGGACGACTCGCTGGTGCAGCGCCTGCTCGATCAACTGCCAGCGAGCACGTCGGCTCGCTGGCCGACTGCGGGCGGCATGCTCGGTCTGCATCGCGGGCGCCTGCGCATGCTGCCCGATGACGGCGCCCAGCGGCCGGGCTCACCCATCGGGTCGGCAGACAGCGTCCGGCTCGACCTGTCGCGCCCGGGCCGTGTCAGCTTGCCGACCTGGCATGGCGCGCTGGTGATCGAGCCCACGCCGCGCGGCGGATTGCCCCCCGAACTGTTGCGCGACGCCGAGTGCCGCCGGCGCACGGGTGGGGAGCTGTTCCAGCTGGGCCCGGGGCGACCGGCGCGCAGCCTGAAGAAGCAGTACCAGACGCTCGGCGTGCCGTCTTGGCAACGCGCCGGACCACTGGTCTTCACGCGCTCCGGTCTGGCGTTCGTGCCGGGGCTGGGCATGGATTCGCGGCTCGTGCACGAGACGCCGGGGCCGGCGCTGAGCCTGCGTTGGGAAGCCGATGTCAGGCAATCGTAGGGGTTTGCCCGGCTAGAATCGAGGGCTTTGCGCAAGGGAGGGGTCTCTTGCGAGTCAATCCCGGCGTCTTCGCACCCGGAATCACGGCGACCTGTCATGGCACTGATCGTTCACAAGTACGGTGGAACCTCGATGGGCACCACCGAGCGCATCCGCAGCGTGGCACAGCGGGTGGCCAAATGGGCCAGGGCAGGACACCAGATGGTGGTCGTGCCTTCGGCCATGAGCGGCGAGACCAACCGCCTGCTCGGCATGGCCAAGGAACTGGCACCCAACAGCAGCACGGCCGAGGCCCAGCGCGAACTCGACGCCATCGCCGCCACCGGCGAACAGGTCTCGGTGGGCCTGCTGGCACTGGCGCTGCAAAGCGAAGGCATGCAAGCCGTCAGCTACGCGGGCTGGCAGGTGCCGATCGCGACCGACTCGTCGTTCACCAAGGCGCGCATCACCTCGATCGACGACCAGCGCGTGCGTGCCGACCTGGCCGTTGGCAAGGTCGTCGTCATCACCGGCTTCCAAGGCATCGATCCGCAGGGTCACGTGACCACGCTGGGACGCGGCGGCTCCGACACCTCGGCCGTGGCCATCGCTGCGGCGATGAAGGCCGACGAGTGCCTGATCTACACCGATGTCGACGGCGTCTACACCACGGACCCGCGCATCGTGCCCGAGGCGCGCCGGTTGACCACCGTGAGCTTCGAGGAGATGCTCGAGATGGCCAGCATGGGCAGCAAGGTGCTGCAGATCCGCTCGGTCGAGTTCGCCGGCAAGTACCGCGTGCCGCTGCGCGTGCTGTCGAGCTTCACGCCCTGGGACATCCCGGTCGAGGAAGAAGCCCGGTCGGGCACCCTGATCACCTTCGAGGAAGACGAAAAGATGGAACAAGCCGTCGTGTCCGGCATCGCGTTCAACCGCGATGAGGCCAAGATCACCGTCATCGGCGTGCCCGACAAGCCCGGCATCGCCTTCCAGATCCTCGGGCCGGTGGCCGAGGCCAACATCGACGTCGATGTCATCATCCAGAACGTGTCGCACGACGGCCGCACCGACTTCAGCTTCACCGTGCACCGCAACGACTACCAGCGCACGATGGACCTGCTGAAGAACAGCGTGGCGCCGACGCTGGGTGCCAGCCAGGTGCGCGGTGATCCGAAGATCTGCAAGGTCAGCATCGTGGGCATCGGCATGCGCAGCCACGTCGGCGTGGCCAGCCGCATGTTCCGCACGCTCAGCGAGGACGGCATCAACATCCAGATGATCAGCACCAGCGAGATCAAGACCAGCGTGGTCATCGACGAGAAGTACATGGAACTCGCCGTGCGCGCGCTGCACAAGGCCTTCGACCTCGACATGCCCACGCAGGAGTGACGCGGCGCGCACCCGGCGGCGCGGTCGCCGGCCTGGTTCAGGCTAGAATCATCGGCAGTACCCAGGAGTCGTGACCGAGTGGCCGAAGGTGCTCCCCTGCTAAGGGAGTATGTGGGCAAAACCTGCATCGAGGGTTCGAATCCCTCCGACTCCGCCAAGGATCAGTTCCGTTGCTTCCCGGCATAGAAGCGCTGATCACGTGAAGCCCCGCACTGCGGGGCTTCTTCGTTTCTTGGGCAGCTTCAGTAGTGAGGCGGCAGCTCGTCGCGCAGGCTGTGCGCCGACGGCTGCCCGGGGCCCGGGAGCTGCTGCTTCAGGCGAGAAACTTCCTGTATCAGCAGGTCGATCTGCTGCTGTTGGCGGACCACGACGAGGTCGAGTCGATCGACGAGGTCTTCCATGAACGCCGCCTTGACCTCCAGGTCGTCCAGGCGAGACCGGATCTCCGTCGGCAGTCCATCCTTGCCGTCTGCGACGCCGTCACCGTCGCTCACGGAACGTCAGCTCTTGGCCAGGCTGGAAGCCACGCTCTGCACGGCCTCCTGCAACTTGGTCTTCGCAAGCGCCTTGCACTGGTCGGCACTGGCATTGGCCTGGGCATCGAAGGCGGTGGCGGTCTTGGCCGGACGGAACAGCATGGCCTTCACGGTCGGGGTGAGCTGCATCATCATCACTCGCGCCGTGACGACGCAGGTGCCGGTCTGCGTGATGCCGCCTTCGACCTGGCTCACGAAGCCCCATTTGCTGGCCGGGTAGACCTTCAGGACGCGCGGCGTGATGCCTTCGGCCAGGATGGCCTTGGCGGTGGCCTCGTCCATCACGGCAGCGCTCGAATGATCGACGAACATCGTCTTCGGCGGTGCGGCCTGCGCCCACGGGGCGGCAGCGATCAGGGCAATGGCAAGGAGCGTCCGAGCGGTCATGTCACACCTGTAGAAAACCGGGTTGTCTGGCGCCGAGGCCTCGGGCCGCCGGCAGGGCGATCGCAGTGTAATCAGCTTGTCGCGGCTGGCGGCCGTGAATCTTCACGTGGCGGCGGCCCGAGGTCGGGTGCGCCGATCTGGCCCTGCAGCCGCGTGATGTCTTCGGTGAGCCGTGACGCGATGAGTCGCACCACCTCGAAGCCGAAATCCGGGTTCTGGAAGTACAGCTGCTTGAAGGTCGTCTCGTCGATGCGCAGCACGGTGCAGGGCGTGACGCAGCGCGCGGTACCGGTGCGCCTGCGGTCCGGCGCGAAGAACGCGATCTCGCCGAAGATGCGTCCGGGCTCGATCATGATGCCTGCCTCGACGAATTCGATCTGTCCGTCCGCCAGCAGGTACAGGTGGTCGGCCAGATCGCCCTTGCGGAACAGGATGCTCCCCGCCCGGTGCTTTCTCTGGCGCATGTAGGGTCGCAACCACACGCCAGACTGGTCGCCCGAAGCGGCCGAGCGCCGTACCCTGCGTGTGAGGCGCACCATCTCGACGGCGCGGAACAGGTTCACCGGCAACAGCGTGACGTGCAAGGCGAAGACCATCCAGGACGGGTGCACGGCCCCGTAGACCATGAAGCCGATGTTGCCGCCCACCGCCAGCCAGCGCAGCGGGATGATGGTCTTCACGAAGGCGCTGACCACGATCAGGATGGCGGCCACCGTGCCCGCCGCCAGGGCCGCGATGCCCCGCGGATGGGACAGCTCCGAGGCCAGTTGCAGCAGCAGCATGTCGATCAGCTCGGCCAGCGTCACCAGGTCTCCTTGGGGGCGGCAGGTCGCAGGGCTGAGTCAGCGCGAACCGCCGTCGCGAGTATCGACCCTGGTTTGCAGATGCGCATGGGTGGAGTCACTCAGACCGATCGAGCAAGGCGCGGGCCAGGGCCGCCACGGACTTGGGCGCCGATCCCTCGGCCTTGTTGTTGATGGTGATCCACGCGCCATGGCCGGCATCCAGGTGGGCACGCGCCAGGCGTGCAAGAGCGCGGCGCGTGGCGAGGTCGGGCGCCTGGAGTCGGTCGAAAGGCGCCCAGGAATCGCGAGCCTGCGCGTAGCGCTGTCCGCGCTGCAGGTTCCAGCGGCACACCAGGTCGCCGGGCCACAGGGCACGCAGCAGCGGCAGTTGGTCTTCGAGTGGCGGCATGCGATCGTGCAGTCCCAGGCAGTAGCGCACGCCATGGGCCTTCAGCAACGACGCCAGGTCCGGCGTCAGCAAGTCCGCGTCGCGCACCTCAAGGGCTGCCAGGCTCGGGCCCAGGGCCGGCAAGACCTGCCGCCAGAATGCCTCCAGCCTCTGCAGCAGGCCGCCATGGTCGTTCAGCCAGCGTGCGGGCAGGGGCGACAGCTGGAACACCAGCACGCCCAGGCGCCCGCCCAGTCCCTGCACGGCGGGCTCGATCACCTCGGACAGCGCGAGAGCGGGGTCCAGGAACTGCGCGTTGGGCTGCACTGCCGCACCTCTCGAGTCGCGCAGCGTGGCATCGGTCACCGAAGCCAGGGCCTTCACGACGAAGCTGAAGTCCGGCCCCGCCTGCCGGCCGAGGCGCCGGTACGTGGCAACGTCGACGCGGCGATGGAAGGCGCGATCGAGACTGACGCAACTCAGCAGCGGGTGCCGTGCGTAGGCCGCGAGACCTTCCTGCGACAACGTCGATTCGGGGTAGGGCCGCAGCCAGACGTCACCGGCCCAGCCGGGAAAGTGCCACGAGGACGTGCCCAGCCGGCAGCGCGAGCCCCAGCGCGCGTGCAGGCCTGCAGCCAGTGCCAGCGTGGGCTCGTCGGGTACCGCAGCGAGCACGCCACTGGCGGGGGCGGTCGGATCGGGCCATTCACCGGCATCGAAGAGGGCGGGCTGATCGTGGATCGAGGACGGCGGTGGGCGGATGGACACCTGATGATTCTCCGCGTTCGCAAAGGCTGCAGGGCAAGCCCCGGGCCGCGGGTCGAAAGGCCACGGCACAATCCCGCCCTACGAACACGGCGAGGCAGGAGACCAAGGTGCCCTTGAGCGACATCGACATTGCGCAGCAGGCCACGCTGCGCCGCATCGTGCCCCTGGCACGCGAACGCCTGGGTCTCGAAGAAGACCACCTGGTGCCTTACGGGCACTACAAGGCCAAGATCTCCTTGCCCTGCATCGAGTCGCTGCGGGACCGCCCCGAGGGCAAGCTCATCCTCGTCACCGCGATCAGCCCCACACCGGCCGGCGAAGGAAAGACCACCACCACGGTGGGCCTGGGCGACGCGCTGAATCACCTGGGCCACAAGGCCATCGTGGCGCTGCGCGAGCCCTCGCTGGGGCCCGTCTTCGGCATGAAGGGGGGCGCGGCCGGCGGCGGCTACGCGCAGGTGGTGCCCATGGAGGACATCAACCTCCACTTCACCGGCGATTTCAACGCCATCGCGCTGGCCAACAACCTGCTGGCCGCGACCATCGACAACCACATCCATCACGGCAACTCGCTGAACATCGACGTGCGGCGCATCACCTGGCGCCGCGTGATGGACATGAACGATCGCGCCCTGCGCGACATCACCGCCGGACTGGGCGGTCCGGGCAACGGATTCCCCCGCCAGGATGGGTTCGACATCGTGGTCGCGTCGGAGGTGATGGCGATCCTGTGCCTGTCGACCTCGATCACCGACCTGAAGGAGCGCCTGGGCAACATCGTGGTGGCCAGCACCCGGGAGCGCGCACCCGTGCGTGCGCGCGATCTCAAGGTGCATGGCGCGATGGCCGTGCTGCTGCGCGATGCGCTGTCGCCCAACCTGGTGCAGACGCTGGAAGGCAACCCGGCCATCCTGCATGGCGGTCCCTTTGCCAACATCGCGCACGGCTGCAATTCGGTGATGGCCACGCGCACGGCGTTGAAGCTGGCCGACTACGTGGTGACGGAAGCCGGCTTCGGCGCCGACCTGGGCGCCGAGAAGTTCGTCGACATCAAGTGCCGCAAGTCGGGGCTGCGGCCCAGTGCCGCGGTGGTCGTGGCGACCATCCGCGCGCTGAAGTACCACGGCGGCGTGGCGCTGCCCGACCTGGGGCGCGAGGACCTCGCGGCGCTGGACAAGGGGCTGGCCAACCTCGAACGCCACGTGCGCAACGTCACCGAGCAGTACGGCCTGCCCTGCGTGGTGTCGATCAACCACTTCTCGGCCGACACCGAGGCCGAGCACGCCCTGCTGCGCGACCGCGTGCAGGCCCTCGGCGTTCCGGCGCTGACCGCGCGCCACTGGGCCGAGGGCGGCAAAGGCGCGGCCGACGTGGCGCGCGAAGTCGTCAGGCTCTGCGACAAGCCGCAGACCATGCGCTTCGTCTACGAGGATGCCGACACGCTGTGGCAGAAGATGGAGAAGATCGCCACGCGTGTCTACGGGGCGGCCGGCATTTCGGCGCCTGGTGACGTGCTGGCACGCATCGAACAGCTGCAGGCCGATGGCTACGGCCATTACCCCGTCTGCGTGGCCAAGACCCAGTACAGCTTCTCGACCGACCCCAAGCTGCGCGGTGCGCCCAGCGGGCACGTGGTGCAGGTGCGCGAGGTGCGACTGGCCGCGGGCGCCGAGTTCATCGTGATGATCTGCGGCGACATCATGACCATGCCGGGCTTGCCGAAGACGCCTGCGGCAGAGGTCATTGATCTCGACGAGATGGGCCGCATCCGCGGCCTGTTCTAGGCGGCCGCCGGACGCCCGACGCCGGCTGCCGGCTGCCGCCGCAGGCGCCGGCCCGGCCCGCGGCTCAAGAGTCGCTTTCCCGCCAGGCGACGCTGGCCGCGCGAAGGCGTTCGGCGAGTTGCAATGCGATGTTGCGATGCAGTTGAGCGCAAAGGCGCGGGTCATCCCTGTAAAGCGCGTCCAGTCCTTCCCTGTCCAGCACCCACAGCGTGACGTCGGTGTCTGCCATGGCCGTCGCGGATCGGCCGGCGCCATCGAGCAGGGCGATCTCTCCCAGCATGGCACCCGGAGAGAAGCTCACCAGTCTCTGGGAGGCCAGCTCGCCTTGCCGCCGTGCGGCCAGCACGCTCACCGAGCCACGTGTCAGCACGTAGAGCCGGTCGCCCGGGTCACCCTCGCGGAACAAGGGCGTGCCGCGTGTCAGATCCAGCTTGTGCAGGCGGGTGAGCAGGGCGGCTCGGTCCTGCGCCGACAGTCCCTTCATCAGCAGCGACTTCTCGATGTGCAGCTGGCGCTGTGCGAAACCCGCGGTGTCGGTGCCCAGCAGCAGCAGCTCGGCGGCCTCCAGCGCCTGGTCCAGGTCGGCAAACCAGTCGTGCCGGGGCTGTTCGACGAAACAACCATAGGACAGCAGGCTGCTGCCGAGCCGGTTCTCTGCCGTGACGCCGGCCAGCAGCATCGAAACGTCGCGATCGCGCAGTTGGCCACTGAGCCATTGCAGCACCACCGCGCCCGACTCGTCGAGCGATGTCACGCGCTTGAAGTCCAGCACCAGGACGCTGATGCCGTGCTGGTCGGCGAGGGCTTCCTGCGTCAGACGGTCGGTGCTGCCGAAGAACAGCGGCCCGTCCAGTTCGAACACGACGATGCGGTCTCGAATCGAGTGCAGGCGGTCCTCGACCTCGGGGCTGTAGATGCGCCGCGACGGCAGCGCCTTGCCGGTGAAGCGGCGGCGCAGCAGCGAGCGCTTCATGCGCTGGATGAAGCTGACGAGCGCCAGCACGATGCCCACCGCACCGCCAGCCACGAAACCCAGCCACAGGATGGTGCCGCAGACCACCGCCACCATCGCCAAGGACTGCAGCAGCTCGATGGAGCGGTCCCCTGCGCCCAGCCGGCGCAGAAGCTCGTGGGTCCATGCGTCCAGCAGGGCGAAGGCGACGGTGACCATGATGCCGGCCAGGACGGTCTTGGGCAGCAGGGCCAGCAGCGGCGAGCCGAAGGCCAGCAGCAGACCCATGAACAAGGAGCCGATGACCACGGCGCGTGCCGACCGGCCGCCACTGGACACGATGGCTTGAGCGCGTGCCCGCACCACGACCATCGGCAGACCGCCGAAGCAGCCACCGACCATGTTCGCCAGGCCCGCGGCCATCAGCACGCGGCGAGGCTCGTGCCGCGTGTTGAGCTGCTGGTCCAGTGCCAGCGCGGCCAGCATGCTCTCGATCGTGCCGATGACCGCCAGCAGCATCGACGTGAAGACGATGGTCTCGGCGTGTCGAAGAAGCAGCTCCACGGCCGAGCCGTCACGCAGCGGACCCAGCGCGGTCGGCGTCGGCACATGGCCGGAGATGGCTCCGGCCGTCGCGCCGAGAGGCAGGTGCGGCCAGGCCTGTGCGATCAGGTGGTAGAGCAGGGTGCCTGCGGCCATTGCCACGAGCGGAGCCGGCACACGGGGCGCCAGCCTGGCCAGGCCCCAGATCAGACCGGCGGTGACCAGGCCGATCGCGACCGTCGCCGGCTGCACCTGCGCCCACGCAGTCTGCCACCCGCCCGACCACTGTTCGGTGGACAGCCCAGCCAGCAAGGGCAGCTGTGCCACCAGGATGAGCACCGCAACCGCGTTCATGAATCCGGCCAGCACGGGCTGCGGCACGTGCTTGGCCAGATTCGCCAGACCGAGCGCGGCCAGCAACACCTGCCACAGACCCATCAGCACCACGGTGGCCGATGTCGCCGCGACGATCACGACGATCGCGTCCGGTGACTCTGCGCGCCAGAGTGGGTCGCGCATCAACAGCGCCACCAGCCCGGCAACGATGATGGCGGTGGCGGAACTGGGACTTCCCGTCGGCATCGCGCTGCCGGCCAGCAGTGCGAACAACAGCGAGGACACGCCAACCGTGGCGAACGCGGCGGGGATGCCGACAGCGGCAGCGCTGGCCCCGAGCGGCGCGTAGGCCAGCAGACCCAAGGTCAGCACGATGGCCAGCACGGCCATCGAGCCCACCACACCACCATTGACCTCGCGCAGCCAGTCCGCGGGTCCGAGCGTCTTCGCGAGGGCGCTCACTACAGCGGGAAACAAGGATCCATTGCTGTGAAGTCTCGCACAGGCCTCGGGCGCTACAGTTCGGCGTTTGCGCCGCTTGACGTGCCCGCCGAGTCCCTGTTCTGTGTGTCGCTGCCACCACCCGCCCCGAGAATCCTTTGAGCAAGACGGCCCGCCTCTACAAGATCGAAGCCATGATCCGCCAGCGCGGCCACGTCAGCTTCCAGGTCATGCTGGACGAGCTGGAAGTCTCCCGCGCCACCCTCAAGCGCGATCTGGAGTACCTGCGCAGCCGACTTGGCGCCCCCATCGAGTACGACGCGATGTCCGGGGGCTACCGCTTCGGCCAGCCGCTCCGGGGCCAGTCGCACGAACTGCCGGGCCTGTGGTTCAACGAGCGTGAGCTGTACTCGTTGCTGATGGCGCACCAGTTGCTGAGCGAGCTCGACAGCGACGGCATCCTCAGCCGCCACCTGCAACCGCTGCTGGAGCGCATCCATCAGCTGCTGGGCAGCGGCGACGGCAGCACCGCCAAGGCCCTGATGCAGCGGGTGCGCATCGTCAGCGCGATGCGCAGGCCGGTGCCGGGGGAGTTCTTCGAGCGGGTCGGCGAGGCCGTGATCAAGCGCCAGCGCCTGGCGCTGCGTTACCTCACCCGCGGACGCGGCGAGGTGAGCGACCGAGAGGTTTCGCCGCAGCGCCTGGTGCACTACCGCAACACCTGGTACCTGGATGCCTGGTGCCATCGCGCGAATGGCTTGCGGCGATTTGCGCTGGATGCGATGGAGGCGGCCTCGGTGCTGGACAGCGCAGCGAAGGAGCTGCCGCTGGCAGAAGTCGCGCAGGCCATGGATGCGGGCTATGGCATCTACGCGGGCGGGCAGCGTGAATGGGCCTTGCTGCGTTTCGATCCCCAGGCAGCGGCCTGGATCAGCCACGAACAATGGCACCCAGAGCAGGAAGGCCGCTGGCTGGACGACGGCAGCTACGAGCTCAGGCTGCCGTACGTCGACGACACCGAACTGGTGATGGACATCCTGCGACAGGCCGAGCAGGTTCGTGTGGTCGAACCCGAGGCGCTTCGACTCAAGGTGCTGGAGCGGCACCGGGCAGCGTTGTCAGCGGCGGGATGACAGGATGCGGGCGGCAGATCTGCCGGCATGCAGGTGTTCAGGCTTCAGGGGAGTTCCGGGCGCAAGCGCACGACCTTGCCACGGTCTCGTCACTCCGACGTGAGCACTCCGTTCATTAATTTAACATAATACACATCGTACGCCATACACGAAGAGCGTCGGATCCGTTTACAGCAGGCGCCCCGCGAACCGGCCTCCGGGCAGCCAAGTCACTGACGCAACGAACCTCTGGTCTCGGTGGCTTGATGCTTGCAGCCCCCTGCAGCAACAAAGCAATACGCCCGATGAGCTTCCGATTCTTTCCCGCTGCAGTCGCCGGCCTGGCGTTCATCTGCCAACTTGGCTCCGCGTTGGCCGCACCGGCGGACGGCAGCGGCAATGCGGTCGTCGTGGCCTCGGCCACGGTTCATGTGCCGACCGGGCCTGTGAGCTCTGATCGACTCCTGGAGCCGGCCGCCGGCCATGGCGTGCTCCTGCAAGGCATGCCGTCCGGCGGTATCGGCACGGGCGAACCGCTGTACACACCCGCCGCAGCAGCCGACGAGGAAGACCAGGCCTCGACGGCGACGCCCCTGAAGGCCGCGATCCAGGCCGAAGCCTTGAACCAGCCGACACCGCCTGCCGGCTCGCCCTCGGCAGCCCGCGCCGTCGATTCGGTGGCGGCCGACTCCTGGATGCGTCCGTTGCTGCGCTATGCCCGGGAACACACCGCCAACGCCGTGGCCCTGATCCTGGCCCTGGCCGCCGTCACCTGGCTGGCCGTCACCGGGGTGTCGTGGATGCGCATGAACTACGAGATGCGCCGTGCGGCACGCCGCCGCAAGCGCAGGTCACGCTCGGGCAGTTCAGCCTCGAGCGATGGTCTCAGGCGTCGGGACTCTCATCGTCATCACGCTGAGCATCGCTCGGGGTCGTCTCACCGTCACGGACGGGGAAGCCGCCGATCGGGCGATCCAGCGGGCGACAGAGATGCCGATTCAACTGGCTCAGCCGCTCGGAGCGCTCCATCGCGGCGAGAACCACCTCCGGATGCATCATCAGCATGAACGGGTTTGCGACCGTCGATTCCTGAGCCATGAACCATCTCCTGTGACACCGATGGGTGTCTATCGGTCAATTTAAGGGCCGATACAGGGTCAAGGCCAGAGGGCTCGCGCCATAAATCCTGTCAGCGGACTTCTGACACGAACTTCCGCCCGGGTCCTCAGCGTGTCAGCTTGTCCAGCCGGGCAGCCAGGGCCTCGCGGCCGCCTTGCCGCGCATAGTCCGAAGCCCCCTGCCCGGCTTCGTTGCGCCACTTGGGGTCGGCGCCGCGCGCAATCAGCAGGTCCACCGAGGCCTCGCTGCCATACTTGGCTGCCATCATCAGCGGCGTCGACTTGATAGGCGAGACAGCGTCGATGCGGGCCCCGCGTTCCAGCAGAAGCGCGACGACGCGTGCTTCGGGTCCGGTAGCGGCGTAGTGCAACGGCGTCCAGCCGTCCTTGTTGATGCTGCTGCCCTTGCTCACCAAGGCTTGTGCAGCCGCCAGGTTGCCGCGCAGCGCTGCCATCATCAGCGGTGTTTCCCCGACCGCGTTGGCAGCGTCGACCTTCAGGTTCGGATGCTCCAGCAGCGCGGCCACCGCTGCCGGCGATTCGGCGCGCAAAGCCACGTACAGCGCGATCTGGCCCTTTTCGTCGGGTGAGTTGGGATCGAAGCCCCGTGCCAGCAGACTGCGGACGGTGCCGCCATCATTGGTGTTCAAGGCCCTGAAAAAGTCGTCGTAAGCGCCAGCCATCGACACAGAAAAACCAATGCTGGCAAATAGATAGAGCGCAATCTTCAAGGTGCGAGAGAACATGCTTTAACTCCTGTCAGAAATTCCGACACGCGCGAAGAGCGCTTCGAAGTTGGCGCTGGTGGCCACAGCCACCGCTTCCAGCGCCAGACCTTTCAGTTCAGCCAGCCGTGCAGCCACCAGCGGCACCCGGGCAGGCGTGTTCAGCTTGCCGCGGAAGGGCATGGGGGCCAGATAGGGGCTGTCGGTCTCGATCAGGCATCGGTCGAGCGGCACCATGCGTGCCACCTCGCGCAACTCTTCGGCATTGCGGAAGGTCAGGATGCCGGAGAACGAGATGTAGAAGCCCAGGTCCAGCGCACGTCGCGCCACGTCCATGGTTTCGGTGAAGCAGTGGAACACGCCACCGACGCGTCCGCCGCCCTCGGCCGTCAGGACGGCCAGGGTGTCTTCGCTCGCGCTGCGCGTATGGACGACCAGAGGCAGCGCGGTCGTTCGTGCCGCGTGGATGTGGGCAGCGAAGCGTTCACGCTGCCAGGCCATGTCGGCCACCGTGCGGCCGTTCAGGCGGTAGTAGTCGAGACCGGTTTCCCCGATGGCCACCACCCGCTCGCGCTGCGACAGCTCCACGAGTCGCTGGGCTGTCGGTTCGGCAACGCCCTCGTTGTCCGGGTGCACGCCCACGGTGCACCAGAAGTTGTCGTGCGCCGCGGCCAGGGCCTGTACGCGGTCGAACTCCTCCAGCGTGGTGCAGATGCAGAGCGCGCGGTCGACGCCGGCGGCGGCCATGTCGGCTCGAATGGTGTCGATCTGCGAATGCAGTTCGGGAAAGCTCAGGTGGCAGTGGGAATCGACGTACATGGCTCGATGATGGGGCCAGCAACGAGGTTGCGCCGGAAGGCGCATCCAGCACCTTCAGATGGTCTGGGTAGGCTTGGACGACGAGATGCTCGTGCCCAGCAGTTCCTCGATCTTGATCTTCAGTTGCCGCGTCTTGTCATCGCTGGGGAAGCGCACACCCACGCCCTGCGTGCGGCCGCCCGACGCGTTCACCGGCGTGATCCAGGCCACCTTGCCGGCCACCGGATAGCGCTGCGGATCGTCGGGCAGTGACAGCAGCAGGTAGATGTCGTCACCCAGCTTGTAGTCGCGCGTGGTCGGGACGAACAGCCCGCCATCGGTCAGCAGCGGCATGTAGGCCGCATACAGCGCACCCTTTTCCCGGAAGACGAGCTGGATGACGCTCGGCCGCGGCCCCCCCGCGGGCAGGGTCGGGCGCGGCGTCAGGCGATCGTTCATGAAGCCAGTGTAGCGAACGCCGGGCGTGCCGGGCCCCGGTCGTCGGGTGGGGGCGACATCGCGGCGCGCGCTTCGTGCACCAGTGCCTCCAGCAACAGGCCTTCACTCCACGGATGCTCCTCGTGCCGCGCCACGCGCGACAGACTGCGCTGCCACTGCAGCAGGGGCCCGATATCGGTCACCCGAGGCAGCGAGGCAGCCGGAAAGTAGCGCGGCGCGGCGCCCGCCGCGGTGCACAACAGGTCGTGGCACAGACGCTGCAAGGCGTCGATCGAGCGTGGCAGCGGCCAGCCCTGGAAGCCCGAGGCCTGTCCACGCCCGACGGCCCGGGGCAGGCTCGTCCACACCGCTGCGTCCACGCCCATGCGCGACATCTCCAGCGCCCTCAGCGGCTGCCCGCCCGTGGCCGCCAGCAATACCTCGGCGCCTTGCACACCCTGGGCTTGCAGCCAGGCCAAGGCCTGCGCGGCGGGCGGATCGGCCAGCACGATCTGCTGGCAGCGGCTGCGCAAGGTCGGCATCAGGCGGGCCGGGTCGGCAGCCGTCAGCACCAGACGCGCCCCCGCAGGCGGCTCTTCCAGTGTCTTCAGCAGCGCGTTGGCCGACTGCAGGTTCAGCAGTTCGGCCGGATGCAGCACCACCACCTTGGCGCGGCCGCGCGAATTCGTCTTGGTGATCCAGTCGATGGCGCAGCGCACGTCGTCGATGCGAATCTGCCGGCTGGCCTTCTTTCGTTCGCCCTCGCCCGACTCCGGCTTGTCGATGGTCAGCGGCCAGCCGAGTTCCCGCCTGGCCTCTTCGGGCAGCAGCACCAGCAGGTCGGGGTGCATGTGGGACTGCACCAGGCGACAGGCTTCGCAATGCCCGCAGGGCCGCCGGACCGTCGATGGCTGCACCGATTCGCAGAGCCAGGCCTGCGCCAGGGTCAAGGCGAACTCCAGCACACCGCTGCCCGGCGCACCCTTGACCAGCAGGGCGTGCGCCCGCTGCCGCGCCAGGGTCTCCACCAGGGGCTCCGCCAGCCATGGCAGGGGCAGTTCGCCGTCGGGTCCTACCAGCAAGCGCGACTCTCCAGTACGGCGCAGATGCGATGCCAGACCTGGTCGATGCCGCCCAGGGCATCGATCCTCGCAAATCGCCCGGGTGCCTGCGCCGCACGTGCCGCATAGCCGGCACGCACGCGTTCGAAGAACGGCAGATCCTGCTCTTCGAAGCGATCGGGCGCACGCACCGCAGCCCGGCGCTGTGCAGCGATGGTGGCCGGCAGGTCGATCCAGATCGTCAGGTCAGGCTGACGCCCCTGCTGCACCCAGGTCTCCAGTGACGCCAGCACCTGGGCGTCCAGACCGCGACCGCCGCCCTGGTAGGCGAAACTCGCGTCGGTGAATCGGTCGCACACCACCATGGACCCGCGCGCCAGGGCCGGCTCGATGACCTGGGCCAGATGGTCGCGCCTGGCAGCGAACACCAGCAAGGTCTCGGTGAGCGTGTCCATGGGCCGGTGCAACACCGCTTCGCGCAGCAGTTCCGCAAGCGGCGTGCCGCCGGGCTCGCGCGTCTGCACGACCTCGTGGCCCCGCTCACGCAGCCATTCGGACACGCGCTCGATGTGCGACGACTTGCCGGCGCCGTCGATGCCTTCGAAGCTGATGAAGCGCCCTGCGCGTGCCGTCACCTCGAGCCGCCCCGCTGATACTTGTTCACGGCCCGATTATGGTCGGCCAGGTTGCTGCTGAAGACGCTGCTGCCGTCGCCGCGGGCGACGAAGTACAGCGCCTGGGTCGGCTCGGGCCGCACGGCGGCACGCAGCGAGGCCAGACCCGGCAGCGCGATCGGCGTCGGGGGCAGGCCGCGGCGCGTGTAGGTGTTGAAGGGCGTGTCGGCCAGCAGGTCGCGTTTGCGCAGGTTGCCGTCGAAGGCCTCGCCCAGGCCATAGATCACCGTCGGGTCGGTCTGCAGCGGCATGCCGATGCGCAGGCGGTTCACGAACACGCCGGCCACCTGTCCGCGATCGGCGGCCAGGCCGGTCTCCTTCTCCACGATGGAGGCCAGGGTGAGCGCTTCGTCGATGCTCTTCAAGGGGGTATCTGCCGCACGTTCGGCCCAGACTTCGGCCAGACGCCGCTGCATGTGCTGGTGCGCGCGCTTGAGCACGGTGAGATCACTCACGCCGCGGCTGTAGGCGTAGGTGTCGGGGAAGAAGCGCCCTTCGGCGGCCACGCCCGGGGAGCCGAGCTCGCGCATCAGCTCGGCCTCGCTCAGCATGGCGGTGGATTGCTTGAGGTGGGGCGCACGCGCCAGTTCGGCCCGCAACTGGCGGAAGGTCCACCCTTCGATGAAGCGCACGGTCTCCAGGGTCTGATCGCCCTGCACCATCTTGTCGAGCAGGCGGCGTGGCGTGGCGCCACGCTCGATCTCGTAGCTGCCGGCGCGGATGCGCCGCGCCTGGCCCGACCAGCGGAACCACTCGTACAGCACCCTCGCGGGCACCTGGACCCCGGCGTCGACCCAGGCCTGGGCCACGGCGGCCGGGTTGGTGCCGGGCTCGATGGACAGCTCGACGCTGGGAGCAGCCAGCGGCAAGGGCCGGTCCAGCCACCACCAGACGGCAGCCGCCCCGCCCAGCGCGCACAGCAGCGCCGCCGCCAACGAGGCGGCGAACCAGCGTAGCCCTACCGACCTGCCTGCCATGGCGCGTGATGATAATTGCGGCATGAACACCTCCCCTTCCGCCATGGCCGCCCCGACCGGTTCGGTCCGTCTGCTCGACTGGGGCGTGATCCGTGCCCGTGGCGACGATGCGCGCAGCTTCCTGCACAGCCAGTTGACGCAGGACGTGCTGCATCTGGAATCGAGCCAGGCGCGCCTGGCAGGCTTCTGCTCGGCCAAGGGTCGGCTGCAGGCCAGCTTCGTGGTCTGGCGCGATGCCCCCGACGACGTCCTGCTGGCCTGCAGCGCCGACCTGCTGCCTGCGGTCCTGAAGCGCTTGTCGATGTTCGTGCTGCGTTCGAAGTGCAAGCTCAGCGACGCTTCTGCGGAACTGGCCTTGTACGGGCTGGCGGGTGATGCTGCTGCCGTCTGGCTCGGCGACAGCGCACCGCAGGCCCCCTGGGCACGCAGCAACGTGCACGGTGCCACCGTGATCCGCATGCCCGACGCGGGCACGACCGGTGCGCGGGTTGCGCGCTGGCTCGTCGCCGCCCCCGCTGCAGGCGACGCACCTGCCATGCCCGCGCTCGACGTCGACACCTGGCGCTGGCTGGAAGCGCGCAGCGCCACGGCGCGCATCAGCGCGGCCACGGCCGAGCAGTTCGTGCCGCAGATGGTCAACTTCGAACTGGTGGGCGGCGTGAACTTCCAGAAGGGCTGCTACCCGGGCCAGGAGGTGGTGGCGCGCAGCCAGTACCGGGGCACGCTGAAGCGCCGCGGTGCGGTGCTGACCAGCGACCTGCCGCTGCAGCCAGGCCAGGAAGTCTTCCATTCGGCCGACCCGGGGCAGCCGGCGGGCATGGTGGTGCTGGCGGGCAGCTCGGGCAGCGAACATGCGGCCCTGGTCGAACTGAAGCTGGCGGCGCTGGAAGGCGGCGATCTGCACGCCGGCAGCGCCGACGGCCCCCTGTTGCGGCCGGCGCCCTTGCCTTACGCCATCCCGCTCGAAGCGCCCTGATCGGCGCTGGCGAACGGCCGGCCCGACGGCCCGGCAGGTGCCCAGGATCGCAAGGCGGCTGCGCCCTTCAGGGCACCAGACGACCGGCTTCGATGCGCAACTGGCGGTCGCAGCGTGCCGCGATGCCGCGGTCGTGCGTGACCAGCACGAGCGTGGTGCCGGCTTCGCGGTTCATCTCGAACATCAGTGCCATCACGGTCTCGCCGGTGGCGAAGTCGAGGCTGCCGGTGGGTTCGTCGGCCAGCAGTACGGCCGGCTTGACCACGAAGGCGCGCGCCAGGGCCACGCGCTGCTGTTCCCCGCCCGACAGCACCTTGGGGTAGTGAGCCAGTCGCTCGGCCAGGCCCACCCGACGCAGCATCTCGGTAGCCTGGGCCCGGGCGTCGGCGTGGCCCATCAGCTCCAGCGGCAGCATGACGTTTTCCAGCGCGGTGAGGTTGGCCAGCAGCTGGAAGCTCTGGAACACGAAGCCGACCGATCGGGCACGCACGGCGGCGCGGGCGTCCTCGTCGAGCTCGAAGAGATCGGTGCCCGCCAGCACCACCTGGCCCGAAGTCGGCACGTCCAGCCCGGCAATGATGGACAGCAGCGTGCTCTTTCCCGACCCCGAGGCGCCCACGATGGCCACGGATTCCCTGGGCCGGAGCTCGAAATCGATCTCGTGGAGAATGGTCAGCGTACCGGTGGAATCGGCCACCTGCTTGGTGATGCGGTGGACGGCAATGATGGGTTCAGACATGCGGGTTGTTGTTCTCGAGAGCCCGGGCAGGCGCCGCTGGATGGCACGGCACTGTAGCCTGCTTGCGCTGGCGGTGTCTGCGGCGGGTGCCGGGTCCGTACGCGCCCAGGGGGCGCAGCGCAAGCTGCTCATCGTGGGCGACAGTCTGTCGGCCGAGTACGGTCTGCCGCGAGGGACCGGTTGGGTGGCGCTGCTGGAGCAGCGTCTGGCCCGGGAAAAGCTGCCGGTGACGGTGATCAACGCCAGCATCAGCGGGGACACCACCTCGGGTGGACGCTCTCGCCTGCCTGCCCTGCTGAAGCAGCACCGTCCCCATGTGGTGCTGATCGAGCTCGGCGGCAACGATGCCCTGCGCGGCCTGCCGCTGCAGATGACCCGCAACAACCTGCTGGAGATGGCCCGGGCCAGCAAGGCAGCGGGCGCCAAGGTGCTGATCGCCGGCATGCAGGTGCCGCCCAACTATGGCCGGAAGTACAGCGACGACTTCTTCGCCTTGTTCGCCGACGTGGCCCAGGCCGAGGACACCGCCCTCGTGCCGTTTTTCCTGGCCGGTGTGGCCGACGGCCCGGATGCCGACGCCATGTTCCAGCCCGACCGCATCCACCCCAAGGCCGAGGCCCACCCGCGCATCCTGGCCACCGTCTGGCCGGTGCTCAGGCCGCTGCTGCGCTGACGCCTGCAGCGGCGCAGGCCTGGCCCATGCCGTGGCTCAGCGCACCAGCTGGCGGTCTCTTTGACCCTCGCGGGACTCCGGCGGCCGCTTGCGGCCGTCGTCGATGTCGGCCTCCCGCGGGGTGTTTCGCAGGCTGGGCGCCGGTGCACGCGGTGGCCCCGCCGGGCCCACCGCGGGTGCCGTCGGCGCAGCCACGGCCGGCGCGGGCACCGGCGCCGGGCGCGCGGGAACCACCGGCATCGCAGGCATCACAGGCTGAGCCGGACCCGGTGCAAGTCGCGGCGGCGGCACCTGCCGGCGATCGTCGGGGTCTCGCTCGCGCCGTCCCCGATCATCGCGCCCCGGTTCGGCCCGCAGTCCCGGCTGGACGAGACCGGGCGCAGGCGTCTCGATGCGCACCGGCACCGGCGCGCGCCCGCCGGGTTCGCGCAACGACGGCGACGGACCTTCACGAACCGTGGGACTGCGCACCGGCGCATCGAAACGCCGATCAGGGCGGCTTCGCGACACCGGCACGGCAGGCCGAAGCACGTCCTGCGAGATCACCGTCACGCCGTTGGGCACCCCCTGGTTGCCGTACATGATCGGGCCGGTGGGCAGCGGCCGCGGCCTGGGGTGGCGTTCGCGTGGCTCAGGGTTGACACGGTCCACCCAGCGCGGCGCGGCGTGGAAGTGCGGCACGTAATGCTCGTGCGGTGCCAGCGGCACCCAGCTTCGCCCGGGCAGGCTGCGCCCGCCGCCGATGCTGATGGAGATGCCTACCGAAGGCCCGCCGATCCATCCCACCAGGGCGGGCGCGAAGACGGGCCGTGCCACGTAGCTGCCCGGTGCCCATGCCCAGTGGCCGCGCCAGTGCACCCAGCGGCCGTAGTGGAAAGGGGCGAAACCCCAAGGCTGCTGGTCGACCCAGGTCCAGCCCCAGGGGCGCAGCCAGACCCATTGGCCGAAACGGTAGGGTGCCCAGTCGGACTGCACCCCTATGGGCACCCACAGGGCCCCGTACTCCGGATGGCGATCCCAGCGCCCGTGGCGGTCGAGGTCTTCCATGCCCGTCATCTCCGGCGACACATGGCGCGACGCCGCGCTGCGCTCTTCCTGGCGGTCTTCGCTGGCCACCCAGGTCGACAGTGCATCCTCGGGAAGGGCCGACCAGCGGTGCTGCACGCCGGCCTGTGCGCTGGTGCGCCACAGCTCCATGCGCTGGCCGCTGGCGATGGGGAAGCTCTCCGACTCGTCGACCAGCAGTTCGCCGCGCCAGGCGCCGGCCCAGGTGGTGTCGTCGAGACGGTCGATGCGGTAGTGCCCGGCGCGCAGCGGCTTCAGACGCACCTCGGGTGTGCGCAGCCAGGTCTCTTCGGCCGATTTGCGGGAGCGCACGCGCAGCGCGACGCTGCCGCTCAGCAACTGGAAGGCCAGGCGTTCGTCGTCCAGCCTTTCGATTTCGAGCTCGCTGCCGCTTGCCAGGCGCAGCACGGTCGACCCGATGCGCAGATCGGCCCGACCATCGCGGGCCGTGGAGATGCGGTCGCCGCTGGTGAGGGGCCGGTTGCGCAGTGCGGCGGTCCAGTCGCCCTCTTCCTGGTCGAAGACCCAGACCGTGCCGTTGAAGTCAGCCAGGCGACCGACGCGGCCCGGCGGATCTTCCTGCGCCGTCGCGGCGCCGCCCAAGAGCACCAGGCACATCGCCAGCCAGGCCTGCCTGTACCACCGCCAGATCTTCATGGACTGCTCCTGCGGCCACGCCGGCGCCCGATGGGCTTCACGGACCGACTGCCTGTGCAACGGCCTCAGCATGGGGCCGGACGACAGCCGGCTTGTAAAGCTTCTGTGAGGAATGGTTTCTGCGACGGAAATCGGACGTTCAGTCGTCGCTGGCAGGATCGAGCTCGGGAAACAGCACGCTGGTGTAGCCGAACTGGGTGAAGTCACGCATGCGGGTGGGGTAGAGGCGCCCGATCAGGTGATCGCACTCGTGCTGCACCACGCGCGCATGAAAACCGTCGGCCTCGCGCACCAGCGCCTGGCCGGTGGGGTCGACACCTTCGTAGCGTATGCGCTGCCAGCGTGGCACCTTGCCGCGCAGCCCGGGCACCGACAGGCAGCCCTCCCAGCCGTCTTCCTCGGCGTCGGACAGCGGCGTGATCACGGGGTTGATGAGCACGGTGCGCGGCACCGGCGGCGCGTCGCGGTAGCGCTCGTTGCGCTCGAAGCCGAAGATCACGAGTTGCAGGTCGACGCCGATCTGCGGCGCGGCCAGGCCGGCGCCGTTGGCGGCTTCCATGGTCTCGAACATGTCGGCGATGAGCCGGTTCAGCTCGGGCGTGCCGAACTCGCGCACCGGCTGGGCGACGCGCAGCAGGCGCGGATCGCCCATCTTCAGGATCTCGTGAACGGCCATGGTGCTTGCCCGGGCGGGCGCTGGGATCGAGGGCTTCGATTATCCCGCCGCGACAGTGCCGGTTGAAGTCGACGAGGCCAGCAGCTCCGTCAGGCCTGCTTCGTCCAGCACGGTCACGCCGAGTTCCCGGGCCTTGTCGAGCTTGCTGCCGGCTTCGTCACCGGCCACCACGTAGTCGGTCTTCTTCGACACCGAACCCGCGACCTTGCCGCCGGCGGCTTCGATCATCGCCTTGGCCTGGTCGCGCGTCAGCGTGGGCAGGGTGCCGGTCAGCACCAGGGTCTTGCCGGCCAGCGGCTTCGGGGCGTCGTCGGCGGCGGCCGCGGACTCGTCCCAGTGCAGGCCCGCCGCTCTCAACTGCTCCACCACCTCGCGGTTGTGCGGCTGGTCGAAGAAGGTGCGGATGCTCCTGGCCACCACCGGGCCGACATCGTTGACCTGCAGCAGCTGCTCGACGCTGGCGTCGAGCACGCGATCGAGCTGGCCGAAGTGGCGCGCCAGGTCGCGTGCGGTGCTCTCCCCCACCTGGCGGATGCCCAGAGCGTAGAGGAATCGCGCCAGCGTCGTATGCTTGCTCTTCTCCAGCGCGGCCACCACGTTGGCCGCGCTCTTCTGGGCCATGCGTTCCAGCGCGACGAGCTTGGCAATGCCCAGCGTGTAGAGCTCCGGCAGCGTGCGCACGATGCCGCCATCGACCAGCTGTTCGACCAGCTTGTCGCCCAGGCCCTCGATGTCCATGGCCCGCCGTCCCGCGAAGTGCAACAGGGCCTGCTTGCGCTGGGCGGCGCAGAACAGGCCGCCAGAGCAGCGGTAGTCCACGCCGCCGCGCTCGCGCAGGGCGGTGCTGCTGCAGACGGGGCACTGTCGCGGCATGCGGAAGTTGGGCACGTACGCCGCACGCGGGCCCGGCACGCGGCCCACCACCTCGGGGATGACGTCGCCGGCGCGCCGCACGATCACCGTGTCGCCTACCCGCACGCCTTTGCGGCGCAGTTCGAAGACGTTGTGCAGCGTGGCATTGCTCACCGTGGTGCCGCCCACGAAGACCGGCTCCAGCTTGGCCACCGGTGTGAGCTTGCCGGTGCGGCCGACCTGGATCTCGATGTCGTTGAGCCGCGTCAGCTGTTCCTGGGCCGGGTACTTGTGCGCCAGCGCCCAGCGCGGCTCGCGGCTCTTGAAGCCGAGCTGCCCCTGCAGGACGCGAGAGTCGACCTTGTAGACCACGCCATCGATGTCGAAGGGCAGCAGGTCGCGCCGCGCGGCGATGCGTGCGTGGTAGGCCACCAGACCCTCTGCACCCAGCACCACGTCGCGATCCTCGTTGACGGTCACGCCCAGCTCGGCCAGAGCCTGCAGCAGCGCGCTGTGCGTGGGCGGCGGCTCCCAGCCCTGCACATCGCCCAGGCCGTAGGCGAAGAAGCTGAGTGGCCGCGACGCCGCCACGCCGGCATCGAGTTGCCGCACCACGCCGGCCGCGGCGTTGCGCGGGTTGACGAAGGTCTTGGCGCCCTTGTCACGCTGCTGTTCGTTCAGGCGCTCGAAATGATCGCGGCGCATGAACACCTCACCGCGCACCTCGATCACCCCGCTGGAGATGCCGCGCAACCGGGGCGGGATGTCGCCGATGGTGGCGATGGTGTGCGTCACGTCCTCACCGGTCTCGCCGTCGCCGCGCGTGGCGGCCTGCACCAGCCGGCCGCCTTCATAGCGCAGGTTGATGGCCAGACCGTCGAACTTCAGCTCCGCGGAGTAGGCCACCGGCGGCGCGTCGTCCTTCAGCTCGAGCCCCTTGCGCACGCGCGCATCGAAGCGGTGCGCTGCGGCTTCGCTGGTGTCGCGTTCGGTCTGTATCGACAACATGGGCACGGCGTGGCGCACCGGATCCAGTCCCTCCAGGACGGCGCCGATGACCCGCTGCGTGGGAGAGTCGGGACTCTGCAGTTCGGGGTGGGCGGCTTCCAGGGCCTGCAATTCTTGAAAGAGGCGGTCGTACTCGGCGTCGGGGATCTCGGGCGCGTCCAGCACGTAGTACCGGTGCGCATGGTGCTCCAGCAGTCGCCTCAGTTCATCGACGCGGTCAGCGGGCAAGGTCATGGAGCAGCGATCTCAGCTGAACAGGCGCCTTGCCGCGGGCGAACCCGCCGCCAGATCCAGCGCCTCGAGCTGCTCGTAGAGCTTGCCCAGTTCCTGGCCGATGGCGGCGAAGGCGTGCAGCAGGATGGGTGAGCCCTGATCGTCGACCAGCGTGGCGTCCATGTCGTCGGCGAGGTTGCGGGCGGCGTCGTGCCACAAGGGAAAGGGCTCGCTGCGTGCTTCGGTCTGCGGCACGTCCAGCACCAGGGTGCATTCGCGCACCGGCGCACGCTGCGGGTCTTCGGCCAGCGCGGCCTGGGCGTCGAAGGACAGGGTCAGCACCGGTGGCGCACCTTCGTCCGCCGCCGGCAGCACCAGGCGGCCCGGCAGCGCCCCGGGCACGAAGCCGTGGCGTGCGGCACATTGCTGGATGTAGCCGACCGACCAGGCCACCGAGCTGGAACGCAGGGTCACCGTGAGCTGGGCGTCCAGCGGACCGGCCAGGCCATCGAGCTCGCGCGCGCGGCCCACCACCTCCAGCATGTCGGGGAAGTCGGGCAGCGCCCCCACGCTGTCGGCAAAGGCCTGCACCTTCTGCACGAACTCGGAGTACTCGATCTCGTTCAGCGCCCCGCTGCGGCTGGCCAGCTGCACGCCGGCCTGCAGTTCGCCGTAGCGGTGCCCGGGCAAGGGGGCCGACCACTCGCCGGAATCGGCATCGAGCCCCTCGATCAGCAGCGCCTTGCTGCCGGCGCGCCTGGAGGGCGGCAGATGAGCCAGCACCATCTCGCCCGTGATGGGTTGTTCCAGCGACATCGGCGCAATGGCGTCGATCAGGGCGTCGATGCGAGGGAGCTTGCGCAGGGGCCTGAGCTCCGCCTGCGGCGGCGCGGCCACCTCGCCCGCGTCGCCCTCGTCGCCCGCCAAAGAAGGTTCGACGCGATCGCCACGTTCGCCACTGGCGGACGGAGCCAGATCGGCGCGGCGCGGCACGGCCTTGCGCGTGGTCCACCAGCCCTGCAAGAGCACGGCCAGCAGCACCACGCCGCCGAGAATCGCCAGTGCCCAGGTCAAGGTCATGCAGGCGCCCGCCTCAGACGGCTTCGGCCAGGCTGACGGCCGCTTCCATGTCCACCGCCACGATGCGCGAGACACCTTGTTCCTGCATCGTCACGCCGATGAGCTGTTCGGCCATCTCCATCGCGATCTTGTTGTGGCTGATGAAGAGGAATTGTGTACCGGCGCTCATTTCCCGCACCAGCTTGCTGTAGCGCTCGGTGTTGGCGTCGTCCAGCGGCGCGTCGACCTCGTCCAGCAGGCAGAAGGGCGCCGGGTTGAGCTGGAAGATCGCGAACACCAGGGCGATGGCGGTCAGCGCCTTCTCGCCGCCCGACAACAGGTGGATGGTGCTGTTCTTCTTGCCCGGCGGCTGGGCCATGACCTGCACGCCGGCGTCCAGGATCTCGTCGCCCGTCATCACCAGCCTGGCGTTGCCGCCTCCGAACAGGCTGGGGAACATGCGGCCGAAGTGCAGGTTGACCTCGTTGAAGGTCTTGGCCAGCAGGTCGCGCGTCTCCAGATCGATCTTGTGGATGGCGTCTTCCAGGGTGCCGATGGCTTCGGTCAGGTCGGCGTACTGCGCATCGAGGAAGGTCTTGCGCTCGCTGCTCGCGGTCAGCTCGTCGAGTGCTGCCAGGTTCACCGCGCCGAGCGCGGTGATCTCGCGCTGGATGCGGTCGATCTCGGTCTGCAGGCCCCACAGCTTGACGCTGCCTTCGTCGATCGAGCGGCCGAGCGCTTCGAGGTCGGCGCCTGCCGCGGTGAGCTGCTCCATGAACTGCGCCCCGCCCAGCTGCGCGGCCTGCAGTTCCAGCTGCAGCTTCGTGATGTTCTCGCGCAGCGGCTCCAGGCTGCGCTCGAACCCCATGCGCTGCTCTTCCTGCGTGCGCAGCTTGGCGCTGAGGTCGTCGTATTCGCTGCGCGACGCGGCCAGCACCTGCTCACGCTCCAGCCGCAGTGCCAGAGCGGTCTGCAGGCCGGCCTGCGCCGCGGCGTCGTTCAGCGTGCCGAGCTCCATCTCGAGCTGCTGTCCGGTCTGCATGTTGGCCTGCACCTGCGCCGCGGCGGTCTCGATGCTGCGCTGCAGTTCGTCGCGACGAGCCCCCAGTGAACGCGCCTGGAAGCGCGCTTCCTGCGCCTGGCGCTCCAGCGCGCGCTGCTGCTCCCGGGCATCGCTCAGCGCACGTTCTGCCGCCATCACGGCATCCTCGAGTTCGGCTTGCCTTTCCTGCGCGGTACCCAGCGCGATGTCGAGTTCCTCGAACCGTGCCTCGCCCAGGGCGCGCCGCTCCTCCAGGCCCTCCAGCTGCGCGTCGATCTCGCCCAGCTCGTCGCCGAGTTGATCGCGCCGCGCAGTGGCGGCCTCGGCCTGTTGCGTCAATCGCAGAAGCTCCACCTGGAGCTGATGAGCACGCTGCTGCGTCTCGCTCGCTTCACGACGCGCCACCATCAGGCGCTGCGCGGCTTCGGTGTAGGCCGCCTCCAGGCGCACCGAGGTGCTGCGCGCCTCGTCGGCCATCAGCGCCTGCGCACGCTGCTGGCGGTCGAGGTTCTCGATCTCCTGCGCGCGCGCCAGCATGCCGGCCTGTTCGCTGTCGGGGGCGTAGAAGCTCACCGCGTACTGCGACACGGCATGGCCTTCGCGCGTCATGATGACTTCGCCGTGGGTCAGTCGCGCGCGTGCGGCCAGCGCTTCGTCCAGGCTCTGTGCGGTGTAGACGCCTTCGAGCCAGTCGCCCAGCAGCGCCTTGAGACCGGCGTCGGACAGGCGCAGCAGGTCGGCCAGGCGCGGCAGAGTCTGGTGCGTCTGCGGCACCGCGGCCTGCGGCAGGGAGTAGAAGGCGAACTTCGCGGGCGGGGCATCGGCGGCAAAGGCGCGCACGGTGTCCAGGCGGCCGACCGAGACCGCGTTCAGCCGCTCGCGCAGCGCGGCTTCCAGCGCCGTTTCCCAGCCGGTCTCGATGTGCACCTGCGTCCACAGCCCCTGCAGTCCTTCGAGGCCGTGCTTCTGCAGCCAGGGCTTGAGCTTGCCTTCGGTCTGCACTTTTTCCTGGAGCGCGCGCAGGGCCTCCAGTCGAGCGCCGATTTCGCCCAGCCGGCGTGACTCGCGGTTCACGGATTCCTGGGCTTCGCGGCGCTGCTCATCCAGCGCGGGCACCTGCTCGCCCACATCGTGCAGGCGTGCGTCGGCGATCTCCTGCGCTTCCTGGCTGGCGGCAGCCTGCTGCTGAAGCGAGGTCAGTCGCGCCATGTCGGGCGCCTGCAGCGTCTGCCGTTCGCCGGCCAGGCGTTCGCGGCGCGTCTTGAGCTGCCGTGACTGCTCTTCGACGTTGCGGCTGTCGGCGGCCAGCACCTGGATCTGCTGCTGCACCTGGGCCACTTCGGCGCGCTGCGCATTGCCCTGGCCTTGTGCCGCGCGCACGGCGTCTTCGAACGCCGGCAACTGCCCGCCCTGCTCCTCGGCCTGCGCCGACAGCGTCTCGGCTTCTTCGTCGGCGGCCACGATCTGCTCGGCGATCTCTCCCAGTTCAAGCTTGGCGGCCTCCTCGCGCTCGGCCCACTGGGCGTTCTGCGCCTTCAGGTCCTGCAGGCGCGATTCGGCGCGCTGGCGGCCTTCGACGACGTAGCGGATGCGCTCTTCCAGGCGGCTGACTTCCAGGGCCGCTTCGGCCAGGGAGCCCTGCTTCAGGTGCAGCGCATCGCTGGCGGCGTAGTGCGCCTGGCGCACGGTTTCCAGCTCGGCCTCGATGTGGCGCAGCTCGGCCAGGCGTGATTCCAAGGCGGTGGCGGCTTCGGCAGCCGCAGCTTTCACGCGCGCTTCCTCACCGGCAGCGTCGCGGTGCTTCAGGAACCACAGCTGGTGCAGCTTCAGCGTGCCCTGTTCCTGCAGCTGGCGGTACAGCGTCGCCACCTCGGCCTGCTTGCCCAGCTTCTCGAGGTTGGCGTTCAGCTCGCGCAGGATGTCGTCGACGCGGGTGAGGTTCTCGCGCGTGTCCTTCAGCCGGTTCTCGGTCTCGCGCCGGCGCTCCTTGTACTTGCTGACCCCGGCGGCTTCTTCCAGGAACAGGCGAAGCTCTTCGGGACGCGACTCGATGATGCGGCTGATGGTGCCCTGGCCGATGATGGCGTAGGCCCGCGGCCCCAGGCCCGTGCCCAGGAACACGTCCTGCACGTCGCGGCGACGCACCGGCTGGTTGTTGATGTAGTAGCTGCTGCTGCCGTCGCGCGTGAGCACGCGCTTGACGGCGATCTCGGCGTACTGGTTCCAGGGGCCGCCCGCGCGGGCCGAGGCATTGTCGAAGACCAGCTCCACGCTGGCGCGGCTGGCCGGCTTGCGCTGGCCCGAGCCGTTGAAGATCACGTCCTGCATGGACTCGCCGCGCAGTTCGCTGGCCTTGCTCTCGCCAAGCACCCAGCGCACGGCGTCCATGATGTTGGACTTGCCACAGCCGTTGGGTCCGACCACGCCCACACGCTGCCCAGGCAGCTGGAAGGTGGTGGGCTCGGCGAAGGACTTGAAGCCCGAGAGTTTGATCTGGTTCAGGCGCATGCGTCGTGCAGGGCCGCCACAAGCATCGTGGCAATGCACCCAAGTGCTTGATTTAAATGAAAAAACGCGCTGGCGGACCGGAGCGCGCGAGGGGGCGGATGATAGCATCGCGACCCCTCTCCAGACCCCAGCTTCCCATGGCCCGCAAGTCCCCTGCCCCCATCCCCCGTCAGCGCCAGGCGCCTGCCGTCCCGCCGAGCGCACCGAGCAAGGAGCTCCAGGCCTTCCCGAACCCGGCGCCCGAGCGCGACTACGTGATCCGTTTCGACGTGCCCGAGTTCACCTGCCTGTGCCCGCTGACGGGCCAGCCCGACTTCGCCCACTTCACCGTCGAGATCGTGGCCGACCGCCTTTGCGTCGAGACCAAGAGCCTGAAACAGTACTTCTGGAGCTTCCGCAACGAAGGAGCCTTTCACGAAAAGGTCACCAACACCATCGTCAGCGATCTGGTGAAGGCGATCGACCCGCGCTTCATCCGCATCCACGCCGACTGGTTCGTGCGCGGCGGCATCCGCACCTATGTCACCGTGGAACACCGCAAGAAGGGCTGGAAGCCGGCGCCGCGCGTGGAACTCGGAGGCCTGTCGTCCTGATGACGGACAACGCCCTGCCCCCTCGCCCGGCCTACCAGAAGTTCGCCGTGGTCGTGAAGCCCAGCCATATCGACGGCCAGGGCGCCTTCGCTGCCGAGGCCGTTGCGGCGCGGCTGAAGATCGGCGAGATCCGCGGGGAGTCGGTGTCGGTGTCGGAGGCGCGCATCCGCGCCACGCGACAGGAGCGCATCATGATCGTCGAGGTTTCCAAGCGCAAGGCCATCGACTTCAGCCAATCGGCCGACCCGATGCGCTACACCAACCACAGCTGCAAGCCCAACGCCCGGCTGTGCATCCGCCAGGGCCGCGTGGAGTTCTATGCGCTGCGCGACATCGCCCCCGGCGAAGAGATCACCGTCGATTACGGCGAGACGCACCACGAGGGACAGTTGAAGTGCCGCTGCGGGGCGCCGGGGTGCGTCGGCTGGCTGTAGCCGGACCCGGGCGGCGGGCCCGCGAGACGAGGCTCGCAAAGCCTTCGCGATAATCGATCGATGAATCCGCTGCTCGGCAAACTCCACCCTTACCCCTTCGAGCGACTGCGCGAGCTGTCGGCCGGCATCCAGCCGCCAGCGCATCTGCGGCACATCAACCTGGGCATCGGCGAGCCCAAGCACGCCACGCCCGACCTGGTGCTGCGGGAACTGCAGGCCTCGTTCGGCGCGCTGTCGTCCTACCCGGCCACGGCCGGCGAGCCGGCGCTGCGCGAGGCCATCGCTGGCTGGGTGCAGCGTCGCTACGGCGTGAGCATCGACCCCTTGAAGCAGGTGCTGCCGGTGAACGGCACGCGCGAAGCCTTGTTCGCCTTTGCGCAGACGGTGGTCGACCCCACGCGCCCGGGCGCCACGGTGATGTGCCCGAATCCCTTCTATCAGATCTACGAAGGCGCGGCCCTGCTGGCCGGGGCCGAGCCGTACTACGTGCCGTCGAACCCGGCGCGCAACTTCGCGGTCGACTGGGACAGCGTGCCCGAGGACGTCTGGGCGCGCACGCAGCTGCTCTACGCCTGTTCGCCGGGCAACCCCACGGGTGCCGTGATGCCACTGTCGGAGTGGGAGACGCTGTTCGAGCGGGCCGATCGCCACGGTTTCGTCATCGCCAGCGACGAGTGTTATTCCGAGATCTATTTCCGCGACGAACCGCCGCTGGGCGCGCTGCAGGCGGCCCTTGCGCTGGGGCGCGGCGACTTCCGCAACCTGGTGGTGTTCACCTCCTTGTCCAAGCGCAGCAACGTGCCCGGGCTGCGCTCGGGCTTCGTGGCCGGCGATGCCCGCTACATCGCGCCCTACCTGCTCTACCGCACCTACCATGGCAGCGCGATGAGCGGCATGGTTCAGCGCGCCAGCGCCGCGGCCTGGAACGACGAAGCTCACGTGGTGGCCAACCGCGAGATGTACCGCCGCAAGTTCGCGCAGGTCACTCCGCTGCTCGAACGCGTGCTCGACGTGCGCCTGCCCGACGCGGCCTTCTACCTCTGGGCCGGCGTGCCCGGCGGCGACGACCTGCGCTTCGCGCTCGACCTGCTCGCTCAATACAATGTGACGGTTCTGCCCGGCAGCCTGCTGGCGCGCCCGGCGCACGGTCACAACCCCGGCGCGGGCCGCATCCGCCTGGCACTGGTGGCGCCGGTCGAGGAATCCCTCGAGGCCGCGCAACGCATCGTTTCCTTCACTGAAAGCCTCTCATGAGCAACCTGCAAAGCGTCATCGACCTCGCCTGGGAGGAACGCGCCAACATCAATGCCGTGAACGCGCCCGCCGTGCGCGAGGCCGTCGAACACGTGATCGCCGACCTCAACGGCGGCCGCCTTCGCGTGGCCGAGCGCCAGGGCGTGGGCCAGTGGAACGTGAACCAGTGGGTCAAGAAGGCGGTGCTGCTGAGCTTCCGCCTGAACGACAACAAGGTCATGCGGGCGGGCGATCTGGGCTTCTTCGACAAGGTGCAGACCAAGTTCGCGAACCTGGACGAAGCCGCCATGCGCGCCACCGGCGTTCGCGTGGTGCCGCCGGCCGTGGCGCGGCGCGGCAGCTACATCGCCAGGAACGTGGTGCTGATGCCCAGCTACGTGAACATCGGCGCCTATGTCGATGAAGGCACGATGGTCGACACCTGGGCCACCGTCGGCTCCTGCGCGCAGATCGGCAAGAACGTGCATCTGTCCGGCGGCGTCGGCATCGGCGGCGTGCTCGAGCCGCTGCAGGCCAACCCGACCATCATCGAGGACAACTGCTTCGTCGGCGCACGCTCGGAGGTCGTGGAAGGCGTGATCGTCGAGGAAAACTCCGTCATCAGCATGGGTGTCTACATCGGCCAGAGCACCAAGATCTTCGACCGCGCGACGGGCCAGGTGAGCTACGGCCGCATCCCGGCGGGTTCGGTGGTCGTCAGCGGCAACCTGCCCTCGGCCGACGGCAGCTACAGCCTCTACTGCGCGGTGATCGTGAAAAAAGTCGACGCGCAGACACGCGCCAAGACCAGCATCAACGAATTGCTTCGCACCTGAGTGCCAAAGCTGCGATAAGACGGCCCGGGCGCGACACAGGGAGGACGCACGATGAGCGGAAACATGGAGCGGGTGCTCCGGCTGATGGCCGAGAAGAACGCGTCGGACGTCTACATGTCGGCCAACACGCCGATCCTGATCAAGATCCACGGTCAGATCCTGCAACTGTCGGATCAGGTGGTGTCGCCGTCGCAGATCAAGCAGCTGCTCGGCGAACTGCTGGCGCCGCAGCAGATGGAGGAGCTGGAGGACAGCGGCGAGCTCAACGTCGGCCTCTCGATCGGCGGCGTGGGCAGCTTCCGCATCTCGGGCTTCCGCCAGCGCGGCTCGATCGCGGCTGTGATCCGCTGCATCCCCAAGGACATCCCGGCGCTCGACACGCTGGGCGTGCCCACGCTGCTGTCCAGCCTGGTGGTGGAGCCGCGCGGGCTGATCCTGATGGTGGGCGCCACAGGCACCGGCAAGTCGACCACGCTGGCCTCGATGCTGGAATGGCGCAACCAGCAGCTCACCGGCCACATCCTGACCATCGAGGAGCCGATCGAGTTCCTGTTCGCCAACAAGCGCTCCATCGTCAACCAGCGCGAAGTGGGCCGCGACACCCAGTCGCTGCAGGTGGCGCTGAAGAACGCGCTGCGCCAGGCGCCCGACTGCATCCTGATCGGCGAGATCCGCGACCGCGAGACCATGACCTCGGCCATCTCCTACGCGCTGTCGGGCCACCTGGTGCTGGCCACCCTGCACGCCAACAACAGCTACCACGCGCTGGGGCGGATCCTGTCGTTCTACACGCCCGAGGCCCGGTCCACGCTGCTGGCCGACCTGTCGGCAGGGCTGCGGGCCATCATCTCGCAGCGCCTGCTGCGCGCCAACGCAGGCGGTCGCATCCCGGCCGTCGAGATCATGCTCAACACCAAGCTGGTGGCCGAGCTGGTCGAGAAGGGTGACCTCTCCGGCGTGAAGGAGGCGATGGAGAAGTCCATGGCCGAAGGCTCCCAGACCTTCGAGCAGGACATCGCCCGGCTCATCAACGAGGGCCTGGTGTCGCGGGACGAAGGCCTGGCCCAGGCCGATTCGCCCACCAACCTGCTGTGGCGCCTGCAGAACGATTCGGCGCCGATCTCGCGCGTGGCTCCCAGGCGCGAAGAGACCGACGCCGCCGTGTTCACCGACATCACGCTCGACGTGCGGCCCGAGGACGCCAGTGTGGCGCAGGCCACACCGCCCTGGGGTCGGTCGCAGTGAATGAAGCGCTGCGCCTGACCGAGGCGCTGATCGCCAGGCGCTCGGTCACCCCCGACGACGGCGGTTGCCAGGCGCTGATCGCCGATCGCCTTGCACCGCTCGGGTTCAGCTGCGAGCATCTGCCCTTCGGCCCGGCCGGGGCAGTGGTCAGCAACCTGTGGGCGCATCACCAGGGGCCGATCGACGGCCCGGTGGTGGTCTTGGCCGGTCACACCGACGTGGTACCCACGGGCCCGCTGCAGGACTGGACCAGCGACCCCTTCGTGCCCACGCACCGCGGCGGCCATCTCTACGGCCGCGGGGCGGCCGACATGAAGACCTCCATCGCCGCCATGGTCGTGGCTGCCGAGGAGTTCGTGGCCGCGTTTCCCCAGCACCCGGGCACCGTGGCGATGCTGTTCACCAGCGACGAAGAAGGGCCGGCGCTCGACGGCACGGTGCGCGTGGTGCAGGCGCTGCAGGCCCGGGGCCAGCGGCTGGACGCCTGCATCGTCGGTGAGCCGACCTCGGTGGCGCAGCTTGGCGACATGATCAAGAACGGCCGCCGCGGCACGCTCTCCGGCCGCCTGCGCGTGCGCGGTGTGCAGGGCCACATCGCCTACCCGCACCTGGCGCGCAATCCCATCCATCAACTGGCGCCGGCCCTGGCCGAGCTGGTGGCAGAACGCTGGGACGAAGGCAATCACTTCTTCCCACCCACGAGCTGGCAGGTCAGCAACATCCACGCCGGCACCGGCGCGGGCAACGTCATCCCGGGCGAGGTGGTGGTCGACTTCAACTTCCGCTTCAGCACCGAGTCGACCCCCGAATCGCTGAAGCAGCGTGTGCAGGCCGTGCTCGACCGCCATGGCCTGGAGATCGAGCTGGCATGGACGCTGGGCGGTGAACCCTTTCTCACCCGTCCCGGCAGCCTCAGCGACGCCCTGGTATCGGCAATCCAGGCCGAGTGCGGCGTGACGCCTGCACTGTCCACCACCGGCGGCACGTCGGACGGCCGCTTCATTGCCAAGGTCTGTCCACAGGTGATCGAGTTCGGCCCCATCAACGCGACCATCCACAAGATCGACGAGCGCGTCGACGCGGCCAGCGTCGAGACGCTGAAGAACGTCTACCGGCGCACACTGGAAACGCTGCTCCGATGAAGCTCATCGAGCTGATCGAATCGATGGCAGCCCGCCTCTCCGAGGCGGGCGTTTCATTTGGGCAGGGCACGATCAATGCCTTCGACGAAGCGGCCTGGCTGGTGCTGTGGCGTCTGGGTCTTCCCCTGGACGGGCTGGACGATCTTGCAGGCGGCCCGGTGACCGACCTGCAGCGCCAAGGCGTCGAGGAGCTGATCGATCGACGCATCTCAACGCGCCAGCCTGCGGCCTACCTGACGGGCGAAGCCTGGTTGCAGGGTGTGCCCTTCCACGTCGACCCGCGCGTGATCGTGCCCCGATCGTTGATTGCCGAACCGCTGGCCCAAGGCGTCATCGATGCCTGGCTGTCCGCGGGCACGCGCCGCGTGCTAGACCTGTGCACCGGCAATGGCAGCCTGGCGGTGCTGGCGGCGATGGCCTGGCCCGATGTGCGAGTGGATGGCACCGACCTGTCGGCCGAGGCGCTGGCCGTGGCGCAGCGCAACGTCGAACGCCATGGCCTGGCCGACCGCATCAGGCTGCGCCAGGGCGACGGCCTGGCCGCGGCAGACGGGTGCTACGACCTCATCCTGTGCAACCCGCCCTACGTCAACCAGGACTCGATGGAGCAGCTGCCGGCGGAATTCAAAGCCGAGCCCGCCCTGGCGCTGGCCGGCGGCGTCGACGGCATGGACTTCGTGCGCGGCCTGATCGCCCAGGCCCCGGCCCACATGACAGACGACGCCGTGCTGGTGCTCGAGATCGGCCACGAGCGCGCGCATTTCGAAGCCGCCTTCCCCCGCCTGGAGACCGTCTGGCTGCCCACCAGCGCCGGCGATGACCAGGTTCTGCTGCTGACGCGACAATCGCTGCTTTAGCGCCAGTTCGTTGCTCGACGATCCACCGGCACTCCTCTCTCCGATTCCGCCGCGCGCCCTGCGGCACCGACATGATCACTCTCAGAAACATCACGCTGCGCCGCGGCGTGAAGGTCGTCCTCCAGGCCGCTGGCGTCACGCTGCAGCCGGGGGAGAAGATCGGCCTCATCGGCCGCAACGGCGCCGGCAAGTCCAGCCTGTTCGCGCTGCTCACCGGCAAGCTGCAAGCCGACACCGGCGACGTCGAGATGCCGCCGCGCTGGCGCATCGGCGAGGTGGCCCAGGAGATGCCCGAGACCAGCGACTCGGCCACCGAGTTCGTGCTCCAGGGGGATCTTCCGCTGCAGCAGGCGCAGGACGCCCTGGCCGCGGCTGAGGCCTCCGGCGACGGCCATGCCATCGCCGAGGCCCACGTGCTGCTGGACGAAGCCGGCTCCTTCGACTCCCGGGCGCGCGCGCAGTCGCTGCTGCTCGGCCTGGGCTTTCGCAGCGAACAGCTCGACGGCCCGGTGAACAGCTTCTCGGGCGGCTGGCGCATGCGGCTGCAGCTGGCGCGGGCCCTGATGTGCCCGGCCGAACTGCTGCTGCTGGACGAACCCACCAACCACCTGGACCTCGACGCCCTGGTGTGGCTGGAAGCCTGGCTCAAGCGCTTCGAGGGCACGCTGGTCATCATCAGCCACGACCGCGAGTTCCTCGACGCCGTCACTCGAGTGACCGTGCACCTGGACAACCAGATCCTCACCCGCTACACCGGCAACTACAGCGCCTTCGAGGAGATGCGCGCCGAACGGCTGCTGCAGGCGCAGGCGGCCTTCGGCAAACAGCAGGAGCGCATGGCGCACCTGCAGAAGTTCATCGACCGTTTCAAGGCCAAGGCCAGCAAGGCCAAGCAGGCACAGAGCCGCGTGAAGGCACTGGCCCGCATGGAAAAGCTGGCGCCGGTGCTGACGTCGAGCGACTTCCAGTTCGAGTTCCGCGAGCCGCAGAGCCTGCCCAACCCCATGCTCAGCTTCGACGGCCTGAGCTGCGGCTACGGCAGCACGGTGATCGTGCAGAACGTCAACCGCTCGGTACTGGCCGGCCAGCGCATCGGCATCCTGGGCGCCAACGGCCAGGGCAAGTCGACGCTGGTGAAGACCATCGCGCGCGCACTGGCGCCGCTGTCGGGCCGCATCACCGAGGGCAAGGGCCTGACCATCGGCTACTTCGCGCAGCAGGAACTCGACGTGCTGCAACTCGACGACGGCCCGCTGATGCACATGGTGCGGCTGGCGCGCGATGTCGGCCCGCCCGGTCGCGAGCAGGAACTGCGCGACTTCCTCGGCCGTTTCCGCTTCACCGGTGACATGGTGCAGCAGGCCGTGGGCTCGCTGTCCGGCGGCGAGAAGGCCCGCCTGGTGCTGGCCATGCTGGTCTGGCAGCGCCCCAACCTGCTGCTGATGGACGAGCCGACCAACCACCTCGATCTCACCACGCGCGAAGCGCTGTCGATGGCGCTGAACGAGTTCGAAGGCACGGTGATGCTGGTCAGCCACGACCGCGCCCTGCTGCGCGAGGTCTGTGACGAGTTCTGGCTCGTCACGCGCGGGGGCGTGGAGCCTTTCGACGGCGACCTGGACGACTACCAGCGCTGGCTGCTCGACGTCTCGCGCGCGCTGTCGCGCGGCCAACCCGCGCCGCCGGTGCCGCGCCCGGCAGGCTCCGAGCCGTCGGCGCCGGCTGCCGCGACAACGCCAGCCATCGCCGGCAAGGGCCCATCGCGCCCCGCCCCCGCACCCCAGGCGCCACGCGAAGACCGCAAGTCAGAGAAACAGGCGCGCGCCAAGCTGGCCGAAGTCACGCGCCCCAAGAGAGTGGAACTGCAGCGCATCGACGATCGTCTGGCCAAGCTCCTCAAGGAGAAGGCCGCAGTCGAAGCCCGGCTGGCCGACCCGGCCACCAAGCCGACCGCGATGGCCGAGCTCGGACGCGAGCTGAGCCATGTCCAGGCCGAGGTGGCGATGCTGGAGGAACGCTGGCTGGAACTGCAGGGCGAGCTGGAGAAACTGCAGGAAAGTTCATGATGCGGACCTGCAGCACCCCGGCGTGCCGTGCCGAACCCACTGCAACAGGAGAGAACATGCAACGTCGTGACTGTTTCCAGCGGGCAGCGGCCATGGGCCTGGTCCTCGCCGGGCTCTCGCCCGCCGCTCGTGCGGCCGTCTCGCAGGCCGACGCCGGTTCGGGCATCCGAACGGCGCTGGAGCGCGGCGCGGTGTTCGCGGTGGAACAGCTGGGCCGCAGCGACGGCTTTCTCGGCAACGACAAGGTGCGCATTCCCCTGCCCGGCTTCCTGAACAGCGCCGCCAAGATCCTCAAGGCCACCGGTCAGGGGCGACGGGTCGACGAACTGGTGACGGCGATGAACCGCGCCGCCGAAGCGGCCGTGCCCGAGGCCAAGGGCCTGCTGGTGGCTGCCGCACGAGACATCACGGTGCAGGATGCGCTGCGGATCGTGCAGGGCGGCGCGACGTCCGCCACCGACTATTTCTCGGGCAGGACGCGCCCGACGCTGCAGACGCGCTTCCTGCCCATCGTCCAGCGCGCCACGGAGAAGGTGGCCCTGGCCGAACGCTACGACGCGGTGGCTTCCAAGGCTTCGAACCTCGGCCTGATGAAGAAGGAGGATGCCAATCTGCAGCAGTACGTGACGGGCAAGGCACTCGACGGGCTGTTCTTCATGATCGGCGAAGAAGAGAAGAAGATCCGTGCCGACCCCGTGGGGACCGGGAGCAGGATCCTGGGCGCCGTTTTCGGGCGATGACCCGGGTGTCGATGCCCGTCTGCCGCGCCGCCACCCGCTGGCGGCTTCTTTCGCCGGACTAGATTGCGAACAATTGAATTGTGCGCTACATTTCTGCCATGGGATCCCGCCCGTCCCCGCCGCCCGACACCTGGCTGCAGCTCGACCGGCAACTCTGCTTCGCGCTGTACGCCACCTCGCTGGCCATGACCAAGCTCTACAAGCCGCTGCTCGAGCCGCTGGGCCTGACCTATCCGCAATACCTGGCGATGCTGGTGCTGTGGCAGCAGGACGGCATCACCGTCTCGCAGATCGGCGAACGACTGGCGCTCGACTCCGGCACGCTCACGCCCCTGCTCAAGCGCCTGGAATCCGTCGGTCTGGTGCAGCGACTGCGCGACAGTGCCGACGAACGTCGAGTGCTGCTGCAGCTCACCGCCGAGGGCCGGGCGCTGCGCAAGCAGGCACTGAAGGTGCCGGCCCGCATCGCCCAGGCCGCCGGCTGCCAGCTCGACGAACTCGCCAGCCTCACAGCCCGCCTGCACGCGCTGCGCGCCCAGCTCCAGTCTTCTCCACCGGTCGCTGCCTGAAGCCAGGATTCAGCGCCACCACTCACCCCCAACAGGAAAACCCCATGGCCATCGATCAAGCCGTCTACACCGCCCAAGCCACCAGCACGGGAGGCCGCACCGGCACCTCCTCTTCCAGCGACAAGCGCCTGATGCTGGCGCTGTCGACACCCAAGGCGCTGGGTGGAGACGACGGGGTCGGCACCAACCCCGAACAGCTCTTCGCCGCGGGGTATTCGGCCTGCTTCATCGGTGCGATGAAGGCCGTGGCTGCCCGCCAGAAGATCGCGCTGACGGCCGACGTGTCGATCAAGGCCGACGTGTCGATCGGCCCCATGACCGGCAAGCCGGGCGCCTTCGGCATCGCCGTGGCGATGGCCGTCACCGTGCCCGGCATGGATCGCGCTGCCGCCGAGGCCCTGGTGGCCGCCGCGCACGAGGTCTGCCCCTACTCGAACGCCACGCGCGGCAACATCGAAGTCGCCTTGTCGGTGGTCTGACGCTCGCCTGAAGTCCCGCCGGGCCGGTGCCACCGCCGATCTGAAGCTTCGAGGCCACCTTGCGGTGGCCTCGGCCGTTCCAGGTCGAAGGCCGGGGCCCTCACGCTGTCGTGCGGCCCGCCATCAGGGTCAGCATCAGCTCGACCCGCGCCTTGGCTGCATTGAGTCCCTCGCACACCGGCAGCCAGTCTTCGCCGCCGATCACCGGGCCGAAGGCACATCGCGTCGTTCGCAACAGCCCCACACCACTGTCGCCGGCGCGCCGCAGCGCGGCGAGCAGTTCGCGGTGCACCGTACCGTTGCCGGTGCCGGCCACGACGATGCCCTGCACACCGGCCTGGACCCAGGCGTCGACACCGCGCGCAGTGGCGGCCGCCGTGCTGGTCAGGATCTCGACCCAGGGCCACGCCGACGGGGCAGCGGCGATATGCGACAGCCCCAGCGCCTGTCCCTGCGGCCAGTTCCGCCACTGATGGAGTCGGCCCTCCAGCAGCGCGCCGATCGGCCCCGCGTCGCCGGAGCCGAAGGCATCGACGCGGTAGCTGTGCTGCTTCTGCAGGTCGATGGCAGCATGCACCCTTCCCGCGAAGACGACCACCACGCCGCTGGCCCCGGGATCGGCGGCCACCGTGACGGCATCCAGCAGGTTCTGCGGTCCGTCGGCCTGCAGCGAGGTCGACGGCCGCATCGCAGCGGTCAGCACCAGCGGCTTGGACGGCGCCAGCACCCGGTGCAGCAGCCAGGCTGTCTCTTCCAGCGTGTCGGTGCCGTGTGTCACCACCACGCCGGCCACGTCCTCACGGGCCAGATGGAAAGCCGCGCGGCGGGCCAGGACCTGCCAGGTCGCAGGGTCCATGTCCTTGCTGTCCAGCTGGGCCACCTGCTCGGCTTCGATCGGCCGCCCGTGCAGCGCAGGAACGGCCTGCACCAGGCTGTCCACACCCACTTCGCCAGCCCGGTAGCCGACGTTGTCCGACGCGCTCATCGCGCGGCCGGCGATGGTGCCGCCGGTGCCCAGGATCACGATGGTTCGCTGCAGGCTTTGCATCTTGACGATTTCTGGATGAAAATACAGTGGCTGTACAAACGATCAGCTCTGGCCAAGCCGACTTGGCCGGTTCGAAAGGACGGCCTCATGCAGGAAAGCCCGAAGCTCACGCCCCGCCAGCAGCAGATCCTCGATCTGGTGCAGTCGGCCATCGAACGCACCGGCGCCCCTCCCACGCGGGCCGAGATCGCCACCGAACTCGGCTTCAAATCGGCCAATGCGGCCGAAGAGCACCTTCAGGCGCTGGCCCGCAAGGGCGTGATCGAACTGGTGGGTGGCACCTCGCGCGGCATCCGTCTGAAGTCTGACACACTGCGCGCGCTCAATGAGTCGCGCGGCAAGCAGTACAGCCTGCCGCTGCCCAGTCTGGCTCAGCTCACCCTGCCGCTGGTCGGCCGCGTGGCCGCGGGCAGTCCCATCCTGGCGCAGGAACATGTCGACCAGACCTTCCTGATGGAAGCCAGCATGTTCCCGCGTCGGCCCGACTACCTGCTGAAGGTTCGCGGCATGAGCATGCGCGACGCCGGCATCCTCGACGGTGACCTGCTGGCGGTGCAGAAGACCAAGGACGCCAGGAATGGACAGATCGTGGTCGCACGTCTGGGCGACGACGTCACCGTGAAGCGTCTGCGACGCACCCGCACCACCATCGAGCTGATCCCCGAGAACCCCGAGTACCAGACCATCGTCGTTCCCTTTGGCGACGTCGACTTCGAGCTCGAAGGCATCGCGGTCGGCCTCATCCGCAACACCATGCTGATGTAGCCATGGGCAGCGCTGCCGACACCGCACGCCACCGGCAGCCAAGTGCTGGCCGGACGTCGCGCACCACCGACAGGCGGCCGGGCAAGGCTCGCACCGCCGCAGACTGCCAACAGCTCGAACAGTTGCCCAACATCGGACCGGCCATCGCCGCCGACCTGCGCTCGCTGGGCATCGCCCACCCGAGCGAACTGGCCACGCGGGACGCCTTCGTGCTGTACCAGGCCTTGTGTGCCAAGACCGGCAAGCGCCAGGACCCCTGCGTGCTCGACACCTTCATGGCCGCCACCGACTTCATGCGCGGCGGCCAGGCGCGGCCCTGGTGGGCCTACACGCAGCAGCGCAAGGTGATCTACGGGGCGGTGTGAGGGTGGGTTGCGGGCGCCCTGCAGCAAGCAGGTAGCGACCTGGCCCGAAGGTCAGTCGGTTCTCGGCAGCACACGCAGGCGTCGCTCTGGCTCGCCTCTGGCCCAAAGCGGCAGGTAGCGAACCTCGGTCCAGGCCGTGACGAAGCTGCGGTAGAGCGGCGAGAAGAACAGCCCGCTCTGCCCGGTGGAGTGCATGACACGCGACTGCGACGGGTCGGCCAGGTCGTACAAGGCCCTCAGGCTCGGTCCGTGCTCGTCGAGGTACAGCTCGCCCGTCGCGGCGTCGGGCTTCAGGCCGACACGTGAGACGTTCACGGTGTAGGTGTCCCCCCCCACGGGCGAGCGCAGTTCGAAGAAGGGTGCCAGGGCCTTGACCCGGCTGAACGGCCGGTGCTCCGAGCGCGCCTGGTGCACATGCCCCCACTTCCAGCGCTGGACGTCGCTGCCCAGCCGGGCCTGCAATTCGTCCAGGGCGCGCGTCAGCGCCAGGTCGTTGACCATGCCACAGGTTTCGCGAACATCGGGCGTGTTGCGGTCGTCGCACCAGGAGCCATCGTCCCGCGCCATCACGCCGACGGTCGCGTCGAAGAAGCTGCGCCCCAGTGTTCGCTCCCACAGTGCAGAGCCCAGGTCGTCGGAGAACAGCGCCGCCGACAGCTGGCGCAGCCAGGCCCAGTAGATCAACGGTGCCGCGTCCTGGGCCGCCATCTCGCCGTCGAACGACGCCAGCAGCGGCTTCACCTCGGCCGCCAGCGGGTGCATCGAGCGGGCCTGTCTGAGCATGGGCAGCAATTCGAGCGTGGCCAGGCTCTTCTGGTCGGCCTGCATCGCGGCGAGGTCGTCCATCGAATGCCTGGGCCGCGACGCCAGCAGCTGTTCGATGCGTTGCTGGCGATACGGCAGGGCCCAGTCGCTGCTGATGAAGTAGGGGTAGTCCGGCTCGTGGATGCGTTGATTGGCGGTGGCCAGGGCGCCATCGGCGGGGTCGATGCGGCGCGGCGTGCGGTCGGGTGGCACCCAGCCGATCCAGTCGTAGCGTGCGTCCCACCCCGGCGCCGGAGCGCGGCCATGCAGGTCGTTGTCGGCATGGCGCAGGGGCACCTGCCCGGCAGCCACGAACCCGATGCGGCCGTCACGGTCGGCCACGGCCATGTTCTGCATCGGCGCCTTCCAGGCTGCAACGACCGCCACGAACTCCGGCAGGGAGCGCGTGGCCTGCAGGGCCAGCGACGGGCTGATGTTGTCCATGTCGGGCGCCAGCGCGGTCCACTGCAGGGCCAGCACATAGGCCGGCCTGGTGGCGTCGAAGAGATCGGCGCCGCTGCCGGCATCGGAGATGACCGGGCCGTGCCGGGTGCGTCGAACGGTCATCGACACATCGGCCTGCCCCTTGACCTTGATGATCTCCTGAGCGGACTCGAACGGCGCCCAGCCATCCGGAGTTCGGTACTGCGCCGGATCATCGGGCTTGAGCTGCTCGATGTAGAGGTCCTGCACATCGGGCCCGGTATTGGTGAAACCCCAGGCGATGTGCTCGTTCTGTCCCAGCACGATGCCCGGCACGCCGGGCATCGAGGCGCCCGCCACCTTGAGCTGCGGTGACTCCAGCCTGACGAAGTACCACAGCGCCGGCGCGCTGAGCTTCAGGTGCGGGTCGTTGGCCAGCAGCGGTTTGCCGGTGTTGGTGCGTGAACCGGCCAGCACCCAGTTGTTGGAACCCACGCCCTCGACGCCCGACTCCGGCGCCCGCCGTGGCAAGTCCAGCCAGGCCTGGCGCACGGCAGAAGACAGGTTCAGGCTTCGGTACAAGGCCGCATAGTCGGCCCCGACCGGTGGCGATTCCCCGGGGTACGGCGGCAGCAGCTGGTCGATGCGCTGCACCGGCATCTGCTGCGACAGGCGCAGTCGCAGCAGCTCGGTGGTCCAGTTGCCCCCCAGGTCCCAGGCCATCATGATGGCCCAGGCCAGCGTGTCGACCGGCGTCCACGGCTCTAGCGGCAGACCCAGCAAGATGAACTCCGGCGGGCGCGCCCGCGTGGCCCCGGACATCACCGCATTGATGCCCGCGGTATAGGCCAGCACGGTATCGCGCGCTTCGCCCTTCATCGCATCCCACTGCGCAGCGGCCGTGCGCCGTACGCCCAGCGCGCGCAGGAATCGATCGGTCTCCAGCGCGGCCGGGCCCAGCGCCTCGGCCAGCCGGCCGCTGCCGATGCGACGATGTGTTTCCAGCTGCCAGAGCCGGTCTTGCGCATGCACCACGCCGGTACCGAAAGCCAGGTCGCGCAAGCTGTCAGCACGAACCGTCGGAATGCCGTGAGCGTCGCGGTCGATGACGATGCTTCCCTGGGCACCGGGCAGGACCAGGGTGCCGGCGGTGATGGGCAGGGCGCGCCAGGCGTAGACGCCCAGGACGGCTGCCACCGCGGTGAGCACCACCATCAACAGCGCCAGAACGCGCAAAGTCCAACTCATCGGCTCGTCTCCCTGTTCGGCGCCAAGGCTAACTGCATCCCGCCGGTCGGTGTCTGCAGGGCCGGGAACTGCCGCTGCTTGCCCCCGTTGTTCGGGCCTTCAGCGGCGGTCCCACGCGTCACCATCGCTTCAGGTTCCGGTCACATCTTCCGATATCCGAGTCATGAAGCCCTTCAGCGTGATCTTTTCGAGAGGCCATCAGCACACCGTGCCGCTGACCTCGCGTCTGTCGCGCTCGGAAGTCTGCCCGCCGTCCCTGCGCTGCGCACCGTCTTCGGCATGGCAGCGGCTGATGTTCTGGCTGGTGGCGCCGGCGCCGCACGACGCGTCTCCACCTCTGAACCGCCTGCCCCTCGTTCGCCATGAGTTCGAACGAGCCGTGGCCGACATCGACGAGGCCGCGCGTTACCCGCTGGTGTGCCGCATCGGCGCGGCCCGCTCGCTGCGCGACCTCTGGCACATGCGGCTGGACGTCTACAACCTCGTGGCGCTGAAGCACAGCGAGTTCGAAGCCGGTCAGCGCCTGGCGCTGCTGAATCGCCACTTCCCCACCCGCGCTCCGCGCTCGGGCTTCGCACCCCTCACCCCATGATGGACGCCGTGGAACCACGCCAGTTCTTTTCGATGCCGGACATGCCCAGTGGAGGCATGCCTCAGGACCGCGCCTCCCGGCTGGCGGCCCGCCGCGCGTTCGTGGACCTGAAGACCGTCTTCAGCGCCGCTGTCGCCGACCTGCCGGGCCAGAATGGGGTCTGGCTGCGCCAGCAGATCCGCGGTGCGGAAGAACCCATCGACCTGTGGCTGCTGCGGGCACCCGTGATGGAAGCCTTGTCGGAACTCGACGACGCCACGCGGCAATGGCGCTTGCGACTGCGGCGCAGCCTGGACTCCCTGTTTCCCGAGACGGAACTCGCCAGCGGCTTCGGACGCCTCGGCTGAGACTGGGCTTGAAGGCCCGTCGGGGCCATGTCCGTCAGACCCGCACACGCGCCTTGAAGGTGCGCTTGAACTTCTCCACCTTGGGCGCCACCACGAACGCGCAGTAGCCCTGCCCCGGGTTGCGCGCGAAGTAGTGCTGGTGATAGTCCTCGGCAGGCCACCAGCTGTCCAGCGGCAGCAGTTCGGTGACGACACGACCCCCGTGGCCCTTCTGGGCCTCGGCCAGCACCGCTTCGGCCACCGACCTCTGTTCGGGCGCGTGCAGGTAGATGCCCGATCGGTACTGCGTGCCCACGTCGTTGCCCTGGCGATTGAGCGTCGTCGGGTCGTGTGTGGCGAAGAAGATCTCGAGCACTTCACGCAAGGTGATGCTTGCGGGGTCGAATTCGACCTTCACCACTTCCACATGCCCGGTGTCGCCTTCGCAGATCTGCGCGTAGGTCGGGTTGGGCACGTGCCCGTTGGCGTAGCCCGAGGTCACGGACCTGACGCCTTCGACCATCTCGAAAACCGCTTCCGTGCACCAGAAGCACCCGCCTCCGAGAGTGATCTGCTCATTCGCCATCGATGCCTCCTGGATCAACCGTCCTGTACAGGGCACCGAGACGAGGGGGGACCCCTGGGCACGCCGTCCTGCAGCGCTACTGCACAATGAATGTTACGTTGCCGTCGCCAGGAGTCCCATGACATCGCTGAATGACCTGCTGCAGACGCTGGAACTGGGATCGCTGAAGGGCTTGATCAGTTCGCTGGTGCTGCCTCCGGTCCCGTTGCTCCTGCTGATCCTGGTCGGCGCGCGGCTGCTGCCGCGGCGACGGCTGCTCGGCTGGTCGGTGGTCGGGCTGTCCACGGTGGCACTGTGGTTCAGCTGCACCACGCTGCTCGGCTGGACGCTGATCCAGGGTCTGCTGCAACCGCCGCCGGCGCTGTCGGCCGGGGCCGTCGCCGACCTGAAAGCGGCCGGCAGCGACCAGAAGACCGCGATCATCGTCCTGGGCGCCGGACGCGAGGCCTTCGCACCCGAATACGGCGTGTCGAACCTGACGGGCCTGTCGATGGAAAGACTGCGCTACGGCGTGTGGCTGTCTCGCGCAACGAACGTGCCCATCGGCTTCACCGGAGGCGTGTCCTATGGCGCGCCGCCCGGCGCCAGCGAGGCCGAGATCGCGGCACGCATCGCCGCCAGCGAGTTGAATCGTCCCCTGCGCTGGACGGAGAGCAACGCGCGCGACACCAACGAGAACGCTCAGTACAGCGTCAAGATGCTCCGTGACGCCGGGATGCAACGCGTGGTGGTCGTGACCCATGGTTTCCACATGAAGAGGGCGCTGGCGGCCTTCGAGCGCGCGGCACGGCGAGAACGCGTCACGATGAGCTTCCTGCCGGCCCCGATGGGCCTGGCCGACCGCTCCGGCGGCTGGCTGCCCACGCCCGAGGGCTTCTTCCAGACCCGCATGGCGCTGCGCGAGTGGCTCGGGCGGTTGGCAGGGGCCTGACCGCCGGCAGCGATCAGATGACCAGGGCGGCGACGAACAGGCCGACCATCATGAAGGCCAGGGCGACCTTGGCCAGCATGCCGAGCATCATGCCGATCCAGGTGGCCACACCCACATGCAGGGATCGCAACTCGTCCCGTCGCGCGATGTACTCGCCGGCGGCGGCACCGACCAGCGGCATGAACAGCACCCCGACCAGGCCCATGAAGAGTCCGACCACGGTCCCGATCGCTGCCCCGATCAGCGCCTGGCGGCTGGCTTGCACGCGCCGCGCACCCATCAAGCCGGCCAGGTACTCCAGAACCCAGGAAAGCACCGCCATCGCGGCGATGATGCCCACGGTGACGCCGCTCACGCGGGTGAAGTCGTCGATCCAGGCGCCGAGCACGGCCCCGGCCAGGACCAGCACCGTGCCCGGCAGCGCAGGCAGGACGGTGCCGACCAGGCCGATCAGCATCAGGGCGGCGGTGGCAATCCAGAGCAAGGTGGGGGTCAAGGGAACTCCCGAATGAACACGCCTGTCCAAATGGCGCCGAGCTTGTTATGTTTCAAGCTTCAGGCGGCCGAGCACCCATCAATGAAAGGGACTTGCGGGGGACATTTGGGTGAGACCGCTGGAAGCCTCACACTATTTGGTTGTCGGCCTTCGATCGGGCCACTGTGGAAGGAAGAGACATGAAGAACTGGTTGTTGGGAGCGGCGGTTGCCGTGGTGTCCTTGGCCATGATGGTGCCGGCCGACGTGGAGGCCAAGCGCCTGGGCGGCGGCAAGTCGAGCGGCATGCAGCGCGACATGCCCGCGCGCACGGCGCCGGACGCGCCTGCCGGCAAGCCGGCCACGCCCGCGCAGGCCAGCCCGACGGCTCCGGCGGGAGCTGCGGCGACCGCAGGCGCGGCCGCCGCACCGGCCAAGCGTTCCTGGATGGGGCCGCTGGCAGGCCTGGCCGCGGGTCTGGGCATTGCGGCGCTGCTGAGCCACTTCGGCCTCGGCGAAGGCTTCGCGAACTTCCTGATGCTGGCACTGCTGGCCGTCGCGGCGGTGTTTCTCGTGCGCTGGATCATGCGCCGCATGTCGCCGGCTGCGGCCACGCCGAACGCCATGCAGCGAAGCAGCGGCTCGGCCGGTGGCGCCCAGGTGGCATGGCCCTCCCCGGGTGGCTCCTCGGCGCCAGGGTCGACGGCAGGCCCCGTGAACGAGTCTGCTCCTGCGGGCTCGGCCGCCGTGCCCGCCGCGCAAGACCCCGTCGTGCTCGGCCAAACCCTCGCGCCGGTCAAGCCGGCGGTGCCCAAGGCCTTCGTGCCGGCCACTTTCGATGCCGAGTCCTTCCAGCGTGCGGCCAAGATGATCTTCATCCGTCTGCAGGCTGCCAACGACGCCGCCGATCTCGACGACATCCGCGGCTTCACGACACCTGAAATGTTCGCGGAACTGCGCATGGACATCCAGGACCGCAATGGCGCCAAGCAGCATACCGACGTCCTGAAGGTTGACGCCGAGGTGCTCGACGTGGCGCAGGAAGCCGAACGCCAGATCGTCAGTGTTCGCTACACCGGCCAGCTGACTGAAGCCGCAGGTGAAGCACCTGTGGAGTTCAACGAAGTGTGGCACCTCGTGAAGCCGATGGACGACAGCCGTTCCTGGGCGATTGCCGGCATCGAACAGACCGGCCGCTGATCCGCCGCTGTTCGGCCGCTGACCGGCCCATTGCCGGCGCCCTGCGCCGGCCAACGAAGACGCACCGCCTGACAGCCGTGCGTCTTCTTTCCTTGGGGTGTCCACCTCTGCCCTGCATGTGCGGCATGCGCCACGGGATCGCTGGCTGTCCCGCGTGGGACGGGTCTGCTTTGGGCTGACAATGACGGCACGGTCCAGCCCTGTGCGGCGGCGCGCAGCATGGCCGCGTCGACGTCCTGGGCTTGGCTTCCCTGGGCCAGCATGCTTGTTCCATCCGCAACCCACGACTCCGAAACCGTCGTCCAGTCCGCAGGCTTCGAGGCTGCATGGCTGACCGCTTCGGCCTCGTCACTGGCGATCTGCGACAGCGCGGGCCACGTCCACTGGTGCAACCCCGCCTTCGATGGCAATCACCCCGCGCATGGAGCGCCTGGCGCACGGGGCAGCTTGGCCGATCGGCTGCAACTGGCCGCTGCTGACGACGATGCCCTGCGGTCCGTGCTGCGCGCCTCCCGTCCGGCCACGATGCAGGGCCAGGGACGCCATCGCTGTGCGGCGGGAAGCGTCAGGACCTTGTTGCTCCATGTCCTGTCGCTCGCCGCCGACCTGCGGCTTGTTCAGGTCGACGTGCTGCTCCCGGAGCAGGCCGATGACCCTGTGGCGCGCGCCCGCGCCCATCTGGCCGAGGCGATCGAACTGGCGGGAGTCGTGATCTGGCAGCGCGACCTGGAGTCCGGCACCGTACGCTTCAATCGGCAAGGGGCCCTGCTCTTCGGCTTCGACCCGCTGGTGGACCTGTTTCCCATGGAGTCCTGGCGCGAACGCATACACCCTGAAGACGCCAACCGGTTCTTCAAGGTTCCCCGCAGGGCGGGCCGACAGTCGCCGCAGAAGGAGACCCGGTTTCGCCTGCCCGACGGGCAATGGGGCCTGTTGATGGCCACCGTCGTCTCGCAGCAGGATCGACAGGGCAAGCCGCAATCGCTCATCGGCGTGGCGCTGGATGTCACCGAACGGCGACGTACCGAACTGGCCTTGCGACAGGCGCACGAGAGCGCGGCGCTGGCGGCTCACAGTGTCGGGCTCGGCACCTGGTCGATGGAGGTCGCCACCGAGGAGGTCGTCTGGGACGAGCAGATGTGGCGCCTGCGCCGCCTGCAACCGCAGGAGGCCCCCCCGGTACTCGATGCGATGCTGCAGGTCGTGCATGCGGACGACCGGGCTGCGGTCGAACGCCGCTTGCGACAAGCTCCCGACGCTCCGGCGCAGACACAGTCGGAGTTCCGCATCGTCTGGCCCGATGGCACGGTGCGCTGGCTGGCGTCGCGCTCTGCACCGGTGCTGGACGAACACGGCAAGGTGTTGCGCCGAATCGGAGTCAACTGGGACATCACCGATGCCCGCGAAGCCGAAAGGGTGCGTCAGGAGCGGGAACTGGCCCAGCGGGAGAGCCGCGCCAAAAGCGACTTCCTGGCACGCATGAGCCATGAGCTCCGCACGCCGCTCAACGCCATCATCGGCTTTTCGCAACTGTTGTTGAGCGAAGAGCGCGGCCTCGACGGCAACGCCGCAGCGCGGCGTCACCGGCTGCAGCACGTGCGCAGCGCTGGCCAGCAGCTGCTCGCCTTGATCAACGACGTTCTCGACCTCAGCGGGCTGGCGGGTTCCGAGAGCCAGCTGGCCGCCGAGCCGGTGGCCCTGGAGCCGCTGGTGGCCGAAGTCGCAGGCGTTCTCGCAGCCGCCTCGGCCGAACGGGCGGTCGAGCTGAGCATGCCCACTCTGGCCGCCGCGCCTTTGGCTGACGCGACCCGCCTGCGTCAGGTGCTCAGGGTGCTGCTGGCCCGCGCGATCCGGCAGACGCGGATCGGAGGGCGCGTCACGGTCTCGGCGCGCAGCATCGACGGTCGAGTCCGCATCGGCATCCAGGACCAGGGGCCGGCTCTGTCGCCACAGGAACTTCGGGAGCTCTTCGAGCCCTTCAGCCAGCCCTTCGGCGAGCCCCTCACGGCTCGCACGGGAGAGCCTCTGTGGTCGAACGGGAGCGCCCTGGGCCTGACCATGGCACGGGCCGTGGTCGAACGCATGTCAGGTCGCCTGGCGGCCCGCGCACCCACCGAAGGCGGCATGCTGCTGGAGATCGATCTGCCCGATGCTTCGCCTCGGGCAGCCGCTCCCCCATCGGTCGACCGCAGCGCCGGTGCGGCTGGCGCCACCGTGCTCTACATCGAGGACAACCCGGTGAACGCGCTGATCGTGCGCGAACTCATCGCGCGGCGCGGCGACATCGTGCTGCACATCGCCGGCACCGGCGCCGAAGGCGTGGCCCTTGCAGAACAGCTCAGGCCGCGGCTGATCCTGCTGGACATGCAACTGCCCGACTTCGACGGGTTCGAAGTGCTGCGCCGCCTTCAGGCCTCACCGTTGATCGACGCCACGCAGGTCATCGCACTGTCGGCCAACGCCATGCCTCACGACATCGAGCGCGCGCTGGCAGCCGGGATCTCGGCCTACTGGACCAAGCCGCTTGACTTCAGCGGCTTCATGCGGTCCCTCGATGCGATCTTCGGCAGTGCACCCGAAGCTTGAAGACGACTTGCCTGGGCGCCTCGGCCCGGGGCACCGGGCCTGGCCTCAGGCCCCTGCAGAGTCCTCGATCAAGCCCCGCTTGCGCAGCAGCGGCTCCACGGTGGGCGCCCGACCGCGGAAGGCGGCATAGGCGGCGCCGGGCTCCAGGCTGTTTCCGCTGCCGTAGATGAATCGCTGGAGGCGCTGGGCCGTCGCCGGGTCGAAGGGCCCCCCGGCCTCTTCGAAGGCGCCGTAGCCGTCGGCGTCCAGCACCTCGGCCCACAGATAAACGTAATAGCCCGCCGCATAGCTCGAACCCGAGAACAGGTGCTGGAAGTGCACCAGCCGATGGTTGAAGCCCACCGCGCCGGGCAGCCCGGCGCGCGCCAGCACCTCTGCCTCATACGCACACAGGTCGGCCGGCGGTTCGGCGTCGATCAGTGAGTGCACGGCCATGTCGGCCAATGCGCTGGCGGCATAGCGCACGGTCTCGTAGCCCTGGTTGAAGCGTCGGGCGGCCATCAGCTTGTCGACCAGCGCGCCGGGGATGGACTCGCCTGTCTTCCAGTGCCGCGCGTGGCGGTGAAGCACCTCGCGCTCGGTGATCCAGTGCTCGAACAGTTGCGAAGGAAGCTCGACGAAGTCTCGCAGCACCTGCGTGCCCGACAGTCGCTGGTAGGTCACGTTGGACAGCAGACCATGCAGGCCATGGCCGAACTCGTGAAACAGCGTGCGCGCGTCGTCCATCGACAGCAGCGTGGGCTCGCCGGGCGCGCCTTTGGCAAAGTTGTTGTTGTTCAGGATCACCGGCAGCTCGAAGCCGCCATTGCGGCATTGCCAGCGCAGCTGGCTCATCCAGGCGCCGCTGCGCTTGTTGGTCCGCGCGAAGTTGTCCTGCAGGAAGATGCCCAGCACCTCACCGTCAGCACCATGCACCTCGTAGGCCTTCACGTCGGGGTGGTAGACGGGCAGATCCGGCCGATGCTCGAAGCGCAGACCGAACAGTCGGCCCGCGCAGTCGAAGGCGGCCTCGACCATGCGTTCGAGCTGAAAGTAGGGCTTGATCTCGGCATCGTCGACGGCATAGCGGGCCATGCGCACGCGCTCAGCCCAGTAGCGCCAGTCCCAGGCCTCGATCTGGTGCGTGACGCCGGCGCCCAGCATGGCGCCTTCCAGCGCGACCCGCTCGCGCTCCACCGCCTGCAGCGCCCGGGGCCAGACCTCGTCGAGCAGGCGCTGCACGGCGCTGCGTGTGCCGGCCATGGTGTCGGCCAGCGCGTGGTCGGCAAAGCAGGCATGGCCATGCAGTCGAGCCTGCTCGTTGCGCAATCGCAGGATCTGGCGCGCGACGTCTCGGTTGTCGTGTTCGCCAGGGTGTGCGCCGCGCGATGTCCAGGCCCGCCATGACCTCTCTCGCAGGTCGCGGCGGGTCGAGAAGGTCAGGAAGGGCACGACCAGTGAACGCGACAGCGTGATGACATGGGCACCGGGACGGCCGCGCTCGCCAGCGGCCTGGCGCGCCGCGGCTCGAACGAAGTCGGGCAGACCCGACAGGTCGTCTTCGCCCTCCAGCCAGAGCACGTGTTCGGTTTCGTCGTGCAGCACGTTCTGGGCGAAGCGGGTGGTCAGCGACGCGAGCTCCTCCATCAGGGCGGCATAGCGCTTCTGAGCCGCGGGCGGCAGACAAGCACCGGCCCGAACGAAGTCCAGGTGCACGCGTTCGAGCAAGCGCTGCTGCTCGGCGTCCAGGCCCAGCGTGGCCGAGCGCGTCCGCAGGCCGTCGATGCGCTCGAACAACGCGGCGTTCATGAAGATCGCGCTGGCATGCGCGGCCATCGGACCGGCCATCTCGCGTTGCACGGCCTGCAGGGCCGGGCTCGTCTGCGACGCCGTGAGGTTGTGGAAGACCGCCGCGATGCCCGCCAGCAGCCGGCCGCTGCGATCGAACGCGGCCACGGTGTTCTCGAAGCCCGGTGGCTCGGCCTGCGCGACGATCTGCTTCAACTCGGCCAGCTGACAGTCCATGGCTGCGCGCAGCGCCGGAGCGAAGTGTCCGGGCTCGATGGCGGCGAAGGGCGGCAGGCCGTACGGCGCCGTCCAGGGCTGCAGCAGCGGATTGCGTTCGGACATGTCTGGCCTCCGGGCGTTCACTTGCCGCTGAGAATGGCCTTTTCGTCGTCTTCACGGTAACGGCGGTCGCCGCACTCGGCGACCCAGGTCTCGCGCTCGACGGTCAGCACCTCTCCCTCGCGGTTCATCTTGCTGTTGCGCTCGTTCCAGGAGGCCACACGCTGGTCGATCGCCGCGGCACGCGCATTGAAGTCCTTGACCACCTGCTCGCTTCGCGCGGTCAGGGCCGTGCGTTCGGCCTGCAGTTCGTTCTGTCGCTTGACCAGCGCCTCGTTCTCCTTGTTGAGCTCGTCGCGCTGCCGGTCCACGCTGCGGCCCGACCCGCCCTTCTCGTTGAACTCGGTGACCTTCTTCTGCCACGCGTCGACCTGGGCCTGGAACTCGCGGGTCTTGGCATTGAGCTCGTCGACCGCGGACTTGAGGCCCCCCATGTTCTCCCGCTCGGCCTTCAGGGCCTCCTGATCCTTGCCGATGGTGGCGCGCTCGGTATCCATCGCGGCGCGCGCTGCGTCCGTGGTCTTCAGCCGATCCTGCAACAGGTCGCGCTGCTTGAAGCAGGCCCGCAGTTCCTCGAGCGTCAAGACCTTGGAACTGGCCCTGTTGTTGCCCATCGAAAGAGTTCTGCCCGGATCTGCCGCCGCTGCAGCCCTGGGGGCCGGACTGGTGGACGAAGGAGTGGCGGGGGCCTGGGCCAGGCTGAGCGTGGTGCCTAGCACCAGTACGAGCACGGCGCTGCCGCGCTGCATGTCGATCAAGGTCATGGGTCGCCTTCGAAACGAAGTGTGTTGGGGTGAGGACGAGGCGCCGGGCGCGTCAGGCGCCGTCACGGGAGCACCATCGTCCGTGACAAGCGCGCAATGATGCCACCGCCGCGCCGCCCCATGGAGGGCGGCCACCCTAGGCCCGCAATGGCCCGCGGCGGCTGTGGCACAGTGCGGGGCTTCCTTGCCGGTGACCGCCTTGCCATGCTCCACGACGACCTGATCGACACTGCCCCATCGCTGCGCGTGCCTTGCGGCTGGAAGCTGCCATGGCGCTGAAGTCGACGATCTTCAAGGCAGCGCTCCAGATCGCGGACATGGACCGATCGCTGTATGCCGACCATGCCCTGACCCTGGCCCGACACCCATCGGAAACCGACGAGCGCATGATGGCGCGCCTGCTCGCCTTCGCGCTGAACGTGCCGGCCGACGACCACCAGGGCGCCCTGGGTTTCGGCCGCGGCATTTCCGACAACGACGACCCCGACCTCTGGCAGCTCGATCTGACCGGCCAGATCATCCAGTGGATCGAGGTCGGCCAGCCTGACGATCGTCGCCTCATCAAGGCCTGCGGCCGCGCCGACGTGGTCAAGCTGTATGCCTACGGCCCGTCGGTGGCGGTTTGGTGGGCGGGCATCGTCAACAAGCTGTCGCGCCTGAGCAACCTGGCCGTGTGGCGCATACCGTCGGAGCAGAGCCTGGCGCTGGCCGCGCTGGCGGCGCGAAGCATGCGGCTTCAGGTCACCGTGCAGGAAGGCCTGGTATGGGTCGGCAATGGCGAGCAGAGCATCGAGATCGCTCCCGAGGTACTCAAGTCCGGGGCCTGAACGCCCACCCCTCCCTCACTCGAATCCGGCGCCCTTCATGCCCCTGAACAACGATCTCCCCGACGACCCCCTGATCTGGCTGGAAGAGGTGCAGGGCGATGCTGCACTGGCCTGGGTGCGCGAGCGAAACGCCGAGACCGAGGCCGCGCTGGAGTCAGATGCTGGATTCGAGACGACGATGCAGGAGATCCGCGCCATCCTCGACTCGCGCGACCAGATCCCGTACGTGGTGCGACGCGGCGACGCGTTCTACAACTTCTGGCGTGATGCGCAGAACCCGCGCGGGCTGTGGCGCCGCACCTCGCTGGCGCAGTACCGCCTCGCGCAGCCGGCCTGGGAGACCGTGATCGACCTGGATGCGCTGGCTCGCGCCGAAGGCGAGAACTGGGTCTGGGCTGGCGCCACGGCCCTCGGACCGGCGTATCGCCGCTGCATGGTGTCGCTGTCGCGCGGCGGGGCGGACGCCACGGTGCTGCGCGAGTTCGACCTGGTCGACAAGCGTTTCGTCGAGGGCGGTTTCGGCATCGGTGAGGCCAAGTCGCGCGTGGTGTGGGAAGACGAGGACCACCTCCTTGTCGGCACCGACCTCGGCCCCGGCAGCCTCACCGAGTCCGGCTACCCGCGCACCCTGCGCCGCTGGGCACGTGGTGCGGCGCTGGCCGATGCCCCCCTGGTCTTCGAGGGCCGTTCCGAGGATGTGAGCGTCGGCGCCTCGGTCGATCGCACGCCCGGTTGGGAACGCATCAGCTTCGAGCGTGCCATCGACTTCTATCGATCGGAGATGTTCCTGTGGCAGGACGGCCGGCTGTTGAAGGTGGACAAGCCTGAGGACGCCTCGCTGTCGTTCTGCCGTGACATGGTGCTGGTCGAACTGCGCAGCGACTGGGCCCTGGCGGGAACTGTCTGGCCGCGCGGTTCGCTGCTGGTGGGGGACGCCGCTGCCTACCTGCAGGGCGAGCGCCGACTGCAGGCGCTGTTCACGCCGACGGGCCAGCGATCCTTGGCCGGCTGGACGGCCACGCGAAGCACGATCGTGGTCAACGTGCTCGACAACGTGGCCAACCGGCTCGAAGAGTGGCGCCGCCAGGGACCGGGACCCGAAGCGTCATGGACCAGACGCCTGGTGGACGCGCCGCACCCAGGGTCGCTGTCGGTCACGGCCTTGCACGACCCGCTGCTGGCCGACGACCCCCTGGCCGAGATGCTGCTGGTCAATGTGGCCGACTTCCTCAGCCCGGACTCGCTGCGCCTGGGCGAGGCCGGCATCGACGGTTTAGACGTGCTGAAGTCGCGCCCCGCCTTCTTCGATGCCGACGGCATGCGCATCGAGCAGCATGTTGCCCGCTCGCTCGATGGCACACCGGTGCCCTACTTCGTGCTGTGGCCCCGCGGGGCCACAGCCGATGCTCGCAATCCGACCCTGCTCTACGGCTATGGCGGTTTCGAGGTCTCGCTGACGCCCTTCTACTCGGGCGTGATCGGCAGCCAGTGGTGCAGCCGTGGGGGGGTCTTCGTGCTGGCCAACATCCGCGGCGGCGGCGAGTTCGGTCCGGGATGGCACCAGGCGGCCGTCGGCGCGAACAAGCAGCGCAGCTACGACGACTTCGCGGCCGTCGCACAGGACCTGATCGCACGCGGCGTCACCTCGCCTGCGCACCTGGGCATCCAGGGTGGCAGCAACGGCGGACTGCTGGTGGCTGCGGTGATGCTGCAGCGCCCGGACATGTTCTCTGCGGTCGTGTGCCAGGTTCCCTTGCTGGACATGCGGCGCTTCCACAAGCTGCTGGCCGGTGCGTCCTGGATGGCCGAGTACGGCAACCCCGACCTGCCCGACGACTGGGCCGTGATCTCCCGCTACAGCCCTTACCAGAACGTGCGGGCGGACCTGAAGCTGCCCAAGGTGTTGTTCACCACCTCGACGCGCGACGACCGTGTGCACCCGGGCCACGCGCGCAAGATGGCCGAGCGCATGCGCCGGCAGGGTCACGCGCTGCTTTACTGGGAGAACCTCGAGGGCGGCCATGGCGGCGCGGCCGACAACGCCCAGCGCGCCCGCATGTCGGCGCTGGAGTACGGCTTCCTCTGGCAGCAGCTGAGCGGCGCCCGCTGAGCGCCGGAGCGGGCCCATGATCCACTGGATCGACGACCACACGCCGTTGCCGCCCACGCGGCTGGCCATGGGCGCCGACGACGAAGCGCCCGGGCTGCTGGCTGCCGGCGGCCGGGTCACGACGGCGCGGCTGGAGGAGGCCTACCGCAAGGGCGTGTTCCCGTGGTTCTCGCAAGGCAAGCCGGTGTTGTGGTGGAGCCCCGACCCTCGCATGGTGCTGTCGGTGTCCGACTTCCACATCACGCGGTCGCTGCGCAAGACGCTGCGCCGGTTCGTTCGCACCCCGGGATGCCAGGTGCGAATCGACAGCGCCTTTCGTCAGGTCATCACGGCCTGCGCTGGAACGCCGCGGGAAGGGCAGGATGGCACCTGGATCCTGCCGCCGATGGTCGAGGCCTACATGGCATGGCACGAGGCCGGACGCGTGCACAGCGTCGAGACCTGGATCGACGGCCAACTCTCCGGCGGCCTGTACGGCGTCGGCATCGGACGCATGTTCTTCGGCGAGTCGATGTTCTCGCACCGTACCGACGCATCGAAGATCGCGCTGGCCGCCCTGGTGGCCTTCTGCCGCAGCGTGGGCATCACGCTGATCGACTGCCAGCAGAACACCGCCCACCTGGCCTCGATGGGAGGGCACGAGATCCCGCGCACCCAGTTCGAGCAGCACTTGTCCCTCACCCTGGGGGCCGGCGAGGTGAAGGATTGGTCCTATCATGTCGACATGTGGCAGCAGCTCGGGCTCGACGCCCCGGCCGACCCCTCCCCACCACGACCGGACACCTTCGCGTGACGCACCCGAAAGAGCTTCCGCTCTCCTCGCTGCAGTTCTACGCCACGGCGCCGTATCCGTGCAGTTACCTGCCCGGGCGCCAGGCGCGTTCACAGGTGGCCACGCCCAGCCACCTCATCCATGCCGACGCCTACTCCGGGCTGGTCGCCAACGGGTTCCGGCGCAGCGGGATGTTCACCTACCGGCCCTATTGCGACGGCTGTCGTGCCTGCGTGCCGCTGCGCGTGCCGGTGGCCGGGTTCAAGCCCACGCGCAGCCAGCGGCGCGCTTGGAAGGCCCACGGCCAGCTGCAGGCGCGCGTGCTGCGCCTGTGTTTCGTGCCCGAGCACTACCAGCTCTACCTGCGCTATCAGTCGGGCCGACACAGCGGCGGCGGCATGGACAACGACAGCGTCGACCAGTACACCCAGTTCCTGCTGCAGAGCCGCGTCAACTCGCGCCTGGTCGAGTTTCGTGAACCGGGCGAAGGCGGCCAGCCTGGCGCACTCAAGATGGTCTCCATTCTCGACGTGCTGAACGACGGCATCTCGGCCGTCTACACCTACTACGAGCCCGAGGAAGGCTCCAGCTACGGCACCTACAGCGTGATGTGGCAGATCGAGCAGACCCGGCAACTCAAGCTGCGCCATGTCTATCTCGGCTACTGGATCGCCGAGAGCCCCAAGATGGCCTACAAGGCACAGTTCGCGCCGCACCAGTTGCTGATCGACGGGCGCTGGCAGTCACCAGGCGAGGCGGGCGCCGCGCCGGCCTGAACCGGCTGCCGCGGGATCACATCGGCCGCGGCAGCGCCCAGGTCTCCTCCGAGCCCTCTCCCTCGCGGCGCACGGCGCCGTCCTTCTGCAGCTTCAGCAGGTGCGCCAGCAGCGACCGCCGCGCCATCGGGTGCAGCGCCGGTGGCACGTCGGCGTAGACCTCGGGCAACAAGGCATCGATGCCGCAGGGCGCCCGCCGCTGAAGTGCCTCGCTGACCTTGGCTTCGCGTCGCAGGCGGTGCGCGATCAGGCTGCTCAGAACGGCCTTGGGCTGCGCGACCAGGAAGCCGTGGCCCGGGGCCAGCCAGTCCAGGTCTTCATCGAGGAGGCCGCGCAGCGCGTCGAGGTAGGCCGACATGTCGCCGTCGGGCGGGTTGATGACCACCGTGGAGCCCTGCATCACGTGGTCTCCGGTGAACAAGGTCTTCTCTTCCTCGAGCAGATAACAGAGGTGGTTGGACGCGTGCCCCGGGGTGTGGACGACGCGCAGCGTGGTCTGGGGACCCAGGGCCAGGCGCTGGTCGTGCTGGAGTTCTTCGGCGGGCATGAAACTGGCGTCCTGCCACTGTGGAAAGGCCGCCAGACGGCCGTAGACCGGCGCCCCGGTGGCCTGACTCAGCGGCGCCGCGTTGGGCGAGTGATCCATGTGCGTGTGGGTGGCCAGGATGCGCACGATGGGCCCCGGCGCGGCGGCGATGAGGGCCTGCAGGTGCTCTTCGCTGGGAGGACCGGGGTCGATGACGGTCCAGCCGCTGCCGTCGGGGTCGCCGACCAGGTAGCTGTTGGTGCCGGGACCGGTCATCGGCCCGGGATTGGGGGCCGTCACACGCAGGATGCGCTGTGAAAGGCGCACCGCACGGCCCGGAAGCAGCTCGCAGGAAACGTCGCCGCAACCCGTGGGGTCCAGGCGGCCGACTTCGGCCCAGGGCAGTTCGTCAGGCAGCAGGATGCGCGGGCCCTTTCGCGTGGAGGCCACGCGCGGCATGGTCAGCGGGATGTCGCGGCGCTGCCGCGCCTCGTCGAAGGCCGCCTGCGCCTTGTCGAAGCGCGCCAGGTCCTGCAGTGTGCGGCGTGTGACGGGCAGCAGCTTCAGCCCGCGCTGCGGATCCAGCGCGTCCTTCGGTGTCAGCCACATCAGTTCCACCGCCTCGCCCAGGTCGGCCTGCGCCACCTGGCCGGCGGGGGCCAGGGCACAGAAGAAGCGCGTGTCGAAACGCTTGGGCACGCCCGGCGGTGTGAGCCAATGGCTGTAGTAGGCCAGCCCGCGCGTGTCCAGGCACAGGCTGAAATGGCGGCAGAATGCGGCGACGGGCACGTCCCCTCGGTTCAGGCGCTCGCGCCAGGGGTGCAGGGTCTGCACCAGCGGCGCCGTGTCCAGGGGGCCGCCCTGGTCGTCGCAGGCGATCAGGAGTCCGACCTCCTCGAAACACTCGCGCAAGGCCGCCACGGCGTAGTCGAGGCCGCCCTCGGCCAGACCCAGCCGCCGGCTCCAGGCTGCGTCGTCGGGTCCGATGGAGCAGACATGACCGTCGCGATCGGCCTTGTCGACCACGCCGCCGGGAAAGACGCAGGCGCCGCTGCGCATGTCGCCTTCGCGGTCGGCGCGGCGCATCATCAGCACTTCGAGGCCGGCCTCGCCGTCGCGCAGCAGCAGGATGGAAGCAGCGATCCGTGCGTCGGCTGCCGCGATGTAGTCCGGCGTCTTCATGCCTGCACTCCTGCGGCGACACCGCTGGCGAACAATTCGTCGATCTCCTGCCGGCTGAAGCCGGCCTCGGACAGCACTGCGCCGGTATGGGCCCCCAGTTCCGGCGCAGGCCGGGCAGGCTCGGGAGTGCTGCGGTCGAAGCGGGGCGCCGGGCCGGGCACCACGACACCGTCGACCTCCATGAAGGCCTTGCGCGCCGCGGCGTGCGCATGCAGCGGTGCTTCCGCCAGCGAAAGCACCGGGGCGAAACAGGCATCGCTGCCTTCGAGCAGGCTGCACCAGTCGTCGCGCGACCTGGTGCGCACGATGGCCGCGATGGCCTCGCGCATCTCGGGCCAGAGTTTCCGGTCGTACTGCCGGTTCACGAAGCGTTGATCCAATCCGATCAGGCGTGCCAGCTCCGCGAAGAACTTGGGCTCGATCGGCGCCAGCGCGATGTAGCGACCGTCTGCCGTCGGATAGGTGTCGTAGAAGGGCGCACCGCCGTCGAGCAGGTTCTGGCCGCGCCCTCCTGCCCACTGACCCGCAGCCGTCAGACCGTAGAAGATCGATGCCAACGAGGCCGCGCCGTCGACCATCGCCGCGTCCACCACCTGGCCGCGTCCCGAGCGTTGCCGCTCGAAGAGGGCAGCCATCAGCCCGAAGGCCAGGTAAAGCGCACCTCCGCCGTAGTCTCCCACCAGGTTCAAGGGAGGCACCGGTTTGCCGCCCGCGCTGCCGATGGCGTCGAGCACGCCGCTCAGCGCGATGTAGTTCAGGTCGTGGCCGGCAGCCGATGCCAAGGGGCCTGTCTGCCCGAAGCCGGTCATGCGGCCATACACCAGGCCCGGGTTGACGGCGTGGCAGGCCTCGGGACCCAGGCCCAGGCGCTCGGCCACCCCGGGGCGGAAGCCTTCGATCAACACGTCGGCACGTGCGGCCAGCCGCAGCACGGCCTGACGACCGGCGTCGGACTTGAGATCCAGCGCCACCGAGCGCCGGTTGCGAGCCTTGACGTCGTGGCGCCTGTCCACCGCCAGGCCCAGCCCGCTGGGTTCGAGGCGGTCGACGCGGATCACGTCGGCGCCCTGGTCGGCCAGCAGCATGGCGCACATCGGGCCGGGCCCGATGCTCGCGAGTTCAAGCACTTGCAGTCCGTGCAAAGGTCCCATCGATCTTCTGTCCTGAGTGTTGCCCCCGAGTGTGCCCCAGGCCGGGCGCCACAATGATCGGGTGATACCGCACGCCCCCTCGAACTGGCTCGACCACCCCTTGGCCGTGACGGGTGCCCGGCTGGCCTGGTTGCTGATGCTGATCGTCATCAGCTGGCTGGCGCTGCGCAGCGGCCCCGGACCCGAGATCTCCACCGGCGCCGACAAGCTCGACCACGTGGCGGCCTTCTTCGCGCTGGCCTTCACGGCAGCCCTGGGCTGGGGACGCTTGCGTGCGACCGGCTTCGGTCTGCTGGCCTACGGAGTGCTGATCGAACTCCTGCAAAGCCGCATCCCCGGGCGCAGCGCAGAACTCACCGACGTGGTGGCCGACGCGATCGGTATCGCCTTGGGCCTGGCTGCCTTCGCCCTCGTCGCATGGTGGGCGCGGCGCGCCTGAACGCCCCACATCGAGCTCGAACGGGCTCACTCCTTGAGCCACCCCCCTCGCAGACTGCCTCCCAATGCCGGACACGGGGTCCGGCACCGAACCGGAGACCTGCGATGCACCAATCGACTCTCGATCTCGACACCTTGCCGGCCGATCACGCCGACCGCACCGGCTTCGACATCGGCTGGGATCATGCCCACCACGGCCTGGTGCCCATGGCCGAGCTGCTGCTGGCCGGCACCCCCGTACGGCAAGGCTGGCTGGCCGGCAAGGCCGTGTTCGGTCGCCGCACACTGACGGCCAGCCGCCACGTGCGCCTGTGGCTGCAACTGCGCATCGACGCCTGGCGCCAGGGCCTGGCCTTCGAGACGCTGCAGGTCACGCCGCATTACCTGGCGCAGATCGACACCACCGTCTGCCCCGTCACGCGCCAGCCGCTGGGCGGCGTGGCGGGATCGCCCACGGCGCCGGTCGTCGAGCGTCTGCAGGCCGAGGCCGGCTATGCCGCCGGCCACTTGGCCGTCTTCAGCCAGGCCGCTTCGAGTGCCCGCGCCGGCTGCTCAGCCGCCGAGGCGCTGGCCAAGGTGCAACGCCTCGAGATCGGTGACATCGACGGCTTGGACGGCCTGGGTCTGGCGGAGTGGCGCCGGCTGGCCGTGCTGCTGTCCTTCGTCACGCCCACGCACCATGCCGATGCCTCGCGCCTGCCGCTGGCCGCCCTGCCGCCGAACCGGGTGCGTGTGCTGAACGCGGTGCAAGGCCTGCAGACCCTGGTCACCAGCACCTTGGCCAAGGCCGGCTGGAGCACCCGGCTGCGCGCACTGGCCGACCTGCTGCCGGCGGACTTGCGGCAGGACTTCTTCCTCTTCATCGGTGCCTTGGCGCCGCGCGTCATGGAGTGGCCGCAGTTTCCGTTGCCGATGCTGCAGAGGCAGCTGATGGAGGACCTGTGGGCCGACGCCCGCGTACAGCGGCGCTGGCATCCACTGGCCCTGGCGCTCGGTGCCGAGCGCGCCGAGCGCCTCGTTGCACGTGCTGCCGAGGCCGGGCTGGGCGGCCAGCGCGCCTTGGTGCACGAGCGTGATGCAGCCACCGAGGGCTGGGGCCTGGACAACCGCGGGCTGGTACGCCGCCCTGGGGCCACGCGCCGTTCGACACGGCCGGCCCTGCCGCGCGGCACGCCGGCCGTCGCCGGGGCGGCGTCCGCCGGCCTCAGGTGATCGGCAGCGCCCTGCCCCGCGCCACACGGCGTGGGGCGGGTGCCGTCACCGCCGGCAGGCCACCGAAGAACAGGTCGCAGACGATGGGCGCCAGGCTCTCGTGAGACAGCGCGCCGCCCGGCTTGAGCCAGGTGAAGGTCCAGTTGATCATGCCGAACAGCAGCATGGCCAGGGGCTTCTCCAGGTCGCTTCCGCCCAGGTCCGGGCGCAGCGCCGCAATGGCTGCTGCGAAGGCCGCCACCACTCGCCGCTGACCGCCCAGCACCAGTCGCTGCTCGGGCTCAGCCAGGAACTTCACGTCTTCCGTCAGCACACGGTGCTCGTCCTGGGCGCGGGCATAGGCCGCGGCGAACCGTTCGATCAAGGTGCGAAGGTGAATCTCCGGCGGCAGCCCCTGGGCGCGCACGTCGGCCACCAGGGCCTCGAGCCGGCCGACATGACCGGTCGTGATCTGCGCCAGCAGGTCGTGCTTGTCGCGGACGTAGTGGTAGAGCGTGGCCTTGGAGACACCGCAGGCACGTGCCACCTCGTTCATCGTCGCCGCCGTGTAGCCGCGGGCTGCAAACAGCGCCGCTGCCGCCGCGAGGATCTGCTCGCGCTGGTCGTCGTAGCCGGCAGAGCGCGTACGTGCCATGCCTAGCGTTCGTCGAACGAGACCACCACGCGTTCGGTCAGCGGGTGGCTCTGGCAGGTCAGGATGAAACCGGCGTCCAGGTCGGCCTTCTCCAGCGCGAAGTTGCGGTCCATGCGAACGCGTCCTTCCAGCAGCTTGGCCCTGCAGGTGGCGCACACGCCGGACTTGCAGGAAAACGGCACGTCCAGCCCTGCCCGCGACGCGGCGGCCAGGATGCTCTCGTCCTGCGCCGTGAAGGCCACTTCGCGGGTCAGACCGTCTCTCAGCACGCTCACGCGTGCGGTCGCAGCGTCACCCTGTTGCGGCGTAGGCGACGCCGTCGCGGCCAGCGCAGGCGGCACGCCGAAGCGTTCGACGTGGATGCGTTCCGGCGCCAGGCCAGCAGCCAGCAGCGCCGCCTCGGCCTCGTCGTTCAGCGCATGCGGCCCGCAGACGAAGGCGTGGTCGACAGGTCCTGCCAGACGCAGAAAAGCCGCGACCTTGTCGCGGTCGAGGCGCCCGGTGTTGAGCGGCGAGTCGACCTGCTCGCGCGAGAACACCGGGTGCAGAGACAGCCGGGTCAGGTAGCGGTTCTTCAGGTCCTCGAGCTCTTCCTTGAACATCGTCGATGCGGCATTGCGGTTGCCGTAGAGCAGCGTGAAGCGCGTGCCGTCGTCGCGCGCCAGCAGCGTCTTCAGGATGGACAGGATGGGGGTGATGCCGCTGCCGCCGGCGATGCCCAGCACGTGCAGGGCGCTGCCTGGCGGCGCGGCGGCCAGGGCGGCACCGAAGCGGCCTTGCGGCTCCATCACCTCGATCGACTGGCCGGGCTGGAGCGCCGCATGCAACCAGGTCGAGAAGGCCCCGCCTTCGACGCGGCGCACGCCCACGCGCAGGCCTTCGCCGGCGCCGGCGCAGATCGAGTACGAGCGCCGCAGGTCCTGCCCGTCGACGTCGTGCCGCAGCGTGAGGTACTGGCCGGGCTGGAACTCGAAGCTGCCGCGCAGGGACTCCGGCACGTCGAAGGCCACGACCAGGGCGTCGTCGGCATCGGGCTCTATCGCGCGCACGCGCAGCGGGTGGAAGTGCAATCCAGACATCGGCGCTCTCCGCTCAGATCGGCTTGAAGTATTCGAAGGGTTCGCGGCAGGCCCCGCAGCGGTACAGCGCCTTGCAGGCCGTGGAGCCGAAGGCCGACAGCCTTTCGGTGTCGAAGCTGTCGCAGCGCGGACAGGCGATGGCTCGAGGGCGGATGCGGATCGGGGCGCTGCCGCCGCTCAGGGGCGCGTCACCGCTGGGCGGCGCGATGCCATAGGCGCGCAGCTTGCGCCGGCCTTCGTCGCTGATCCAGTCGGTGGTCCACGCCGGCGCCCTGCGCTGCGTGACGTGCACCGGCCCCAGCCCCGCCGCTTCCAGGGCAGTGCGCACGCTCTCGGCGATGACCTCGGTGGCCGGGCAGCCGCTGTAGGTGGGGGTCAGCACGACCTGCAAGGCGTCGTCGTCCTGCAGCAGCACATCGCGCACGATGCCCAGCTCACGCACCGACACCGCCGGCACTTCCGGGTCGGGCACGTTGTCGAGCACCGCCCAGGCGGCATCGACACGGCTCCTGACCTCGGCGCCGCACATCACCAGCGTCCACCTGGGTATTGCCGCTGCAGCGACTGCAGTTCGGCCAGGATGAAGCCCATGTGTTCGCTGTGCACACCCTGCGTGCCGGTACTGACGAAAGGCGTAGCCCCCGGCATCACCAGGCCGGCGTCGTTGAACACGGCGGCCACTTCGGCCTGCCAGGCTTCCAGCAGCGCACTGCGCGCCGGGCCGAGACCACACGCGGCGGCGTCCTGGTCGACCGCATCGTCCCTGAACATCTCTGCGGTGAAGGGCCAGGCGCGTTCGACGGCGGCCTTCATGCGCGATGCCGACTCCGCCGTGCCATCTCCCAGCCGCACGACCCAGTCGCCCGCGTGCTGCACGTGGTAGCGCGACTCCTTCACCGCCTTGCCGGCAATGGCGGCCAGCTCGGCGTCCGACGAGGACAGCAGCCGCCTCCACAGCACGTGAAGCCAGGCCCCCAGCAGCAGGTTGCGCAGCACGGTGTCGGCGAAGTCACCGCCCGGCGAGTGCGCGCTGCTGCGGCGCATCGGCTGCTCGGCCAGCGTCAGGTTGAAGTAGTCGCGCTCGTCGCGCAGGAAGGCCATCTGGTCTTCGTCGCGACCCTGCCCGTCCAGCGTGGCAGCATGGGTCAGCAGCGCACGCGCCTGGCCCATCAGGTCCAGCGCCATGTTGGTCAGCGCGATGTCCTCTTCCAGCACCGGCCCATGGCCGCACCACTCGGCCAGGCGCTGCGCGTGGATCAGGCAGCTGTCACCGATGCGCAGCACATACTGCAGCGCAGGCGACTTGTTCAGGCGGATCGATTCCGCTGTGGCGTTCATCGCGGCGCCCCTCTACATGTGGTTGACGGAGTCGGGCAGCTCGTAGAAGGTCGGGTGGCGGTACACCTTGTCCTCCATCGGGTCGAAATACATCGCCTTGTCGCCGGGGTCGCTGGCGGTGATGTCGCTGCTGCGCACGACCCACACGCTGGTGCCTTCCTGGCGCCGCGTGTAGACCTCGCGGGCCAGCTGGAGCGCCATGGCGGCATCCGGGGCGTGCAGGCTGCCGCAGTGCTTGTGGTCGAGTCCGGCCTTGGGGCGAACGAAGACCTCCCACAGAGGCCATTCCTGCCGGGACTGGTTGGCGGTGTTGTTCATGCTGCCTTCTCCTGCGGGGCGCGCTTGCGGGCATGGGCCAGGGCGGCGTCACGCACCCAGGCGCCGTCGTCCCAGGCCTTCACGCGGGCGGCCAGGCGTTCCTTGTTGCAGGGGCCATGGCCACCGACGACGGCCCAGAACTCTGCCCAGTCGATGGGGCCGAAGTCGTGGTGACCCCGTTCTTCGTTCCACTTCAGCAGGGGATCGGGCGGCGTCACACCCAGCACCTTGGCCTGCTCCACGGTGGCGTCGACGAACTTCTGCCGCAGGTCGTCGTTGCTGATGCGCTTGATGCCCCAGCGCATGCTCTGCGTGCTGTGCGTGCTCTCGCCATCGGGCGGACCGAACATCATCAGGCTGGGCCACCACCAGCGGTTCACCGCGTCCTGCACCATGGCGCGCTGTGCGTCGGTGCCTTCGCGCATCATGACGTTCAGTGCGTCGAAGCCCTGGCGCTGGTGGAAGCTTTCTTCGCGGCAGATGCGCACCATGGCCCGCGCATAGGGTGCGTAGCTGCATCGCGTGAGCGGCACCTGGTTCATGATGGCCGCGCCGTCCACCAGCCAGCCGATGACGCCGATGTCGGCCCAGGTCAGCGTGGGGTAGTTGAAGATGCTGCTGTACTTGGCCTTGCCGCTGTGCAGTGCATCGAGCAGCTGGTCGCGGCTGGTGCCCAGGGTCTCGGCGGCGGCGTACAGGTACAGGCCGTGGCCGCCCTCGTCCTGGATCTTGGCCAGCAGGATGGCCTTGCGCTTGAGCGTCGGCGCGCGCGTCACCCAGTTGCCCTCGGGCAGCATGCCCACGATCTCGGAATGCGCATGCTGGCTGATCTGGCGCACCAGCGTCTTGCGGTAGTGCTCGGGCATCCAGTCCTTGGCCTCGATGAAGTCACCGGCGTCGATGCGCGCCTCGAACTTGTCTTCCAGCACCGCCTCGTCGGCCGAGCGCACGGCCTTGCGCTCTTCCTTCGGTGCGGTGTCCATCGCTTGGGTATACATGGGCTCTCCAGTACGATAGAGATCAAGTAGACGCCGCGGAACCGGCTTCGCCGGGCCGCTGGCGGTGCCCCCTCGGGGGTAGGCGCGGGGGGGTCGTCATCTGGGGCGCTTGTCCACCACGCGCCGGGCTTTGCCGACCAGCGTGCGTTCGATCGAGTCTGGCAGGCCGACGTCGACCCGGGTGCTGACGCCGATCAGGGTCTTGATGCGGTGCTGCAGTTCACGTGCGATGGCGCCGCGGTCCGCGTGGCGGTGCTCCGGCGCCAGTTCGCACAGCACGGCCACCTCGTCGAGCAGGCCGTCGCGCGTGACGATCAACTGGTACTGGCCCGACAGCTGGCCATGCTTCAGCACGATCTCCTCGACCTGCGTGGGGAAGAGGTTCACGCCGCGGATGATCAGCATGTCGTCGCTGCGGCCGACGATCTTGCCCATGCGCCGCATGCTTCGCGCGGTCGGAGGCAGCAGCCGCGTGAGGTCGCGCGTGCGGTAGCGGATGACGGGCAGCGCTTCCTTGGTCAGCGTGGTGAAGACGAGCTCGCCCTCGCTGCCGTCGGGCAGGACCTCGCCGGTCTCGGGGTCGATGATCTCGGGGAAGAAGTGGTCTTCCCAGATGACCGGGCCGTCCTTGGTTTCCACGCACTCGCTGGCCACGCCGGGGCCCATCACCTCGCTCAGGCCGTAGATGTCGACGGCGTCGATGTCGGCGCTCTGCTCGATGTCGCGCCGCATCGCTTCGGTCCAGGGCTCGGCCCCGAAGATGCCGACGCTGATCGACATCGCGCGCGGGTCCTTGCCCTGGCGACGGAATTCCTCGACGATCACCTGCATGTAGCTGGGCGTGACCATGATGATGTCGGGGCGGAAGTCCTCGATCAGCTGGATCTGCTTCTCGGTCTGCCCGCCGCCCATGGGCACCACGGTGCAGCCCAGGCGCTCGGCCCCATAGTGCGCGCCCAGGCCACCGGTGAAGAGACCGTAGCCGTAGGCCACGTGCACCATGTCGCCGGGACGTCCGCCGGCAGCGCGGATGCTGCGCGCGGCCAGGTCGGCCCAGCGGTCGATGTCGCCCTTCGTGTAGCCCACCACGGTGGGCTTGCCGGTGGTGCCCGACGACGCGTGCACGCGAACCACCTGTTCTCGCGGCACGGCGAACATGCCGAAGGGGTAGTGGGCGCGCAGGTCGGCCTTGCTGGTGAAGGGGAATTTCGCCAGGTCGGCCAGCGAGCGGCAGTCCGACGGGTGCACACCTGCGGCGTCGAAGGCGGCCTTGTAGTGCGGCACGTTCCGGTAGGCGTGCGCCAGGGTGTGCTGCAGCCGCGCGAGCTGCAGCGCGCGAAGCTCGTCCTGGCTGGCGGTCTCGATGGCCTCCAGATCACCGGGGGCGGGTTGCTTGACGGGCACGCTCAGACTCCTCGGGTGCTGGGCAGGCCCGCCACCACCGGCTTGCCCTTGATCGTGTACGAGCGCCCGCGGAAGGCAGCGATGGCCTGGCCCTTCTGGTTGCGCACGGTGATGTCGTAGACGCCGGTGCGGCCGGACTTGCTGATCTCGACGGCGCTGGCCGTCAGCTCGTCACCCAGCTTCGCGGCGGCCATGAGGTTGACGTCGAAACCCGAGGCCACGGTCACGTCGTTGTAGGCGTTGCAGGCGAAGGCGAAGGTGCTGTCGGCCAGCGTGGTGATGAAGCCGCCATGACAGGTGTCGTGCCCGTTGAGCATGTCCTCGCGCACGACCATGCTCATGGTGGCGGTGCCCGGCCCGACGGCCAGGATCTTCATGCCCAGGCCCTGGCTGGCGCGGTCGCCTTTCCACATCGCGTCGCGCGCCGCTTCGGCGATCTGCTGAGGATCCATCATCGGTCCTTGAAGACGGGGGGGCGCTTGCCCAGGAAGGCAGACACCCCTTCGACGAAGTCGTGCGCGCGGCCCAGTTCACGCTGCGTGTCGGCTTCCAGCGTGATGGCCTCGCCGAAGTCCAGGGTGCTGGCCGCGTCCAAGGCTCGGCGCGTCTCGGCCAGCGCCCGGGAAGGCATCTTCGACAGCTTCCCGGCCAGGGTCAGCGACGTGTCCATCAGGGCCGCATCGTCCACGCACTGCCAGATCAGACCGATGCGCTCGGCTTCTTCGGCCGGCAGCTTGTCGCCGGTCATCGCCAGACCCAGCGCACGGGCACGGCCCACCAGTCGGGGGAGCAGCCAGGTGCCGCCGCAGTCGGGCACCAGCCCGATCTTGGAGAAGGCCTGGATGAAGCTGGCGCTGCGCGCGGCGATCACCATGTCGCAGCACAGCGCGAAGTTGGCCCCGGCACCAGCCGCCACGCCATTGACCGCGGCGATGACAGGCACCGGCATGCTGCGCACGCGCGCCGACAGCGGCCGGTACAGGCTTTCGATGATGGCGCCGACGTCGGGCGCCGCACCGTCGCCCTGCATGCCGTCGTTGAGGTCCTGCCCGGCACAGAAGCCCCGACCCGCCCCGGTGATGATCACCGCGCGAACCTGTTCATCTTCAGCGGCTTCGTTCAGGGCCGGCAGCAGCAGCGCGTGCATGGCACGGGTGAAGCTGTTCAGCGAGGCTGGTCGGTTCAGCGTGATCAGGCGCACGGCGCCATGGCTGGCGCAAAGCACTGGAGCTTCGTGGTTGGGCTCGCTCATCCTGTCTCCTCACGGGGTGGGGCAAATCGACACCGTCCCTGCACGACGCACCTGATCGCCGTGGTGCAAGTCGCTACCGGGCTATTCTTCTACCGACTGGTCGGTCAATTATGCGAGCAGGCTTGACGCCGCGCAAGCCTGCCGCTGGCGATCAGGACGCTGGACGGCGCCCGCGCGCGTCCACGCCTCAGCGGCTGCCGGGGTAGCGGTCCTGCAGATAACCGAGCAGCGTGCGCACGGTCTGCGCCTCACCGCCCACGGGCCGCGCGGGGCGCGCTGCATCGTTCCAGGCGAACAGATCGATGTGCAGCCAGTCGAGGCCGGCCGGCACGAAGTCTTCGAGGAACAGCGCAGCACTGATCGCCCCGCCCTGCGGCCCGCGGCCGGTGTTGACGATGTCGGCGATGGCGCTCTCGATGCCCGCGTGGTAGTCGCGCCAGAGCGGCATGTGCCACAGCGGGTCATGCGCCAGCAGGCCGCGGTCGACGATATCGCGTGCCAGGTCCATGCGGCGGCAGAACAGGGCCGGCAACTGCGGGCCCAGCGCCACGCGGGCCGCGCCGGTCAGCGTGGCCAGGTCGATCATCAGCTCGGGCCCGCCCTCTGCCGCATAGGCCATGGCGTCGCAAAGGATGACACGGCCCTCGGCATCGGTGTTGCCGATCTCGATGTGCAGGCCCTTGCGCGTCTTGATGACGTCACCCGGGCGATAGGCGTTGCCGGCGATGGCGTTCTCCACGGCGGGGATGAGCAGTTGCAGCCGCACCGGCAGCTTCAACGCCATCACCAGCTGCGCCAGTGCCAGCGCGTTGGCCGCACCGCCCATGTCCTTCTTCATCCAGCGCATGCCATCGGCGCCCTTGATGTCCAGTCCGCCGCTGTCGAAGCACACGCCCTTGCCCACCAGCGCCACGCGCGGCGCCTTGGGGTCGCCCCAGAGCAGCTCGATCAGGCGCGGCGCGCGTGTGGCCGCGCGACCCACCGCGTGGATGGCCGGGAAGCCTTGCTTCAGCAGGTCGTCGCCCACCACCTGGCGGAACCTGGCGCCATGCGCCTTGGCCACGGCGCGCACTGCCTCGGCCAGTTCTGCCGGGCCGAGGTGTTCCGCCGGGGTGTTGACGAGGTCACGCACGCCGTTGATGGCCTCGGCCATCAGCAGCCCGCGGCGCGCCGCTTCGGTCGGCGCAAGCATCAGTTCAGCCGCGGCCCGGGAGCGCGGCTTGTACAGATCGAAGCCGTAGCTGCCCAGACCCCAGGACATCGCCGCGGCGCAGGCATCGGCCTCCAGGCCGTCGCTGCCGAGCTGGTAGCGGCCGACCGGCAGCGCCGAAGGCAGTGCGCCCAGCACGAACGGGTGGCGGGCATCGGCCACACCGGCCCAGACGGCTTCGAGCTTGCCGTCCGGCCCAGGCATCAGGGCATGGGTGTCGGGGCTGCCCTTGAAACCCACGGTATCGAGCCACTGGCGCGACTGCGGCGACAACGGCGCAGAGAGTCCGGCGAAGCTGGCACGGTCCACCAGGTGAACGGGAACGGCGCCGACGCCGGGCTTCTTCAGATGAACGGTCATGGGTTTCGCTGCGAATGGGCGGCGGGGCCGCAGGGTCGGGACGGAGGGAGGGCGAAGCCGCGACGATCAGGCCACGACGGGCTCGGGCGCAGGGTGGGCTTCGACGTACCAGTCCACCAGACTGCGCATGTTGCCCAGCGACACCCAGTGCGCATGAATGACGCTGAGCATGCCACTGCGGTACAGGTCGAGGATCACCGCGTCGGGCAGCTCCTTCATGCGGGCTTCGTCCACGGTCAGGAAACCGTCGACGGTGTGCGTGCGGCCATCGGGAAAGGTGGCGTCGAAGCGCATGTCGCGCAACACGTCGAGCTCGGCCAGGCGCTGGCACATCAGCCTGGTGCGCTGGATCTCGGTTTCCACCACCTCGAGCTGCTTTTGCGCGGCTTCGAGCAGCGGGCTGGCGGCGCCGTCGGCATTGAACAGCGCTTCGCCGCCGCTGGTGCCAACCCCCGCCCAGGCGGTGTCCACGCAGATGGCGAACTGAGTGTCGTCGATGCGGCCGATGCAGAAGGGGTAGGTTCGCAGCACCGCGGGCATGTAGCGGCCACGCCACTGGCCGCCCTTCAGGAAGAGGTTCTCGCCGGGATGCAGGCCCAGCACCGCGATGGGCGCCACCAGCGGCTTGCCGGCCTCGTCCTGGCCGGCGTTGACGAACACGATGGGCAGGTCGCGGCTGGCATCGCCGAACTCGGTCACGGCCACGAAGATCGAGTTGAGGCCGGAGGCCACGCTCCAGTCGGTGACGGGCAAGCTGAGCTGCAGGTCGCGGTGCTGCGCGCGATCGACGGCGACCGGCTTGATGTGCAGTTGCTGATTGATCAAGGTACTTCTCCAGGGTGTTCTTCGGTGCGCGCGAACGGCGCCTCTTGGGCTCGACGGTCGTCGCCGAACAAGGCATGGCCCAGCGGCTGGACGGCCCGCGAGGCAGCCGGGGGTGGGTCGGGCAAGCGTAGCAGAATCAACCCATGGTCTATCTCATGGGTGATGTGCAGGGTTGCGCGGCAGCGATGAACCAATTGCTCGACCGCATCGGCTTCTCTCCGTCGCGCGACCGGCTGGTGGTGCTGGGCGATCTCGTCAATCGCGGGCCGCAGTCGCTGGCGGTGCTGGAGCGCCTGTCGGGCCTGGGCGACGCCGCGACCTGCCTGCTGGGCAACCACGACCTGCACCTGCTGGCCGTGGCGCAGGGCGTGCGCAAGCTGCACCGCGGCGACACCGTGCAGGACATCCTCGAAGACCCCAGGCTCGATCACTGGCTGGACTGGCTGGCCCACCGCCGAATGGCCTGTGTGGTGGAAGGCTGGCTGTGCGTGCACGCCGGTGTGCTGCCCGGCTGGGACGCGGCCCGGACACTCAGCCTGGCTGCCGAGGTCGAGACACAGCTGCGTGACCCGGCAAGGCGCGCGGCCTTCCTGCCGCAGATGTACGGCAACCAGCCGGCATCGTGGCAGGACGGACTGCAGGGCGCGGAGCGCTGGCGCGTCGTCGTCAACGCGCTGACGCGGCTGCGCTTCTGCACGCCGGACGGCGAGATGGACTTCAAGGCCAAGGACGGCCTGGCCGACGCACCCGCAGGCCACCATGCCTGGTTCGCCGTGCCCGGCCGCCGCAGTGAAGGCCAGCCGATCGCCTTCGGCCACTGGAGCACGCTGGGTCTGGTGAACCGCCCTGACCTGCTGGCGCTGGACACCGGCTGTGTCTGGGGCGGCGCGCTGACGGCGGTGCGCGTCGATGGTGGCCGGCGCGACGTGCTTCAGCAGGCTTGCACGCCGATCAACGCATGAAGCCCAGGTTGACCGGGTAGTCGGGACGGCCGGCCCGATCGCCGAAGTTGCCGAGGTTGGGCAGCACGCCGTGGAGCTCGTCGTCGTTGGCGCCGAACCAGCGTGCCAGGGTGGCGGCGAACTGGTCGACCGACGTGCTGGGCAGCAGCCGGCCCTGGCCGACGTGCCATTGGTCTTCGGGCGCGCCCGACGAGCCCAGCGACAGGGGCGCCGGTCGTCCATAGAAGGCCCGGCCTCGCACGGCGGCGCCCATCACGAACTGGTGGCCGCCCCAGCCGTGATCCGTGCCGTCGCCGTTGACGCTGAGCGTGCGGCCGAAGTCCGATGCGGTGAAGGTGGTGACCCGGTCGCGTGCACCCAGTTCGCCCAGCGCGGCGTCGAAGGCGCCCAGTGCCTGGCTGAGCCTGCGCAGCAGCGCCGGCTGCCGGGTCGACATGTTGTCGTGCACATCGAAGCCGTCCAGCGCCACGAAGAACACCTGCCGCTTCACGCCCAGCGCCGTACGCCCGGCCACCAGGCGGGCCACCAGCTTCAGCTGGTCCGCCAGCGGGTTGCCCTCGGGAAACGGGGTGGACAGCCGCACCGGATCGATGGCCTGGGACACCAGACGCTCCGCTCCGAGGCTGCGCCGGGTCACGCGGGCGTATTCCTCGGCCAGCACATGGGAGCTCGGCCTTTGCAGCAACTGCTCGAAGCCGGCGCGCATGGCGGGTTCCCAGAAGAACTGGCCCCACGAGCTGCCGCGCACCCCTTCGATGGCCACGGCACCAGCCCGGCTGCACTGGAACTGCAGGGCCTCGCGGCCGGACAGGAACACCGCATTGCCGCTGACGGAGATGCAGGTGAAGGTCGCGCCGCTGTTGCTCTGCAAGGCCAGATCGCCGATGTTGCCGCCCCAGCCGCGCGTCGAGCCCTCGGCCCCCTGAGCCTGCCAGAGCGACTGCTGGTCGTTGTGCGAGAACAGCTTGGGCGGCCTCGCGAGCACGCCGGCCTGGAACTGCTGTCGGGTCAGCGGCATCACCAGCGGGCCGACGTTGAGCTGCACGGCCAGGCGACCCTGCGAGAACAGCGCCGCCAGCTCGGGCATCTCGGGCGCCAGCGCGTAGCGCGTGCCTTCGGGCAGGGGCTCGTCGGGCCGCAGCTCGGTGGCGGCCAGCGCAGGGCGCGGAATCGCCAGCCTGCTGCCCGAGGCCGCCCCGCGCAGCCGCTCGTAGACGGCGTGGCGCTCGTCGTCGTAGGGAACGACCGTGTTGGCGTAGTCGTTGCCGCCGAAGAGGAACACGCAGACCAGTGCCTTGTAGTCGCTGGCGTCGAAGGCGGCTGCCTCGCCGATGGCCGCGAGGTTGAGGGCCAGCGGCGTGGCCGTGCCGGCCAGGGCGAGCTGCCCCGCCCGTTTCAGGAAGGCGCGGCGACGATGGCCTTGCAGATCCAGCAGATGCATGGCGTCGGCTCCTTCAGCGCTGGGCCAGGTACTCGGGAGAGCACATGACGAAGACGATGGCGCGCGCGACGTGCGCGCGCTTGAAGTCGTCGGAGGCGTCGTTGCGGATGCCATCGGCCCGCAGGGACTGCACGATCAGGTCCACCGTGCCGGCCGACAGCTGGCCGGCGCACAGCAGCAGGTTGAGCCGTGACACCAGCGCCCGGGAGTCGGCCACCAGGCCCATCTCCAGGCTGTAGTCGGGCACGATGTCGAAGCCGTCCGTCGGCGTAGGCACCTTGGAGTGGGGCTGGTCCGGCGCCTGCACCCACAGGCCGTTGTAGACCACGTTCATGATCTGGTTGGCCCAGGTGGCCACCGTCGTCTCGTTGACGATCTGGAACTCCGGCGACGTGGCACCGGCCTGCGCCATGGCGGTACCCGGCGGCACGTAGCCCGGCCTGAAGAAGCCGAACACCGAAGGAGGGTCCAGCGGGTACTGTCCGACGTCCTGGGTCGGATCGAAAGGGCCGAACGCCGCCTTCCAGCTGCCCCGCCTGGACCGCAGGTTGAAGGTGCGACCCCACTGCGCCATGCGCACCATGGGCGCACGCAGCTTGCCGAAGGTGCTGGACGCCAGGCTGGCTGCGCCTCGGGCCTCCTCGTCCAGCAGCACGGCCTTCAACACCGCCCGAAGGTCACCCCGCACGCCGCGGCCGTTGTTCGCAAACGCGCTGGCGACCCGTGCGACATAGGCCGGGCTGGGGTTGCCGGTGACCAGGCGCTGGATGAACTGGCGCGACAGGAAGGGCGCCGTGTTCGGGTGGTTGAAGAGCGTATCGAGCGCGATGCGCAGAGACTCGGTGGCCGGCGTGTCGGCCGGGATCGTGGTGCCGAGGAAGGACTTCGCCAGCTTCGAATGCTGGTCCTCGTTCAGGACCATGCGGTTGCGCGAGGCCGGGATGTGGGCCACCCGCTGGTGCGGCGGCGCCGGATTGGTGAAGTAGCCGGCCGAGTAGTCGTGGTTGTAGCCCGTGAACACGCGCGCCAGCTGGCTCACGTCGTCCGGGCCGTAGCTCTCGATGGGCTTGCCTGCCGCATCGAGCTTGAGCGTGCCGTCGGGGTTGAGCAGGTACAGGCCGATGGAAAACAGCTGCATCACCTCGCGGGCGTAGTTCTCGTCCGGCAGGCGGCCGCTGGCAGAGTCCTCGCGCTGGTTGCCGCGGGTGCTGAGGAAGGCACCCATGGCCGGGTTCAGCGTCAGTTCCTCGAGCAGACCCCGATAGCTGCCGAATGCGTGACGGCACAGCAGGTCCCAGTACTCCGCCATCGCGAAGTTGTCCCAGTTCATGACGTCGCGGATGCCGCGCCAGGACACGACGAAGATTTCCGACAGTGCCAGCGCCCAGCGACGGCGTACCGCGTCGGGCGACTGGAACAGCTGATACCAGATCATGTAGGTGTTGGTGCCCAGCGCGAAGAAGAACTCGTTGGTATCGATGGCGGCGTAACCCTTGCTCTGCAGCCAGTCACAGCCGCTGATGCTGTTGGGCTGCGCCAGTTGCGTGTCGAGCCAGGCCTCGTAGCCCAGGGACCGCACCCGCGCGATCTCCGCCGTGGAGGCCGAGAACTGGGCATGCAGCAGCATGCGGGCGGCGTCCTCGTCGCTGCGCGGCGCCAGCAGCGGCACGGACGCCAGCACAGCCGGCCCGAAGCTCTGCAGGCTGCCCACGTCGGCCAGCTGGTTGCCCGACAGGGGCCCGAGCACCAGCACGCGGCCGGACTGGACCCCGAGATAGTTGCCCGACGCGGGATAGAAGCGATAGACGATGTCTGCGACGACCTGGTTGGGCTCGCGGGAAGGGAAGAACGGGCGAAACTCGCGCTCTGCGTAGGCAAAGAGCTCGTCGAAGGTCGGGACCCGGTAGCTGGACGCCGACAGCGCGCCGCGACGGGCCAGCAGGTCGGGGCGGGCAACGGCCGCGCCCGTGGGCGACCAGCCGGCCCCGGCTCCCGCTCCTGCAGCAGTGCCCTGGCCCCCAGCGCCTTCGTCGGCAGCTCCACCACAGGCGGCCAGCAAGGTGGCAGCGGCCAGGGCGGCGTAGGCCGCCTGATGGTGTCCGGCAGGGGAGTCGGCCTGGGCGGCTTCGACCACCGGAGCTGCCGTCCCGGCATCGTTCGTTTCCTGCATCGTCGCCCCTCCAGCCCGTGGCCCCGTTCAGTTCGCTCTGCGGACAAGCATAGGACAAAAGCCTTCACCGAGAACGGCCACCCGTCCCTTGGACGAGGGACGACGGTCCAGCCGTGCACGAAACGCCGCAGGCGCCAGGGGAACGGGGCGGGCAAGCCCTGCTGCTCGAGTCTGCAGCAAGCCAGTGATGAGAGAATCCGGTCTCCTGGAAGCGTGGCCGAGCGGTTTAAGGCACCGGTCTTGAAAACCGGCGACGGTTCATCCCGTCCGTGAGTTCGAATCTCACCGCTTCCGCCAGCACGATTGCAGGACCATCACGCGGGTCGATCGCGTGCTCGCACAGCGGCGCTGCGAATATCCAGCAACCGATGGATGTCGAACATGTCAGGACCGCCGCTGCCCTTTGAGCTTGCCGACGACAGGAGAGCCCGCATCGGGAACCACTGGTACGGCGTTGTGGTCCTGGTGGCGAGCATCCTGCTCGCGGCGGGGGCGGCCTGGTGGATCGGCATCGATCCCCTGGCGTTGGTGGCCGAAGAAGACTATGTCAATCCGTTCAGCCTGATGCTGGGCCTGGCGGCCCTGGCGATGGCCTGGCAGGTGGTTCAGGCGTTCTCCATCACCCTGGACATCCGACGTGACGGTCCGGCCTCGCTCGTCGTCAAGCAGGGGTCCTCGTTGCGGCAAGGGGGCCGTCTCCTGGGAGAGGTGACGCTGGGCCGGACCGCGCAGGCACGCCTGGACGGGCAGCTTCCCCGGATCGAGCTCGTCTGCGAGGACGTCTATGCCGTGAGTCACGTCGGTGACACAACACGCCAGCCGAGACTGATCCCCATCGAGTCGGCTCGTGTAGTGGGCAGCGAGATCGCGCGACAGGGTGGCGGACGCTATGAGTTCATGGTCGATGTACCGAGCGGGCTGAAACCGATCGCGAACTTCGTCGAGCGAGCCGATGGCCTGTCGAACCGACCTGGCTTCAGCGGTGCGGGGTTCGTCACCCTGCCCTTCCTGAAACCCCGGCTCGTCGGCGGGAAAAAGGGCAAGCCGGCATTCCGCCGGTGGCGGGTGGAGGCGCTCGGCAAAGGCACGCTCGCGGCATTCGATCTCTCGGAGCACATGGACGTGACGCCCTGAGACGCGGGGTCGGCCGGCAGGGTGCCTTGCCGCCCGGCATGTCGCCTGCCGGCAGCAACAGGCCCTGTCGGGTGCGTTCCGACCTTTGCGCACCGCCCTCGATCGATGTCGGATCCCTCGCGTGACTCGCAGCTGCATTCGCCGGCCTGGGTCTGGCAACGCACAGACGACGGCTGCGATGCGCCTCAGGCTCCGGTTCCTTCGCTGCCTCCGTCAGCGCCTGCCCGAACGAACCGACGAGCACGCCATGAACCCAAGCCATCCCCTCACCGACGTCGCCACCCTGCGCAGCCAGGCCCGCCTGCACATCGAGCGGGGAGCCGTCACCGCTGGCTACGGCGCCGACCGCGAGCAGGTGCTCCGGATGCTCAACGAGGCGCTGGCGACCGAGATCGTGTGCGTGCTGCGCTACCGACGCCACCACTTCATGGCACGCGGCATCCACGGCCAGACCGTGGGTGCCGAGTTCCTGATCCATTCCAACGAAGAACAGGGTCACGCCGACCTGCTGGCCGCGCGCATCGTGCAGCTGGGGGGTGAGCCCGACTTTTCGCCCGACAGCCTGAGCTCCCGCAGCCACGCCGAATACGTGGCCGGCGAGTCGCTGGCGCAGATGATCCGGGAGAATCTCGTGGCCGAGCGCATCGCTATCGACAGCTACCGCGACATGGTCCGCTACCTGGGCGACCAGGACCCGACCACCAGCGACCTGCTCAAGCAGATCCTGGCGGTGGAAGAAGAACATGCCGACGAGCTGGCCGACCTGCTCGAGGGCATGCCTGCCTCGTCCGACTGAACGCGGCGACGGCTGCCGATCGGGCGGCAGATCCCCCTGTCCAGCGCGTTCGACCGGGTCGGTTCGGCACCGCACGGAGCGATCCGCTGTGGACAGCGACACTCGACGGGGATGACTCCCTACTCCACGACGTTCACACCCCAGGCAACAGGCCGACCCAGGGGGCCGGCGCAGCCTGGCCGACACCCGTGAGCGCGCCGGTCCGCCCGAAGGGCGAATCCCCGGGCGCCCAGCGCGAAGGGGCCCAGTGAGCCCCGCCGGGGCGCCGTCCCTTGCAGCCCTGGACGACCCGACGCTGATCGACGGCGATGCCGTCGTGCGGGCCCTGGGCACCGACGCGGACCTCGGCCTGAGTGCCGATGAGGCGGCCCGACGGCTGTCGACGGACGGCCCCAACGAGCTGCGCGCGCTGCCCCCGGTTCCGCTGTGGCGCCGCGCGCTGGCGCAGTTGCAGGACCCACTGGTCTACCTGCTCGGTGCGGCTGCGGCCGTGGCCCTGGCGGCCTGGTGGTTCGAAGGCCGGGGCCGCCCCGGTGCACTGGGCTGGCCGCTGGACGCCATCGTCATCGCCGCCGTGGTGGTGCTGAACGCGGTGCTGGGCTGGCTGCAGGAGGCCAGAGCGGCGCAGGCCGTGGCGGCCCTGGCGAAGATGACCACGGCCACGTCGGCCGTGATGCGCGACGGCGCCGTGGCACGCGTGCCCAGCGCCGATCTCGTGCGCGGCGATGTGCTGGTGCTCGCCGAGGGTGACGCCGTGGGTGCCGATGCCCGGCTGTTGCAGGCGGCCGCGCTGATGCTGCTGGAAGCGCCCCTGACAGGCGAGAGTGAAGCGGTGCTGAAATCGACCGAGCGCCTCCCCCAGGCGGCCGCCCTGGGCGACCGGCTCAACATGGTCTACAAGGGCACGGCGGTCGCCCAGGGGACCGGGCGCGCCATCGTCACCGCCACCGGCATGCAGACCGAGATGGGCGGCATCGCCACCCTGCTGGACACCACGCCCGACGTGCCGACGCCGCTGCAGATCGAGGTCGCGCATCTGGGCAAGGTGCTCGGCATCGCGGCCCTGGCGATCGCCGCCGTCGTGGTGGCCACGGTCCTGTTCGTGTCGGACATCCAGGGCCTGGCCGACGTCGTCGCGGTGCTGCTGCTGGGGGTGTCGCTGGCCGTGGCAGCCGTGCCCGAAGGGCTGCCCGCCATCCTGTCGGTGGTCCTGGCGATGGGGGTTCGGCGCATGGCGCGCCACCACGCCATCGTCAAGCAGCTGGCCTCGGTGGAGACGCTGGGCTCGGCCTCCGTCATCGCCTCGGACAAGACCGGCACGCTGACGCGCGGGGAGATGACGGTGCAGCGGGTGATGACGGCATCGGGGCGCAGCGACATCACCGGCGTGGGTTACGCCCCGCATGGGCATGCCGAGCACGCCGGAGCCGAACTGGCCGAAGGCCCGCTGCGCCTGGAACTGCAGGCCGTGCTGCGGGGCGGCTGTCTGGCCGGCAATGCCCAGCTGCAGCAGGACGACACCGGCGGCTGGGGCATCCAGGGCGACCCGACCGAAGCCGCGTTTCTCGTCGCAGAACGCAAGCTGGACCCGCGGGCAGACGGCGTCGCGGCACTGCGCAAGCAGCGTCCCGAGCGCATCGGCGAGATCCCCTTCACCTCGCAGCGCAAGATGATGTCGGTGCTCGTGGTGGACCCGGCGGAAGGCGACGCGCCCGTGCTGCTGGTGAAGGGCGCGCCCGATGTGCTGCTGGCGCGCTGCACCCATGCCCGACGGGGCGATGCCACGGTGGCGCTCGACGCCGACTTGCATGCGCAGGTGCTGGCCGACGTCGCGGCCATGACCGGTGACGCGCTGCGCACGCTGTCCGTGGCACGGCGCCTGTTGGCCCCGGGCTCACGCATCCCGGCAGATGCCGTTGCAGCAGCCGCGCTGGAGCATGAGCTGGAATACCTCGGCACGGTGGGCATCATCGACCCGCCGCGCGAAGAGGCGGCGGCGGCCATCGCCCAGGCCCATGAGGCCGGCATCCGCGTGATCATGATCACCGGCGACCATCCCCGCACGGCGGTGCGCATCGCGGCCGATCTCGGCATCGTCGCCGCCGGCGCACGGGTGCTCACCGGGGTCGACCTGGACCGCCTGGACGATGCCGCGTTCGCGGCCGTCGCGCCGGAGACATCGGTGTTCGCCCGCGTGGCCCCCAGGCACAAGCTGCGCATCGTGCGCGCATTGCAGGGCAGCGGCAACGTGGTGGCGATGACCGGCGACGGCGTCAATGACGCCCCGGCGCTGAAGGCCGCCGACATCGGCGTGGCCATGGGTCTGGCGGGCACCGAGGTGAGCAAGGAGGCCGCCCGCATGATCCTGGCCGACGATCACTTCGCCACCATCGTGCTGGCCGTGCGTGAAGGGCGTGGCGTACTCGACAACATCCGCAAGTTCCTGCGTTACCTGCTGTCTTCGAACCTGGCCGAGGTGCTGACGGTGTTCGCCGGCGTGGTGGGAGCGGGCGTCATCGGCCTGACTGCCACGGCCACCGGGTCGGGCGGCGCCGTGGTGCTGCCGTTGCTGGCCACCCAGATCCTGTGGATCAACCTGATCACCGACACCGGGCCGGCCCTGGCCATGGGCCTGGACCCGATCGCCGACGACGTCATGCAGCGCAAGCCACGCAAGCGATCCCAGCGCATCATCGATGCCGGCATGGGGCTGGGCGTGCTGGAGGGCGGCGTCGTGATGGCAGTGCTGACCTTGCTGACGCTGGACCTGTTCCTGCCGGGCGGCCTGATCGAACCGGTGCAGGTCCTGCTGGGTTCAGGGCCGCACGGCCTGGAACTGGCGCGCACCGCCGCCTTCACGGTGCTGGTGCTGACGCAACTGTTCAACTGCTTCAATGCGCGTTCGGTCTCGGTATCGGCGTTCCGGCACGCGTTCTCGAACCACTGGCTGTGGGCTGCGGTGGTGTTGTCAGCCGCATTGCAGGTCGCGGTCGTGCACCTGCCCTTTCTCAACCTCGCCTTCGGTACCGTGCCGCTGACGCCCGGCCAGTGGGGCGTGTGCCTGGCCATGGCCAGTGGAATCCTCTGGTTCAGCGAAGGGCGGAAGTTCTTGCGACGCCGCTGGACGGATCGCACGCCCGCGCTGCCCGGGCCGGCGTGAACCGTCCGGCGTGCTCAGGCGAACAAGTTCGCCAGCGTGCCGATGCCGGGGATCTCGACTTCCACCGGCGTGCCGGGTTTCATCGGCAAGACGCCCAGCGAGGTGCCGCAAAGGATGACGTCGCCCGGCTCCAGCGTGATGTCGTGCGACAGGCGGGACACCAGTTCCTGCGGCGGGAAGAACATGTCGGCCAGCGGGTAGTTCTGGCGCTCGCGTCCCCCCACACGTGTGATCACATGGGCCGAGGCGGGATCGAACTCGGTCTCGATCACAGGGCCGAGCGGACAGAAGCCGTCGAAGCTCTTGGCGCGTGACCACTGCGGAAACGCCGGGTCGCGCTGCAGAAGCTCGATGGCGGTCACGTCGTTGGCGCAGGTGTAGCCGAAGATGTGCGACGCGGCTTCTTCCGGTTTCACCGCGCGTGCACGGCGGCCGATCACGATGGCCAGTTCGCCTTCGTAGCTGATGCGGCCCACCGCGGCGGGCGGCGCGGGTATGGCCTGGTGCGGCCCGGTCACGCTGCCGGGCGACTTCAGGAACCACAGCGGCTCCGTCGGCGGTGTCCAGCCGTTCTTGTCGGCCAGCGCGCGGAAGTTGTTCCACAAGGCCACCACCTTGCCGGGCACGCAGGGCGGCAGCCAGTCCAGGTCGGCCAGCGCAAGCCGCTCACCGGTGGGCTCATTGGCGCCGAAGGGATCGCCCCTGTAGCGCAGCACATGGCTGCCTTCCACCAGGCCCAGGCAGGGCTCGCCGTCTTGCTTGAATCGCAGCCACTTCATGTCGATCTCTCCCTCGCGGCATGATAGGTCGTCCCGGGGCACACGGTCCCGGCCCTGCGCCACCCTCCGATCGGGGGGCGGCCGATGCGGCATCCGGCCGGGTCGCCCCCCGGTGCGAGAGGGCTGGGACGACGCGGCAGCGGCTACTCTGCGGCCCATGACCACCGGACCCGCCATGAACAAGATGCTCGGCTTGATCGCCGCCTGCCTCGGCCTCGGAACCACGGCTCAGGCGGCAACCCTGAGCTCGCAGTTCAACTTCGCCAATCCGCTGGAGACGACGGAGATCGCCCAGGCCGGTCTGCTCGGCCTGTTCGACAGTGACCTGGGCTCGCTGATGGGCGCCACGCTGAAGCTGTACGGGTCGATGACCCAGGGCCTGACCATCACCAACCTGGCCGACCAGGCTCAGACGCTCACCGCCGTGTCGGTCGTCGAGCTGAGCTTCGGCAGCGCGCTGGCGCCGCTGGGCGCCTACCTGTCGCAGGGCGGGCCTCAACTGACGCTCGACGTGACCACCGGATCGCAGTCGCTGGCACCCGGCGCGACCCTCGTCGTGGGGCCGCTGGTGTCTTCGGGCAGCACGGCCATCGACCTGGCGCCCTGGCTGGACCAGTTCGTCCAGGCCGGCGGCGGCGACTTCACTGTCGACTGCAGTTCGGCGTCGGGCCTGACGGTGCGCGGCGGGGGCGGCAACCTGGCGATCGATCAGAGCACCGAGGCCCAGTGCAGCGCCTCCATCGTCTACGCCTTCGCACCGGCCATCCGGCCCATCAATGCCACAGTGCCCGAGCCGGCGAGCCTGGCCCTGGTCGGGCTGGCCTTGGCCGCAGGCGGCCTGGCGCGGCGCCGCCGCTGAGACCCTCAGCCGGCGGCCGTCTCCTTGTCGCCCTGCACGACGCCGTAGGCGGCCAGCAAGGCCGCTTCGTCCAGATCCACGTCCACCTCGGTGACGCTCAGGGCCGGTACATCGCTGGGCACGTCACCCAGCCCGTGGTCTTCCTCGCCTGCGCCCTCGCGCTCCTGCAAGGCCACGGCCATCTTGGAGCGCAGGCAGGCCAGACCTTCAGGGGCCCAGTTCACGACCTCGGCTTCGAACTGCGTCAGCGCCATGCGCAGCACCGGCAAGGGCAGGGTCTGCAGCATGGCCAGCCCCTGCTCCCTGAACTGCTGCTCCAGGTGCGCCAGCTGGCGCAATCTCTGCCGGGATCCCGGCAGGTCGTCGAGCAGGCCCGTGATCTCGCAGCGCATGCGGTCGATCAGTTCCTGTTCGCGGCGCGCGGCGCGCTGCTTTTCCAGTTCACCCGGTGGCAGCGCCGGCCCTTCGCCGTCGTAAAGCCACACCCGCACGCCGGCCTCGCTGCGCGCCACGCGGATGTCGTCCTTGAAGATGGCTCGGGCCGCTCTCCTGAGAGGGCCGAAGACCTCGTTGAGCATGGTCGTGGCAGGCAAGAAGGGAAATGGGGGCAACGATCACCAGGGGCGACGAGCGCCCGCCTGTGATCTCTTCCCGTTTTCGGCGCCACTCCCCCCGCACTTGAGTCGGGTCGGCCCTCGGTACGAAACAATTCGTGTGCAGGCCTGTCGCCGCCGTGCCGTCCGCTCGGCCCTCGCCCTCAGGCGCGGCAGGTGCGGTTCTTTCCCGTGCGCTTGGCCTCGTAGAGCGCTTCGTCGGCCCGTTCCAGCGCAGCGTCCAGGGTCTCGCCCGGTCGCCAGGCCGTGACGCCGGCAGAGAACGTCACGAAGACTTCCTTGTCGTCGTGCATGAACAGGCTGGCCGTCAGGCCGCGCTGCAGGCGGTTGAGCACGTCCTGGGCTTCCAGGTCGCCGGTGGCCGGCAGGATCACGACGAACTCCTCGCCGCCGAAGCGAGCCAGGTGGTCGCCCGGCCGCAGGCGCTCCTTCACGGCGGCGGACAGCGCGCGCAGCGCCTGGTCGCCGGCGGCATGGCCCAGCGAGTCGTTGAGCTTCTTGAAGTTGTCGATGTCGATGAGCGCCATCGACAAGCTTGCGGCGCCCTGCCCTTCGCGCGTCATGCGGGCCAGTTCGGTGTCGAAGGCCGCCGCCAGGCCGCGGCGGTTGGCCACCTGCGTCAGCGCATCGGTGGTGGCCTCGTCCGACAGCCGGCGCAGTTCGGATTCCAGTTCGCGCACACGTGCTTCCAGCTCGCCCGCACGGGCGTGTTCCCCCTGCAGGCGCTGCTGGGTCTGCTGCACGATCTGCTGCACCGAACGGCTCTCGCTGACGATCTCGCGAACCACGCCGGCCAGGCTCTCCAGGCTTTCGGCACGTTCGACCGCCTCGGCATGGCGCCCGATGTTCTGCTGGAATCGGTCGGTGTGTTCACCCAGTTCGCCCAGTTCGCTGAGCATGCGCTGGATCATCGACTTGATGGCGTCGCGTGCGGCATTGCGCTCCGCGCGCACGCGCTGCTGGCGCTCGCGGGTCTCGGCCAGGAACTCCTGCGCGGCGCGCACGCTGCGCACGTTGGGATCGTCGGCCAGCCGGGCCTGAAGCTGGGCGCACTGGCCGCGCGCCCAGCTGTCGTCCTCGGCCAGATCGGTCAGACCAGCGGTCAGTTCTCGGCACAGGCCCGTCAGCTCGTCGAGCAGGCGGTGACGCTGCTGGAAGAGGCGGCGCGCCTCGACACACACCGTCTCGATGGCGCCAAGCAGCGCCGGCGTGGTGCCCTCCAGGGGCAGTCGAGCAGCCAGCGCGGCGAGCTGGTCGGCCAGCGCGCGAGCGCGGGGCTCCTGCTCGGGCAGGGCCGCGTCCACCGTGCGTTCGAGCTCGCGCGCGACCCGCGGCCACCCCGCCGCGGCGTCGGGATCGACCTCGCGCATCGCGCCGGGCACGGCGGCAGGGGCTGCCGGGACCTCGGCCAACGGGGCCAGGTCGCTGGCCAGGTCTTCCCCCGGCGCACCGTCGCTGTCCCAGGCGCCCAGCAGCGACTGCAGGCGCTGATGCAGGCGCTGCATGTCGCTGCGGCTGCCGTCCAGCACGCGTTGCAGGCTGTCGCGCCGCCGGGCGCTGGACCATTGCCTGGAGCCGCGACCCAGGCCGCGGGACAGCTTCTCGATCGTCTCGGCCCATCCGCGGGAACGCGCTTCGGCCGCCCCGGCCATGCGTTCCAGGGCTGCCCCGCCCTGCTCCCATTGCCCCGCCGCAACGGCCCGCAACAGTTCGTCGCGCAGGGCGACGTCGTCGGTGGCGCGGTGGGTGAGTTGCTCCAGCAACGGCCGGAGCTTGTCGGGCAGGGCCGGCGCACCCCCGCCTTCTTCGGCGTAGGCGCGAGCGTAGTTCTCCGGCGTCGGCTCCAGCTTGGCCATTGCGAGGCGCCGCAACGCGGCCTTGGCCAGCTGCGCGGGTGCCAACGCTTGCGACGATGGTCCGGACGACTCCACCGGGCGCAGCTGAGGCTAGAAGCGGCGCCCGCCGATGCGCGCCACCTCCGGAGCGGCCTCCAGCGCTTCGGCCTGGCCGATCCAGGCCGCGTTGCGGCCTTCGACGGTGTGGGTCAGCCAGTGCTCCAGATCGTCGGGCGGCACCGGCCGGCTGAACAGGAAGCCCTGCATCACGACACAGCCCAGGCGATGCAGCACTTCCATCTGGCGCAGTGTCTCCACCCCTTCGGCGATGACGCGCAGGCCCAGCGAGCGCGCCAGGGCGATGATGGCCGTCACCACGGCCGCGCTCTGCGGCGTGACGCCCAGGTCGCGCACGAAGCTGCGGTCGACCTTCAGCTCGCTGATGGGCAGCGTCGTCAGGTAGGCCAGAGACGAATAGCCGGTGCCGAAGTCGTCGATGGCGATCTCGACACCGATCTCGTTGAGTCGATGCAGCGACGGGATGACGTTCTGCAGGTCCTTCATCAGGTTGTCTTCGGTGATCTCGAGCATGATCACGCGATGCGGTACGCCCTGGCTGGTGACGGCCTGGTGGATGCATTCGATGAGGTCGCTGCGCTCGAACAGCCGGCTGGGCAGGTTGACGGCGATGGAATCGGTGAAACCCACGCGCGTCTGCCAGACCTTGGCCTGGTGAGCAGCCTCACGCAAGGCCCATTCCGACATCGGCACGATGAGCCCGGTCTCCTCGGCCAGCGAGATGAACTCGGCCGGCGGCACCAGCACCTCGCCGCGGCGCCAGCGCATCAGCGCCTCGGCACCCACCATGCGCGAGCTGCGCACGTCGATCTTGGGCTGGTAGTGCAGCACCAGCTCGTTGCGCTCGATGGCCTTGTGCAGCGCGCTTTCCAGCTCGAGCTTCTCGCGGCCGCGGCCGGCGAGTTGCGGGCCGTAGATGGCCGAGGCGTTCTTGCCCTGCCCCTTGGCGGCATACATCGCCACGTCGGAATTGCGCATCAGGTCGGCCACCGTGGTGCCGTCCCGCGGGTACAGCGCCACGCCCACGCTGGCGGTGACGAAGCACTCCTGGCCGCCGACGAAGATCGGCTCGCGCATCACCTCCAGCACACGCTGTGCCACCCGATCGGCGTCGCGTTCGTCGGCGACCTCGGGCAGCAGGGCCACGAACTCGTCGCCGCCCAGCCGCCCGACGGCTTCCAGCAGGCGGTGAGAGCGCGCACCGGCAGCTTCCAGGCTCGAATCCATGATCTGGTCGCTGTGGCGTACGCAGCCACGCAGGCGCCGCGCCACTTCCATCAGCAGTTCATCGCCGGCGGCATGACCCAGGGTGTCGTTGACGATCTTGAAGCGGTCCAGGTCGATCAGCAGCAGCGCGAAGAGGTGCTCGCCGCGCCGGGCGTACTCGACCGCCCGTTCGGCGCGCCAGATGAGCTGGCGGCGGTTCGGCAGGCCGGTCAGCGCGTCGAAATTGGCCAGGTGGCGGATCTTGTCCTCGGCCTGGCGGCGATCCGTGACGTCCTGCACGATGCCGGTGTAGCCGATGCTCTGGCCCTGCTCGCTGAACTCGGGTTCGGCCTCGACGTGGATGATGCGCTGGCGCCCGTCGAACAGCGTGATGGGCACGTCGGTGGCGAGCACCGAGCTGTGGCGGAACACCTCGCGCAGCAGCCTGAACAGGGTCGGTCGCCCTTCGGCGGGCACCATGCGCAGCAAGGTGCGCAGGCTGACGGCTTCGCTGGGTGCCTGCCCCAGCACGCGCAGGCCTTCGACAGACATGGCCAGGTTGCGGTCGTCGCGCATCCAGTCGAAGCTGCCCATGCGCGCCAGGTCCTGCGCTCGAGCCAGCTTGGCCTTGCTGCTGGCCAGCTCGATGCGGGTGCGCGAGGCCCTCAGCAGATAGCGCAGCCGCCCGGCGAGCAGGCTCCACTGCGTGGCCTTGACGAAGAAGTCGGTGGCGCCCACCTCGTAGGCGTGGGTGATCGACGCATCGTCGTCCAGGCCGGTGAGCATCAGGATGGGCACGCTGTCGAAGCCGGGCATGCCGCGCACGGTCTGGCAGGTGGCAAAGCCGTCCAGCCCCGGCATCATCGCGTCGAGCACGATGATGTCGGGCGTCCAGTCGGCCAGCAGGTCGAGCGCCTGCTCGCCGCCCGAGGCCTCGGTGATCTCGAAGCCACGCTCTCGCAGGGCCAGTGCAGTGAGCAGCAGGTTCACCTCGTCGTCGTCGACGAGAAGCACCCTCGGCGCGGCCACTGGCGTGTCGTCGGCTGAAGCGTGAACGAGTTTCATCAACGGCGTCAGGTCAAGCGGCGAGCATAGCCTGAACCGCTGCCATCACACGGTGTCCTTCCTCCTGAAGTGCCTGCAGCACAGGGGGAAGCTCGGAAGCGCGCGCCTCGCGGGCCAACGCCTCGGCCTGCGCGCACAAGGCGGACAGGGCCAGCGCACCGACGCTGGCCGACGACGACTTCAGCGTGTGGGCGTGGCGTCGCACCTCGGTCACGTCCGCTGCCTGGCCGGCATCAGCCAACGAGGCCAGTGTTCTGAGAAGGGATGTCTCATATGTTCGCAGGACCCGTGCGACGATGCCGGCTCGCCCTTCGGGATCGAGCTCGCGCAGCTTGCCCAGGGCGGTTTCGTCGAGAACGCTGGGGGACAGGCCTGTGCGGGCGGGATCGGACGGAGATGGCATGTTTTCGGACGCGGACTTCGCCTGGGCATCGGCTGGTCCTGGCCCGCACTATAGGTCTGGCTGAGGATGCGGGCGCGGCGCAGGCGAGTCAAGCCAAAAGCCGCACGCTTGGGGCCGCAAAGTGATCTCACGCAAGGTCATGGCGCCCCGGGACGCGCAAAGGGGGGTCCTTACAATGAGTCCATGCAGCCCCAGCGTGCGCGGTCCCACACGGCCCTGTTCCTTGCCGTCGCCCTGTGGCCGGTGATGGCTCGCGCCACTGACGCCGCTTCGGCCGCATCGTCGTGGGGACCCTGGATCTTCGCCTGCCTCGCGCTGCTGCTGGTGGCCGGTCTGGCCTGGTGGATCGGCGACCAGGGCGCCAGGCGTCGGGCCGCAGCCGAACGCCGGCTCGACCAGCGCCTGTTGCGGGGGATGCAGCAACTCGCCGACGGCCTGTGCTGGCGCGCCGACGCCTCCGGTTGCGTCACCGACGTCGTGCTCCCGGAGCCGGCGCAGGCCTGGGCCGCTGCCGCCGCAGGGCAAGGCGGCTGGGTGGGGCGAAATCTGGCCGACCTGCTGATCGTGCTGCCCGACGGGCCGCCCGCATCGGCGTCGCCGGCCACGCGCAGCGGCGGCCCTTCCGCAGGCCCGTCCCCGTCGACCGACGCGCCGGGCTTGGACAGCGCCGGGCTTGCCGGCGCGCTGGCGGCGCAGTCGGCCCTTCGCGCACGCCGGGTGCTGTTGCGGCAGCCTGGAGCGACCCAGCCCCTGGAACTGTCGGCAATTCCGCAGAACGACGACCTCGGCGCCTTCACCGGCCATGTCGGCGTGCTGCGGCTGGCGCGCGCCGCGCAGGCGGCGCCGGCCGACCGCAGCGACGACGCCGCCGCGCAGGACGCCCTGTCCTTCAGCTACACCGTGTCGCACGACCTGCGGGCACCCATCCGCGTGGTGGAAGGCTTCACGCGCATCCTGAAGGAAGACTACGGCGCGCAGATCGACCGCGTGGGCAACGATCACCTCGACCGCGTCCTGGGTGCGGCGGCGCGCATGAACCAGATGATCGATGCGCTGCTGGCCATCGCCCGCCTGTCGACGCAGCCGCTGGCGCGCCAGCCGGTCAGCCTGACGCAGCTCGCCGGCTTCGTCGTCGACGAGTTGCGTCGAGGTGCGCCCGAGCGGCAGATCGACATCCAGCTGCAGGACGGCATGACGGCGCAAGGCGACCCGACCCTGCTGCGCCTGGTGCTGGAGAACCTGCTGGGCAACGCCTGGAAGTACACCCAGCGATGCCACGTACCGCAAGTGAGCTTCGGCTGCGAGGTGCAGGACGGGCAGCGTGTGTTCGTGGTGCGCGACAACGGTGCCGGCTTCGACATGCGCGCGGTCGACCGCCTGTTCGGCCTGTTCCAGCGCCTGCACAGCGCCAGCGAATTCCCCGGCACCGGCGTCGGCCTGGCGTCCGTCAAGCGCATCCTGGCGCGCCACGGCGGGCGCATCTGGGCCGAGGCGGAGCCCGGCAAGGGCGCCAGCTTCTACTTCACGCTGCGCGACTGAAGGGTGCCGCGCCGACAGAGCGCGGCTGCTGCGCCGGACGCTACTGCGCCGTGCGAGCCAGTTCCTCGACCGCGCCGACCAGCCGCTGGGCCTGCGTCTGCAGCGACACGCCCTGCTCGCCGGCCAGACGCTGAAGGCGGGCCAGCGCATCCTGGCGGCCCAGGCTGTAGCGGTGCATCACGATGCCCACGGCCAGCGAAACGGGATCGATGGCCGCCGCCTGCGCGGGCGGCGGCGTGAGGCTTGACGCGTTGGTGGGCGGGATGGCGGACGTGGTCGCGCTCACCGGCGTCAGCGGGGTGGCCGCCGGGAGGCCGCCACGCACGCGCGCCATCACCTCGTCGACGATGGGCACGATCTGCGACACGTCCAGCGGCTTGACCAGGTAACCCACGGCACCCAGCCCCTCGGCGCGCTGCACGGTCTCGGCGTCGGAGAAGGCCGACAGGAACATGAAGGGGATGCGCGAGGCGTCGCGCAGGTAGGCCGCGACATCGAAGCCGCTCTTGCCTTCCATGCGGATGTCCAGCAGCGCCAGATCGGGCCTGTGCTGGCGGGCCAGCAGGATGGCGTCGTCGCCGTTGTCGGCGTCTATGACGTGGTAACCCGCCTGGCCGAGGCCGTGCGTGACCGTGGCCAGCACGAGGCGGTCATCGTCGACGACGAGAATGTTTCCCTTGGTTGTCATGGCCCTTGCGGCGTGGCGCGCGCTCCCGGCGCTCATTCTGTCGCAAAGCCCGCCGCTGCGGCGCGGGACGATGCACGCCTGCGCACGCCGGGCTCGCGAAGTTCGATGGTCGCCACCACCTCCCCGCCTTCCTGCGACAGGTTCAGCGTGGCACTGCGCCGTGGCAGCAACGCCTTCACCAGGCCCAGACCCGAGACGCCGCCGGCCACCTGCTGCAGGTTGAATCCCGCGGGCAGCAGGCCGGCGTTGGCGATCTGCAGCGTGGCGCCGGCCTCGCTGGCACGCACGTCACAGCGCACTGCGCCCCCTGCACTGTGCTTGACGGCATTGGTCAACAGCTCGTTGAGGGTCAGCGCCACCGGGATGGCTTCGGCCTCGGGCAGGATGAGGTCGTCGGCGTCGCCCGGCCGCGTGGTGACGGCGATGCTGCGGCCGAAGGTGCGCTGCACCGACATGGCGATGGTCTCCAGCACGCGCGGCAGCACCAGGGGACCGTCACCGCCGACCTGCAGGCCGTAGACCTGCGCGATGGCCTGGACCTGGCTCACCGCCTCGGTCAGCAGCACCGCCAGTTCGGGGTGACGGCTGGCGTTCTGCTGCAGCAGCCCGGCCACGCCCTGCAGGTTGTTCTTGATGCGGTGGTGCACCTCGCGCACCAGGAGTTCGCGTTGTGCGATGGCCGCCTGCAGGCGGGCCTGGTCGGCGGCGCGCTGCTCGGTCACGTCGCTGGCCACCAGCAGCACCTGGGCAGCGGCCGAACCCGTGGCGGCCAGCGCGACGACCCGGGTGTCCCAGACGCGAGGTGCCGCGGGGTCGGCCTCGTCGCGCCACTCGCGGCGCAGCACCTCGGGCGTCAGCGCGGCGGCTTCCAGCCACCCGCGCAACTGCGAGACACGCACCGGCGGCACGCACTCATCGAGCGCTCGGCCCTGCATGGCGCCGATGTCGCCGTGAAAGAAGGCCGAGGCCATCTGGTTGAGCTGCAGCACACGCAGCGAGCGTGCGTCGAACAGCGCGATGGCCAGGGGCGCGGTCTCGATCACGCGCTGAAGAGAGGCCTGGGCCTGCGCGATGCTCACCTCGGCCTGGCGCCGGCGTTCGATGTCCAGCAGGGCGAAGGTGAGCTGCGGGCCGGCCGACGGGTGACCCGTCACCACCACGTTGCCCACGACCCAGAACTGGCGACCGTCGCGCGCCTGGAGACGGCACTCGAAGGTCTCGGCCTGGCCTTCGTGCAGGCGATCGAAGTAGTCGCGCGACATCCGCAGCGGGTGGTCGCGCTCGGACGTGGCCACCACGCTGATGTCCTCGCCCACGAAGTCGGCCAGCTCACCGCCGAACATGCGGCGCGCCGAGCGGTTCATCCAGTCGATGCCCTCGCTGGAGACGGTGACGATGCCGACCAGCACCGAGTCGAGGATGGCGCGCGTGCGCTCGGCCTGCATCTGCAGCGTCTCGCGGGCGCGGTGGCGCTCGTCGACGTCGACGAAGGAGGCGATGACGCCGGCGGCGGCATCGTTTTCGTCGACCGGCCGCACGGCCACCTGCACCCACAGCAGACGGCCGTCGCGGCGGCGCAGCCGGCGCTCGCCGACGAATCGGCCAGCCAGGCGCAGGCCCTCGGCGACGGCGGCCTCGAAGTCGATGCAGGCGCGGGCGCTCTCGTAGAGCTCCACGCCGTCCAGCGCGCTCAGCTCCGGCGCCGCATAGCCGGTCAGCTCGCCCATGGCCAGGTTGGCGCGCTCGATGCGCGAGCCGCGCATGTACGCGATGCCCACCTCCGACAGGCTGAACATCAGCTCGCGCTCGCGCAGCACGCTCTCCAGTTCGCGCTGCTGCGCCTTCAGGCGCGAGATGTCGGTCAGCACCGCGACGGCCTCCGGCTCGCCGCCGCCCTGCTCGGCACGCCGCACCGACAGGGAGTACCACACCGGTGCGGCCGATGCTCCGACCGCCACCGGCCACTCGCTCTCGTGCGGACGGCCCTGGCCCAGGGCTTCGACCACGGCCGGCAGCAGCGCGTCGGCATCCAGGCGGCGGCCGAAGGCTTCGCGCAGCGTCGCGCCGGCGACCTCGCCGGCTGCAAAGCCCAGCATGCGCTCGAAGCGGCGGTTGCAGCGCACCAGCACGTTGCCGCGCAGGTAGGCGATGCCGGCTGTGGAACCGTCGAGGATGGTGGTCAGCTCGCGCAGCAACTGCTCGTTGCGCTGGCGCGCCTGCTCCTGCTCGGTGATGTCCAGCGTCACGACCGAGGTCGTGACCTGACCGTCGGCCGAGCGCGCGGGCTCCACGCGTGTCAGCACCCAGCGGCGACCGCTCTCGGGGTGGTTGACGGCATAGCGCACTTCCACGCGTTCGCGTCGGCGAAGGGCCGACTGCAGGCGTTCGTACTCCGGCAGCGAGGACTTCTCGACGAGGTCGCGGTTGATGCCCTGCAGGCCGCGCTTGCCCGGCGCCGAACGGCGGTCGCTGGGCGGCGCGGGCAGCAGCCAGCCGCGCACCGGGTCGAAGGTGGCCACGCCGATGCTGGCGGTGTCCATCAGAACCTCGATCTCGCGCCGGGCGAGGTCGCGCTCTTCCTCGGCGCTGCGGTCTTCCAGCACGGCCATGAAGCGGTGGCCGCGGCCGTCGCCGGGCAGTTCCCGCACCCGGGCCGCCAGACGGCGGGTACGCCCGTCGGGCGAGGTGAACGTCGCCAGGCGCTCGCCGTTCTGGCGGGACGCCGGCGCTTCGCCGCGAACTGGCGGCCAGCCCAGCAGGGCCTGCAGGACGGGATCGGCCTCTTCCAGCGTCATCAGTGCGCGGCCGACCAGAGACTCGAAGACCGGGTTGGTGCGCACCACGGCGCCGGTCTCGTCGAACACCAGCATCCCCGAACCGCAGAGCTCGAACCACAGTGCGAGTTCGTCCTGCGCCCTGCGGCCTTCGTCGCGCGCCCCGACCTCGGCCGTCATGTCCTGAAGCACGCTGAGCCAGAGCGCTCGGCCGCCCTCGTCGTGCACGCGCCGCATGGACAGGCTGAACCACTTCTCCTGCCCCGATCCGTCGACCAGCCGGTGGCGCATGGTGTCGACCTCGCAGCTGGGGGCGGTCAAGGACGGCAGCGACTCGCGCTGCGCCCGGTTGGCGTCTCGATCGGCCAAAGGTTGCAGGTCCAGCGGGTCGGTGCCGAGGAGCGCCGCGCGCGGGCGGCCGGCAAAGGCGACGAAGGCCTCGTTGACGTCGACCAGGCGGAAGCCGCCATCCTGCAATGCCGACGGGTACGGCGACTGCCACAGTGTCTGCAGCAGCGGGCCGTCGGGCGATCGCGCAAGCTTTGCGGGGTCGGGTCGGCTCACCAGGGAAAGGAGGGGGTCAGGCGTCGAGTTGTTGCGCGGCCCGCCAGGCGGCCAGCAGCGCGCGGTTGATCTCGCCTTGCGTCAGCATCAATCGTTCGGCGAGTTCCCTCACATCGTACGCCGAGCCGAGTTCGATGGCGCGCACCAGTTCCAGGTAGGGTGCAAAAGGTCCGTCGCCGGAGCCCAGGGCCTGGCGCACCCGCTCGGGTACCGGCACGCTGCGCAGCAGTTCGTCGAAGGGCTGCTTGAGCATGCGGTCGAGCAGCGAGAACACGCCGCAGATGAACATCTCGCCGCGCATCTCGGCGTCGCCTGCGGAACGCGCCAGTTCTTCCATCAGCAGGCCGCGGCGCACCGCGGCGTACATCACCGGCTTGACGTTGACGTCCTTGCTGGACGACGCCAGCAGCAGCGCCAGCCAGCGCTTGAGCTTCTGGTAGCCCAGCAGCATCAGCGCGTGACGGAAGGAGTTGATCTCCACCGACAGGCCGAACGCCGCCGAGTTCAGGTAGCGCATCAGCCGGAAGGCCAGCGACGGATCGCCCTTGAGCGTGGCTTCAAGGCGCTCCAGCGGTTCTTCGCGATCGACCCGGTTGATCAACTCCAGCACCACCTGCATGTCCTGCGTGACCTTGTTGCGCCCGGTGGCGGCGGGCACCGGATCTTCCAGCGGCCAGCCCAGGGCGGCAATGCTGCCCTGCTTGACGGCCGCTTCGACCTCGGCGCCGGTGCGCACGCCGGCCGTGACGGTCTTCAGCCGGGGCCGCGCCGGTGGGATGGCGTCGCCGACTTCCAGCACCAGCACGCCGAAGCAGGCCAGCAGGGCCGGGCTCATCTCCGGGTTCAGCCGCCCCTTGATCCACAACGAGCCGCCGGCCTGGTGATGCGCCTGGGCCTCGGCCGCGACCTCGGGGTCGGCCAGCATGAAGGCCGGCACTTCGACCGCGAAGGAGGCCGACGGGCGTGCCGCCAGCATGCCGCGCACCGCCGACTCGCCCACCAGATTGAGCACCACCGTGCCCGGAGGGATCGCCGCCGCGCCTGTGACGGGCTCGACCGCCGGCCACACCTCGCCCAGCGCGGCCAGCAGCGCCGCAGCGTCGAGCGGCGCCTCCGGCCGATCGGGAAACACCGTGACGCGAGTGCCGACGACGCTGCGCTGCGCGTCGATGACCGGCGAGCAGCCCAACGCGAGCTGGCTGAGGACGGGGTGGTCTTGCATGGGGTACGGTCCCTTCTTGTCGTGCGGGTGGTGCGGTCGGCGCTGCGCTGCGGCTGGGCGGACGGCCCGGCTCAGCCCTGCAGGTAGTCGAACAGCGACAGGCGCTGCACCATGGAATAGGTCTTCAGGGCGGCGTCGTAGCCGGTCTGCTTGCTCTGGAAGTCGGAGATGGCCTGAACCATGTCCAGATCCTCGGCGGTGGAGCGGTCGGCCTGGGCGCCCAGCTTGATCTGGCCGAGCCGTTCTTCCATCGAATCGGCCCGGTTCAGGGCCTCGCCGGCGCGCGCGCGCCAGCCCAGCACGTTGCCGATCGACGCATCGACACCGGCCAGCGCCCCGTGCACGGCGGCGATGACGTCGGTATTGCTCAGCGCCGGGTTCTCGAGTTGCGCGATGACGGTGTCCAGCACGTTGAAGAGCGACACGTCGGGCGCGGCGGTCAGCGGATTGGGCGCCTTCAGCCAGGCCGCGCTGCCGTCCAGCGACAGCGGCAGCGGGTCGTCGGTGGCAGCGCGCAGCACGCCCGTGGTGCCATTGAACGTCACCCCGGTGGGTCCGTCCAGGAAAGGCGCCGTCGAACTGCCCTGGCCGCCGAACAGGAAGCCGCCTGCACCATCGCTGCGGTTGGCCACCGAGAGCAACTGCGTGCGCAGGCCGCGGATCGCCACCGCGACGGTGGCCCGCTCCGCATCGGAATAGCTGGCGTTGCCGGCGCTGACGATCAGCTCGCGCGACTGCTGCAGCAGGTCACCGGCATCGCCCAGGGCCACCTCGGTCTGCATCATGGCCGAACGGCTGGCGTCCAGCGCACGCACGTTGGCCTCGGTGCGATTGACCATCGCCAGCGCGCGCTCGGCGCGCGCCGCCGCGGTGGGGTCGTCGCTGGGCCGGATCACGCGCTTGCCGCCGGTCAGACGCTCCTGCGCGTCGCTGAGCTGCTCCTGCCGCCGCTGCAGGTTGCCCAGCGAGGAGTCGAAGGCAAAGGCCGAGGTGATGCGCATGGCGTGGGGCTCCTTCAGGGGGCGGGCTCAGCGTCGCGATCAGACGCCTGCCGTCGACAGCAGGGTCTCGAAGACCGACTGCGCGATCTGCAGCACCTTGGCTGCGGCCTGGTAGCTCTGCTGGAACTGGATCAGGCGGGCGGCTTCCTCGTCGAGGTTGACGCCCGATTCGTTGGAGCGGGCGCGTTCGGCCTGGTCGGCCATCGCGGCCGAGATCGTCGAGGTCGAGCGTGCGCCCTGCACGCGCACGCCCACGTCGGCCATCGCTGCCGCGTAGGCATCGGTGGCGGTGAGGCCGCCGGAGATGAGTTCGTCCCGCAACAGCGACAGCGACAACGCGTTGCCGTTGTTCTGCGCGAAGTTGACGGCGCTGGCCGGCTCGATGCGCAGCATGTCGCCCGTCCTCGGCACGCCGCGCAGGGTCAGCGCGAAGCCGTTCATGTCGGCCGGGTCGGGCGGGATCGGCTGCCCGGGCTGCCAGGGCGCGGGCGCAGCGTTGGGGCTGCCGACGTCGCCGTTGGCGTCGGTCCAGGTCCAGGTGTAGTTGCCGAGGTCGTCGGTGAAGTCGATGCGCACGCCCAGCATCGGGTTGATGGGCGTCTGCAGCATGCGCAGGTTGTCGATGCTGACGGTGCCCGTCGGCGTCGGGAAGGCCGTGGCCACCAGCGGCGAGGCGGCGGCGATGTCGCGCACGTCGTCCAGCAGCGAAGCCATGCCGCGGCCGGCACGCGACACCGGCTGCAGCACGAAACGGTCCCCCGGCACCGGGTCGAAGCCCGACACGGCTTCGACGCTGAAACCGTCGATCGACTGCCCCGGCAGCAGAGGCTGCCAGTCGCCGGGCTGGGGATCGGGCATGCGGGCGATCGACCAGCTGCTGTCGGCCTCGACCCGCAGCGCGTAGTCGGTGGCCACGAGTTTCGAAGACTCGCCCGGGGTTCTCGTGATGAGCAGATCGCCCACCAGCTGACCGTTGACGTTGCGTGCGTTCGCGGCATGCGCCACCGAGCGAGTCTCGCCCAGCTTGAAGAAGGGCTCCACCGGCACGCTGCCGAAGGGCGAATACAGGTTCATGCCCAGCATCTGCTGGGTGTTGGCCGCACCCGCCACCGACGCTGCGAGCTGACCGACCAGGTTGCGGCCATCGACCAGGTGGTCGTTCTGGAAGCGCATCAGGCCGACGATGGCGCCACCGCCCAGCGTCTCGGCGGGAATCGGCCGGTCGGTACGACCGTCGCGGAAGCCCACCGCGGCGCGCGACGGGTCCTCCGGATCCTGCAGCATGCGCAGCTCTTCGGTCAGGGTGGCCAGCACGATGCGGTAGCCGCCCCCGATGAAGACCGACACCGAGCCGTCGTCGGCCGGCACCGTGGTCACCTGCACGATCGAGTTGAGCTTGGCGACCAGGCGATCACGCTCGTCGAAGAGGTCGTTGGCCGGCTGGCCCAGGCCCGACAAGGTGGCGATCTTGCCGTTGGCCTCTGCGATGTTCTTGGCCAGCATGTTCACCTCGGCCACCTGGGTCGAGATGTCGGAGGTGACGTTGCGCTGCAGCGTCTCGAGCTGCGTGTCCAGGTGCGCGAAGCGGTTGGCCATCTCCTCGGCACGTGCCAGCACCACTTCGCGCGTGCTGCTGTCGGCGGGTCGGCTGGCCAGGTCGACCATGGCGTTCAGGAACTGTCCGATGCTGTTGCCCAGCCCCTGCTCGCCCGGCTTGAACAGCAGCTCCAGCTTCTCGAGCATGGAGAGCTGGGCCGAGTCCATCTGCGCCACCGAATTGGCGGCCACCGCCTCGCGCGTCAGGAAGGCGTTGTGGATGCGGGAAACCGTCGAGACGTCCACGCCCTTGCCGAAGAAGCCCGCACCGGTGAACTGGCCCTGGGCGGTCGCCAGTTCGGTCTTCTGCCGTGAATAGCCCTCGACGTGAGCGTTGGCGATGTTGTGGCTGGTGGTCTGCATCTGGGCATAGCTGGCGGCCATGCTCTTGATGCCGATGGACATGAGTGCCCCTGCCATCTCTTCTCCCTGCGCCGGGCCGTCAGGCCAGCGAACGCTGCAGGCGCAGCGTGGTGTTGATGACGCGCGTCAGCTTGTCGGCGTAGGCCGGATCGGTGGCATAGCCGGCCTTCTGCAGGCCGCGCGCGAAGCCGGCAGCGCTGTCGGCGTCGGCCATCACGCGCTGGTAGCGCGGGCTGTTGCTGATCAGCCTGGCGTAGTCGGCGAAGGACTCGGCATAGCTCGAATAGGCGCGGAACTTCGCCGTCACCGTCTGCGCCCTGCCGTTGATGTATTCGGTGGTCCGGATCTCGGCCACCGGGCCCTTCCAGTTCGGCCCGGCCTTGATGCCGAAGAGGTTGAACGAGGTCGAGCCGTCGCCGTGGCGGATTTCCTTGCGCCCCCAGCCGGTCTCCAGCGCTGCCTGCGAGACCATGAAGGCCGCGGGTATGCCGGTGGTCTTCTCCGCCTGTCGCGCCGCCTCGGTGTGCTGCTGCACGAAGCCGGCCGCGCCGGTCTGCGGAATCGCGGTGGGCTTGTTCAGGCGTTCCAGCGGCAGCACCGTGGGGTTGGCCGCGGCCTTCGAGGGGATCGGCCCTGGACTGAGGCCCATCTGCCGCTCAAGGTGCCTCATGACGGCGTCGGACAGGCCGCCGGGCAGTCCGGTCATCTTCTGCGACAGCTGCGCGTCCAGCATCTCGGTGCCCATGCGCGAGCCTTCGTTGTCCAGCGCACCGGTGTTCAGGGTCGATGCGCGCATGCTCTTGAGCATCTCGCCCATGAACAGCGCTTCGAACTGCTTGGCGACTTCCCGCGCCGCGCCCTTGGGGTCGGCACCGGCCTTGCTGCGCAGCGCATCCAGCGACCGCGCGTCGATCGCGAGCCCTGGCCCTTGGGAAGAAGTGGGAATCGCCGCCATTTCAAGCTCCGAACCAGCCAAGCGCCGCAGGCGCAAGCCCCACGAAGGCACCGAGCCAGCAACGCGCCGCAGGCGCAAGCGCCATGAAGGCACCGAGCCAGCAACGCGCCGCAGGCGCAAGCGCCCCTCCAGCGAACGCCGCGGATCCGGCTCCGCCGGTCCGCCGGCGTTGCCCCCTTGAGGGGGCGCGCGAAGCGCGTAGGGGGTGGTTCATATCACTTCGATTTCCGCATGCAGCGCACCAGCACTCTTCATGGCCTGAAGAATCGCCAGCAGGTCCTGCGGCGTCGCACCCAGCGCATTGAGGGCCTTCACCACGTCGGCCAGCTTGGTGCCGGCGGGCATGTTGATGAGCGCCCCACCCTGCTGCGTGATGGAGATGTCGCTCTTTTCACCGGCCACCGTCTGGCCCTGCGAGAACGGTGCCGGTTGGCTGACCGTGGGCGTCGTGCTGATGGTCACCGACAGGCTGCCGTGCGCCACCGCGCAGGGCCCCAGCGTGACGGACTCGTTCAGCACCACCGAGCCGGTGCGCGCGTTCAGCACGATGCGGGCGCCCGGCGTGCTCATCGCGATGGGCATGTTCTCGATGTCGGCCATGAAGTCGACCCGGTCCGTGCCCGGCGGCAGCTTCACGCGCACCACGCGCGCGTTCAAGGGCGTGGCCACACCATCGCCCTTGAGCTCGTTGATGGCCCGTGCCACGGCCCGTGCCGTCTGGTAGTCGCTCGAATTCAGGTCGAGCTGAAGACTGTCGCCCTGCTGCAGTGGCGTGGGCACCGAGCGCTCGACGCTGGCGCCGTCGGGAATCCGGCCGGCCGACAGGTGGTTGATCTGCACCTTGGAGCCGCCGGCCGAAGCGCCGGCGCCGCCGACGATCAGGTTGCCCTGCGCCATGGCGTAGATCTGGCCGTCGGCACCCTTCAGGGGCGTCGCGATCAGCGTGCCGCCGCGCAGGCTCTTGGCGTTGCCCAGCGACGAGACGGCGATGTCCAGCGTCTGCCCGGGCTGGGCGAAGGCCGGCAGCTGAGCCGTCACCATCACCGCCGCGACGTTCTTCACCTGCATCGCCGTCCCGGCCGGGATGGTGACGCCCATCTGCTGGAGCATGGCGTTCAGGCTCTGGCTGGTGAAGGGGGCCTGGGTGGTCTGGTCGCCGGTGCCGTCCAGGCCCACCACCAGGCCGTAGCCGACCAGCGAATTGCTGCGCACGCCCTGCACCGAGGCGAGTTCCTTGATGCGCTTGGCGGCATGCGCAGGCAGGGGCCACCACAGGGCTGACGAGGCGGCCAGCGAGGCGGCCAGCACCAGCCATCGCAGCCGGCGTTCGAAGGAGGACTTTGCCATGGTCATCAGATGGGGAGCACGCTGAGGAACACGCGCGACAGCCAGCCCATCACCTGGGCCTCGGCCTGCGCGCCACGGCCCCGGTGCTCCACGCGCACGTTGGCGATCTGCGCGCTGGGCACGCTGTTGCCGGGCTGGATGGCCCGCGGGTCGACCTGGCCGGTGAAGCGCAGCACGTCGACGTTGTTGTTGACGCCGATCTGCTTCTCGCCGGCGATGATGAGGTGCCCGTTGGGCAGCACCTCGCGGACCACGGCGGTGATGGTGCCCGCGAAGTCGTTGCTGCTCTCGGTGGCGCCCTTGCCGGCGAACTTGCTCCCCGACGAACCCCCGAACGTGGTCCGCCCGGGCAGCAGCGAGTTGGCCGACACGCCTGGTACGGCGGTGATCGCGGCGTTGACACTGCCGCTCTTGTCCACGCTGCTGGTGCTCTTCTGGCTGGCGCTGATCTTCTCGACGATGGCCACCGTCAGGGTGTCGCCCACCACGCGTGCGCGGTGGTCTTCGAACAGCGGGCGGAAGGTGGCGGGCTGGAACAGTGAACCGCTGGCGACGTCCGACAGCGGCGCGGCCGGCGCCGCCAGGGGCGTGGGTACATCGTCGATCTGCACGCGCGGGTACAGGTAGGAGCAGCCCGACACCAGCGCCAGGGCGGCAGCGAGAGCGCTTCGCAGCAGGAAACGGGTGGCGCGCATCAGAGCTGCCCCAGCCGCTGCAGCATCTGGTCGGAGGTCTGGATGGCCTTGGAGTTCAGCTCGTAGGCGCGCTGCGTGGCGATCATGGCCACCAGCTCCTCGACCACGTTGACGTTGCTGCCTTCCAGGAAGCCCTGCTGCAGGCTGCCCAGGCCGTTGGCGCCCGGGGCGCCGGCGTTGGGGCCGCCGGAGGCGGCCGTCTCGGCGAACAGGTTGCCGCCGCGAGGATCCAGGCCCGCCGGATTCGCGAAGCCGGCCAGCTGCAGCTGCCCCACGGCCTGCGGCGCGGCCTGGGCCGGCAAGGTCACGTTGACGGTGCCGTCCTGCGCAATGGAGATGCCGGTGGCATTGGCCGGGATCGTGATGCCGGGCAGCACCGGGTAGCCGGCCGAGGTGACGAGCTGGCCGTTGGCGTCCGTCTGGAACGAGCCGTCGCGGGTGTAGCCCACCGTGCCGTCGGGCAACTGCACCTGGAAGAAGCCGCCGCCCTTGACCGCCAGGTCCAGCGGGTTGGTGGTCTGCTGCAGCGTGCCCTGACCGAAGTTGCGCGTGGAAGCCGACACGCGAGTGCCCAGGCCCACCTGCAGGCCGGTGGGCAGCACGGCGGCTTCACCGTTGGCGGCGCCGGCCGGGCGCAGGCTCTGGTACATCAGGTCCTCGAAGACCACGCCGCCGCGCTTGAAGCCGTTGGTGGCCACGTTGGCCAGGTTGTTGGAGATGGTGTCCAGCTTGGTCTGCTGGCCTTCCATGCCGGTCTTGGCGACCCACAGGGAACGGATCATGGGGTGGACTCCCGCTTGTTCGCTTGGCGACGATCTTCGCCGCCCCTTGAGGGTCGCGAGCCTCGAAAAAGAGGCCGCTTCCGCGGCCTACAAGAAGCAACGAAGGCGCCCTTGGGCGCCTTGTGCAGCGAGCTCGCCCCAGGGCGTCAGCCGATCTGCGGTCCCAGAAGGCGCGATGCCGCCTGCTCGCGCTGTTCGGCGCCCTGCAGCATCTTCATCTGCTGCTCGAACTGGCGCGCCGCCGCGATCATCGCCACCATGGTCTCGACGGGACTGACGTTCGACCCTTCGAGCGCGCCGCTCTGCAGACGTGCCGCCGCGTCGGCCGGCAGGTCGCCGTCGGCACCGCGGAACAGGCCGTCGTTGCCGCGCGTCAGCGGCGCCTCGGGCGTGACGAGCTTCAACCGCCCCACCACCTCGGGCGCGGCGTTGCCCAGCCGGGCGCTGACCGTGCCGTCAGCGGAGATCTCGGGCACCGCGCCGGCCGGCAGCGTGATGGGTCCACCGTCGCCGTTGACCGGCAGTCCGGACGGCGTGACCAAGGTGCCTTCGGCGTTCACCTGCAGTGCGCCGGCGCGGGTGTAGGCCTCGGTGCCGTCCAGCGCCTGCACGGCCAGCCAGGCGTTGCCGTCCATTGCCACGTCCAGCGGGTTGCCGGTGCTGCTGACCGGGCCCGGCTTGGCGTCGTAGCCGATGGTCGTCTCCAGCGCGAAGGCCCGTGTGGTGGCGCCGTCGCCAAGCACCGGCACGGCGCGGAAGGCCGCCATCTCGGCGCGGAATCCGGTGGTCGAGACGTTGGCCAGGTTGTTGGCCAGCACGTCCTGGCGCTGCATCGCGGCCTTGGCGCCCGACATCGACAGATAGATCAGGCGGTCCATGGTGATGCCTCAGTGAACGCCTGCCCGATCAGCGCAGGTTGACCAGGGTCTGCATGACCTGGTCGATGGTCTTGACCGTCTGCGCGTTGGCCTGGTAGATGCGCTGCGCGGTGATCATCGACACCAGTTCGCCCGTGAGGTCGATGTTCGACTCTTCCAGCGCACCGGCCTGGATCTCGCCGGCCGAATTGGAGCCTGGAGCGTTGACGACCTTGGCGCCCGAGGCGAAGCTGCTTTCCCAGGCATTGCCGCCCAGGGCCTTCAGCCCCTGCACGTTCGGGAAGTCGGCCAGCTGCAGCTGGTACAGGTTGATGAAGCGACCGTTGGAGTAGGACGCCTTGACGATGCCGCTGGAGTCGAAGGTGATGCCGGTCAGCTTGCCGAAGGCGTAGCCGTCCTGGCGCAGCTCGCTGATGGAAAAGCTGGCGCCGAACTGCGTCGCGTCGCCCATCTTGAAGGGCAGGTTGGTGAAGAGGGTCGGCTCGCTCTGCGGATCACGAGGGTCCAGGATCGTCAGCGTGGCCTCGACCGGCGAGGTGTCGGTCAGCCGGCCGTCAGGACCGAACTCGAGCTCGATGATGGGGGCAGGATCGTCGGTGGTCGGATCGTAGGCAGCGGTGCCCTTGTCGAAGGGCTTGCCGTTGATGGCGCCATAGACGGCCCAACGGTTGACGTCGGTCTTCTGGAAGAAGTAGGTCATGGTCAAGGGCACGCCCTGTCCGTCGTACACCGTCTGCGAGGTCGAGAAGTTGTAGCTGGCGGGATCGTTGAATTCGATGCGCGGCGTCTGCGTCGGCACGATGTCCTTGCCGGCGTCGAAGTTCATGGTCAGCCGGATGCCCTTCATGGCTTCCACGGCACCCTCGCCGGTCTTGATGGCGTTGCCGCCGCCCTGCGGCAGCCGGATGGACTCGGGCTCGCCTTCCGCACGGCTCACGCTCTCGTCCCAGGGCTTGGCCAGGAGCTGCATGCCCTGGCTGTTGACCACGAAGTCGTTGCGGTCGAGCTTGAACTGGCCGTTGCGCGTGTAGACCTCGCGGCCCGCCTGGTCCTTCACCATGAAGAAGCCGCGACCATTGATGGCCAGGTCCATGGTGTTCTCGGTGGCCGAGATGTTGCCCTGGGTGAACTGCTGGGCGATGTCGCCGATGGTCACGCCGATGCCGGCACCGGCCGCGCCGGTGCCGTTGAGCGAGGCAGCGAACATGCTGGAGAACTCGGCACGCGACGCCTTCGAGCCGATCGTGCTGGCGTTGGCGATGTTGTTGCCGATGACTTCCAGGCTCTTGGAAGTGGCATTCAGCCCGGAAAGACCTTGTTGAAAGCTCATGAGGGGTCCTCAGTTGAAGGCTTTGATCTGGTTGTAGGTGACGCTGCCGCTGGCCAGCAGTTCCAGCTGGAGCTGCGGGCCGCCGGTGAGCACGGCCTGCACGCGGTCGTACATGTAGGAGGTGGCAGCCACGGGCTGGGTGCCCGACAGCGCAGTCACCTTGAAGCTGGACACCAGGGCCGGGTCGAGGCCCTCCGGCAGGCTCCAGGTGAATCCGTGCTGGCCTGCGCCCTGCGCACCCAGCTTCAGGGTGTCCAGCGTGGCGCCTGCGCCGCTGAGGATCTCGACGCGCACGCTGTCGGCTGCCGCGTCCAGTTCGAACGCGCCCCGGGTGTTGCCTTCGGCGTCCAGCCTCAGCTTGTTGCCGTCGATCACCACATCGCGGCCGACCAGCGCCGCGCCTTGCATGGTCTGGGTCTGCGCGAAGCCGGCGCTCATGGCCTCGATGCTCTTGTTCAGCTTCTCGATGCCCGAGACGGTGCTGATCTGCGCCATCTGGCTGGTGACTTCGGCGTTGTCCAGCGGATTCAGCGGGTCCTGGTTCTTCATCTGCGCCACCAGCAGCTTGAGGAAGCGGTCCGAGGCGTCGGCCTCCGACTTCTTGGTGGACGACGCAGAGGCCGAGCTGTTGAGGCTGGCGGTGGAGTCGATCGAGATGGTCATGGCGTGCTTCCGTCAGGTCAGGTCAGGTCTGGCCGAGCTGAAGGGTCTTCAGCAACAGGCCGCGGGCCGTGTTCATGACCTCGACGTTGTTCTGGTAGGAACGCGAGGCCGAGATCATGTTGACCATCTCCTCCACCGCGTTCACGTTGCTGTAGGTGACGTAGCCCTCGGCGTCGGCGCTCGGATGCTGCGGGTTGAGCACCTTGCGGCCGGGCGTGTTGTCCTCGGCCACGGTGGACACGCGCACCCCGGCCGCTGCCTCGGCCTGCCGGCCCTGGCCCATCAGCACGGTCTCGAAGACCACCTGGCGAGACTTGTAGGCCGTGCCGTCGGGGCCGGCCACCGTGTCCACGTTGGCGAGGTTCGAGGAGACGGCGTTCAGCCGCTGGCTCTGTGCGCTGACGGCACTGCCGGAAACTTCGAAGATCCGCATCAAGCTCATTCAGTTCACCCCCCGTTGTGGCTCTTCATCGCGTCGAGCATCGTGCGCACGCTGCCGTTGATGAAGCGCAGCGTGGCTTCGTACTTGACGGAGTTGTCGACGAAGCTGGCGCGTTCGCGGTCCATGTCGACGGTGTTGCCGTCGAGACTGGTCTGGCTCGGCATCGCGTAGTTCAGCGGCGGTTCGTACTTCGAGGAGACCGCGCCGGTGAAGACATCGCCCGTGATGGGCCCGCCGAGCGCACCACCTCGGCCGGAGACAGCGCTGGTGGCGTTGCGCAGCGCAGCGGCGAAGTCGAAGTCGCGCGCCTGGTAACCCGGCGTATCGGCGTTGGCGATGTTGCTGGCCACCACACGCTGACGTTCGGCGCGCAGCTGCAGGGCCTGCGACTGGAAGTCGAGCGTCCCGGTCAGGCGTAGGATCATGGGCGGCTCCTGGTGCGGTGGCGGGTGTGTCCGGCGCCTGCACGCGAAGCACGCGGCGCAAGGGCTGGACAGCTCGGCGGATTGTTGAGTCGGCAGCCCTCGGGGCAGGTCTCGAATAGCGGCCTGAAGCGCGTGCATTTCCAGCCCTGGCGGCCAGCGCCCCCGGCTACATTGGTCGGCGTGAAACTGCCCTCTCCTCCTGCCCGTCGCCGGGCCCTTCGCAACGCCAGCGGCCCTGTGCTGTTCGCCGCGCTGGTCTGCGTCAGCAGCGTGCTGAGGGCCCAGCCTGCGGCCTCGGGCCTGTTGCCGGCCCACCTCGCGCAGGTCGAAGCCGTGGCGCAGGCCTCGGCGCGCGTGGCCAGCCCTCCCGGCGCGCGCATCGAGGTCCAGCTGGGTGCGCCCGACCCCCGACTCCGGCTGGCGCCCTGCCTGAAGGCCGAGGCCTATCTCGCACCGGGCCAGCCGTCCTTGGGGCGCACCCGCGTCGGCCTGCGCTGCGTGAGCGGCGCCATCGCCTGGAACATCACCCTGCCCGTCAGCATCGCCGCCTTCGCGCCGGCCGTGGTCGTTCGTGGCGCCTTGCCCGCCGGCACCGTGCTGGCATCGGAACATCTTCAGCTGGCCGACGTGGACTGGGGCGCCGGCACGGCCATCGCCGACGGCGCCGGCCTGATCGGGCGCGAACTGCAGCGCCCCCTGAATGCCGGGCAGGCCTTGCGGGGCAGCGATCTCAAGACCCGCCAATGGTTCAGCGCCGGCGAGACCGTGCAGGTGGTCGCACGCGGCGCCGGATTCAGCGTCAGTTCGGAGGGCCAGGCGCTGTCACATGGTCTCGAAGGCCAGCCTGTGCGCGTGCGCACGACCTCCGGTCGGGTCATCAACGGCCGCGCTGTCGGCGACCGACAGGTCGAGGTGGTCTTGTGAACCCCTCGAGGACCCCCCTGTTCGCGGGGGCAAATGCAAGAATCGGCAACCGGGCCCTAAAGTCGGGTCTCGCTTGTTCCGATAGCACGAGCATCAGAAGCGGATTGCCCGGTGGGCTGGTCCGATGGAGTTCAACATGAAGATCGTTCCTCTCGACACGAAGCTGGCGGCCTTGAATCCGGTGAGCGAGCGCAAGACGCCCGCACAGGCCGGCACGCCCAGCACGGCCAAGCCCAGCACCGAGGTTCAACTGTCGGAAGCCGCCCAGCTCGCGGCCAAGCAGCTCGATGCCGGGTTCGACGCCGAGAAGGTGCAGCGCATGGCGCAGGCCATCAAGAACGGCAGCTTCGAGGTCAACCCCGACGCGATCGCCGACAAGTTGATCGCCAATGCCCGCGAGCAACTGGCCAAGACCTACCGCTGATCGGAGCTGATCGATGTTCAGCTCCCTCCCAGAGGTGCGTGCGGTGGCCCGTGTGGCCGAGCTCGAGCCCGCCGTGGCGCGGCTGGAGTTCCACTTGCAGTCCCTCGCCGCGGCCATGTGCAGGCACGACGCCGCAGCCATCGAGATCGAGGCAGGCGCTCTGCACAAGGCGCTGGCCTTCGCCCTGGGCGAGTTCGGCCAGGCAGCGCGCGAAGGCGGCGCCCCGCCGCAGCTACGCCAGCGCCTGATCGCCGCCAGCGGCCAGGTCGCCGCCCTGCGCGAAGGCCTGGCCCGCGCCACCGCATCGCTCGACCGCGCCATCGACGTGCTGTTGCCCGAACACGGCGCACAAGGCATTTACGATCTGCACGGCGCCAGCATGCGCCACAGCTCCGGCGGCGTGCAGGCCTGACCCCCCCGACCCACGACAAAGCGGCCCCAGGGCCGCTTTTTTGTGGTCAGCTCGATCCAGCCGCACCGAGTTCCAGAGGGTCTTCCCCGAATTCCAGAGGGTCTTCCCCCCGGGGACAGACCGCCGCAGGCGGTCAGGGGGAGCAGCGCCTCCGAAGCGGGCCGAACCCGATCCGGGTCTCCCGGTCGGGTTCGGAGCCCCCTTGGGGCCGAGCCCGGACGCAGGGCGTCCAGTGGACGGCCTGCGCCTGGCGAGGGGCGAATGGCTTGCCATTCGCGCGCCCTGCAAGGGCGGCCGCCCCAGCGGCCGGGGGCCGTCACTTCACCATTCGCGCAACTTGGTCCTCAAGCGGGCGATCGACTGGCTGTGCAGCTGGCACACACGACTCTCGGTGACGCCCAGCACCGCGGCGATCTCCTTGAGGTTCATGTCGTGCTCGTAGTACATGCTCATCACGTACTGCTCGCGCTCGGGCAGGTTCTTGATCGCGTCGACCAGGGCCTGGCGCATGCGCTGGTCTTCCAGTCGGTTCAGCGGGCTGGTCTCTTCGGTGGCGACGTGGCGGTCGAGGAAGTCGTCGTCGCCCTCGTCGCCGCTCATGTCTTCCAGGTAGATCAGCTGGGTGCCCCGCACCTTGTTCAGCAGCTCCTGGTACTCGGTCAGCGACAGCCCCATCTCGCGCGCGATTTCTCCCTCGTGCGGCGCACGCCCCAGCCGCTGCTCCAGCTTGTGCACGGCGGTTTCGATGGAACGCTGGTGGCGACGGTCACCGCGGCTCATCCAGTCGTTGCCGCGCAACTCGTCGAGCATCGCACCGCGGATGCGCTGGGTGGCGAAGGTCTCGAACTGCACGCCCTGCGCCGCGTCGAAGCGCGACAGCGCATCGGACAGGCCGATCATGCCGACCTGGATGAGGTCGTCCAGCTCGACGTTGGCCGGCAGCTTGGCGATCATCTGGTGCGCCAGTCGGCGCACCAGCGGGCTGTACTGCTTCAGCAGGGCGCCTGTATCGAGTTGTCCCTTGGCGGTGTACATGGATCGGGCTCCGGGTGATCAGTTCATCGTCGCGGGCCAGCCGAGGCGGCCCGCTGCAGGCACCGAAGCGCCCACGGGCAGCGACGGTGACAGCGTTATCTGGAGCTGCTGGGACAACAGCTCCGTGAGGTCGGGGGCGGGCGCATCGGCCACGTCGGCCGCGGGGTCCACCACCGCGCTGCCGTGGAGCACGGCACCGAGAAAGTTCTCCAGGCACTCCGACATGCTGGTGGCCACGGCGCGTGCGGCGCGGCTGCCCTCGGCGGCGCACATCAGCAGGTCGAAGGTCATCAGGCCGCAGCGCTGGGCCAGGATCTTGGCCGCCGCGTAGGCATGCTTGGCGCTTTCGGGGTGGTCCCCGCACAGCAGCAGCGGGCGCACCTCGGCGCGCTGGAAGATGCGTGCCAGGTCGGCGGGCTCGCCGTACAGGACGATCACGGCCGCCTGCGGCGCGGCGTTGCACAGCACCTGCAGCAGGGCCTCGGCCGAGCCGCGGGTGTTGACGTGGCGCCGCGGCAGGCCACGCGCGGCCAGGTAGAAGGTGTGCTCATCGAGACGCTCGACGCAGGTCGCCAGGTCGATCCAGGCGGCGTCCGACAGGGCCGGCGACTGGTCCGAGGCATCCACCAGCAGCACCGGCACGCGCGCGGCGGCGAACACCGTCGTCACCCGTTCCAGCGCCACGCTGCCGAAGGGCACGTGCGGGTTGGCCACCAGGGGGATGAAGCGCCGCACACGCCCGGCGAACATCCGGCGCAGGCCGTCGGCCTGGTCCAGCGGCGCGGCTCCGGTGCCGGGGAAGCTGTCGAGAACACTCATGTGATGTCGCAGCGCTCAGGCACGGGCGGGAGCGGCTGCCTGGCGCGGCATCTGGGGTGTGCCGGCAAAGACCAGGTTCACGTCGCCGGCGTCGAAGCGCCAGGCCGCGCTGGCGGTGTTGCGCAACGCGCGCTGCACCAGGGCGCTGGCCGACAGGCGGTGCCAGTCTTCCGGCACACGCTGGCCATTGGCCACCCCCAGCACCTTCAGGCGGTGGCGGATCAGCACGTCGAGCGCCGGGCCGAGCTTCACGGCCTCGTCGATCTTCGACAGGATCACCCCGGCGCAGCTGGCGGCACCGTAGGCGCCGATCACGTCCTCGAAGGTCTCGCCCTGCGCGGCGGCGTTCATCACCAGCAGGCGCTTGACGGACGCGTGAGAGAGCATCTCCAGCAGTTCACGCGTGCGCACGTCGCGCTGCGCCATGCCGGCGGTATCGATGAGCACCATCTTCTTGGCCGACAGCAGCTCCAGCAGGTCTTCCAGCGAAGCGCGGTCGTGCGCGGTGTGCACCGGCACGCCCAGGATGCGGCCATAGGTACGCAGCTGCTCGTGTGCGCCGACGCGGTAGGCGTCCAGCGTGATGAGGCCCAGGTTGGCCGCGCCGTGCTGCGCCGCGAAGGCCGCGGCGATCTTGGCCGTGGTGGTGGTCTTGCCCACACCGGTGGAGCCGATCAGCGCGAAGACGCCGCCCTGCTCTTCCAGTGCCGGCAGCGAATCGCCGGTGACCAGGTTGCGCTCCAGCACGCCGGCAGCCCATTCCATCTCTTCGCCTTCGGACGGCAGGCTCTCGACCAGCCGCCGGATGAGCGAGGGCGAGAAGCCGCATTCCAGCAGCTTCTGGGCCAGCGTGGCGTGGCGCGGCTGGCGCTGCAGCTTTTCCATGAAGGCCAGCGCCCCGAATCGCTGCTCGATCAGGCCGCGCATCGAACGCAGCTCGTTCATCATCTCGGCCTGGTCACGGCGCGGGCCGCCGTCGGCCAGGGACGGCGACAGCAGTGGTGCCGCGGCGGGCGGCGCGGCGCGCGCCGGCGTCGGCCGTTCGCGAACTTCCTCGCGCAGCACGGGTGGCTCGTGGCGCACGGTCTCGTGGCGCTGCACGTCCTGCCGCGCCGGCTCGGGGCGCACACGCTCCTCGCGCCCGGCCTCGTGCCGCACCGGCGGCGGCGACGCCAGCGAAGGCGTCGGCTGAGCGGATGCCTGCGAGGTCTCGACGCGGCCCGCGGCACCCGAGGCCAGGCGCTGGCGCAGCGGCGACACCTGGGCCGTGGGGGCACGCGCGGGCTGTTCGTGCGCGGCGACCAGTTCGGCCTGGCGGCGCTTGAGCATGCGTTCGCGCACATAGTCCTGGAAGGACAGCGTGCTCATGGCCATGCGCTCGACGTCTTCGTCGACGCTGGACGAGTCCAGCATCGGTTCGATGCGCGTCTCACGTGCCGATCCGGCCTGGGCCGCACGCACGCGCGCCGGCACCAGCGCCTTCGCAGGCGCCGCCGGGGCGGCGGTGTGGCCGGCCGCCGGCGCGTCGATGCGTTCGAGCTGCATCACGCTTTCCGGCGCCATGGCCACCACTTCGACGCCTTCGGCACAGGGCCGGGTCGACATCACCACGGCGTCTTCACCGAAGGTCTGTTTCACCATCGCCAGGGCCTCGCGTGAGGTGCGGGCGGTGAAGCGCTTGAGATTCATGCGGTGCCTCCGATGATCGAGCCGATCCGGATGGAGTGGGTCTCAGGTATCTCGCTGTGGCTCAGCACCTTGAGGCGGGGTGCGGCCCTTCGAAGCAGGCGCGCCATCGGCGCACGGATGGCGTCCGGCACCAGCAGGCAGGCCGGCAGCCCCAGGTCTTCCTGGCGCCGTGCGGTGTCGGCGGCGCTGCGTGCCAGCGTGTCGGCCACGCCGGGGTCGAGCGACGCACCGTGCGGCGAGTTCAGGGCCTGGGTGACCAGGCGCTCGAGCTCGGGTTCCAGCGCGATGACGTCCAGTTCCTTGGCCGGACCATAGATCTGCTGCACGATGGCGGGGGCCAGGTGCACGCGGATGCGACGTGCCAGTTCACCCGGGTCGGTGGCGGTGGTGGCGTGCTCGGCCAGGCATTCGACGATCGAGCGCATGTCGCGGATGTGCACGCCCTCCTCCAGCAACAGCTGGAGCACTTTCTGCAGGGTGGCAATTCCGACCATCTTGGGGATCACGTCTTCGATCAGGTGAGGGGCGAGCTTGGTGACATGTTCGACGAGCTGCTGGGTCTCCACACGGCCCAGCAATTTCGCGGCATTCACCTGCATCAAGTGTGAAAGATGGGTCGCCACGACGGTCGCGCAATCAACAACCGTAAATCCGGCCATCTGTGCAGTGTCCCGGTGCCTCTCTTCGACCCACACCGCGGGCAGCCCGAAGGCGGGGTCGGTGGTCTTGGTGCCGGGCAGCGCAAGGGTCGCGCCGCCGGGATTGATGGCCAGCAACTGACCCGGAAAGGCTTCACCCTCCCCCACCACGGCCCCGCGCAGCGTGACGCGGTACACGCCCGGCTTGAGCTCGAGGTTGTCGCGGATGTGCACCGGCGGCGGCAGGAAGCCGACGTCCTGCGCGAACTTGCGCCGCACACCCTTGATGCGGCCCAGGAGATCGCCCTGACGCGACTTGTCGACCAGCGAGATCAGCCGCAGGCCGACCTCCAGGCCCAGCGTGTCCACCGGCTGCAGGTCGTCCCAGCTCGCCTCGGCGTTGGCCGCCGGCACGGCAGGCTCGGCGGAGCCCCGCTGCGGCAAGGCGGCGGCCTTCTGCTGCTTGCGGTGCAGCGACCAGGCCAGCAGCCCCAGGCCCGAGGCGATCAGCAGGAAGACCAGGTTGGGCATGCCCGGGATCAGGCCCAGACCGCCGACGATGGCGGCCGTGATGACGAGCGATCGCGGCGAGTCGAAGACCTGGCCGCGGATCTGCGAGCCGATGTCCTGGTCCTTGCCCACGCGCGATATCACCATCGCCGCGGCCACCGAGATCAGCAGCGCCGGCACCTGGGCCACCAGAGCGTCACCCACGGCCAGCAACACGTAGGTCTCGGCCGCCTGGCCGGCCCCCATGCCGTGCATGCTCATGCCGATGATGAAGCCGCCCACGATGGTGATGAACAGGATCAGCAGGCCGGCCACGGCGTCGCCGCGCACGTACTTGCTGGCGCCGTCCATGGCGCCGAAGAAGTCGGCTTCCTCGCCCACTTCCAGGCGGCGCTTGCGCGCCTCCTTCTCGTCGATGAGGCCGGCGTTCAGGTCGGCGTCGATGGCCATCTGCTTGCCGGGCATGGCATCCAGGGTGAATCGCGCGCCGACCTCGGCGATGCGCTCGGCGCCCTTGGTCACCACGATGAAGTTGATGACGACCAGGATCGCGAACACGATCAGGCCGACCGCGAAGTTGCCGCCGATCAGGAAATGGCCGAAGGACTCGATGACCTTGCCTGCGGCGCCCGGCCCGGTGTGGCCGTCCATCAGCACCACGCGGGTCGAAGCGACGTTCAGCGACAACCGCAGCAGCGTGGTGACCAGGATGACCGTGGGCAGTGCCGCGAAGTCCAGCGGCTTGATCATCTGGGCCGACACCATCATCACCATCAGCGCCAGCGCGATGTTGAAGGTGAACAGCAGATCCAGCGCGAAGGGCGGCAGCGGCAGCACCATCATCGCCAGCATCATCACGACGAAGCCGGGCAGCGTCAGCGCCTTCAGGGCGCTGGCCTGCGGGCCGAACAGGGCCTGCAGCCTCTGCAGCATCGGGATCACCTGGCGGCCCCTTCGGCGTCAGATGCCGTGCCGTGGTGCGGGTCGAGTTCGGGCGGCACCACCGGTTGCGGCGGCGACGCCAGCAGCACCGACCTCGCACTGCCGGCCTGGCGCAACTGGAACACCCAGGCCAGCACCTGCGCCACCGCGCTGAAGAGCGCGGCGGGAATCTCCTGGTCGAGTTCGGTGTGGGTGTACAGCGCCCGCGCCAGCGGGGGCGCCTGCAGCACCGGCACGCCGGACTCCCGCGCCAGGTCGCGGATGCGCAGCGCGATGAGGTCGGCCCCCTTGGCCACCACTCGAGGCGCGCCCATGGCCGCCTCGTCGTACTTCAAGGCCACGGCATAGTGCGTCGGGTTCATCACCACGAGATCGGCGCCGGGCACCTCGGCGAGCATGCGGCGGTTGGCCATCTCGCGCATGCGCAGGCGCATCTTGGCCTTCACGGCCTGGTTGCCCTCGACCTCCTTGTGCTCCTTCTTCATCTCCTCGTGGCTCATGCGCAGACGGCGCAGCAGCAGGAAGCGCTGCAGCGGCACGTCGACGAGGGCGAAGACGCCCAGGGGGAGCAGCAGCCACAGCAGCAGGCTGCCGAACAGCGCGCCGGCACGCGCCAGCGCCGCCGGCAGCGGCAGCGTCACCAGGTCGGTGAAGGCGCCGAGCTTCTGCCACATGAAGACGCCGCCGATGGCGCCCAGCACCAAAGCCAGCAGGCAGGCCTTGAGCATCACGCCCATCTGCTGCATCGACACCATGCGGCCCATGCCGGCCCAGGGATCGATCTTTTCCCAGGTGGGTGCCATCGACTTGAGGCTGAAGTTCCAGCCGCCGGCCAGCACGCCTGAGGCCAGCGCCGCCAGCAGCATCACGCCGCCCAGCGGCACCAGCAGGAACAGGGAGTCGAAGGTCTGCCCGCCCAGACGTTCGAGCATCGGGGTGGTGTGCTGCAGGGCACGGTGGTCGAAACGCAAGCCGGTCGCAAGCATGCGCTGCGACCAGGCCATCAGCCAGGGCGCGGCACCTGCGATGACCAGTGCGAGCGCGGCCAGCGCCGCGAGGTGTCCGAGATCGCGCGAGCGCGCCACCTGGCCGTCTTCACGGGCCTTGCGGATCTTTCGTTCTGTCGCTGGAAGCTGGCGGTCTTGGGCTGAGTCGGCCATGGCAATCGGGTCGCGGATGCGAACCTCGCCATGGTGCCCGGAGCGGCCCCGGACTTGAGCCTGATAAGCGGTGGAAAGCGCGCGGTCTTCGGCCAGCGCCGGAGCCGATGCTTCAGCCCGGCATCAGAAGCCCAGGCTGGCCAGCAGGTCGTCGACCTCGCCCTGGTCGCTCACCACGTCGGTACGCGTCTCGGCGTCGACCACGGGGCCGTGCATGGGAGCGGATTCCTTCATCGCCTGCTGCACCTTGTGACGCTGCTCGGGAGGCACCACCGAGACCAGCAGCTTGACCAGCGCGTCCTCGAGGTCGTTGGCCAGCGTCACCACCTTGGCCACCACCTGGCCGGTGAGGTCGTGGAAGTCCTGCGCCATCATGATGTCGGTGAGGTGAGCATCGATGCGGGCCGTGGAGGCCTCGACATCGCCCACGAAGTTCATCACTGCGCCGCTGGCCAGGGCCTTCACCGGGTCGGCCTGCAGGCTGGCAGCCAGCTTGCGCGTCTCGTTGGTGATGTGCACGTGATCGGCCTTGGCCTGGTCGACCGAGTTCAGCACCTTCTCGGCCGCCGCGGCGGTCTTGGTGGCGATGTAGGTCAGGCGGCTGCGCGCGTCGGGAATGCCGTCCGTTGCCACCTGCAGCTTGGGCATCACGCCGAGCTGCTCCAGCGTGTCGTGCAGCAGCCGCGTGATGGCGCCGAGCTGCAGGAAGACCTCGGTGTTGCTGGCGGGTGCGTCGGCGGGGGCGGGTACGGCGGCGGTCGGTGCCAGCACGTCGGGCGAATCCATTTTCATCGTGGGCTCCCTGGTTCAGGCCGTGGCGGCCAGCTTCTGGAGAATCTTCTGCACTTTTTCTTCCAGCGTCGCCTTCGTGAAGGGCTTGACGATGTAGCCGGCGGCACCCGTCTGGGCGGCCAGCACGATGTCTTCCTTGCGCGCCTCGGCCGTCACCATCAGCACCGGCAGGTGCTTGAGGCTGTCCTCGGCCTTGATGGCCTTGAGCAGGTCGAAGCCGTTCATGTTGGGCATGTTGATGTCGGAGACGACGAAGTCGTACTTCGCCTGCTTCAGCATCGACAGCGCGACGACACCGTCTTCGGCCTCGTCGGCGTTGTTGCAGCCCATCTCCTTCAGCAGGCCGCGGATGATGCGGCGCATGGTGGAGAAGTCGTCGACGATGAGGAACTTCAGATCGGTGTGATTGCTCATGGGTGGCCTCGGTGGTGTGAGGACGGTCCGTCGGGATGGGTGTTTATCGGCGAGGGGCGAGGCGACTTGAGCGCCGGCCTCGTGCTGTTCTTGTCAAGAGCCGCGCATGGCCGCGACCGGCGCCAGGTTGGGCTTGATGTCGGCATTGGCCCCCTGCGGGCTCTCGTCGGGCAGCGGTTCGGGACGTGTCCGGAAGATGCGGTCTTCGGCTTCGCGGTTCATCACGATGATGCTGATGCGGCGGTTGGTCGGCGCCTGCGGGTCCTTGCGGTCGAAGGGCTGGCTGGCGGCCAGGCCCTGCACGCGCAGCATGCGGTCCTCCGGCAGGCCGCCGGCCACCAGTTCGCGCCGCGACGCGTTGCTGCGGTCGGCCGAGAGCTCCCAGTTGCTGTAGCCTCTCTCGCCGCTGGAGAACGGCTGCGAGTCGGTGTGCCCTTCCAGCGTCAGGCGGTTGGGCACCTCGGCCAGCACGCTGCCGATCTCGCGCAGCAGGTCGCGCATGTAGGGTTTGACGGCAGCGCTGCCGCTGTCGAACATCGGCCGGTTGTCCTCATCGACGATCTGGATTCGCAGGCCGTCGCGGGTCATGTCCAGTCGCAGCTGGCTCATCATGCCGGCCAGCTTCTCGTTGGCGGCAATCTTCTGCTCGACCTTCTTCATCAGGTCCTCGAGCCGGGCCGCCTCGGCACGCACCTGCTCGGCCTTCAGGGCCTTCAGGTTGACGGTACGGCGATCGGCCTCGACCTCGCCGTTCTTGACCTGGCCGGTGGAGCGCGTCAGGTCCTGCCCGCCGCCCTTGATGACGTGCGACGCATCGCCGGCCCCCGAGCCGCTGGACAGCAGGGCGATCTTCAGCGGCGACGAGAAGTAGTCGGCAATGCCCTTCTTGTCGCCTTCCGTCGTCGAGCCCAGCAGCCACATCAGCAGGAAGAAGGCCATCATGGCCGTCACGAAGTCGGCGTAGGCGATCTTCCAGGCCCCGCCATGGGCCGCATGCCCGCCCTTCTTGACGCGCTTGATGATGATCGGCTGGAGCTTCTTGGCGTCACCAGCCATGTGGGGCCCCCGGGCTAGTCGCTACGCGCCTTCGCCACCCCCCGAGGGGGCCACGGACCGGACCGGGGGACCCGGATCCGGTCCGGACCTCTTCGATGACCGGCTGGTTGATCACTTCTTCCCCTTCACGTGGCTTTCCAGCTCGCTGAAGGTGGGGCGCGCCGTGCTGAGCAGCACCTTGCGGCCGAACTCGATCGCAACCTGCGGCGCGTAGCCCTGCATGCTGGCCAGCAGTGTGGTCTTGATGCACTGCAGTTCCTTGCCGCTCTCCTCGTTCTTCTGCTCCAGCAAACCGGCCAGCGGCTCGGCGAAGGCGTAGGCCAGCAGGATGCCCAGGAAGGTGCCCACCAGCGCCGAGCCGATCATGGCGCCCAGCACGGCGGGCGGCTGGCCCACGGAGCCCATGGTCTTGATGACGCCCAGCACCGCCGCGACGATGCCGAAGGCCGGCAGGCCCCCGGCCACGCGCTGGATGGCACCCACCGGCGCGTGCGCCTCGTGATGATGGGTCTCGATCTCGCTGTCCATCAGCGACTCGATCTCGTGCGCGTTGAGGTTGCCCGACACCATCATGCGCAGGTAGTCGGTGATGAACTCGGTGACGTGGTGGTCGTTGCCCACCGTCGGGTACTTCTGGAACAGCGGCGAGCTGTGCGGGTCCTCGACGTCCTTCTCGATGGACATCAGGCCTTCCTTGCGCGCCTTCTGCAGGATGTCGTAGAGCAGCGCGAGCAGCTCCATGTAGCGCGCCTTGGTGTACTTGCTGCCCTTGAAGGCCGCGCCGATGCTGCCGAAGGTCGCCTTGATGACCGTCATCTGGTTGTTGACCACGAAGGCGCCCAGCGTGGCGCCGCCGATCATGGCCATTTCCCAGGGCAAAGCCTTGAGGATGGGGCCCATGTTGCCGCCGTGCGCGATGAACACGCCGAAGACGCAACCGAGCACGATGACCCAACCGATGATGACGAACATGTCTGGAGTGCTGCGAAGGGGTGCCGCCGCGGGAAGGGTGTGCGGAAGCTTGCCGGTGTTATCGGCGCCGCCGCGGCCCGGTTGAGCGAGAACTGAGCGGCCTTCAGCCGCCCTGTTCGGTGCCTTCGTCCCCGATGCGGTAGACCCACACCACGCGCTGACCCGGCAGGGCCAGGCGGGCATGGGGACGCAGGCCCGGCGCCTCGAACTCCAGGCTCACCAGCCAGGTTCCGCGACGCATCTCCGCCCGGGCCTTCTGCACCGCGCGGGGCATGCTTTCCGGCCGCTGGAACAGGTACACCAGGTCGTGCGCAGCCCAGGTGGAAGCCCACATGTCACCACGCCTCACGCGTGCCCAGCGGCAGCGCCGCGCCGCCAGCCAGGCCAGCGGCCGGCTCCATTCGATGCCTTCGAGCTGGACCTTCGGCCACACCTCCCGCAGGGCGTGCAGGCCGTGGCCGAGGCCGCAGCCGGCGTCGAGCACTCGCGCGCTGCCCGGCAGCTGCACCAGACGGTCCAGACCCAGCAGCGCATGGGCGGCGGTCGGAAAGAAAGGCGCATCGCGCCAGGCCCGCAGCGGGTAGGCCAGCAGCAGCAGCCCGGCCGCCGCCAGCCAGGTCCAGGCCGGCACGGCGCCCGCGGCACCGAGCGAAAGCGCCGACAGCGGGAAACCGCCGGCCACGATGATCTTGCGCCACCGCGTGGCCGCCAGCGTGGCCAAGGACAAGCCCAGCACCGTGCCGACGGCCAGGGCAGCCAGCGGCGTGCCCCCTGCCTGCCGGACCACCACGAAGACCGCCCACGCCAGGGCCCAGGCTGCCAGGGCCGGCCAGGGCCAGCGAAGGGTCGGCCGGCGCGAGGGCTCAGCTTCGGTCATGCGGGACTCGGAAAAAAAGGCGGGTCCCAAAGGGACCCGCATCAAAGCACAGAGGTCTGTGCCAGGAGGAGACAAGCAATCAAACCACTCTGGCAGTCTTATCGACCTGCCGCGAGGAGACCTTAGCCCGCGCCGCGGCGGCACGCATGCGCGTGGCGAGCTCGGGCGTGAATTCGTTCATCAGGGCGCCATGCTCCTCGCCGGCCTCGGCCTCGGCCTGGATCGCCTCGGCCTCGGCGGCGGCGCGCAGCGCACCGGCCATTCGGCCCTTGCCGGCGCGCGCCGGCGGTTGGCAAAGGCCGCAGACGTAGTGCCGCGCGATCTCGTGCGGGTGCGTCACGAAGTGACCGCCGCATCGGCTGCAGGCCGTCAACGTGAGCATGCCGTTGTCGACGAACTTCACCAGGCGCCAGGCCCGCGTCACGCTCAGCAGGGGTTCGAGCCCCTGCGCCTGGATCTGTTCCAGGTAGAGCTGGTAGGCCTTGATGACGGTGTCGATCTCGTCGAGTTCGGCCACCTTGTTCAGGTACTCGTGCATGTTCAGGAACAGGCTGGCATGGATGTTGGGCTGCCAGGTCATGAACCAGTCGGTGGAGAACGGCAGCTGCCCCTTGCTCGGGCTGCGGCCGGACACTTCCTTGTAAAGGCGCAGCAGGCGCTCGTAGCTCAGGTCGGTCTCGCTCTCGAGCACCTGCAGGCGCGCGCCCAGGTGGATCAGCGTCACCGCACGCTCGATCTGTCGGGCTTCAGTCAGGATGCTCTTGTTGCGGGCCATGGAGATTCTCGGTTGTATCGGTATTGATCAAGGTCCAGGCACGGGTCCGGCTCTGCCGGCCCGTCGCCTGCGCCCCCTCGGGGGGCAGCGACCAGAGGGAGCGTGGGGGCCTTGTTTACGCGGCTTCCTGATGGCGACCCGCCATCAGGATCGAAGCATGCAGGCGCGCCACACCTTCGTTGGCCGAGCCCTTGCCGTGGCTGGTGAGCAGGCTCCAGACCATGTCGTCGTCCATGCGGAAGCGGCACAGCAGTGTGTTGCCCACCGAGATCTTCATCATCTGCGCCGGCGTGAGCTGGCCGATGAGGTTGGCGGTCTCTTCGTTGATCCCCAGGCGGAACAGCGCCTGGTCGCGGTCGGTGCGGATCAGGCTCTGCGCCAGCATCAGGTAGGACAGGTTGGCTTCGCGGATCTCGGCAAGGATCTGGTCGGGGTTCATGTCTTTGTTCCAGTGGTTGTCAGCGGTGAAGGTGTGAAACGAACTGTAGGCATGCGAACAGGCCGGGTGGATCAGGCCTTATCGGTGCATCGCGTCCCTTTATTTCCAAGCGGCTTGTCAGGCGAATTCCTACACGACATGGCCGCTCAGTTTTCGGCCGCTCCAGCCACCGGCTCAAGTGGTCGGAGTGCTCGTCGATAACAGGCCGGATGGGGGTGCTCGAAGCGCCCGCGAGTGTGAAAAGTCCGACGCGAAAGGGTCTTGACAAAAGACCTCAAGTAGGGGGCAAAGGCAGTCGATATCCCCAGCAACGCGGCTCCGAAGCGACAACGCAAGGGGTCACGTGGTCCGGTTGGACGGTCAGGAGCAGGTGGGTGTCCCCCACCGCCGTTCGCAGCCTCTGACGCCGGGCGGTTCTCGCGATGGTGGCCTGCCATCACGGGGTTGTACGCAGACACGAGAGTGATCGAGGGTCTGCAAGCAAGCCGGCGCCGGAGCCGGGCATGTTCAACTGTTTAGGAGTTTTCGCATGGCTCAGACCATCAACACCAATCTGCAATCCATCAACGCCCAGCGCAACGTCGCCTCTTCGCAGTTGTCGCTGGCGGTTTCCATGCAGCGCCTGTCCTCGGGCCTGCGTGTCAACAGCGCCAAGGACGACGCCGCCGGCCTGGCCATCTCGGAGCGCATGAACGCCCAGGTGCGGGGCATGAACGTCGCGGTGCGCAACGCCAACGACGGCATCTCGCTGGCGCAGACGGCCGAAGGCGCCACCGCCAAGGTCGGCGACGCGCTGCAGCGCATGCGTGAGCTGGCAGTGCAGTCGGCCAACGGCACCAACAACGAAGGCGACCGCGACAACCTGCAGACGGAATTCGCTCAGCTGCAGGCCGAGGTGACTCGCCTCATCGACGGCACCAAGTTCAACGACCAGAACCTCCTCAACGCTGCCACCACCTTCACCTTCCAGGTGGGTGCAGGCACCGACGCAACCGACACCATCGACGTCGACATGACCGACCTGTCGACCGACGTCAACACCCCGGTGGCCGCGCTGGACATCTCGGGCGCCGACGCCACCGGCGCCACCGCTGCCATCGACGCCCTGGACGACGCCATCGACGCGGTGACCACCGCCCGCGCCGACTTCGGTGCCGTGCAGAACCGCTTCGAGAGCGTGATCAGCAACCTGATGGTCAGCTCCGAGAACCTGACGGCCTCGCGCGCTCGCATCGTCGACGCCGACTTCGCGGTGGAAACGGCCGCGCTGTCGCGCGCACAGATCCTGCAGCAGGCGGGCACGGCGATGGTGGCGCAGGCCAACCAGCAGCCGTCCCAAGTGCTGCAGTTGCTTCGATGAAGCCAGCACGTCCATGATCGACACGGTGGCATAGCACAAGCGCCGCGCCGCCCCGGGTTCGCCCTTCTTCGAGCCGCCACCGCCTTCGGGCCGTGGCGGCTTTTTCATAGGCGCGCGAAAGCCGCTGCCTGGGCTGCCGTGCGGCTTCGACGCCACCCGCGGAGGCGCCAGAGGGCCCGGATCTGCCCGGTTTTGTGGCCGCTTATCGACCCGCCGCCCAAGGAAGACCACTCCCAGAATCGCCGATAACAGCTGTACTGCCGTACCTCTGTAGTCCGGAGCGCTGACGAACAGCCGGGTCGACCCGCAAGGGGGAACCAGGCCAACGCCGGTAACCAGCGCCGGGCCGTGAGACGAGCGGGATGCGACAAGCACCCTGCTCTTCGAAGCAGCCGGCGATGGCCGGGGTTAGCGGTTCAAGAAGGAGTGATTCGAATGCCTCAGACGATCAACACGAACCTCAGTTCGCTGAACGCACAGCGCAACCTGTCGAGCTCGCAGACTTCCCTGCAGACCTCGATGCAGCGCCTGTCGTCGGGATTGCGGGTCAACAGTGCCAAGGACGACGCGGCCGGCCTGGCCATCGCCGAGCGCATGAACGCCCAGGTGCGCGGCATGAACGTGGCCATCCGCAACGCCAACGATGCCATCTCGCTGTCGCAGACGGCAGAAGGCGCCATCGGCAAGATCGGCGACGCCCTGCAGCGCATGCGGGAGCTGGCGGTGCAGTCGGCCAACGGCACCAACAACGCCGGCGACCGCGGCAACCTGCAGACGGAGTTCGCCGAACTGCAGGCCGAGGTGGCCCGGCTGGTCGACGGCACGCAGTTCAACGGGACGACGCTGTTCGACGGCACCACGGCGACATTCACGTTCCAGATCGGACCGGGCACGACCAGCAACGACACCATCGACATCGCGGGCACCGACCTGACGACGGTGGTGCGCGACGCCGTGGCGGCCGGCACGCTCGACATCAGCGGCGCCGACGCATCCGGCGCCACGGCGGCCATCAATGCCATCGACCTGGCCATCGACGAGGTGACCACCTCGCGCGCCCTGTACGGCGCAGCGCAGAATCGCTTCGAGACCGTGGTGATGAACCTGCAGGTCTCGGCCGAGAACCTGACTGCCGCACGCGCCCGCATCATGGACGCCGACTTCGCGATCGAGACCTCGAACCTGTCGCGCGCCCAGATCCTGCAGCAGGCGGGCAACGCGATGGTCGCGCAGGCCAACGCCCTGCCGCAGAACGTGCTGCGACTGCTGCAGACCTGATCGGCTCGGTCGTCCTGCCGCCGCGGGACGGCGAGGCGGAGCCTGCGGTCGCGGCGCGCGGCGCGCCCTGTCGCGCGCGGCGCCTCAAGTCATGCAGCCGGCCGCCGATATAGCCGGCAGCAACAGAAGGAATCGACATGGCCACCCTGTCTTCCGCCGGCATCGGCAGCGGCCTCGACGTCAAGAGCATCGTCAGCCAACTGCTGGCACTCGAGCGCCAGCCGATCGCCGCATTGCAGAGCAACACCAAGAAGATCGAGAGCCAGCTCTCGGCCTACGGCAAGCTGCAGAGCGCGATGACGACCCTGCGCGACGCCGCCAAGACCTTGTCGAACGCGGAGACCTGGTCGCGCACAGCGGTGGCCAGTTCCAACCCGACGGCCGTGACGGCCACGTCCGACGGCTCGGCGCCTCCGGGAAGCTACACCGTCAACGTGGCCAACCTGGCCGCGGCCCAGACCCTGGTCACGGCCACCACCTGGGCCCAGCCCACCGACGACGTCGGTCCGGGCTCGCTGACCATCGAGCTGGGCACCTGGGGTGCCGGCCAGACGAGCTTCACGCCCAAGGCGGACACCACCCCGATCACCATCAACATCCCCATCGGCGGCGACTCGCTGGAGCAGGTGCGTGATGCCATCAACGGCGCCGGCGCAGGCGTCTCGGCATCCATCGTCAGCGATGCCAGCGGCTCCCGCCTGTCGATCCGCTCGACGTTGACCGGCGAAGCCAACGCCTTCCGCATCTCGGTCAACGACGTGGATGGCGACAATCAGAACGCTGCGGGCCTGTCGCACCTGGCCTACGACCCGGCCAACAGCCTGGTCCAGATGTCGCAGCCCCAGGCCGCGGCCAACGCCAACGCCACCATCAACAACGTGCCGGTCAGCAGCGCCACCAACACCTTGACCGACGTGATGGACGGCATGACGCTGAAGCTGGGCCAGGTGACGACGGGCGGGGTGGACATCACGGTCAACCGCGACACGACCTCGATGAAGGAGAAGATCACCGCCTTCTCGACCGCCTACAACGACCTCATCAAGCTGGTGCGCGAGCAGACCAGCGTGAACGCCGACGCCGGCACCGCCGGCATCCTGCAGGGCGACAGCTCGGCGGTGGGCCTGGCCAATCAGCTGCGCCAGCTGGTCGGCGGCAGCAGCGGCGCAGCCACCGCCTTCGCACGTCTGACCGACATCGGCCTGGCGCCGCAGCGCGACGGCACCCTCAAGGTGGACGACACCAAGCTCGAGTCCGCTCTGGGCAAGCTCGAGCAGCTGCAGAGCTTCTTCGCGCGCGACGACGAGGGCACGGGCAGCGACGGCTTCGGAGCGCTGTTCGCCAGCTTCGGCGATCAGCGACTGGGCAGCGACGGCTTGCTGTCGACCCGGCAGGAAGCCCTGCGCGAGCGCATCGAGCGCAATGCCGACAAGCAGTCCCGCATGGAAGACCGCCTCTCGCTCGTCGAGAAGCGCCTGCTCGACCAGTACACGCGGCTGGACACCAACATCGCCAAGCTGAGCTCACTGCAGAACTACGTGACCCAGCAGATCGCGAACTGGAACAAGTAGGCCCGCCGGGCCTTGCCCCGGCTGCTTCGCTCAGGGCCGGCGGCCCGCGAGCAACCTGCCTCGCAACAGGGCCGCACCCCCCGTCGATCGCACGACAGGACGACGGTCCTGCGCCGCTTCTTCGAGCCGCTTCTTCGAGCCGTTGATTCGAACGTGCCCGCCTGCCGCCTCGCGGGCGGGTGGGCGTTCGCGATGCACACGCCATCATGAAGTGCATCCGTGCCCCCTCAAGCAGCGCGCAGAGCCGTCGATAACCCCTGCAGGACGGCTGATCAAGCCGATCGACTTCGGAAAGCACCCGCATGCACTACTCGACGATTCCCACGAACTCGCGCAACCAGCGCATGTCCGGCATGTACACCGACATCGGCGTGCAAGGTGCAGCGGCCAGCGACACCTCGGGTCACCAGCTGATCTCGATGTTGTTCGACGGCCTGCTGGGCGCAATCCACCGAGCGCGCGGCGCGGTCCAGGCCCGCGACGTGGAAAGCAAGTCGCGCGCCATCGGACAGGCCCTGCGCATCGTGGGCGAAGGCCTGCGCGCCAGCCTCAACCTCACCCAGGGCGGCGCCATCGCCAGCGATCTGGACAACCTCTATGCGTACGTCGAGCTGCGGCTGACGCGCGCCAACCTGCACAACGACGAGGCTGCACTCGACGAATGCGTGCGCCTTCTGAAGCCTGTGCAGGACGCATGGAACCAGATCGCTCCGCAGGTGCAACACGCCGCCTGAGCGGCGAACGGACATGTCGATGAACACCGATCTGATGAGCTTCTACGAAGCGATCGAGCAGGCCAGCGCCGACATGCTCGCCGCTGCCCGCGTGGGCAACTGGGACGAGGTGGTGAAGCTGGAGGGCGCCTGCGTGCTGCTCATCAGCCAGCTTAAGCAGGCTGCACGCGAGGTCCCGCTGGACGGCCAGACCTCCAAGGTGAAGAGCCGAATCATGCAGCGCATCCTCGTCAACGACGCCGAGATCCGGCATCTGGCCGAACCCTGGCTGCAGGAACTCGAGACCACCCTGACCGGAAAGCCGCATCGGCTGCATTGAGCCCGACCGACACCGCCCGGACCGACTCGACCTGCCGCACGCCGCCGACGGACGCACGATGTTCCACGACACCAAGCCAGCCCACCTATCCGACGACGGGGAAATCGACCCCTGGGCGCCGTTCCGCGTGGCCAACCCGGTCGAGTTGAATTCGCTCCTGCGCCAGGTACGCGACGCCAGTGCGCCCGTCATCCTGGCCACCTCGCACGGCACCGCGGTGACCTGCACGCTGTGGGCCATCGACGCCACGCAAGGCCGTCTGAGCTGGAGTGCCGATGGCGGCCAGCCGCAGATGCAGGCCCTGATCGATGCCGACGAGGCCGCTGCCGTGTGCTACCTCGAAAGCGTGAAGCTGCAGTTCGACCTCGAGGACTTCGTCCTCGTGCGCAGCCTGCAAAGCATGGCGCTGCAGTCGTCGATGCCGCGCGACCTTTATCGCTTCCAGCGCCGCCAGAGCTTCCGCGTGCGGCCCGGTGGCCGCAATGCGCCTTCGGTGACCCTGCGGCACCCCTCGATGCCCGACATGACGCTGGCCCTGCGCGTGCTGGACCTCAGCGTGGGCGGCTGCGCCCTGCTGCTGCCGCCCGACGTGCCCGAGCTGCGGCCCGGCGTGACGCTGCACGGTGTCGAGGTCCAGCTCGACAGCGAGACCTCCTTCGTCACGGCGCTGCAGATCCAGCACGTCAGCTCGATGCAGCTGCCCGAGGGCAGCCACCGCCTGGGCTGCCAGTGGCAACAGCTGGGCACGCCGGCCGAACGCCTGCTGCAGCGCTACGTCAACCAGACGCAGAAGCGCCACCGCCTGCTGTCGCTGTCCTGAGGCCCCTGTGGACCTGTCCCCCTCCCGCCCCCGCCCCCGCGCCGGGGCCGGCTTCACGCTGGTCGAGATGGCCGTCGTGCTGACCGTCGCGGGGCTGCTGCTGACGCTGGCGGTGCCGCGCGGCATCGACATGCTGGCCAAGGCGCGCCGCGCCGATGCCGTCGCGGCGCTCACCCGGGTGCAGCTGGCCCAGGAAAGCTACCGGGCCCACCACGGCATCTACGCCGCCGACCGCCAGGCCCTGGGCGCCGCCGCCTCCGGGCGCAGCGAGTCGGGGTACTACGACATCGTGCTGCAGGACGTGATGCCCCAGTCCTACCGCGCCGAGGCGCATGCCCGCGCAGACGGGTCGCAGTCGCGCGACGAGAGCTGTCTGCAGATCACGCTCCAGGTCGACGACGGACAGGCCCGCGCGGGCCCGACAGCGGCATGCTGGAACCGCTGAGCAAGCGCTGTCGACGGGCAGCCGGCTTGACGCTGGTGGAGCTGGCCGTGGTGCTGTCCCTGCTGGCAGCGACAGCCACCGCGGCCCTGCCGTGGTTCGCCGACCAGTTGGCGCGCCAACGGCTGCGGGCCGCTGCCGAAGCGCTGGTCGCCGATCTGCAGGAAGCGCGGTTCGCCGCCGCCCAGCGCGGAGCCGACATGCACCTGACCTTCAGTACGGGACCGACCTGGTGCTGGGCCACGGCGAGCATCGCCGATTGCGATTGCCGTATCCCGCAGGCCTGCCGCACGCGCCACGTCGACGGCTCCGAGCACCGCGGCGTGCTGCTGGCTTCGGCACAGACCGCCAGCTTCTCGGCCAACGGCACCGGCCAGGGCCGTGCCGAGCTGCGCTCGCCGCGCGGCCACACCTTGCGCGTGGAAGTCGGCGCGCTGGGCCGCGCCCGGCTTTGCTCGCCGGGTGGGTCGGATCCCCGCCACCCGGCCTGCTGACGGACGACCTACACCTGCATGTTCATCACGTCGGTGTAGGCCTGCACCAGCCGGTTGCGAACCTGCAGGGCAGCCTGGAATCCGATCTGTGACTTCTGCATCGCCATCATCGTCTCTTCGAGACTGACGGTCGGGTTGTCCAGGCTCAGTTCGCGCTGCAGGCGCTGCGCCTCCATCTGTTGTCGGCTGACCTGACTCAGGGCCTGGGTCATCGCGGTCTGGAATCCGCCGCCCTCGGCGCCCGAGGTGCGCGGCAGGGGTGTGCCGTCGCGCTTCAGCCCGGCGCGCGCGACGGCCTGGTCGAAGTCGAAGGGCTTGAGCTTCAAGTCCATGGCGAGGCCTTTCCGGATCGCTGCGCAGGGCCACGGGACGGCCCGTCAGTCGATGATCAGACTGTAGCGACGCGCCTGCGGCTGCACGGAGGAAACAGCCGCCGAAAGCCCGGCCTGATCGCTCCACCGCAGCGCGCCCTGCCGCCGAACAATGGGCGCCAGACAGGGGTTCTGCACGGCCCCTGCGCCGTCCTGATGCACGTGCCCCCGGACCCATGGACAACGCCATCGCCACCGCTGCCCCCAACAACCTGACGCCCTTGACGCCCGTGACGCAGCTGCCCGCAGCGCCTGTCACACTGGCCGGCCGACTGTCCGCCCTGCCTGCGCGCGCCAAGACCATGGCCGCCGTGGGCATCGCCGTGTTGACGGCTCTGCTGATCGTGCTGGCCTCCAGTGCTCGCGAAGGCGACTACAAGGTGCTGTTCGCCAATCTGTCGGAACGCGACGGCGGACCCATCATCGAGAAGCTGGCACAGATGAACGTGCCCTACCGCTTCGCCGATGGCAGCGGCACCATCCTCGTGCCGGCAGCGCAGGTCTACGACCTCAGGCTCAAGCTCAGCGCCGCCGGCCTGCCCAAGGGCTCGATCAACGGCTACGAGCTGCTCGACAAGGCACCCTTCGGCCAGACCCAGGGCCAGGAGCACATCAACCAGAAGCGCGCGCTCGAAGGCGAACTGACGCGCACCATCCAGTCGCTGGCCTCAGTGCAGGCTGCCCGCGTGCACCTGGCGCTGCCGCAGCAGAACGGGTTCTTCCGCGAGCAGCAGAAGCCGTCGGCGTCCATCGTGCTGAACCTGCATCCGGGCCGCACGCTCGACCCTGCGCAGATCGCCGGCATCGTGCACCTGGTGTCGTCCAGCGTGCCGGAGCTGTCGGCCAAGGCCGTCAGCGTGCTCGACGGCACCGGCGCGCTGCTCTCCAGCCAGGGCGAACAGAACGCCCCCCAGGGCCTCGACGCACAGCAGGTGCAGTACCTGCGCGAGGTCGAGGCCACCCACCTCAAGCGCGTGCTCCAGTTGCTGGAACCGGTGGTGGGGCGCGACAACCTGCGCGCCACGGTCACCGCCGAGATCGACTTCTCGCAGACCGAGTCGACGGCCGAAGAGTTCAAGCCGAACCAGGGCGACCAGCCCTCGGCCGTGCGGGCCGTGCGCACCGAAGAGTCGACCGGCGCCGTCGCCACGCCACCGGCCGGCGTGCCCGGCGCTGCCGCGAACCAGCCGCAGGCTGCCGCCTCGGCACCCATCAACGGCGATGCGCAAGCCCTGCGCGGCGCGCTCGGCGCGGGTGGCGCCAACGCACGGCGGGAGAACGAGACCCGATATGAAGTCGACAAGAAGGTCAGCGTGACGCGCAACGCCTCCGGCGTGGTGCGCCGCCTGCATGCCGCGGTGGTGGTGAACCACCGAACGACGGTGGACGCCAAGGGCAAGTCGACCACGGTCGCGCTGCCCGATGCCGAGGTCGAGAAGCTCACGGCGCTGGTGCAGCAGGGCATCGGCTTCAACCAGCAGCGCGGCGATTCCGTGCGCGTGGTCAACGCGCCTTTCCTGGTCCAGACGCCGCCGCCGGTCGAACCGACGCCCTTCTGGAAGGAGCCCTGGGTGCAGGACCTGGCCCGCGCAGCGGCCACGCCGGTGGCGCTGGCGCTGGTCGGTCTGGCAGTGGTGTTCGGCGTCATCCGCCCGGCGCTGAAGCCGGCCTTCACCCCGGTGGAGCCGGTCGCCAACGACAAGGGCAGCCAGATCAACGAGGTGGTGGCCGGCGACGACGTGCTGCCTGCGCTGGATGGCGAAGCCGCCAAGACCGCCCTGCCCGCGCCGGCGCGCAACGACAAGCTGGAAGCCGTGCGCGAACTGGCCAAGACCAACCCGGCGGCCGTGGCCACCGTGCTGCGCGGCTGGGTGAGCGGCGAACCCGCCTGACCGGACTCCACCGAGAACCATGGCCAAAGACGACGAAAAAGGCGTGGAGGACGCCGCCATCCTGCTCATGTCGCTGGGCGAGGAGGAGGCGTCCGAAGTGCTCAAGCACCTGTCACCCAAGGAAGTGCAGCGCATGGGCGAGACCATCGCCAAGCTCAAGAGCGTCACCAAGGACCGTGTGGAGAAGGTCATCGACCGCTTCAGCGCGCAGGCCGAGAACGAGCACATGCTGGTCAACGACACCGACGAATACGTCAAGACCGTGCTGCGCCGGGCCCTGGGCGACGACAAGGCCAACCTGCTGATCGACCGCATCCTGCAGGGCAGCGACACCACCGGCATCGAAAGCCTGAAGTGGATGGATGCCAGTTCGGTGGCGGAACTGCTGCGCAACGAACATCCGCAGATCACCGCGGCCATCCTGGTGCACCTCGAGTTCGACCAGGCGGCCGACGTGCTGAAGCTCTTCACCGAACGCCAGCGCAACGAGGTCATGCTGCGCATCGCGACCCTGGACGGCATCCAGCCGCTGGCCTTGAAGGACCTCAACGAAGTCATGAGCAAGGTGCTGGCCGGCGGCGACCGCCTGAAGAAGAGCAATCTGGGCGGTGCCAAGACGGCCGCCGAGATGCTCAACATGATGGGCAGCAGCGTCGAGACCTCGGTGCTGGACTTCGTGCGCGAGGCCGATGGCGAGCTGGCACAGAAGATCATGGACAACATGTTCACCTTCGACGACCTGGAGAAGCTCGACGACAAGGGCTTCCAGGCCCTGCTGAAGGAAGTGCAGAGCGAGTCGCTGGTGCTGGCGCTCAAGGGCGCTTCGCCGACGATCCGCGAGAAGGTCTTCGGCAACATGTCCAGCCGTGCCGCCGAGACGCTGCGCGAAGACCTCGAATCGCGCGGCCCGGTGCGCCTGTCGGAAGTGGAAGCCGAGCAGAAGGAAATGCTGAAGATCGTTCGCCGCCTGGCCGACGAAGGTCAGATCGTGCTGGGAGGCGGCGGTGATGAGCAGCTCATCTAAGCCCGGCGCCACGCGCAACGTGCCGCCGCCGCCGGGCAGCAAGGCCGGCAACGCCTACACGCGCTTCATCCCGCGCGAGGAGATGGGCAGCTTCGAAGCCTGGAAGCCCGGCAGCCTGCGCGGCAACACGGCCCCGGCCGAGGCACCCGCGCCGCCGCCGCCGGCACCTCCCAGCGAAGCCGAGTGGCTGGCCCGCGTCGCCGCGGCGCGCCAGGCCGGCTCGCAGGAGGGCTACCAGAACGGCTACCGGGACGGGCTGGTGGCCCTGGACAGCTTCAAGCAGAGCTTCGCCGCGCAGACCGTCACCCAGGTCGGCGCCTTCGTCAAGAGCCTGGACACGACGATGACGGCGCTGGAGCCGCAGATTGCTGCGGCCGTCAGCCGCGTCGCGCTGGAACTGGCGCGCCAGGTGCTGCGCACCGAACTGGCGACGCGGCCCGAGGTCGTGGCCAGCGTGGCTTCACAGGCGGTGCAGGCGGTGTTGTTCAGTGCGCGCCAGATCACCCTGCAGGTGCATCCCGAGGACCTGCCGCTGGTTCAGGCCGGTGCCGCCGATGCGCTGGAAGCGCGCGGCGCGCGCGTGATGGCCAATCCGTCGCTGGCGCGCGGCAGTGTCGTCGTCGACTCCGATGTCGGCAGCATCGACGCCCGCGTGGCCACGCGCTGGGCCCAGGCCACGGCCAGCCTGGGCTCGGCGCAGGCCTGGGAACACGATGACCAGGCCGACGACCCACCCACCGGAGACGTTCGATGAACGCGCCGGTACTCGACGCCCGCACGCAGCGCTGGCAGCGCTACCTGCACGATCTGCAGGAGTTCGCCGCTGTCGAACAGCCCTTCGAATCGACCGGCACCCTGGTGCGCGTCACCGGCCTGGTGCTGGAAGCGGCCGGTGTGCGCGTGCCGGTGGGATCGATCTGCGAGGTGCTGGCTTCCGGACATCCGCCGGTGCTGGCCGAAGTGGTGGGATTCAACGGCGATCGCGCCTTCCTGATGCCCACGGCCGACGTGCACGGCCTGGCCAGCGGTGCGCGGGTGGTGCCGCGCCCGGCCCCCGTGGTGGCGCCGCGCTTCGGTGAGCAGCAGCACCCCTGGCGGCGGCGCGAGGACCGCAGCCTGCACCTGCCGATGGGCGATGGCCTGCTGGGCCGCGTCATCGACGCGCACGGCGTGCCGATCGACCGTGCCGGCCCGCTCGTCGACACGCACACCGAGCCGATGGTGCGCCGCCCGATCAACGCGATGGACCGCGATCCCGTGCGCAAGCCGCTGGACACCGGCGTGCGCGCCATCAACGCCCTGCTCACCGTCGGCCGCGGCCAGCGCCTGGGCCTGTTCGCAGGCACCGGCGTCGGCAAGTCGGTCCTGCTGGGCATGATGGCGCGCTACACCGCGGCCGACGTGATCGTGGTCGGTCTGATCGGCGAGCGCGGCCGCGAGGTCAAGGAATTCATCGAGGACATCCTGGGCGACGAGGGACGTGCGCGTTCGGTCGTCGTCGCCGCCCCGGCTGACGCGCCGGCACTGGTGCGCATGCAGGGCGCCAACTACGCCGCGGCGATCGCCGAACACTTCCGCGACCGCGGCCAGCACGTGCTGCTGCTGATGGATTCGCTGACCCGCTACGCGATGGCGCAGCGCGAGATCGCACTGGCCATCGGCGAGCCGCCCGCCACAAAGGGCTATCCGCCGAGCTGCTTCGCCAAGCTGCCGCAGCTGGTGGAGCGCAGCGGCAACGGCCTCAACGGCGTGGGCTCGATCACCGCCTTCTACACCGTGCTCAGCGAAGGCGACGACCCGCAGGACCCCATCGCCGACGCCGCGCGAGGCATCCTGGACGGCCACATCGTGCTGTCGCGGGAGCTGGCCGAATCGGGCCACTTCCCCGCCATCGACGTCGAGCGATCCATCTCGCGCGTGATGAACGCCGTCGCGCCGCCGGAGCACATCGCCGCCGCCCGCCGCCTTCGCCACCTGCTGGCCAAGTACAACAAGGCGCGCGACCTCATCCAGCTGGGCGCCTATGCGCCCGGCCACGACGCCGAGCTCGACACCGCCGTGCGCCTGCACACCCAGACCGACGCGCTGCTCCAGCAGGACATGCACGAGCGCGCGACCCTTCTCGACAGTCGCCACCAGCTGGTGGCCCTGAGCAACGCCTCCTGACCGCAACGGAACACCCCATGACTGCACCGAACACGCTGCAAGGCCTCCAGACCGTGCTGGACCGCGCCATCGCCGAACGCGACGAGGCGACGGCGAACCTGTACCTTTGCCTGGAGAATTCGCGCCGACTGCTGTCCCAGCGAGAGCAGCTCACCACCTACCGCACCGAGTACCAGCAGCGCTGGACGCAGCAATTCCGCCAGGCGGCGGCCATCGAGGTGGTGCAGAGCTACCAGAGCTTCATGCAGCGGCTGGAGCAGGCGCTGACGCAGTTGCACCTGCAGGCCGAAGCCGCCGATGCACAGGCCTTGCAGGCCCGTGCACTGCTGCTCGAACGCGAGACCCGTGTGGCCTCTGTTCGCAAGCTGATGTCGCGGCGCGAAGCCGAGCATCAACGCCACGAAGCCGCCCGCGACCAGCGCCACACCGACGAGGCCGCTGCCATCGCCGCCTGGCACTCGACGCCGGCGATGGCCCTGCCCGCGAGCCATTGACATGGCCGTGCCCGGCACCCTCCCTCTCGCTGCATCAGCCCCGCCGCCGGCGTCCGGCGTGCCGCCCCGCAGCGCGCCCGGCGCTGCGCGCGGCCGGAACGACGGCACGGCGGGCTTTGCCGGTGCACTGGCTGCCGCCGCGCAGTCAAGAGATGCCGACCCGGCCGATACCACCCGTGACGCCAAGGGTCCCAGCGCCACCGAAGGGCAGGAAGGCACCGACGACGCCGGCAGCGCTGCCGAGGCGCGGACCGAGGACAAGAAGCCCGTCCCTGCAGCATCGGACAACGCCGATGCGGCCGCTGCCGCCCTGGCCTGGCCGCCACGGGTGGACGTGCTCGACCTGCGCCCCCCGGGCGCCACGCCGCCCGAGGTGGCCGACAGGGTCGACGGCAGGTTCGCAGGCGGTCTGCGTGGCAGGACGGACGCGCCCGGTGACCGCCGGCTGCCGCCGGCCTCCGACCCGGCCCAGGCAGATGACGGCGCTCGAAGGAGCAACAACGAGCCAATCGCATTGATGGCTGGGGTCGCGCCGCGCGCCGCGTCGGACGCCGCGTCAGACGCCGCGTCAGACGCCTCGTCGGACGGCGCGCCGGACGCCTCGTCGGACGCCGCGCCGGACGCCGCACGCATGGCAACGATGGCCGCCGCGCCACTGTCAATGCAAGGCGAATTCGAAGCACCCAAGGTCGATTCCCGACGGGGCCCTCGCCCCGCCGGACCGCGCCCGGATCTGGCGATGTCCGCGGGCACCGCCCTGGCCGAGAAACCGGCCATCGTCTTGCAGCCCGCCACGAGCCCGAGCGCCATGCCCGCCAGTGACCCGACGACGCCCACGACCCCGACCACGCGGACGCTGCAGGACACCACCGCCGTCGAGGCCCGGCTCGGCGTCGCCGATCCGAAGGTCAGCGAAGCGGCGCTGCCGACCGACCCCCGGCAGCAGACCCTGCCGCCCTCGCCCGGCCTGGCGGCATCAAACGCCGGGAACTTCGTCGCCAAGGCGGCTGAGGCGCCGGCCCGCTTCGAAGCGCAGCTCGAGGCCGCCCTGCACAGCCCCGAGTTCGTGCCTTCACTGGGCGCCCAGGTCAGCACGCTGGTGCGCAATGGCATCCCCGAGGCGCGACTGCACCTGCATCCCGCAGAACTGGGCCCGATCACGGTGCAGATCGAGATCGACGGCCAGAGCGCCCAGGTCAACATGGCGGTGGAACACGCGGCCACGCGTCAGGTGCTGGAACAGGCCATACCGACGCTGGCCTCGGCCTTGCGCGACAGCGGACTGACGCTGACCGGCGGCGGCGTCTTCCAGCAGCCCCGCGACCCGCACGGCACCCCGGGCGAACGCAACGCGGCCGGCGGGCGACGGTCCGGGTCTGCCGATGATGCCGATGCCCTGCCCGCCGCGGCACCGCGCGCGCGCATTCAGCGCGGCGCGCTGGACGTGTACGCCTGAGTCGCCGTTGCCCGTCGCAGCGGCCGCCGGCGGCCGCTGCGACGTCCTGCCTGCCGCGCTGCGCGGCCACGAAAGGGCTGTCAAAGCCCCGTCTTTTCTCGGCGTGCCGGACACCCCCTCTTTCGAATAATGGCCTGCAAGGTTCGCCGAGCGCCGTCCCCGGCGCCGGCGTGAACCGCAGGTCCAGGAGAGTCCATGTCCAACGCTGCCGCGGCCGCCGCCGCCGATGCCCCCGCCCCCAAGGGCAAGAAGAAGCTCATCATCATCATCGCCGCCGCCTTGCTGGTGCTGTTGCTGGGGGGCGGCGCAGCGTTCATGATGATGGGCAAGAAGGCCTCCGCGGACGACGAGGACGCCGACGGCCAAGGCAGCAAGCCCAAGGCTTCGGCCAAGGCGCAGTCCAAGGCGGCCGACCCCAAGGCCGTGCCCCACTACGCGCCGCTCGAACCCTTCACGGTGAACCTGGCCGACCGCGAGGCCGAGCGCTATGCGCAGATCGGCATCACGCTGGAGGTCGGTGATCCGAAGGTCGCCGATCAGATCAAGGTCTTCACGCCGGCCATCAGGAACAACATCCTGATGGTGCTGGCGCACAAGACCTCGGCGCAATTGCTGGAACGCGAAGGCAAGGTCAAGCTGGCCGAAGAGGTCAAGCGCGCCGCCTCGCGCGGCCTGGGCTACGAGGTGGAGGAACCCGAGCCCGCGGACGCCGAGGACGAGGAAGACGCTGCACCGAAGAAGAAGCGCAAGAAGAAGGCACCCGAGCCCGACCTGCCGATCACGGCCGTGCACTTCTCGAACTTCATCGTCCAGTAACGCAGGCACCGGCGGCGCACCGCAGCTCAGATGAACCAGCAGATCCTTTCGCAGGACGAGGTCGACGCCCTCCTGCAGGGCATCACCGGCGAGAGCCAGAAGCTCGAGCAGGAAGAACAGGTCGCAGGCGGCGTCCGCGACTACGACCTGGGCAACCAGGAGCGCATCGTCCGCGGCCGCATGCCGACGATGGAGGTCATCAACGAGCGCTTCGCCCGCAACATCCGCGTCGGCCTCTTCAACCTCATCCGCAAGAGCCCGGAAGTCTCCATCGGCGGCATCAAGGTGCAGAAGTACAGCGCCTTCCTGCGCGAGATCGTGGTGCCCACCAACTTCAACGTGGCCGCGGTGAGGCCGCTGCGCGGCTCGGGCCTGATCGTCTGCGATCCGAGCCTGGTGTTCGCCGTCATCGATGCGCTGTTCGGCGGCGTGGGCAAGTTCCACACGCGCATCGAGGGCCGGGACTTCTCGGCCACCGAGCTGCGCGTGATCCTGCGCCTGGTGGAAGTCATCATCAGCGAGTACCGAAAGGCCTGGCAGGGCATCTACCCGCTGGAGCTGGAATACCAGCGCTCGGAGATGCAGCCGCAGTTCGCCAACATCGCCACGCCCAGCGAGATCGTGGTGTCGACCTCGTTCACGCTGGAGATCGGCGAGACCAGCGGCTCGGTGCACTTCTGCATTCCCTACGCCACGCTGGAGCCCATCCGCGACGTGCTGTATTCGTCGATGCAGGGCGACTCGACCGAGCCCGACCGGCGCTGGGTCAACCTGCTGAAGCACCAGATCCAGGACGCCACGGTGGAACTGGTGGTCGAGCTGGCCAAGGCACCGGCGACGGTGGAGCAGCTGCTCTCCTTCAAGCCCGGCGACTTCATCGAGCTCGATCTCGATCCCATGGTGCAGGCCAAGGTCGACGGCGTGCCGGTGCTCGACTGCCACTACGGCACGTCCAACGGCCGCTACTCGATCAAGGTCGATCAATTGCTGTCCAGCTCCGAACTGAGCTGGATCGGAGCCCACAATGCCAGCTGACAACAATGCCGAAATGTCCGAAGAGGACCGCATGGCCGCCGAATGGGCAGCCGCGCTGTCCGAGGACAAGCCGGCCAACGAGGTGGCGTCCGACGTGACCACGGCGGCCGACACGGTGGCGCCGGCGTCGTTCACGAACTTCTCGGCAGCGCCGGTGATCGCGGCGGGCAACGACATCAACATGATCCTCGACATCCCGGTGCAGCTCACCGTGGAGCTGGGCCGCACGAGGATCCCGATCAAGCACATCCTGCAGCTGGCGCAGGGCTCGGTGGTCGAGCTCGAGGCGATGGCCGGCGAGCCGATGGACGTGCTGGTCAACGGCTACCTGATCGCACAGGGCGAGGTGGTGGTGGTGAACGACAAGTTCGGCATCCGCCTGACCGACATCGTGACGCCCAGCGAGCGCATGCGCAGGCTGAGCCGGACTTGAGCCGGAAGCGGGACAACACGATGACGACCGGACAAGGCCTCAGCGCGATCGGATGGTTCCTGGCCATCGTGGTGCTCATCCCGCTGCTGCTGTGGATGTTCAAGCGCTCGCCCATGGGCCGCAACCTCGGCCAGGGCCCGATGCGCCAGACCGGCACGCTGGCGCTGACCCCGCAGGCCCGCGTGGTGACGGTCGAGATCGGCCAGGGCGAAGAACGTCGCTGGCTGGTGCTGGGCGTGACCGCCGCCAACGTCAACCTGCTCTACATGCTGAGCCCGCCGGATGCGGGCGACGCGCCGCCGGCCGCCCCCACCACGCCGGCCGAGGGCTTCGCCCAGCTGCTCACTCGCATCAAGGGAAACCCCGGTGATGGCCTCCCTCGCTGAAGGTCGACGCGGCCTGGCCACGGGCCTGCGCCCAGCCCGCGCGGCGCTGGCCCTGCTGTTGGCCACCGGAGCGGGCGCGGCCTGGGCGCAGGCGTCCACCGGCAGCGGCATCGGTGCGGGCGGCAACCTGCCGCTGATGGTGGCCCAGGGGTCGGGCGGCACGAGCTACTCGGTGCCCATCCAGACCCTGCTGTTCTTCACCGCACTGAGCTTCCTGCCGGCGCTGCTGCTGCTGATGACGGGCTTCACGCGCATCGTGATCGTGCTGTCGCTGCTGCGCCAGGCACTGGGCACGCAGGCTGCGCCGCCCAACCAGGTGATCCTGGGCCTGAGCCTGTTCCTGACCTTCTTCGTGATGGCACCGACCTTCGACAAGGTCTACGCCGACGCCTGGCAGCCCTTCTCGACCAACCAGATCGCCTTCGACGAGGCGCTCAAGCGCGGCGAGGTTCCGATGCGCGGGTTCATGCTCAAGCAGACGAGGCAGAGCGACATGCAGCTCTTCGCCAGGCTGGCCAAGCTGCCGCCCGAGGTGAAGGGCGAGGACATGCCGCTGCGCGTGCTGGTGCCGGCCTTCGTCACCAGCGAGCTGAAGAGCGCCTTCCAGATCGGCTTCATGATCTTCATCCCCTTCCTCATCATCGACATGATCGTGGCCAGCGTGCTGATGAGTCTGGGCATGATGATGCTGAGCCCCGTGCTCGTGGCCCTGCCCTTCAAGCTGATGCTGTTCGTGCTGGCCGATGGCTGGAACCTGCTGCTCGGCTCGCTGGCGGCCTCCTTCGCGACATGACGACCCCCGGCCACCTGGCGTCCGCCCTTGCACTGCGCGCTGACCTGTCCCTTGGCGGGACGAGCGGCCGGTTCACGATGGCACAAGCGTGCGACGCGCGCAGGAGTCTTTGACATGGATCCCCAACAAGTCCTCACCGTCGGCCAGCAGGCCATGACCATGCTGCTGGTGGTCTCGGCGCCGGTGCTCATCGTCATCCTGGTGGTGGGCCTGATCGTCAGCGTCTTCCAGGCCGCCACCCAGATCAACGAGTCGACGCTGAGCTTCGTGCCCAAGATCCTGGCCGCGGTGGCCACGCTGGCCATCGCCGGGCCCTGGATGCTGACCACGCTGGTGGAGTACATCCAGCGCACGCTCAAGGCGCTGCCCGGCGCGGTGCTGTAGGCCACGGACCGGCGCTGCCGCGCGGCCCATCGGATGATCAGCTTCTCGGAAGCCCAGGTGCTGGGCTGGATCACGCCGCTGCTGTGGCCCTTCATCCGGGCGCTGGCGCTGTTGAGCTCGCTCCCCATCCTGAGCCTGCGCACGGTGCCCACACGCGTGCGCGTGGCGCTGGCCGCCTTCATCGCGCTGGCGGCGCAGCCCAGCCTGCCCGAGATGCCGGTGGTGCCGCTGGACTCCGCCCTGGCCGCCACCCTGGTCGTGCAGCAGGTGCTGATCGGGCTCACGCTGGGCTTCGCGGTGCGCCTGGCCTTCGCCGCGGTGGAGTTCGCCGGCGAGCTCATCGGCCTGCAGATGGGCCTGAACTTCGCTGCCTTCTTCGACCCCATCAGCGCCAGCACGGCCACCAGCAGCAGCCGCTTCTTCGGCACGCTGATCGCGTGGCTGTTCATCGTGATCAATGGTCACCTGATGATCATCGCGGCGCTGGTGAAGAGCTTCACGGCCTTCCCGGTCGGCCCCGAGCCCTTCGCCTTCCTGCGGGCCACGCAGCCACAGGAGTGGGGCAGCGAGATCTTCGCCACGGGCCTGTGGATCGCGCTGCCCGTCATCGCGCTTCTGCTCATCGTCAACCTCGTGCTGGGCGTGATCTCGCGCGTCGCGCCGCAGATCAATGTCTTCGCCATCGGATTTCCCATCACGCTGGGCGTGGGACTGATCGGCATGCTGCTGACGCTGCCCGCGCTGCAGGTGCCGTTCACGATGGTGCTGGAGCGTATGCTGTCGCACTTTCAATGACGGCACGGCGGCGACGCCGGCCCCGCAACCCCGATGCCGCCGACCTGGCGTGAACAAGCCCTGGCGGCCCTGCAGACCGCCGAACCGGCGGACAAGGCCGCCGCCGCGACGGTCATCGAAACGACCGCGCCGTCAGGCGCCGCGCTTCGGCTGCAGGCTGCGGGTCCCTTGCCGGGCCGGCTCACCAAGCCGCTGCTGGTGCATCCCTCTTCGCTGAAGACACGCAGCCCGAACACACTGCAGGGCCGTGCCGCGCTGCTGCACGCGCTGGCGCACATCGAGCTCAACGCCATCGACCTGGCGCTCGACGCCGTGTGGCGCTTCCCCGACCTGCCCGAGGCCTTCTATGCCGACTGGCTGCTCGTCGCGCGCGAGGAAGCGCACCACTTCACGCTGCTGCGCGCGCACCTGCGCACGCTGGGCGTGGACTATGGCGACCTGCCCGCGCACAACGGCCTGTGGGAGATGGCCGAACGCACGGCCGGCGACCTGCTGGCCCGCCTGGCCCTGGTGCCGCGCACGCTGGAAGCACGCGGCCTGGACGCCGCCCCGCCGATACGCGCCAAGCTCGCCGCCGCCGGCGACCACGAGGCCGCCGCCATCCTCGACATCATCCTGCGCGACGAGGTCGGCCACGTCGCCATCGGCAACCGCTGGTACCGCTGGCTGTGCCAGCAGCGTAGCCTGGACCCGATCACCACGTACGCCGAACTCGCGCTGCGCTACCGGGCGCCGGCCCTGAAAGGCCCCTTCAACCTCGAAGCCCGCCGCCGCGCCGGTTTCGTGCCCGAAGAACTGGCTGCGCTGCAGCGCAGCCCTTGAGCGCCCCGCGCCTCATCCCCGAGGGTGGTGCTTCGCGTGCAGCTGCCGCAGCCGTTCGCGCGCGACGTGGGTGTAGATCGTGGTTGTGCCGATGTCGGCGTGGCCCAGCAGCATCTGCACCACGCGCAGGTCGGCGCCGTGGTTCAGCAGGTGCGTGGCGAAGGCGTGGCGCAAGGTGTGCGGCGACAGCGGTGCGGTGATGCCGGCCTGCGCCGCATGACGCTTGATGATCTGCCAGAACATCTGACGCGTCATGCCGGCGCCGCGCACGGTGACGAACAAGGCGTCGCTGCTGCGCCCCTGCAGGATGGCGGGGCGCGCTTCGGCGATGTAGCTGGTGAGCCAGCGGTGCGCCTCTTCGCCGAAGGGGACCAGGCGCTCCTTGGCACCCTTGCCCAGCACGCGCAGCACACCCTCGCTCAAGCCCAGGTGCACCGACTTCAGCGTGACCAGTTCGCTCACGCGCAAGCCACTGGCATAGATCACCTCCAGCATGGTGCGGTCGCGATGCCCCAGCGCCGTGCCGACGTCGGGTGCGGCCAGCAGCGCCTCGACCTGGGACTCGCTGAGCGTCTTGGGCACACGCAGCGGCTGCCGCGCGGCGAGCAGCTTCAGCGTCGGGTCGGCGCGCACGCGGTGCTCGCGCAGCGCCCAGCGGAAGTAGCGCTTGAACACCGTCAGCCGGCGGTTGGCCGTGGTGGCCCGCGTCTGCCCGAAGCGGGCGGTGATGTAGCCCAGCAGGTCGGACTCGCGCGTTTCGTCCAGCCCGGCCTGGCGTTCGGCATCCAGCCAGGCGGCGAAGAGCGTCAGGTCGCGGCGATAGGCGGCCAGCGTCAGCGGCGCCAGGCCGTCCTCGATCCACAGGGCATCGACGAAACGGTCGATGGCCGCGGCGCTGGCCGCCGGCAGCGCCGCCATGGGAGGGTCAGTCGAGCTTGAGCTTCTGCCTGGCGACGACGGTCTTGTAGACCTCCAGCTCGGCCTTCATCTGGGCCGCGAACTGCTCGGGCGTGTTGCCGATGATGAGCGATCCGGTGTCCTCGATGCGCTTGCGCACGCTCGGGTCTTCCAGCGCCTGCTTGACCGACGCGGCCACCTTGTCGACCACGGCCTTGGGCGTGCCCTTGGGTGCCAGCACACCGTAGTAGGCCATGCGGTTGACTTCCTCCAGACCGACTTCCTTGAAGGTCGGCACATTGGGCAGCTGAGCCAGGCGCTGCGGCGCGGCCACGACGATGGGAATCAGACGGTTGTCCCTGATGAAGGGCAGCGCCGAGGGCATGTTGTCGAAGATGATCTGGACCTGGCCGGCCACGGTGTCGTTCAGTGCCGGACCCGCGCCGCGGTAGGGAATGTGCGACATGAACACACCCGCCAGGCTCTTGAAGAGTTCCGTCTGCAGGTGACCGATGCCGCCGGTGCCCGAGCTGGCGTAGCTGTACTTGCCGGGGTTCTTCTTCAACTCGGCGATGAAGCCCTTGTAGTCGCGCGCCGGGAACGACGGGTGCACGGCGATCACGTTGGGCGTGGCGGCGATGTTGATGATGGGCGTGAAGTCCACCGCCGGGTCATAGCCGATGCGGGGGTTGATGGCCGGATTGGAGGCCGTCGTCGACACGGTGGCCATGCCCAGCACGTGGCCGTCCGGCGGGGCCTTGATCATCTCGAGCGCGCCGATCGAACCACCGCCGCCGGCCTTGTTCTCCACGACCACGGTCTGCCCGAGTGACGCGCCCATCTTCTCGCTGACGATGCGGGCCACGATGTCGGTGGTGCCGCCGGGCGCAAAGGGCACGATCAGGCGCACCGACTTGGTGGGGTAGGCCTGGGCCTGGGCGGCCAGGGGAATGGCGGCCAGCAGGGACGTGCCGAGCAAGGCACCGAGCGCGCGTCTTTTCATGGTTCGGGTCTCCGATGTCTGTGGGAAATGACAAGCCGGGTATTGTGGCCGACGCTGGCCGCCTCGCTTCGGCACAAAGTCCTGGACCGCGTCAGGACACCCTGGATCGACTTACCGGCCGGGCCCGGGGCACGGTCCGACGCCGTGCCCGCCCTGGCACACTCGGCCGATGTCCTACGCACTGCTGTTGCTGCCCGACTTCGTGCTCATCGCCATCGGCTACCTGCTGTGCCGTTGCACGCTGCTGGACAAGGCGCTCTGGCAAGGCGTCGAGAAGCTGGTGTACTACCTGCTGTTCCCCGCCCTGCTCTTCTACTCCATCCTGCGGCACCCGATCGAACCCGCACAGGTGCTGCCCCTGGCCGGCGCCGGGGTTGCGCTGGCACTGCTGGGCATCGCGGCGGCGCTCGCGCTGCGCCTGTGGCGCGGCGTCGACGCACATCTGCACGCCTCGGGCGCGCAGACGGCATTCCGCTTCAACAGCTACGTGGCGCTGGCGCTGGGCGAGCGACTGGGCGGCACGCAGGGGGTGGCCTGGATGGCCTTGCTGATCGCGCTGTGCGTGCCGCTGGTCAACGTGGCGGCTGTCTGGTCGCTGGCACGGCAGGGCGGCTTCGGCTGGTGGCGTGAGCTGCTGCGCAATCCGCTGATCCTGGCCACCGTGGCCGGACTGAGCTGCAACCTGCTGGGCCTGCGCCTGCCGGAAATCGCGGCCACCACGCTGTCGCGCGTGGGCGCAGCCGCACTGCCGCTGGGCTTGATGGCCGTCGGCGCCGGCCTGCAGCTGGGTGCGCTGCGCGAGTCGCCCCGGCTGGCCGCCGCCCTGCTGACCATCCGGCATGCGCTGCTGCCGCTGGCCGGCATCGCCCTGGCGATCGGCCTGCGGCTGCCGCCGTCCCAGCAGGCCATCTTGGTGGCTTTCGCCGCCATGCCCACGGCCAGCAGCGCCTACGTGCTGGCCGTCCGCATGGGTGGGCATGGTGGATTCGTGGCCGGCCTGGTCACCGTTTCGACGGTGCTGGCCATGGCCGGCTTGCCGCTGGCCCTGGCTGGACTGCAGCTGGCGTCAAGGCCCTGATGCGGCTTGCTGCGCCAACGCCCAGTCGATGTGTCCGCGCACCAGGTCGCAGGCGGCATCGCGGGCCTGGCGAAGGGCTGCTGCCGTGGCTTCGTCGCTGCCTTCACGCAGCGCGTTGCCCAACGCCACCGCCAGGTTGCGTCGCCAGCGCGACCAGCCGATGCGGCGGATGGCACTGCCCTCGGTGCGCCGCAGGAACTCCGCTTCGTCCCAGCGCCACAAGCCCAGCAGTGTGGCGTGGCCCAGGCCCGCGCGCTCGTCGAAGTCGGGCAGTGACGAGCGGCGCGCGTACTTGTTCCAGGGGCAGGCCGTCTGACAGTCGTCGCAGCCATAGATGCGATTGCCCATCGCGGCACGGAACTCTTCGGGGATGGCGCCCTCGTGCTCGATGGTGAGGTAGGAGATGCAGCGCCGGGCGTCCAGCCGGTACGGCGCGACGATGGCCCGCGTCGGACAGGCGTCCAGGCACTGGCTGCAGGTGCCGCAGTGGGGCGTGACCGGCTCGCTGGCCGGCAGCGCCAGGTCGACGTAGATCTCGCCCAGGAAGAACATCGAGCCGCCGTCACGGTGCAGCGCCAGCGTGTGCTTGCCGCGCCAGCCGATGCCGCTGCGCGCGGCCAGTTCGACTTCCAGCACCGGGGCCGAGTCGGTGAACACGCGGTGTCCCACCGGCCCCACCTCGGCCTGCAGGCGGTCGGCCAGCTGTTGCAGGCGCCGGCGCAGCACCTTGTGGTAGTCGCGGCCCCGGGCATAGACCGAGACCACGGCGCGCCCCGCGTCGCGAAGCGCCGACTGCTCGCGCTCCAGCCAGTCGTCTGGCGCATCGCGCGGCAGGTAGTCCAGGCGTGCGGTGATCACGCTGACCGTGCCCGGCACGAGTTCCGCCGGACGCGCCCGGCGCATGCCGTGGCGCGCCATGTAGTCCATGGACCCATGGAAGCCGGCCTGCAACCATTCGGCCAGACCGGGTTCAGCCTGCCGCAGATCGACTCCGGCCACACCGATCTGGGAGAATCCCAGCTCATGCGCCCACTCTCGCAGCCTTTGCATGAGCTGCCGCCCGTCGACCTGAAGCTGCAGAGCCATGCGCCCATTCTAGGAAGCCGCACGCTCCAATGGGCCCGCGAGGCCGATTGCAGTGCCTTTGCGCAGTCCCTGGCCACCCTGCCCGCCCTGCGCGAGGCGCATATCGAACTGCAGGGCCCGCTGGGCGCCGGCAAGACCACTTTCGTGCGCCACCTGCTGCGAGCGCTGGGCGTGCAGGGTCGGATCAAGAGCCCCACCTACACGGTGATGGAGCCCTACGAGGCCGACGGCCTGGTGATTTCCCACTTCGACTTCTATCGTTTTGCCGACCCGCGCGAGTGGGCCGACGCCGGGCTGCGCGATGTCTTTGCCGCGCCCGGCCTGAAACTTTCGGAATGGCCCGACAAGGCCGCCGGCTTCCTGCCGACGCCCGACCTGCGGCTGTCGATCGAGCCCGTCGAGCCGGCGGAAGCCCGACTCGTGACGCTGAACGCCTTCAGCCCGCGGGGCGTGCAGCTGCTCGCCGCGCCGTTGCCTGCATGACGGCGCACCGCAGCCCCGGCCGCCGAAAGGCCCTGGCCCGCATGGGCAGCCTGGTGCTGCTGCTGGGCGCCAGCGAGATCGCCGTCGGGGCCACCATCCTGGCGGTGCGCGTCTGGCCGGCCAAGGCCTACACGCGGGTCACGATCGAGTCCGACCAGGCCCTGGCAGCGCGCCACTTCATCACCGAAGACCCGCAGCGCGTGGTGATCGATGTCGATGGACTCGAGCTGAGCCCGGCGTTGCGCGAACTGGTGGGCAAGATCCGCGCCGACGACCCCTTCATCGCAGGTGTGCGCGTGGGTCAGTTCCAGCCGCGCGTGGTGCGCCTGGTGATCGATCTCAAGCAACCGGTGGCGCCGCAGCAGTTCACGCTGCCGCCGGTGGCCGCCTACCAGCACCGGCTGCTGCTCGACCTCTACCCGGTACAAGAGACCGACCCGCTGCTGACGCTGCTGCGCGAGAAGGAGCTCGCCGAGAAGAACGCGGCGCGACAGGTCGAAGACCAATTGGCCGATCTCATCGCGAGGATGGAACGTGCGCCGGCGGGCGCGACGCCGACGGCGCCGGCGGCGTCGTCGCCGCCAACGGTCGGCGTCGCGGCGGCGCCGCCGGCCCTCAACACGCCTGCCCCGGCACCCGAGCCGCCACCGGTCACCGCGGGGGAAAGGCAGCGCGTCAACCGTCTCATCATCGTGGCGATCGACCCGGGCCATGGGGGCGAAGACCCCGGCGCGATCGGCCCCACCGGGCTGCGCGAGAAGGACGTCGTGCTGTCCATCGCGCTGCAGCTTCGCGACAAGCTCAACGCCCAGCGCGGCATGCGCGTGATGCTGACGCGTGACGCCGACTTCTTCGTGCCGCTTCACGAACGCGTGCGCAAGGCCCGCCGCGTGCAGGCCGACCTGTTCGTGTCCATCCATGCCGACGCCTTCTTCCGGCGCGAGGCCCGGGGGGCGAGCGTCTTTGCGCTCAGCGAACGCGGCGCCACCAGCACCGCGGCGCGCTGGATGGCCGACCGCGAGAACCGCGCCGACCTCGTGGGCGGCGTCAACATCGACGTGAAGGACGCACAGGTGATGCGCACCCTGCTCGACATGAGCACCACGGCGCAGATCAAGGACAGCCTGAAGCTGGGCCGCGAGGTGCTCAGCCACATCGGCCGCGTCGGCAAGCTGCACAAGAGACAGGTCGAACAGGCCGGCTTTGCGGTGCTGAAGGCGCCCGACGTGCCCAGCATCCTGGTGGAAACGGCGTTCATCTCCAACCCCGAGGAAGAAGCCAAGCTGCGCGACCCCGAGTTCAAGCGCAAGCTGGTCGACGCGCTGGCCACGGGCATCCGCCGCTACTTCGCGGCCAATCCGCCGCTGCATCGCAACCGGCAGTTGTAGCCTGCGGCCGCGTCGGCCCGCCCGCAAGGCCTGTGTGCCGATGGACCCGCACCACCCCCTCCTACAATCTCGGCAATGAATGCCACCTTGCCGGGCGCCATGCGCCGGCCGATCCGCGAACTGCCCGACGAGCTGGTGAGCCAGATCGCGGCCGGCGAGGTCGTGGAACGACCCGCCTCCGTGGTGCGCGAGCTGGTCGACAACGCGCTGGACGCCGGCGCCTCGCAGATCACCGTGCGCCTGTCGGCCGGCGGCATTCGCAGCATCGCGGTGGAAGACGACGGCGGCGGCATTGCCGCCGAGGAGCTGCCCCTGGCCCTGAAGCGCCACGCCACCAGCAAGATCGGCTCGCTGGCCGAGTTGGAGTCGGTGGCCACCATGGGCTTCCGGGGCGAGGCGCTGGCCGCCATCGCGTCGGTGTCCGAGGTTTCCATCACCAGTCGCACGGCCGACGCGCCGCACGCCTGGCGGCTGGACGCACGCAGCGGTGAACTGCAGGCCGCGGCGCGTGCCGCAGGCACCACGGTGGAGGTGCGCGAGCTGTTCTTCAGCACGCCGGCACGGCGCAAGTTCCTGAAGACCGACGCCACCGAACTGGCCCACGGCCTGGATGCCGTGCGGCGCCACGCGCTGGCACGACCCGACGTCGGGTTCGCCGTGTGGCACGAGGGCCGCCTGGTGGCGCAGTGGCGCGCCCAGCGGGGTGACGGCGCCGCCGAAGCCCGCCTGTCCGACGTGCTGGGGCCCGACTTCATCGGGGCCAGCCGGGCGCTGAGCGCCCAGGCCGGACCCTTGTCCCTGGGCGGACGCGTGGGCCAGCCCGAAGCCGCGCGCAGCCGCGCCGACCTGCAGTACGTCTTCGTCAATGGCCGCTTCGTGCGCGACCGCCTGATCGCCCACGCCGTGCGCTCGGCCTACGAAGACCAGCTGCACGGCAGCCGGCAACCGGCCTATGCGCTGTTCCTGCAGATCGCGCCGGAACTGGTGGACGTCAACGTGCACCCGACGAAGATCGAGGTGCGCTTCCGCGACGGTCGCGCGCTGCACGGTGCCGTGCGCCATGCGGTGGAAGACGCGCTGGCGGCGACACGCGCAGCCCTGCCGGCCCCGCCGACGGCAGTCTCTGCATCTCCCCCGATGCCCGATTTTCCGACGATGCAGCAGCGCAGCTTCGCGCTGCCCGAGGCCACGCGGCTGCCGGCCGAAGAGCCGGCCAGGCGCTGGGCCGATGCGCCGCGCTGGTCGGCGTCCGAAGTCCGGCCGCACCCCGGAGGCCCCGCCGGCCTGGAGGCCTGGGCCGCCTTGCGCGGCGAGACGCCGGCCGCAGAGGCCCCAACGCCGTCGTCCGCCCGCGCCGGGGCCACCGCCGAAACGGACGCCTGGCCGCTGGGCCGCGCGCTGGCACAGATCGGCGGTACCTGGGTGCTGGCCGAAAACCGCCACGGCCTGGTCATCGTGGACATGCACGCCGCGCACGAGCGCATCGTCTACGAACGGCTGAAGGCGACGCAGGGCGACGGCCGGCTGCCGGCGCAGCCGCTGCTGATCCCTGTCAGCTTCGCGGCCACCGCGGCGGAGATCGCCACTGCCGAGGCCGAGTTCGAGGCCTTGTCGTCACTGGGCCTGGACGTCGCCCCGCTGTCGGCCGGCACGTTGGCGGTGCGCAGCCGTCCGGCGGCCCTGCCCGATGCCGACGTGGCCGAACTCGCGCGTTCCGTGTTGGCCGATCTGGCACAGGTCGGCTCCAGCACCGTGGTGCGCCGGGCGCGCGACGAGTTGCTGGCCACCATGGCCTGCCACGGCGCCGTGCGCGCCAATCGCAGACTGACATTGGAAGAGATGAACGCGCTGCTGCGCGACATGGAAGCCACCGAACGCGCCGACCAGTGCAATCATGGCCGCCCGACCTGGCGACAGATCGGCTTCAAGGAACTCGACGCGCTGTTCCTGCGAGGGCGCTGAGCATGTCGGCCCCCGGCCCGCTGCCCGCCCGGCGGCCCGCTTCGGATGGCGCTGCTGCCCCTGCCGCCGGCGTCGTTCCGTCCCGAGAAGCAGTCCCGACGTCGACGGTTCGCAGGATCAGGAGTTGATGTAGCTCTCCAGCTGCGCGATGGTGGACTCGTGGTCGGCGATGATGTCGTCCATCAGGTCGCGGATCGAGATCATGCCCTGCACCGTGCCCTTGTCGATCACCGGCAGGTGACGGATGCGCTTTTCCCGCATCAGGGCCATGCAGTCGCGCGTGCGGGTCTGGGGCGAGACGACGATCACGGTGCGCGTCATGATGTCCGAGACCTTGGTGTCCTTCGAGTTCCGCCCTTGCAGGGCCACCTTGCGCGTGTAGTCGCGCTCAGAGAAGACACCGACGAGCTGGCCTCGCTCCATCACCATCAGGGCACCGACTTCGTAGTCGGCCAGCAGCTTCAGTGCGTCGAAGACGGTGTCTTCGGGTCGCACGTGCCACAAGGTGCCGTCGTGGCGCTTGAGGATCTCGGAGACAGGCTTCATCGCAGCACCTCGTCGAGACGGCGCGAACGCCGGTATGCGCAGACTACACAAAGCCGGGCCGTCCGGACAGCCCTTGGCCCACGTGTTTCCCCGCGTCATGCGAACATTCGAGGCCATGACATCGGTCAAGCCCCTTCTGCGAGCACGCACACTCTGGCGTCGCCTGGCTGCAGCGCTGGCCGCGGTGGGCCTGGTGGCCGGACTGCTGGGCGGCTGCGCCACCCTGGACCAGCAGCAGCGCAAATGGATCTTCCAGCCCAGCGAGCGCACCTGGTGGGGCGGCCTGCAGGCCGCCGAAGGCATGGAGGACGTCTGGATCGAGTTCCAGCCGGGCGATCAGCGCGAAGCTGCGAAGCTGCACGGGCTGTGGCTTCCACAAGCCCGACCTGGCGCGCCGGTGCTGCTGTACCTGCATGGCGCACGTTACGACGTGCGAGGCAGCGCGCATCGCATGCGCCGCATGCACGACCTGGGCTTCTCGGTGCTGGGCATCGACTACCGCGGCTTCGGGCGCAGCACTGCAGAGTTGCCTTCGGAGACCATGGCCTACGAAGACGCCCATGCCGCCTGGCGCTGGCTGGCGGCGCGCGAACCGGCAGCGCCCCGTTACATCTTCGGGCACTCGCTGGGCGGCGCCATCGCCGTGCACCTGGCGACCCAGGTTCGAGACGCCTCAGGCCTCATCGTGGAAGGCAGCTTCACGTCCATCCCCGCGGTGGTGGGCACCTTCAAGTGGGGCTGGCTGCCGGTGGGGCCTTTCATCACCCAGCGCTTCGACGCCGCGGCGCGCATCGGCCAGGTGCGCTCGCCGGTGCTGGTGGTGCACGGCAGCGCAGACCGGCTCATCAGTCCGGAACTCGGCCGCGCCTTGTTCGAGCGTGCACCGCAGCCCAAGCGCTTCGTGCTGGTCGAAGGCGGCTCGCACCACAACACCAATTCGATGGGCCAGCCGCAGTATCGGCAGGCGCTGGCCGAACTGTTCGGCCTGGCGCCGACCGGCGGCCACTGAGCCAGGCGTCGATTCGCCCTTCGAGGCGTTCAATCACGCGTCGTCCCGGACCGCCAGTGCGCAGTGCACGGCCCGCGCCCGCAGTGAGCCGGTCAGCACGGCCGGGTCGATGCCGATCAGGAAGCCGCGCCGGCCGCCGTTGATCAGGATGCGGGGCAGCACGAGCACCGAGGCCTCGACGTAGACCGGCAGTTCCTTCTTCGTGCCGAAGGGCGAGGTACCGCCCACCAGGTAGCCGCTGTGGCGCTGCGCCACCTCGGGCTTGCAGGGTTCGACCGATTTCACGCCGATCTCGCGGGCCAGCGACTTGGTCGACACCTGGCGGTCGCCGTGCATCAAGACGATCATGGCCTGGGCCTTGTCGTCCTGCATCACCAGCGTCTTCACCACCTCGTGCTCAGGCACGCCGAGCTGGCGCGCCGACTCGGCGGTGCCGCCATGCTCGACGTAGTCGTAGACGTGTTCGCTGAAATCGACCCCGGCACGCCGCAGGAACTGCGTGGCTGGCGTCTCGCTGACGTGAGGTGTCTTCTTCGCCATGGCAGCAGTGTGCCGCAGTGCCGGGCTTGTCTTTCAGAAATTATTGTTTAACAATAATTAAATGAGCCCCGCCGATATCCCTCCTGCGTCCCCAACCCTGCGAAGACTCTGCCTCACGATGCGCATCGGCGCCGCGCTGGGCGGCCTGGTGACGCTGCTGATGCCCCTGTGGTTCTGGTCGCAGCCGGCCTGGGTGGCCCACCTTGGCCCCCAGTTCGCCGGCCTCGGATGCCAGTCGTTCGAGGTCGACACCTCGATGCGCGCCTGGGGCCTGGCCGTCTCGCTGCTGCCCATGGCGGTGGGCCTGGGCTTGTTCGTGATGGTGTGGCGGCTGTTCGGCGAATACGCCCAGGGTCGCGCGCTGCAAACCCCGGCACAACGCCAGCTGCAAGGCGTGGCGTGGGCACTGCTGGCCCTGGCACTGCTGCAGCCCCTGACGCGTGCCGCCCTGTCCGTGGTGCTGACCATGAATCAGCCGCCGGGCCAGCGTATGCTGGTACTGCAGGTGTCAGGCAATGACTACCTGGCGCTGCTGACGGCCGTGGCCCTGCTGGCCGTGGCCCTGGTGATGCGGCAGGCCGTGCAGGTGGCCGAAGAAAACCGCGGCTTCGTCTGAGAAGGTGTGGACGAACCCGCCATGGCCATCGTCGTCAGCCTGGACGTGATGCTGGCGCGCCGCAAGATGCGCTCGCGCGAACTTGCCGAGCGCATCGGGCTCACCGAAGCCAACGTCTCCCTGCTCAAGAGCGGGAAGGTGCGCGGCGTGCGCTTCGAGACGCTGTCGCGCATCTGCGAGGTGCTGGAGTGCCAGCCCGGCGACCTGCTGCAGTGGGTGCCCGGCGACGAGCCCGTCGATGGCGCCTGAGCGCGCAGCGATCGCCGGCGCCGTCGTCGTCGCCCACCTCTTGCTGGCCTGGGCCTGGAGCGCCCTGACGGCGGCGATCCAAAACCCTTCTCGCCCGCCGCCCAGCACGCCGCCGCCGCTCGTCGTGCGCTTGCTGGAGCGGTCGCCGCCGCGCCAGGCGCTGGCCCGACCGCCCGCGCCGCAGCCACTGGCCGACCCCGCGCGGCGCACGCCGGCCAGGCCTCGTGAGTCGACGAGTGCTCGGCGCATGGAGCCCGACACTGCTGCATTGCAGGTCCCTCAGGCCGCCGCGCTGCCCGCGGCTCCGACCACGGCAGCCGCGGTGGCGGCGTCGGCTGCACCGTCGACGCCATCGCTGTCCGTGGCCAGCGCCGCGCCTGCCGAGCCGGCGTCGGCACCGCTGCGGCTGGAACTGCCGCGCACGGCCCTGCCCTCGCGCCACCCGGCGCTGGACGATGCGCGTGCGCGCACGGCACCGGCCTCGCTTGCCTCGCGCATCGCCCAGGCCACTGCGGCGGACTGGACCACAGAAGCTCTGGGCGACGGCCGGGTGCGCTACCGCCGCGGCGAGAAGTGCATGATCTCGAGCCCGTCGCGCGACGGCGCGCTGGACCCCTTCAACCAGGCCGCGTCGCCGAAGGCCCGGGGCTCGGGGCCGTGCTGAGCGCACGCGCTTCTTCCTGCAGCCGCAGCACGCGGCGCTGCACCTTGCCGGTGGTGGTCATCGGCAGCGCGTCGATGAACTCGATCTCCTTGGGGTACTCGTAGGGCGCGAGCTGCCCGCGCACGTGCTGCTGCAGCTCGCTCACCAGCGCCGGATTGCCGGTCACGCCCAGGGCCAGCACCACGTAGGCCTTCACCACCGCGCCGCGCTCGGCGTCGGGCTTGGGCACCACCGCGGCATTCGCCACGGCCGGGTGCTTGACCAGGCAGTTCTCGATCTCGCTGGGGCCGATGCGGTAACCGGCGGCCTTGAAGACGTCGTCGCTGCGTCCCTGGTACCAGAGGTAGCCCTGCTCGTCCATCACCGCAGTGTCGCCGGTGCGGCACCAGCTGTTCTCGGGGCGGCCGGTGTACTTGGCGCGCGTGGCGTCATCGTTGTTCCAGTAGCCCAGGAAGAACACCGGGTCGGCATGGCCGTGCACGTCCTGGCGGTGGACGGCCACGTCACCGGGTGTGCCGCGCGGCACTTCGCGGCCGTCGTCGCCGATCACCGCGATGCGGTGGCCGGGATAGGCGCGGCCCATGCTGCCGGGTCGCGCCGGCCAGGCCGCATGGCGGCGGCCGTCGGCATCGAGGTAGCTGGCGCAATTGCCCACCACGTAGTTGATCTCGGTCTGGCCGAACATCTCGTTGACACCCACGCCCAGGCCGTCGCGACACCAGCCGAACACCGCGTCGCCCACCGCCTCGCCGGCGCTCATCAGCGCGCGCAGCTTCAGGCGGTGGCGGCTGCGCGGGTCGGGCACGGCCTTCATCATGGCCTTCAGCGCGGTGGGAAACAGGAAGCTGTGCGTGACGGCGTGCCGCTCCAGCAGGTCGAAGGCACGTTCGGCGGAAAAGCGCCCCTGGAAGGCCACGATCTCGCGGCCGAAGTACAGCGTGGGCAGCAAGGCGTCCATCAGGCCGCCGGTCCAGGCCCAGTCGGCGGGGCTCCAGAAGACTTCGCCGCGACCGCTGCCGAACCAGTTCTGGCTGCACACGAAGCCGGTCAGGTTGCCGATCAGCGCGCGCTGCGGGATCAGCGCGCCCTTGGGCGGCCCGGTGGTGCCACTGGTGTAGATCAGCACCGCCGGATCATCGGCGGCGGTCACCAGGCCGACGAAGGTGGCTGATTCGCGTGCCAGGGCGTCGTGCCAGTCGACCTCGCCTGGCAAGGCGGCATCGACGGCGACGAGCGCCTGCAAGCCCGGGCACTCGGCGCGCACGCCGCGCAGTGCGGTCAAGGCGCCGGCATCGGCGATGGCCACGCGCGCGGCGCTGTCCTGCAGCCGGTAGGCCAAGGCATCGGGCCCGAACAGCACGGACAGCGGCATGGCCACGGCGCCCAACTGGTAGATCGCCATGTGCGCCACCGCGGTCTCCGGCCGTTGCGCCATCACCACGGCCACCCGGTCGCCGCGCCGCACGCCCAGCCGAGACAGCGCGTGCGACAGCTGGTTGGCCTGCGCCTGCAACTGCCCGTAGCTGAGCGTGCCGGCCGTACCGTCCTCCCGCTCCCAGCGAATGGCCGTGCGCGCAGCCGTCTTCGCGCGCCTCGCCCAGCGGCCGCAGCAGACCTCGGCGATGTTGAAGAACCTGGGCACCTGCCAGCGGAAACCGGCATGCAGGCGGGCGTGTACATCGCCGGCTGGAAGACGAGCAGTCATGCAATGGAGCATAAGCAGCGGCAGCCATGCACCTTATCAGGGCGAATCCGCTTGCCTGCCGTCAAGTTTGCGCGACAGGCGCCGAAATCTCGCTCATCGCGGCGTCTCTTGCCGCTCCAGCACCCTCGAGACGGCCACTTCGAATGCAAACCACGGAACTCCGTAGCGTCAAGCACCGCATCCAGGTCGGCGCGCCTCTGCCCTTCAACGTACGCAGTGCCGACCACACCCTGCTGCTCGCCCGGGGCCAGCCGGTGGCCAGCCTCGACCAGCTCGATTCGCTGTTCAAGCGCGGCGCCTTGGTCGATCTGGCGGAGCTGCAGACGGCGCGCGACCGCGTGCGACAGGCGCCGCGGGAGGCCTTGCCGCGTTTGTGGACCGAAGGGTTGTCACGCGTCGGCGAAGCGCTGCTCCACGCGCCGCACCACAGCTTCAAGGGCGCACTGGAAGATGCCACCGAGCCCGTGCTGGCGCTGGTCGAGCGCGACCCGGATCTGGCGATCTTCCAGGTGCTGCGACAGGACCCCTCTGCCCACGTCGCCTACGGCGTGCAACGCTCGCTGAACACCGCCGTCACCGCCTTCCTGGTGGCCCAGCGCCTGGGCTGGGCGGCACCCGACATGGAACGCGTCTTCAAGGTGGCGCTGACCTCCAACCTGTCGATGCTGGAACTGCAGGGCGAACTGGCACGCCAGCGCACCGCGCCCACCGACGAGCAGCGCCTGGCGTTGCAGACGCACCCGCACCGCAGTGTCGACATGCTGCAGGCCGCCGGCGTGGCCGACGACGACTGGCTGCGGGCCGTTGCCCGCCACCACGAAATGGAGGACGGCAGCGGCTACCCGAGCGGCACCTCCGACGTGGGTGACATCGCCTCGATGGTGCGCCGCGCCGATGTCTACACCTCCAAGCTCGCCTCGCGCGGCCACCGCGACGCGATGGGCGCCGACATCGCAGGCCGGCAGATGTTCATGGAAGACCCCGGCCACCCCATGACGGCGGCCCTGGTGAAGGAGTTCGGCGTCTATCCGCCGGGCTGCCATGTGCGGCTGGTCAGCGGCGAGCTGGCCGTGGTGGTGCAGCGCGGCCCGACCGTCACCACGCCGGTGGTGGCCTGCCTGACCTCGACGCAGGGCGTGCCGCTGCCCGCTCCGGTGCGGCGCGAGACCGACAGCGGCAAGAACGCGGTGGCCTGCGTGGTGGGCCAGCGCACGGTCAACGCCGAAGCCACGGCCGACCGCCTGATGATGCTGACGCTGCGCTGAGCGCGCGCGGGATCGGGGTCACGGGCAGGCGCCCCCGGCGCCTACAATCCCGCCCTGTTCCCTCTTTCGCAGAAAGCTGTCGATGAGCCTCAAGTGCGGCATCGTCGGGCTGCCCAACGTCGGCAAGTCCACCCTCTTCAACGCGCTCACCAAGGCCGGCATCGCGGCCGAGAACTACCCGTTCTGCACCATCGAGCCCAACGTCGGCATCGTCGAGCTGCCCGACCCGCGGCTGGCCGCGCTGTCGGCCATCGTCAAGCCCGAGCGCGTGGTGCCGGCCATCGTCGAGTTCGTCGACATCGCCGGCCTGGTCGCCGGGGCCAGCAAGGGCGAAGGCCTGGGCAACCAGTTCCTCAGCCACATCCGCGAGACCGACGCCATCGTCAACGTGGTGCGCTGCTTCGAGGACGACAACGTCATCCACGTCGCCGGCAAGGTCGACCCCATCGCCGACATCGAGGTCATCCAGACCGAGCTCTGCCTGGCCGACCTGGCCACCGTCGACAAGAGCCTGCAGCGCTACACCAAGGTGGCCAAGTCGGGCGGCGACAAGGAAGCCGCGCGGCTGGTGGACGTGCTGAAGAAGTGCGAGGCGGCGCTGAACGAGGCGCGCCCCGTTCGCAGCATCGCCTTCAGCAAGGAAGAGCTGGTGGTGCTGAAGCCGCTGTGCCTGATCACCGCCAAACCGGCGATGTTCGTCGGCAACGTGGCCGAGGACGGCTTCGAGAACAACCCCTTCCTCGACCGCCTGCGCGAGTACGCCGCCCTGCAGAAGGCGCCGGTGGTGGCCATCTGCGCCAAGACCGAGGCCGAACTGGCCGACATGAGCGACGACGACAAGACGCTCTTCCTGTCCGAGATGGGTCAGGACGAGCCGGGTCTGAACCGCCTGATCCGCGCCGCCTTCTCGCTGCTGGGCCTGCAGACCTACTTCACGGCCGGCGTGAAGGAGGTGCGCGCCTGGACCATCCACATCGGCGACACCGCGCCGCAGGCCGCGGGCGTCATCCACACCGACTTCGAGCGCGGCTTCATCCGCGCCCAGACCATCGCCTTCGACGACTTCGTGGCCTACAAGGGCGAGCAGGGGGCGAAGGACGTCGGCAAGATGCGCTCCGAAGGCAAGGAATACGTCGTGAAGGATGGCGACGTAATGAACTTCCTCTTCAACGTCTGACATGGACCACCCCCGAAGCGCCTTCGGCGCTCCCCCTCAAGGGGGCGCCGCCGGCGGTCGGGCCGAGCCCGCCCGCGGCGTCCGCTTGATGCGCCGAGCGAGCCGCCCTGCCGGGCTGCCGCTGGCCGCGCTGGTCAACCCTTGCCCGCAGAGGGCACCGTCATGGAGCCTTTGAGATGAGCAAAGTGGCGCTGATCACCGGGGTGACAGGGCAGGACGGCGCCTACCTGGCCGAACTGCTGCTGTCCAAGGGCTACGAGGTGCACGGCATCAAGCGCCGCGCCTCGCTGTTCAACACCGACCGTGTCGACCACCTGTACCAGGATCCGCACGAGCCGAATCCACGCTTCAAGCTGCACTACGGCGACCTGACGGACAGCACCAACCTGATCCGCATCGTGCAACTGGTGCAGCCCGACGAGATCTACAACCTGGGCGCCATGAGCCACGTGGCCGTGAGCTTCGAGCAGCCCGAGTACACGGCCGACGCCGACGGCATCGGCACGCTGCGGCTGCTGGAGGCCATCCGCATCCTCGGGCTGGAGAAGAAGACGCGCTTCTACCAGGCCAGCACCAGCGAGCTCTACGGCCTGGTGCAGGAGATCCCGCAGAAGGAGACCACGCCCTTCTACCCGCGCAGCCCCTACGCGGTGGCCAAGATGTACGCCTACTGGATCACGGTGAACTACCGCGAGGCCTACGGCATGTACGCCTGCAACGGCATCCTCTTCAACCACGAAAGCCCGCTGCGCGGCGAGACCTTCGTGACGCGCAAGATCACGCGTGCCGTGGCGCGCATTGCGCTGGGCCTGCAGGACTGCCTTTACCTGGGCAACCTGAGTGCACTGCGCGACTGGGGCCACGCCAGGGACTACGTCGAGATGCAGTGGCTGATGCTGCAGCAGGAGGCAGCCGAGGACTTCGTCATCGCCACCGGCGTGCAGCACAGCGTGCGGCAGTTCGTCGAGCTGTCCTGCCGCGAACTGGGCATCAGCCTGGCCTTCAGCGGCGAAGGCGCCGACGAGGTGGCCACGGTCATCGCTGTCGAAGGCCGGCGGGCACGCTGCAAGCCGGGCGACGTGATCGTGCGCGTGGACCCGCGCTACTACCGCCCGACCGAGGTGGAGACCCTGCTGGGCGACGCCACGAAGGCGCGCCAGAAGCTCGGCTGGACACCGAAGATCGCCTTCGCCGAACTGGTCAAGGAGATGGTCGAGAGCGACTACACGGCCGCCAAGCGCGACAGCCTCGTCAAGCTGGCCGGATTCCAGGCCTACGACTACAACGAGTGACGCGGGCGTGAGCGCGGCCGCCGATGGCCCCACGCGCACGCGCACCCGCGTCCTGGGGGCGCCTGTCGACGTGACCGATCGCGCCGCAGTCTTGCAGCGCATCGCCGGCTGGGCGCAAGGCCGCGAGAGCCGTGTGGTGTGCTTCAGCAACGTGCACGCCGTGGTGACGCAGCGCCGAGACGCGGCGTTCGCGCGCGCCATCGAAGCCGCCGACCTCGCCCTGCCCGACGGCGCGCCGGTGGCCTGGATGCTGCGACGGCTGGGGCACAGGACTCAGCGCCGGATCGCCGGTCCCGACCTGATGCAGGACGTGCTGGCCCAGGCCGCCGACGCAGGAACACCGGTGTTCCTGCTCGGCGGCACGCCCGACACCCTGGCCCGACTGCGCACCCGGCTGAGGCAGCGCTGGCCAGCGCTGCAACTTGCAGGCGACGCCTCGCCGCCGTTTCGCGCACTGGATGAGGCCGAGGATGCCGCGCTGACGGCACAGATCCGGGCCTCGGGCGCTGCCCTGGTGCTGGTGGGCCTGGGCTGCCCCAAGCAGGAGCTGTGGATGGCGGCGCACGCCGGGCGCGTGCAGGCCGTGATGCTGGGCCTGGGTGCCGCTTTCGACTTCCACGCCGGCACCGTGCGGCGCGCGCCGCGCTGGATGCAGCGTCTCGGGCTGGAGTGGCTGCACCGCCTGGCCAGCGAACCGCGACGCCTGGGCTGGCGGTATCTGGACACGAACACGGCCTTCGTGCTGGGCGCGGCCCGGCAACTGCTGTCTCGCGCTCTTGGCGGCGACGCGCGCTGACCCGCGCTGGCCTGCAGGTTCAGGTGCCGAACTTCTGAAGTGCTTCGCCGGTGACGCGGCAGATGCGCCAGTCGCTCATCACGGTGGCGCCCATGCGTTCGTAGAAGCGGATGGCATCTTCGTTCCAGTCGAGCACGCTCCACTCGAAGCGGCCGCATCCGCGTTCGACGGCCAGGGCGCCCAGGTGCTTCAGAAGCGACTGGCCCAGCCCGGTCCGGCGATAGGCCGGCTGGACATAGAGGTCCTCGAGATACAGGCCGGGCTGCGCCAGGAAGGTCGAGAAATTGGTGAAGAACAGCGCAAAGCCGACCACGCTGCCATCGATCTCCGCCACCACGGCCTCGGCCACCGGGCGCTCGCCGAACAGGTGGGGGTGCAGCTTTTCGGCCGTGGCGTGCACCATGTGCTCGAGCCGCTCGTAGACCGCCAGCTCGCGGATGAGACCGATGATGGCGGGGACGTCGCGCGGTTCGGCGGCGCGCAGGATGCAGGGCGGGGTCGGAGAGGTCATGTCGTGTCGTGCAGTGAAGGCGGCGATTGTCGACCATGACGCGGCGCTTCTGTCGCAGCGCCGACAGCGCGTCGCGGCGCAAGCGCCTAAAGTGGCGACATGAGTGAACCCACGGCCTACCTCCCCCGGCGCCTGCCGCAGGACAGCTTCCTGCCCGTGCGCGGGTTGCGCTATCACGTGCTGCAGTGGGGCGATGCCCGCCTCGTCACACCGGAGTGCCCGCCGCTGGTGATGGTGCACGGCTGGATGGACGTGGCGGCTTCCTTCCAGTTCGTCGTCGACGCCCTGGCCGCCCTGCCCGGCCCGCCGCGCTGGGTCATCGCGCCCGACTGGCGTGGCTTCGGCCTCACCGACGCACCGGGGACCGACAGCTACTGGTTCCCCGACTACCTGGGTGACCTCGACGCCTTGCTCGACGCCCTGGTGCCCGACGGCCCGATCGACCTGGTCGGCCACAGCATGGGCGGCAACGTGGTGATGAGCTATGCCGGCGTGCGGCCGCAGCGCGTGCGTCGGCTGGTCAACCTGGAAGGATTCGGCATGCCGGCCACACGGCCGGACCAGGCTCCCAGACGTCTGGCGCAGTGGCTCGATCAGCTCAAGACGCCGAACGCCCTCAGGACCTACGCCGACGTGACCGAAGTGGCCGACAGGCTGCAGAAGAACAACCCGCTGCTGCCCGCCGACAAGGCAGCGTGGCTGGCACCGCACTGGTCGCGACCGGGTGACGACGGCCGCCTGCACATCCTGGGAGACCCGGCGCACAAGCGCGTCAACCCGGTGCCCTACCGCGTCGACGAACACCTGGCCACCTGGAAGCTCATCACCGCACCGCTGATGTGGGTCGAGGGCGACCTCACGGATGTCGAGAAGTGGTGGGGGCACCGCTATTCGCGCAGCGAGTTCGCCGAGCGCCTGGCCCACGTGGCCACCGTGCGCAAGGAGGGCCTGTCGCCCTGCGGACACATGCTGCACCACGACCAGCCCGAAGCCTTGGCGGCCTTGCTGGCCGACTTCCTGGCCTGACGAAGTTCACGCCGGCCGGCGCGGGGCCGTCGCACTCGGCCCCGCCCCCCCCGGCAAGGCCCGCCCTGCCATGCGAAAATCCGGTGCTGAGGTGGCGCCGTGCGCCCCGATCATCGCTAGAACACAGGGCCTTTCATGGACACCGAACAGATCAACTCGATCGGCACGCTGCTCGCCGACCTGAGCGCACGCACCGAGCAGCTCCGGGGGTATCTTTGACTACGACCGCAAAGCCCTGCGGTTGAACGAGGTCGTCGCTGCGCTCGAGAACCCGAGCGTCTGGAGCGAACCCAAGCGGGCCCAGGAACTGGGCCGCGAGAAGAAGAGCCTGGAAAACGTGGTCGAGACCATCGACCATCTGAAGTCCAACCTGTCGGACAACCTCGAGCTCTACGAGATGAGCAAGGCCGACGGCGCACTGGACGACCTGGCCGCCATCGAGACCGAAGCGCACAAGCTGCGCGAAGTCGTGGAAGGCCTGGAGTTCCGGCGCATGTTCAGCAACCCCGCCGACCCGGGCAACTGCTTCATCGACATCCAGGCCGGCGCCGGTGGCACCGAGGCCTGTGACTGGGCCGGCATGCTGCTGCGCCAGTATCTGAAGTACGCCGAACGAAAGGGCTTCACGGCCACGCTGGAAGACGAGACGCCGGGCGACGTCGCCGGCATCAAGAGCGCCACGCTGAAGATCGAGGGCGACTACGCCTTCGGCCACCTGCGCACCGAAACAGGCGTGCACCGCCTGGTGCGCAAGAGCCCGTTCGACAGTGCCGGTGGCCGCCACACCAGCTTTGCCAGCCTGTTCGTCTACCCGGAGGTCGATGACACGATCGAGATCGAGATCAATCCGGCCGACGTGCGCACCGACACCTTTCGCGCCAGCGGCGCTGGCGGCCAGCACATCAACAAGACCGACTCGGCGGTGCGTCTGACGCACATCCCCACCGGCATCGTCGTGCAGTGCCAGGACGGACGCAGCCAGCACAGCAACCGCGACACCGCCTGGAAGCGGCTGCGCTCACGGCTGTACGACTTCGAGATGCGCAAGCAGATGGAAGCCCAGCAGAAGCTGGAAGACACCAAGACCGATGTCGGATGGGGCCACCAGATCCGCAGCTACGTGCTCGACCAGAGCCGCATCAAGGACCTGCGCACCAATGTCGAGATCAGCAACACGCAGAAGGTGCTCGATGGCGACCTCGATGCCTTCATCGAAGCCAGCCTGAAGTCCGGCCTGTAGAGCGAACATCGCCGCCCCCCGCCGCAGGCGTGCCACAGCTGTCGCGGCCCCGTACCACCCCAAGAAGACCGAACACCCGGAGACCCTCCCATGCGTGAAGGCACAGCCCCCCTCGTCAGGCGCGAGGACTACGCCGCACCCCCGTTCTGGATCCGCAGCGTCGATCTGGCGTTCGATCTCGACCCGGCCAAGACCATCGTGGCCAGCCGCCTGCAGATCGAACGCAACGCCGACACCCCTGCCGGCCAGCCGCTGGTGCTGCACGGCGAAGGCCTGAACCTGCTGCGCGTGCAGGCCGACGGCCAGAGCGTGTCCTTCCGCCAGGAGGGCCACCTGCTGGTGATCGACAACCCGCCGGCCGCCGAGGCCTTCACGCTGGAGCTTCGCAACACCTGCGCGCCCGACAAGAACGGTGAACTCTCGGGCCTGTACACCAGCAGCGGCGGCCTGTTCACCCAGTGCGAGGCCGAGGGCTTCCGCCGCATCACCTACTTCCTCGACCGGCCTGACGTGATGGCGGTCTACACCGTGACGCTGCGCGCCGACAAGGCGCGATTTCCGGTGCTGCTGAGCAACGGCAACCTGGTCGAGCAGGGCGAACTGGACAACGGGCGCCACTTCGCGAAGTGGCACGACCCCTTCCCCAAGCCCAGCTACCTGTTTGCGCTGGTCGCCGGCCACCTGGTGGCGCGCGAGCAGCGCATCCGCACGCGCAGCGGGAAGGACCACCTGCTGCAGGTCTACGTGCGCCCGGGCGAGCTGGAGAAGACCGAACACGCCATGGCCTCGCTGGTGGCCAGCGTGGTGTGGGACGAGGCGCGCTTCGGGCTGCCGCTGGACCTCGACCGCTACATGGTGGTGGCGGTGGAGGACTACAACGGCGGGGCCATGGAGAACAAGGGCCTGAACCTCTTCAACACCAAGTACGTGCTGGCCAGCGCCGCCACCGCCACCGATGACGACTTTGCCGGCATCGAGAGCGTCATTGCCCACGAGTACTTCCACAACTGGACGGGCAACCGCATCACCTGCCGCGACTGGTTCCAGCTCTCGCTGAAGGAAGGCCTCACGGTCTTCCGCGACCAGGAGTTCTCGATGGACATGGCCGGCAGCGCCTCGGCGCGTGCGGTCAAGCGCATCGATGACGTGATCAAGCTGCGCGCCTCGCAGTTCCCCGAGGACGCAGGCGCCATGGCGCACCCCGTGCGGCCCGACAGCTACGCCGCCATCGACAACTTCTACACCGCCACGGTCTACGAAAAGGGCGCCGAGGTCGTGCGCATGATGCACACGCTGGTGGGCCGCGAGGGCTTCGCACGCGGCATCACGCTGTACTTCCAGCGCCACGACGGCCAGGCCGTGACCTGCGACGACTTTGCGCAGGCCATTGCCGACGCCAACCCCGGCAGCGAGCTGGCCAGCCGGCTGACGCCTTTCAAGCGCTGGTACGCGCAGGCCGGCACGCCGCGCCTGAAGGCCCGCGGGCGATACGACGCCGAGGCGCGCCGCTACACGCTCACGTTGTCGCAGCACTGCGCCCCGACGCCGGGCCAGCCGCACAAGGAAGCCTTCGTCATCCCCGTGCTCGCGGCGCTGCTGGGCAGCGATGGCCGTACGCTGGCAGCCGAACGCCTTCTGGTCCTCGACGAGGCCGAGGCCAGCTTCCACTTCGACGATGTGGAAGCGCCGCCGGTGCCTTCGCTGCTGCGCGGATTCTCGGCCCCGGTGGTGATGGACGACGGGCTCGACGACGCCGCCCTGCTCACCCTGCTGTCGCACGACAGCGACCCCTTCACCCGTTGGGAAGCCGGCCAGCGCCTGGCACTGCGCCGCCTGCTGGCAGGCGTGGCGCAGCCGTCGGACTGCCCGCTCGACGAGGCCTTCCTGCAGGCCATGCGCGGCGTGCTGCACGACGGCGCGCTCGACCCGGCGTTCAAGGACCTGCTGCTGATGCTGCCCTCCGAAGGCTACGTGGCCGAGCAACTCGAGCGCGTCGACCCGCAGCGGGTGCACGCCGTGCGCGAGGCCGCGCGTCGCCAGATGGCGCTGGCGCTGCAGGCCGACTGGCTGACGACCTGGGAGGCCCATCAGGTGCACGAGGGCTACGACCCACGGCCGGCGCAGGCCGGTCGCCGGGCGCTGGCCAACCGCGCCCTGGCCATGCTGTGCCTCTGTGCCTCGGTCAGTGGCGATCCGGTCTGGCCCGGCCGTGCCTACCAGCGTGTGAAGGAGGCCGGCAACATGACCGACCGCATCGGCGCGCTGGGTGCGCTGTTGGGGGCCCACCATGCACTGGCAGCTCCGGCGCTGGCGCACTTGCACGGGCTCTTCAAGAACGATCCGCTGGTGGTCGACAAGTGGTTTGCCCTGCAGTCAGGCCGCGGCGAGCCGCCGGGCGAGCGTGCGGGCGAAGTCTTCGCCGCCGCCAGGCAGTTGCTCCGGCACCCGGACTTCTCGCTGCGCAACCCGAACCGCGCGCGCAGCCTGGTCTTCAACCTGTGCCTGGGCAACCCCTCGGCCTTCCACCGCGCCGACGGCGCCGGCTACGGCTTCTGGGCGGACCAGGTGCTGGCCCTGGATGCCTTCAACTCGCGCCTGGCGGCCCGGCTGAGCCGCGCCATGGACCGCTGGAGCGTGCTCGAGGAGCCCTACCGAACAGCAGCGCGCAGCGCCATCGAGCGCGTGGCCGCCAAGACCGATCTCAGCAACGACGTGCGCGAGGTCATCACCCGCGCCCTGGAGGCCGCATGAAACGCAGCATCAGCCTGACACAGTACCTGGTCGAGCAACAGCGCGAGCATGGCCGCATCCCGGCCCAGTTGCGACTGCTCATCGAGGTCGTCGCGCGCGCCTGCAAGCGCATCGCCATCGCCGTCAACAAGGGCGCGCTGGGCGACGTGCTGGGCAGCGCCGGCCAGGAGAACGTGCAGGGCGAGATCCAGAAGAAGCTCGACGTCATCAGCAACGAGGTGCTGATCGAGGCCAACGAATGGGGCGGGCACCTGGCGGCGATGGCCAGCGAGGAGATGGACTCCATCCACGTCGTGCCCAACCGCTACCCGCAGGGCGAATACATGCTGCTGTTCGACCCGCTCGACGGCTCCAGCAACATCGACGTCAACGTCTCCATCGGCACCATCTTCTCGGTGCTGCGCAAGATCGGCCATGCGCGCGGCGTCAGCGAAGAAGACTTCCTGCAGCCCGGCAAGCAGCAGGCTGCGGCCGGCTACTGCGTCTACGGCCCGCAGACCACGCTGGTGCTGACGGTGGGCGACGGCGTCGCCATGTTCACGCTCGACCGCGAGACCGGCTCCTGGGTGCTGACGCAGGCAGAGGTGCGCATCCCCGAGGACACGCGCGAGTTCGCCATCAACATGAGCAACATGCGCCACTGGGCGCCCCCGGTCACGCGCTACATCGACGAATGCCTGAAGGGCAAGGACGGCCCGCGCGGCAAGGACTTCAACATGCGCTGGGTGGCCAGCATGGTGGCCGACGTGCACCGCATCCTGACGCGGGGCGGCGTCTTCCTGTACCCCTGGGACCAGCGCGAGCCCGACAAGCCCGGCAAGCTGCGCCTGATGTACGAGGCCAATCCCATGGCCTTCCTGGTCGAGCAGGCCGGCGGCGCCGCCACCAACGGCACGCACCGCATCATGGAGATCCAGCCCGTGAAGCTGCACGAGCGCGTGGCGGTGATGCTGGGATCGAAGAACGAGGTCGAGCGCGTGACCTCGTACCACGCGGCCGGCTGAGGCCGACGCTGTCCCGGCGGCGACGGGCCGCGGTCCGGCGGCAACCGACAATCCCGCCATGGGCATCCTCTACCTCGTGCGCCACGGCCAGGCCTCGTTCGGCGCGGCCGACTACGACCAGCTCAGCCCCCTGGGCGCACGGCAGTGCGAGAAGCTCGGCGCCTGGTTCGCCGCGCGAGGACTGCAGTTCGACGCGGTGCTGCGCGGTTCGCTGCGCCGCCACGCGCAGTCGCTGGACGGCATCGTGCGGGGCCTGGGCGACGTCGCCGCCCCCGAGGCCAGCGTGTGGCCGGGCCTCGACGAGTACGACGGCGAGGCCGTGATCCGTGCCGTGCACGCGGGGCCGCTGGCGCCGCCCAGCACGCCTGAAGCCTACCGCGACCACTTTCGCATGCTGCGCCAGGGGCTGGCGGCCTGGATGCAGGGCAGCACCGCGCCCGTAGGCATGCCGAGCTATGCCGAGTTCGTCGCGGGCATCCAGCAGGCGCTGGACCACGTGCGCACGCAGTGCAGTGGCAACGTGCTGCTGGTGTCCAGCGGCGGCCCCATCACCACCGCTGTCGGGCAGGTGCTGGGCACCCCCGCCGAGACCACCATCGAGCTCAACCTGCGGCTTCGCAACAGCGCCCTGACCGAGTTCGCCTACACGCCCAAGCGGCACATGCTGCAGAGCTACAACCACCTGCCGCATCTGGACGGCCTGCCGGCCGCCGACTGGGTGACCTACTCCTGAGTCACCGCGGCCGGCGACGATGGCGAGCGCGAGCGCAGCCAGTGCATGACGCCCTGCCCTGCGGCGCGACCGCTGGCCAGGCAGGCAGTGAGCAGGTAGCCCCCGGTGGGCGCCTCCCAGTCGATCATCTCGCCAGCGCAGAACACCCCGGGCAGTGCGCGAAGCATCAGGTTCGCGTCCAGCGCATCGAAACGCACGCCGCCGGCGCTGCTGATCGCCTCGTCGATCGGCCGGGCTGCATTCAGCCTGATGGGCAGTGCCTTGATCGCTGCAGCCAGGCGCTGCACGTCGGCCATGTCCTCGCGCGGCACGATCTCGTGCAGCAGAGCGGCCTTCACGCCCGACAGCGACAGGCGCGTCTTCAGGTGCGTGCCCAGCGAGCGCGGTCCGCGCGGATGCAGGACTTCGCGCTGCACCCACTCCAGGCTGCGATCGGGCAAGAGGTCGAGCTCGACCACGGTGCTGCCGTGCGCGGCGATGTCGTCGCGCAGAGCGGCCGAGAAGGCATACACGAGGCTGCCTTCGACACCTCCGGCGGTGATGACGAACTCGCCCTTGTGCCGCAGGCCGCGATGCGACAGGGCCACCGACTTGACCGGCGCACCGGCGTGGCGGCTGGCGAGGTGCTCGCTCCAGCCCACATCGAAGCCGCAGTTCGAAGGTATCAAGGGCGCCAGGTTCACCCCGCGCCCGTCCAGCAGCGGCCACCAGGCACCGTCCGAGCCCAGACGCGCCCAGCTGGCGCCGCCCAGCGCCAGCACGGCGGCATCGGCGGACCAGGAGACGGGACCGTCCGGGGTCTGCATCCGCAGCGAACCGTCTTCAGCCCAGCCCAGCCAGCGGTGGCGCATGTGGAAGCGCACGCCTTGCTGGCGCAAACGGTGCAGCCAGGCGCGCAGCAGCGGGGCGGCCTTCATGTCGACGGGAAAGACGCGGCCCGAACTGCCGACGAAGGTCTCCACACCCAGCGCTGCGGCCCAGTCCCGCACCGCCGCGGCGTCGAAGCCTTCGAGCCAGCGGGCCACGTCGGCAGCGCGCGAGCCGTAGCGGGCCACGAAGGCCTCGCGCGCCTCGCCGTGCGTGAGGTTGAGGCCGCCCTTGCCGGCCAGCAGGAACTTGCGGCCCACCGAGGGCATGCCGTCGAAGACGTCGACCCGGCAGCCCTGCTGCGCAAGCACTTCGGCCGCCATCAAACCGGCCGGCCCGCCGCCGATCACGGCGACGCGGAGAGCCATCGGGGCAGAATCAGCGGGTGCAGCGGCGCAGGGCATCGCCGAGGACTGTAGTCGAGGCTTCATGGGGCGCTGCGCCCGGGTGCGCCGGTTCTGCACGGCCTCGAAGGGCCTGAGGCCCGGTCAGCGCTCAACCCGGGCCGGCCTTTGGGCCAGCAGAGCCCAGGCGGTCTCGCGTGCTATAGTCGCGGGCTACACAGCGCCGGTGTAGCTCAGTTGGTAGAGCAGCGCATTCGTAATGCGAAGGTCACCAGTTCGATTCCGGTCACCGGCACCAAGGCAAGTCGCATCGAGGGGTTGGCAGCGCAGGCGGCCAACCCCTTCGTCGTTCCGGCGTCCGGGCCGGTCGGGTCGGACACGCGGCACTCATCCCCCCTTGCTCACCACCCGTCACTGCCGGGCTGCCCCTTGTAGGGCCCGGCGAGGTCCGGCGTGATCCAGCCACCGTAGAAGCCGCCCGGCTGGGGCTGTACCGGCGCGCCGCCCACGCTGCAATCCAGCGAGTGGGCATAAAAGGCCACGCCGTCGGACAGCGCTTCGGCGCCGACGAAAGGCTGGGGATAGCTCCAGGCCACGGCCGGCAGACGATGCCTGTCGTGCACCAGGGACCAGTATTGCGCCGGCCCCTTCCATTCGCAGAAGGAGCCTCCCGGCGCCAGTTGCATCAGGTGCCGCGCCACGTCGCTCCAGGGCAGGTAGTAGGTCGGCGGGTGACCCGTCTCGAGCACCTTCACGGCGCGGCGCGTGCGCGCCACCTCCCGTCCCATCCAGTGCACCACCACTTCGCGAGACTCGGGTGCCAGTCGAGGCGGTCGGGGGAAGTCCCAGACCGACGTCTGCCCAGGCCCGGTCGGCGCAGCGAAAGCCGGCCTTTCCTGACCGCGCCAGCGCCACTTCGCACGCGCAGCGCGGGTCCATTCGGGTAGCTCGCTCGGGGGACAGGACATTCGGTGCGCTCCATGAACCAGTCAGGTCATGGTCACCGCGTTGGAGATTCGACTCGATGACTTTGGTCTCACCCGCCATGTGAATGCGTCACAACGCCAGCGCGAACTCCGCCCTTGCGCGGGGCGCCCCTCGCCAGCCCTTCACCAGCCTGCAGGCAGCTTCTTGGCGATGACGATCTGCCGGCTCTTCAACTCGATGTAGCCGCCCTGCGTGAGCTGCTTGAAGATGCGGCTGACCATCTCGCGCGACGAGCCGACTCGGTCGGCGATGTCCTGCTGCGTGAGCTTCTCGTTGATGACGCGCAGGCCGCCCTCCTCCACCGACATGTCACTGAGCAGCCTGGCGATGCGGCTGTAGACATCTTCGAGCGCCAGGCTCTTGACGTTGTCGGTGGAGCGGCGCACCAGGCCGATCAGCTTGCGCACCAGGTGCAGGGCGAAGTCGGGATGGGTGGCCAGGAAGTCGCGCACGTTGCTGCCGGACACCACGACGCAGGTGGTGGGCTCCAGCGTCATCACCGAGGCCGAGCGCGGCCCGCCGTCGAGCGACATCTCCCCGAAGTACTCGCCCGGCCCGTGCGTGTTGTAGATGATCTCGCGTCCGGTGGCCGACGAGCCATAGACCTTGACCCGGCCCTTGACCAGGATGTAGATCGAATCGCTGTCGTCGTCCTCGTTGACCAGCACTGCGTGGGCGGGGAAGTTCTTCACCCCGCCGCGTGCGGCCATGGCCTTGAGCAGTTCGTCGTTGAGCAGCAGGTCGGACGGCAGGGTCATGCAGGTTCCCGGGCTGGGCGCAGAACGCGGTTCGGCATTCTCGCCCAGGAGCCGGCGCCCAGGCTGACAGCACCACTACAGCGTGCGCGCCTCGAAGGTATCGCAGCCCTTCACGCTGCCCTGCTGCATGCCGCGCTGGAACCAGCGCATGCGCTGGGCGGCGGTGCCATGGGTGAAGCTTTCAGGCACCACGGTGCCGCGCGACTGGCGCTGCAGGGTGTCGTCACCGATGCGCGAGGCGGCGTTCATGGCTTCTTCGACGTCGCCTTGCTCCAGCCATCCCTTGCCCTTCTGGGAGTGATGCGCCCATACGCCCGCCAGGCAGTCGGCCTGGAGTTCGACGCGCACCGACAGCGCGTTCATCTGCGCCTCGGAAACCCGGCCACGCATGCTCTCGACCTTCTGGGTCACGCCCATCAGGCGCTGCAGGTGATGTCCGACCTCGTGCGCAATGACATAGGCCTGGGCGAAGTCGCCGGGCGCGCCCATGCGATCGAGCGTGCGGAAGAAGTCGAGGTCGATGTAGACCTTGGCGTCGCCGGGGCAATAGAACGGGCCCATGGCGGCGTCACCGCCGCCGCAGGCCGTGGGCGTGCGGCCGCTGAACAGCACCAGCCCGGGCGGCTGGTAGCGGTTGCCGCCGGCGGCGATCAGTTTGCCCCAGACGTCTTCGGTGTCTGCCAGCACGGTGGAGACGAAGGCCGCCTGCTTGTCGCTGGCCGGTGGCGGGCGCGCCGGGGCCTGCGTGCTGGTGGGCGCCAGCCCACCGCCCTCGCCCGACAGCAGGCCCAGCACGGTCAGCGGGTTGACGCCGAAGATCCACCCTGCCACCAGGGCGATGACGATGGTGCCCAGCCCGATGCCGCGCCCCCCGACCCGACGCCCGCCGCCGCCCGTGCCGCGGCGGTCCTCGACGTTCTGGCTCTGCCGTTCACCTTCCCACTTCATCGATTGCTCCAGGAGGCGCAGGCGCCTCAGGTCTTGGGCAGCGTGACGCCGCGCTGACCCTGGTATTTGCCGCCCCGGTCCTTGTAGCTGGTCTCGCAGACTTCGTCACTCTCGAAAAACAGCACCTGGGCACAACCTTCGCCGGCGTAGATCTTCGCGGGCAAGGGTGTGGTATTGCTGAACTCGAGTGTCACGAAGCCTTCCCACTCGGGCTCGAAGGGGGTGACGTTGACGATGATGCCGCAGCGCGCATAGGTGCTCTTGCCCAGGCAGATGGTCAGCACGTTGCGCGGGATCCGGAAGTACTCCATGGTGCGCGCCAGCGCGAAGCTGTTGGGCGGGATGATGCACACGGGCGCGTTGATGTCGACGAAGCTGCGCTCGTCGAAGTTCTTGGGGTCGACCACCGTGCTGTGCACGTTCGTGAACACCTTGAACTCCGGCGCGCAGCGGATGTCGTAGCCGTAGCTGCTGGTGCCGTAGCTGACGATGCGCTGCCCGTCGGCCGACACCCGCACCTGCCCCGGCTCGAAGGGCTCGATCATGCCGTGCTGTTCGGCCATGCGGCGGATCCACTTGTCGCTCTTGATGCTCATCGGGATGTTCTACGGACGGTAGGAAGACGGGCATTCTAGGAGGCCGCTCCCGCGCGCCGCACGACGGCTGCAATGCCTGGCGTGGACTCGGCCGCCGCAGACGCTTAGCATGTGCACATCGAAGCCGTCTCGACGGAGGCCCTGCATGCGCAACGCCACCGAACTGCTGGTGCAGTACGCCCGTTATCACCGCGACCGCCGCAACATCGGCACGCACATGCTGGGCATCCCGCTCATCGTCTTCGCCGTCGGCGTGTTGCTCGGCCGGGTGGCGTTCGACATCGGCGGCGTCGGGTTGACCCTGGCCTGGGTGGCCTTCGCCGGGGCCGCCATCTGGTACCTCAGCCGGCACCTGGTGCTTGGTGCGGCGACCAGTCTCGCGGTCGGCCTGCTGGTGGCCCTGGCCCACCTGGTGACGGGCGCGCCCTTCGGGCAGTGGCTGGCCTGGGGGCTGGGCAGCTTCGTGCTGGGCTGGATCATCCAGTTGGTGGGCCACTATTACGAAGGGCGCAAGCCGGCTTTCGTCGACGATCTCGTCGGCCTGCTGGTGGGGCCGATGTTCGTGGTGGCCGAGCTGCTGTTCTCGCTGGGCTGGAACCGCCGGCTGTTCGACCAGATCACCGACATCGCCGGGCCCACGCACATCCGCGACCTGGCGCATCCTGCCTGACGGGCTCGCGCTCCCTCCCGACCCCGCAGCCCTGCCGCTCAGGTTCCCCAGACGCGCGGCTCGACGGCCGGGCGACCCCAGGCCAGGCCGCGCCACTCGCGGCGCACGCCCCGCAACAGGTCCAGAAGCGGCTCGATGCGGTCGGCCATCGCCCGCACCAGCAACAGCTGCGGGTGGACCTGGGTCACGCCGGCCAGTACCCGCCCGGGTTGCGTGACCTCTAACCGGGCAAACTGCTCGCGGGCAGAGTCCAGCAGCAGGTTCACGACGTCGCCGTCGGGCGCCGCGCCCCAGGCGCACCACAGTGTGGCCAGTGCACGCCGCCCGGCCAGACCGGCAGGCGAGTCCAGCAGCAGCAGGTCATCGGCAGCGATGCTGGCCGCATCCAGCCACAGGCCGGCCACCTCGATGCGCTGGCGCACCCGCCCGGCCACGAAAGGCGCATCGGAGGCCGGCAGACCCAGGCCGAGCAGGTCCCAGCCCAGCATCGCCGCACCGGGCTCGAGCTCGAAACGCTGCCGGTTGACCGCCAGGGCGCCGCTGTAGATGAGGTTCTCCAGCGGCAGCCACTCCAGCCGCGCACCGGCGGCCACGCGAGCGTCGACCGTCTGGGTCGCCTCGTCGCCCAGGCTGCGATAGAAGCGGGTGGCGCCCGGCGTCGTGAGCACGGCGTGGCTGCCGGCGCCCAACGTAAGACGGATGCCGATGCCGTCGCCGCCCACCAGGCCCGAAGGCGGGTGCACCAGCACGTGGTGACAGACGGCGTCGCCTTCCGGGTACAGCGCCTTGAGCACACGCAACGGCCCGCTGTGCTCGGAGTGGCCGCGCGTGCGGCCCTCGGCCAGATCGTATTCCAGCCGCAGAGCGGCCTGCCAGCCCATCGCTGCGGATCGCTCGCTCAGGCGGCCAGCAGCAGGCCGCGGCGCTCGATGAAGGCGACCACCTCCGCCAGGCCCTGCCGGGTCTTCAGGTTCGTCATCACGAAGGGCCGCGCACCGCGCATGCGCTTCGTATCGGCTTCCATCACCGACAGGTCGGCGCCGACGTAGGGCGCGAGGTCGACCTTGTTGATGACGAAGAGATCGCTCTTGGTGATGCCGGGCCCGCCCTTGCGGGGAATCTTCTCGCCGGCGGCGACGTCGATGACGTAGATCGTCAGGTCGCTCAGCTCCGGGCTGAAGGTGGCGGCCAGGTTGTCGCCGCCGCTCTCGATGAAGACGATGTCGGCCTGGGGGAATTTCTCGAGCATGCGATCGACCGCCTCGAGGTTGATCGACGCGTCTTCGCGGATCGCCGTGTGCGGGCAGCCGCCGGTCTCCACGCCCATGATGCGCTCGGCCGGCAGCGCGCCGGCCACGGTGAGCAGGCGCTGGTCCTCCTTGGTATAGATGTCGTTGGTGACGACCACCAGGTCCCAGCGCTCGCGCATGGCCTTGCACAGCATTTCCACGAGCGTGGTCTTGCCCGAACCGACGGGCCCGCCGACGCCCACGCGCAGCGGTGGGAGCTTCTTGGTGCGGCCGGGAGTGTTGTGGAGTTGGGTCATGGCATCTGGGGTTGCAACTAGCGTGCCGGCGCGCGCGCCGGGTCAGGAACGGAACAGCCGCGAGTACTGCGCCTCGTGCTGCGCCGACAGGATGGCCAGCAGGGGCGAGAAGCTCTGGCGCTGGTCGTCGGGCAGCACCTCGGCGCGCGCCGCCAGTTCCGGCAAGGCGGTCACCAGCCGAGCCAGCAGTCGCTGACCGGCGCTCTGCCCCAGCGGCACCGACTTCACAGCCGCCTGCACCATGTTCTCGGCCCAGCCGAAGGCGAAGCACAACAGCGCAGCACCGACCGGGGCGCCCGTCTGTGCAGCGGCCAGGGCGAAGGCCACCGGCCAGGTGGCGGCGGGCTGCAAGGCCGCGAGCGTCGGCAGCCGGGCATCGTCGGGGGCGCGCTGGCGCAGCCAGTCGGACAGCGATCGACCCATCTGCAGCGTCTGCTGGCGGAACTCGCCGCTTTCCCGCGTCTGCAGCACCCAGTCGTTCAGCACCGACAGGGCTGCGGGCGCCTTCTCGGACGGGCCGCTCCAGGCGCGCCACGCGGCGGCGACCGCCGGCAGTTCCGCCCGCGCCAGGTTCAGCGCCGCGACGTCGCACAGCCAGGCGCCTGCCGAGACCTCGTCGCTGACGCGGCCCGACTCGACGGCCGATTCCAGCCCTTCCGAATAGCTGAAGCCGCCGACCGGCAACGCCGGCGACGACAGCCAGGTCAGTCGCAGGAAGGCATCGGCCGAGAGCACGAAGCCCTGGGGAGCGGCAGCAGGCGATGCGGAGGCAGACATCGATGGGGTTCAGGAGCGGGACAACACGGCGGCAGCACGCACACATCGTGCCGCACTGGCTGGGGCGCTTCAGTGGCCCTTGCCGTGGCTGTGATCATGGCCACAGCCTGGACCATGGACGTGACCCGTGTCCTGCTTGTGGTCGTGCTTGTGGTCGTGACCCGCACGATGCACCTGGATCGTCGCCTGGACGGGCACCGACGCAGCCGCAGCAGGCCCGTGCCCATGGTCATGCCCATGGTCATGCCCGTGGTCATGCACATGGTCGTGACTATGGCCGTGGCCGTGGCTACCGGTTGCATACGCGCCACCCTCGGGCTCGAAAGCCTCGCTTGCTTCGCTGACGATGAGATGCTGCTGACGCAGCATGTCGGCCAGCACATGGTCGGGTTCGAGCTTGAGGTGGTCGGGTTGAAGCTCGAGCTGCACGTGGCGGTTGCCCAGGTGGTAGGCAGCGCGCACCAGGTCGAAGGGCGAGCCGTGCTGCTGGCAGTGGCGCACGACGAGCACCGGCTGAGGTGCTGCGCGCACGAGCACGAAACTGCCGTCTTCGGCCACCAGGACGTCGCCGCCGCGCACAGCGGTGCCGCGCGGCAGGAACACGCCCAGCGCACGGCCGGCGGAGTCGGTGGCGTCGAAACGGCTCTTCTGGCGCACGTCCCAGTCGAGCTCGACGGTGCTGGCGCGCTTGACCAGCACGGCGGCCAGGCCGCGACCCTGGGGAATGAGTTTGTTGACGGTCAGCATGCCGCGATTGTCGCTCCGCCCCGGCAAAGATGGTTCCGGCAGCGACGAACACGTGCCGTTCGGAGGGCCGCCGATGCATTTCGCACTGCCCTGCGACGCTTCGTCGCAGCACACTGGCCGACCCACACGGGCCTGCGCATCATCGTGCCATCCCACCAGGACCGCAGGAGCCTCGCATGAACCCCATCAAGACCCTCACCGACGCCGTGTTCATCCCGTTCAAGGCGATATTCGTGGTGGGACTGTGCTGGCTGATCAACGCCATGACCTACAGCGGGACCTGGTGGGTGAAGTGGGTCGCGCTGGGCATGGGGATCGCGGTGATCGTCAAGTTCGCCAAGGCGGCCAAGACGCTGCTGCTGCTGGCGCTCGTCGGCTGGGTCGGCTGGAAGATCTACCAGCGCTATGGCCAGGCTGCGCGCGAACGTTTCGACGGCTGGGTGCAGAAGGCACAGCCGCAAGCCGCCGAGGTGATGCAGGCCTTTCGCCGCGATGGCGGTTCCGGCTTCGCCGGGTCCACCGACGTCCGACATTGACGGCGCAAAGGCGGCCCCGTGCCGCGACCGCCTAGAACAGGAAGTAGCGCTGCGCCATCGGCAGCACGGTGGCCGGTTCGCAGGTCAGCAGTTGGCCGTCGGCGCGCACGGTATAGGTCTGTGCGTCGACCTCCATCACCGGCGTGTAGTGGTTCAGCAGCATGTCGGCCTTCTTCACGCTGCGGTTGCCGCGCACGGCCGAGACGGTCTTGTGCAGGCCCAGCTCTGCGGCCACCCCGCGCTGCACGGCTGCCTGGCTCATGAAGGTGAGCGAACCGCGCGCCAGCGCACCGCCGAAACTGCCGAACATCGGCCGAAAGTGCACCGGTTGCGGCGTCGGAATGCTGGCGTTGGGATCGCCCATCGCGGCGGCGGCGATGAAGCCGCCCTTCAGGATCAGGCTGGGCTTGACGCCGAAGAAGGCCGGCTTCCAGAACACCAGGTCGGCCCACTTTCCGACCTCCACGCTGCCCACCTCGTGCGCGATGCCGTTGGCCAGGGCCGGGTTGATGGTGTACTTGGCGATGTAGCGCTTGACACGCTGGTTGTCGTTGCGTTCGCTGTCTCCAGCCAGCGCCCCGCGCTGCGCCTTCATCTTGTGCGCCGTCTGCCAGGTGCGGATGATGACCTCACCCACCCGCCCCATGGCCTGGCTGTCGCTGCTCATCATGCTGATGGCGCCCAGGTCGTGCAGGATGTCCTCGGCAGCGATGGTCTCGCGGCGGATGCGGCTCTCGGCAAAGGCCAGGTCCTCGGCGATGCTGGCGTCGAGGTGATGGCAGACCATCAGCATGTCCAGGTGCTCGTCCACCGTGTTGGCGGTGTAGGGCATGGTCGGATTGGTGCTGCTGGGCAGGAAGTTGGCCTCGCCCACCACGCGCAGGATGTCGGGGGCGTGGCCCCCACCCGCGCCTTCGGTGTGGAAGGCGCACAGCGTGCGGCCCTTGGTGGCCGCGATGGTGTCCTCGACGAAGCCGGACTCGTTGAGCGTATCGCTGTGCAGGGACACCTGCGTGTCGGTCTCTTCGGCCACCGACAGGCAGCAGTCGATGGCCGCCGGCGTCGTGCCCCAGTCCTCGTGCAGCTTCAGGCCGATGACTCCGGCCTCGATCTGCTGGCGCAGGGCCTCGGGCCGGCTGGCGTTGCCCTTGCCCAGGAAGCCCAGGTTCATCGGGAAGGCTTCGGCCGCCAGCAGCATGCGGGCGATGTTCTCGGGCCCCGGCGTGCAGGTCGTGGCGAAGGTGCCGGTGGCCGGCCCGGTGCCGCCGCCGAGCATGGTGGTGACGCCGCTCATCAGCGCCTCTTCGATCTGCTGCGGGCAGATGAAGTGGATGTGGCTGTCGATGCCGCCGGCCGTCACGATCATGCCTTCGCCGGCGATGATCTCGGTGCCGGGGCCGATGACGATGTCCACGCCCGGCTGCACGTCGGGGTTGCCGGCCTTGCCGATGGCCGCGATGCGCTGGCCGCGCAGCCCGATGTCGGCCTTCAGGATGCCGGCGTGGTCGATGATCACCGCGTTCGTGATGACGCAATCCATCGCGTCCATCGCGCCGGGGCCGTTGCGGCGCTGGCTCTGGCCCATGCCGTCGCGTATGGTCTTGCCGCCGCCGAACTTGACCTCTTCGCCGTAGCCGCCGGCGCGCAGCGTCAGGTCCTGTTCGACCTCGACGATCAGGTCGGTGTCGGCCAGGCGCAGGCGGTCGCCCACGGTGGGGCCGAACATCTCGGCGTAGGCGCGTCGTCCGAGGGTGGCCATCAGAGTTTCCCTTGCACGTCGCCGCGGAAACCCCAGACCTCGCGGCTGCCGGCGTACTCGCAGAGCTCCACCGTGCGCTGCTGGCCGGGTTCGAAGCGCACGGCCGTTCCCGAGGCGATGTTCAGCCGCATGCCGCGCGCGGCGGCGCGGTCGAAGCCCAGTGCCGGATTGGTCTCGGCGAAGTGGTAATGCGAGCCGACCTGGATCGGCCGGTCGCCGCGGTTCTCGACCACCAAGCGCGAAACGCGGCGGCCCGGATTGATGACGTGGTCGGGCCCGTCGGTGAACATCTCGCCTGGGATCATCTTCTGTCCTCTTGAAATGGTCTTCAGATCCAGCCCGCCACCAGGAGCAGCGCGCCGACCGAGGCCACCGCACCTCCCGTGGCCTGAAGGGCCCAGGGGCGTTGCTGCGCCTGGGTCCAGCGGCCGATGGCCAGGCCGGTGGCCTGCAGCAGCAGCGTGGCGCACAGCATGCCGGCCAGCGCAGCGCCGCCCGCCAGCTCGACGGCATGAGCGGCGCCATGGAACAGTGCGAACGACGCCGCCAGCAGGCTCATGGCCAGCACCGGCCAGCGCGCACGGCGCAACAGCAGGCCGCCCAGCACCAGCACCGAGACCGCCACCAGCGGTTCGACCAGCGCCGACAGGCCGCTGGGCAACTGCAGCAGCGCACCCACCAGCATCAGGTTGACGAAGGCCAGCGGTGCGACCCAGATCCGACGTGGCGCCTGCGACGCCCACATCCCGACCGCCAGCATCGCCAGCAGGTGATCGATCCCGGTGAAGGGATGCATCAGTCCGGCCATGAAGCCATGGTGAACTCCGCCGTCGGCGCCCGCATGCGCGGCCGCCAGAGCCGGCGCCAGAAGCAGCAGGGCCGGCAGCAGCGCACGCACGGCGACGTGCCGGACGGTGCAGGCGGTGAAGGGCAGAAGGCGGGTCATCGGTGCTCCAGGGTGCGTGAGTGTCCAGGGCGGATCGGGCGAGGCGCGGCGGCTCGTTGGAGCACGGCGTCGGGTCAGGTGATGGGCTGGTGCACGGTCACCAGCTTGGTGCCGTCGGGGAAGGTGGCTTCGATCTGGATCTCGGGGACCATCTCGGCCACCCCTGCCATCACGTCGGCACGCGACAGCACGGTCTTTCCCTCGCTCATCAACTGTGCCACCGTGCGGCCATCTCGCGCGCCTTCCATGATGGCCGCGCTGATGAGCGCCACGGCTTCGGGCACGTTGAGCTTGAGGCCACGCGCCCTGCGGCGCTCCGCCAGCAGTGCTGCGGTGAAGATCAGCAACTTGTCCTTCTCTCGCGGCGTCAGTTCCATCCGGCACTCCTCTTGATTCTTCGGCCCGCCTCGCGTCGAGGATCGGGCGTGTCATGTTGCCACGAGCACGACGTCCCGGCAGCAAGAGCGGTGCCAGCGCCATGCCGCCAGCAACACACCAGACTGGTGCATTGATGTGGCCGCGCGCTTCGAACGCCCCGATCTGGAGCGCGACGCACCGATCTCGGCGAGCGACACCGCCCCCGGCCGAACCTTTCCCGCTTGCACCACCCAGCCGGCAACAAGCGCCCGCGACACGTGACAGCGGGTTTGCAGAAGGCTTGGCACAGGCCTTGCAAAGTCGAACCGAGGGATTTCCCGACGCCCATTTCCGGGCATCTACACACTGGAGGTATTCATGAACCGTCGTCACGCGCTCAAGGCTTCAAGCGCTGCACTGGCCCTGTCGGGCCTGTTCACCCTGCCGGCCTTTGCGCAAGGCACCATCAAGGTGGGCGTCCTGCACTCTCTGTCTGGCACCATGGCCATTTCGGAGACCGTGCTGAAGGACACCGTCCTGATGGCCATCGACGAGATCAACGCCAAGGGCGGCGTGCTGGGCAAGAAGCTCGAGCCCGTGGTGGTCGACCCGGCTTCGAACTGGCCGCTGTTCGCCGAGAAGGCCCGGCAGCTCATCACCCAGGACAAGGTCGCCGTGACCTTCGGCTGCTGGACCAGCGTGTCGCGCAAGTCGGTGCTGCCGGTGTTCGAGGAAACCAATTCGCTGCTGTTCTACCCCGTGCAGTACGAAGGCGAGGAACTCAGCAAGAACGTCTTCTACACCGGTGCCGCGCCCAACCAGCAGGCCATTCCGGCCGTCGAGTACCTGATGAGCAAGGACGGCGGCGCTGCCAAGCGCTTCGTGCTGCTGGGCACCGACTACGTCTACCCGCGCACCACGAACAAGATCCTGCGCGCCTTCCTGAAGTCCAAGGGCATCCCCGAGGCCGACATCATCGAGGAGTACACCCCCTTCGGGCATTCTGACTACCAGAGCATCATCGCCAAGATCAAGAAGTTCGCTTCCGAAGGCAAGCGCACGGCGGTGATCTCCACCATCAACGGCGACTCCAACGTGCCCTTCTACAAGGAACTGGGCAACCAGGGCCTGAAGGCCACCGACGTGCCGGTGGTGGCGTTCTCGGTGGGTGAAGAGGAACTGCGCGGTGTGGACACCAAGCCGCTGGTCGGCCACCTGGCGGCATGGAACTACTTCATGTCGATCAAGAACCCGACCAACGACGCCTTCATCAAGAAGTGGAGCGACTACGCCAAGGCCAAGAACATCGCCGGCCACAAGGACAGGCCGCTGACCAACGACCCGATGGAAGCGACCTACATCGGCGTTCACATGTGGGCCCAGGCAGTCAACAAGGCCAAGAGCACCGACACCGACAAGGTCATCGCGGCGATGGCCGGCCAGACCTTCAAGGCGCCATCGGGCATCACCTCCAAGATGGACGAGAAGAACCATCACCTGCACAAGAGCGTGTTCATCGGCGAAGTGCAGGCCGACGGCCAGTTCAAGGTGGTGTGGAAGACCAAGGGCCCGGTGGTGGCCGACCCCTGGAGCGACTTCATCCCCGAGAACAAGGGCAAGCTGAACGTGCCTGTCGTCGCGAAGAAGTAACTCTTCCCGATGACGTTCCTGAGAGGCCTCCTCGGAGGCCTGATCCTGGCCCTGGCCGGCTGGGCGGGCAGCGCCTACGCGCTCTCGCCCGAGCAGGCCTCCCGCATCGCCGACGGCGACAGCGACGACCGCATCGCAGCGCTCAACGAAGTCCTCGACACCGGTGATGCGGCGCTGGTTCCCTTCGTCGAGGCCCTGCTGGCCGACGAGGTGAAGGTGTCGGGCGGCAAGGCCTACATCGTGCGCGGCGAGCAGGTCACCGAGGCCGGCAGCGGCGCCGCGACTCAGCTGCCCGAGGATGCCGAGGACGTCGTCAACAACAACCGCATGCGCAAGGCCTTCGAAGGCGCGCTGGCGGCGTTCAAGCTGACCTCACCCGAGCGTTCCGAGCGCGCCCGCGCCATCGAGACGCTGAAGAACACCGCCGACGAAGGCATGCTCGGCCTTCTGGAAAAGGCCGCCACATCGGAGACCGACCCCGTTCTGAAGGCGCGTCTCGAACTGCTGCGCGCAGCTGCGCTCATTTCGTCGAGCGACAGATCCCGTCGCCTGGCTGCGGCCGAACTGCTGGCCTCGAGCAAGGATCCCTCGACCGGGGCATTGCTGGCCGAGAAGCTCGCGTCCGAATCCGACCCGGAGGTCAAGGCCGCCATCGCCCGCTCGCTCGACACCGTGCGCTCGCGCCTGGCCTGGGGCGAGAGGCTGGGCGTTCTGTTCACGGGCGCCAGCCTGGGTTCGATCCTGCTGCTGGCCGCCCTGGGGCTGGCCATCACCTACGGGCTGATGGGTGTCATCAACATGGCCCACGGCGAGCTGCTGATGATCGGCGCCTACGCCACCTGGCTCGTGCAGAGCTTCTTCAAGACCTATCTGCCTGGCGCGTTCGACTGGTACATCCTGGCGGCCATACCGGTTTCATTCCTGGTCGCCGCCCTGGTGGGCGCGGCGATGGAACGCAGCGTCATCCGCTGGCTCTACGGCAGGCCGCTGGAGACGCTGCTGGCCACCTGGGGCATCAGCCTGATCCTGATGCAATCCGTGCGCACCCTGTTCGGTGCGCAGAACGTCGGTGTCGAGAACCCGTCCTGGTTGTCGGGCGGCCTGCAGGTGCTGCCCAACCTCACCCTGCCCTACAACCGCATCGCCATCCTCGTGTTCGCGGCCCTGGTGCTGGCCGGCGTGGCCCTGCTGATCTCGAAGACGCGGCTGGGCCTGTTCGTGCGCGGCGTGACGCAGAACCGCCGCATGGCCGCCTGCATGGGCGTGAACACCGCGCGCGTGGACACCTATGCCTTCGCGCTCGGTTCGGGCATCGCGGGCCTGGCCGGTTGCGCGCTCAGCCAGGTCGGCAACGTGGGCCCGGACCTGGGCCAGGGCTACATCGTCGACAGCTTCATGGTGGTGGTGCTGGGCGGCGTCGGCCAACTCGCCGGCACCGTCTACGCCGGACTCGGACTGGGCGTGCTGAACAAGCTGCTGGAGGGCTGGCAAGGCGCAGTGCTGGCCAAGATCATGGTCCTGGTGCTGATCGTGATCTTCATACAGAAGCGACCACAGGGCATCTTCGCCATGAAAGGCCGGGAGACATGACCCCCCCCCGAAGCGCCTTCGGCGCTCCCCCCCAGGGGGGCGACGCTGGCGGACCGGCGGAGCCGGTTCCGCGGCGTCTGCTGGGGGTGCGAGGTTGGACTGGCGTCCTCCTCGCTGTGGTGTTTCTGGCGGGGGTGGTGCCTGTCCTGAATCTTTTCGTGCCGGAGGAGAGCGCCCTGCATCTGAGCGGGTTCTATGTGAGCTTGCTGGGCAAGATCCTCTGCTACGCGATCTGCGCCCTGGCCATCGACCTCATCTGGGGCTACACGGGCATCCTGTCGCTGGGCCACGGGCTGTTCTTCGCGCTGGGCGGCTACGGCATGGGCATGTACCTGATGCGACAGATCGGCACCGATGGCCAGTACAAGTCCGAGATGCCGGACTTCATGGTCTTCCTGAACTGGAAAGAGTTTCCCTGGCACTGGGCCTGGAGCGACAGTTTCATCGGCCAGATGATCCTGGTGGTGCTGGTGCCCGGGCTGCTCGCCTTCGTGTTCGGCTACTTCGCCTTCCGCTCGCGCATCAAGGGGGTGTACTTCTCCATCATCACGCAGGCCCTGACCTTCGCCGCGATGCTGCTGTTCTTCCGCAACGAGACCGGCTTCGGCGGCAACAACGGCTTCACGGACTTCAAGCGCATCCTGGACATTCCCATCGCCACGCCCGACATGCGCGTGGTCCTGTGCGTGTTGAGCGGCCTGGTGCTGATCGGCTTCTACCTGATGTCGCGCGCCATCGTGCAGAGCAAGTACGGGCGCGTGCTGCAGGCCATCCGCGACGCCGAGACGCGCGTCATGTTCACCGGCTACGACCCGGTGGCCTACAAGCTGAGCATCTGGACGCTGTCGGCCGTGATGTGCGCCGTGGCCGGGGCCTTGTACGTGCCGCAGGTGGGCATCATCAACCCCGGCGAGATGAGCCCCGCGGCCAGCATCGAGATGGCGATCTGGGCGGCCGTGGGCGGTCGGGCGACGCTCATCGGTCCCATCGTCGGGGCCTTCTTCGTCAACGGCGCCAAGAGCTGGTTCACCGTGGCCTTCCCCGAATACTGGCTGTTCTTCCTGGGCGCCCTGTTCATCGCGGTGACGCTGTTCCTGCCCAACGGCATCATCGGCCTGCTGAAGAAGAAGGGAGAGCGCGAGTGACGCCCGACCTGATGGATGCCGGCGCCAAGGCGCTGGCCGCCCACCAGGAGCGCAGCCGCCCGTTCACCGCGGCAGAGCCCTACTTCGCACAGGGCGTGGCGCTCTACGTCGACGGCATCACCGTCAGCTTCGACGGATTCAAGGCGCTCAACGACCTGTCGCTGACCATCAACGTGGGCGAGCTGCGCTGCATCATCGGGCCCAACGGCGCCGGCAAGACGACGATGATGGACTGCATCACCGGCAAGACCCGGCCCGATGCCGGCAAGGTGTTCTTCGGCTCGAACATCGACCTGCTGCGCCTGACGGAACCGGCGATCGCGCAGATCGGCGTCGGCCGCAAGTTCCAGAAGCCCACGGTGTACGAACAGCTCACCGTCTTCGAGAACCTCGAGCTGGCCCTGAAGGCCGACCGCAGCGTGCGGGCTTCGTTGTTCTTCCGCCTGAGCGGCGTGCAGCTCGACCGCATCGGCGAGGTCCTTCAGCTGATTCATCTGACGAACGAGGCGCAGCGCATCGCCGGCCTGCTGAGCCACGGGCAGAAGCAGTGGCTTGAGATCGGCATGCTGCTGATGCAGGACCCCAAGCTGCTGCTGCTGGACGAACCGGTGGCCGGCATGACCGACGAAGAGACCGAGCGCACGGCCGAGCTGTTCCTGAGCCTCGAAGGCCAGCACTCGCTGGTGGTGGTCGAACACGACATGAAGTTCGTCGACCAGCTCACGCAGGGTCGCAAGACCGTCACCGTGCTGCACGAAGGCAGCGTGCTGGCCGAGGGGCTGCTGAAGGACGTGCAGGCCAACCAGAAGGTGGTGGAGGTCTATCTTGGGAGGTGACGACCACCCCCGCAGCGCCTTCGGCGCTCCCCCTCGAGGGGGCGACGCTGGCGGACCGGCGGAGCCGGATCCGCGGCGTTTGCTTGGGAAAACCGAGGCCGTGCTTCGGGTCGATGGCTTGAACCAGTATTACGGGGGCTCGCACATCCTGCGCAACCTGGGCTTCGAGGCGCGGCTGGGCGAAGTCACGGTGGTGCTGGGCCGCAACGGCGTGGGCAAGACCACGCTGCTGAAAAGCCTGATGGGGGTGGTGCCGGTGAAGACCGGCAGCGTCGTCTTCGATGGCGGCGACATCACCAAGGCGACCTCCTACGACCGGGTGCGCCGCGGCATCGGCTACGTGCCCCAGGGCCGCGAGATCTTCGGCCGGCTGACCGTCGAGGAGAACCTGCGCATGGGCCTGGCCTCCAAGCCCGGCGGCACGCCCATCCCGACCGAGCTTTTCGAGCTGTTCCCGGTGCTCAGGCAGATGATCAACCGCCGCGGCGGCGACCTGTCCGGCGGCCAGCAGCAGCAGCTGGCCATTGCACGCGCCCTGGCGGCGGGACCGAAGCTGCTGATGCTGGACGAGCCCACCGAAGGCATCCAGCCCAGCATCATCAAGGACATCGGCCGCGTCATCCGCATGCTGGCCGACCGCGGCACCATGGCCATCGTGCTGGTGGAGCAGTACTACGACTTCGCCGCGGAGCTGGCCGACCAGTACCTGGTGATGGAACGCGGCGAGATCATCCAGCGCGGTCTGGGCGCCGACATGGAAGCCGACGGCGTGCGGAAGAAGATGTCGATCTGAGGAGCGCAGGCGCGCAGGTGGCTCGGCCGCTGCCGGTCACCCCGCCACGACTCGCACCGGTGCTCGCTGCGGTTCGGGCTCGGAGTCGAAACGCTCGGAGCCCGTGTAGCAGAGGAAATGCTTGTTGGCGGCGCGGCCGAACAAGGTCATGCCCAGCCGCTGCGCCATCTCGTGACCCATGGCCGTGACGCCGTTGCGGGACACCACGATGGGCACGCCGATCTGTGCTGCCTTCATCACCATTTCGCTGGTCAGGCGTCCCGTGGTGTAGAAGGTCTTGTCGCCGCCGGGCACGTCGTGCAGGGCCATCCAGCCGGTGATGGTGTCGATGGCGTTGTGGCGGCCCACGTCTTCCACGAACATCAGCATCTCGCTGCCCCGGAAGAGCGCGCAGCCGTGCACCGAACCCGCCTTGCGGTGGATGCTGTCCTGCTGGCGCATGGTCTCCAGCATGCGCACCAGCGTGCCCTGGCGGATGCGGGCTTCCTGCGCCGATGGCAGGCGAACGGCATCGATCTGCGACATCACGTCGCCGAAGACCGTGCCCTGGCCGCAGCCGGTGGTGACGACCCGGCGCGCGGTCCTGGCCTCGATGTCCTGCACGCCGGCGCGCGTCTTGACCGCGGCGGCGTGAACGTCCCAGTCGACGGTGATCGACTCCACCTCGGCAGCATGAGCGATGAGGCGCTGGTTGCGCAGATAACCCAGCACCAGCAGTTCGGGGCAGGCGCCCAGCGTCATCAAGGTGACCAGCTCGCGCTTGTCGACGAAGATCGTCAGCGGCCGCTCGGCCGGGATGTGGATGACCCGCTTGCCGCCGTACTCGTCGACGATCTGGATCTCCCGCAGCAGTTCGCAGCGGGCGTCGGTCAGTCGCGGCGCATCGGCCACCAACCGGTAGCGGTCGGGCTCGCCCAAAGGGCCGTGCAGCAGATCGGCTTGGCTCATGCGCAGCAGCTTAGGGCTTCTTGCTGCCCTGCTCGGCCGACGGGGTCTTGACGTTGGGCGGCGCCGTGGCGGTCTTGGCCGGTGAATGCGCCCCGGCTGCTTCGAGCGGTGGCGGCGGCGTGTAGACGAAGGGCCCGGGGTCGGCGCAGGCCGGCGTCGCCGTGGGCGGCTTGACCTCCTTGCCGGCCTTCTTGACTTCGGCCTGATACACCGCCGCCAGGCGATCCATGGACTTGCACAGCTGGTAGTTCGCCACCTGGTTGCCATGGGCGGCCTTGGCCGCATTCTCGGCAGCCTTGGCCTTGGCTTCGTCGCTCAGCGGAGGCAGCTTGGCGTGCGCCACCCCTGCGAGCAGCAGACCTGCCAGGGTCGCGGCCAGCAGCAAGGGCCGGCTGGGAAGCATCTTCATCGTCTTGTCTCCGGGGTCGGGTTCGGGTCGGCCAGGCTGTCAGGCCTGCGGCGTGGCGCTGCCCAAAGGTGGCGCATCGGGTCGAGAACGCTGTGCAGGGATCTTGCCCGCCTTGATGTCCTCGTACCACCACTCGTGATGTTCCTTGGCCCAGCCTTCGTCGACGTAGCCGGTGCGCATCGCGCCGTAGGCGCCCTTCATGCCCACCGTGCCGATGTAGATGTGTCCGAGGAACATGGCCATCATCAGCACCGCACCCACGGCGTGGATCATGTGGGCCACCTGCATCTCGCCGCGCGTGTCACCCAGCCCGGGCACCAGCAGGTCGAGCACCAGCCCCGAGCCGACGACGATCAGGCCGATCAGGAAGACGCCGCCCCAGAACAGCAGCTTCTCGGCCGCATTGAAGCGGTGCGAAGGCACCTCGTGCCCGCTGAGCAGGCCGCCGCCGCGGCGCAGCCAGTGCAGGTCACCCTTGGCGGGCAGGTTGTCGCGGATGAAGGTGAAGATCACGACCAGCAGCGACACCGCGAACAGCGGGCCGGCGAAGTTGTGCACCGTCTTCAGTCCATAGCTCAACCAGCCGAACAGCGTGGCACCCATCACCGGCAACAGAAAGAACTTGCCGAAGGCGATGACGATGCCCGACACCGCCAGCACCACGAAGGCGATGGCGTTCGACCAGTGCGCAGCGCGCTCGAAGGGAGTGAAACGCTCGATCCTGCGGCCGGTGTCGGGCACGTGGCCGCCGAGTTGGCCCTTGCGCCAGTAGAAGATGGCGATGGCCAGTGCGACGATCACCAGCAGCGAGCCGCCGTAGGGAATGATCCAGTTGTTGCGCACCTGCCTCCAGGCTTCACCGGCCGACGTGAAGCGCGAGCCGGGGTACTGCACGAACTCCTGTATCAGCACGCCCTGTTCCGCCCCCGGCAGGCTGCTGTAGCCGGCCTTGGCACCCGACTCGCGCACGTCGCGCCAGAAGGGCGCGTTGTTGCCGGGCTGGGTCGCTGCACGCTGTGCATTGCTCTCGCCGGGTTGCGGCTCGGCAGGCGCCACGAAACCGGCCGGCGGGCCCTTGGGCGCGACCGCCTCGGACGCGGTCGGCGCGGCCGGCTGGGCCGAGGTGGCGCCGATGGCGACACAGGCCCACATCGCACCGACGATCAGTATGCGCATCGTGCTCAGCATTGCTTTTCCTTTGGGGTCCAGGTGCTCAGGGCGCCGAGGCGCGTGAGTACTCGTTCTGGCCCTGGCTGCGGTTCTTCATCTGGGCTTCCCAGCTGGCGGCATCACCGGCCTTCCAGCCCGGCACGCCATGGCCGTTGTCCGCCCCGCGGTAGGCAGCCACGTCCGCCTTGCGGGTGCCGGATGTCTGGGGCTTCTCGCCGCAGGCCGCGAGCAGGGCCAGCGCCGCAAGACCCAGGACCGCGCGGCCCGCCTTCGGGAATCGCATCATGACCTGGCCGGCTTCGTTGCCGAGCCGCCGGCACCGCTGGGCTTGCCGTAGGCGGTGCCCCAGCCCCAGACCTCGCTGCCCTTGCCCCGTGTCATGACCCGGGTGCGGAAGATGTCAGCCACCACGTCGCCGTCGCCACCGATCAGCGCCTTGGTCGAGCACATCTCGGCGCAGGCGGGCAGCTTGCCTTCGGCCAGACGGTTGCGGCCGTACTTCTCGTTCTCGGCCGCGCTGCCGTTGGCTTCGGGGCCGCCGGCGCAGAAGGTGCACTTGTCCATCTTGCCGCGCATGCCGAAGGTGCCGTTGCTGGGGAACTGCGGCGCGCCGAAGGGGCAGGCGTAGCTGCAGTAGCCGCACCCGATGCAGGTGTCCTTGTCGTGCAGCACCACGCCTTCCTCGGTGCGGTAGAAGCAGTCGACGGGGCACACCGCCATGCAGGGGGCGTCGCTGCAGTGCATGCAGGCCACCGAGATGCTGCGCTCGCCGGGCACGCCGTCGTTGAGGGTCACGACGCGGCGTCGGTTGACGCCCCAGGGCACGTCGTTCTCGGCCTTGCAGGCCGTGACGCAGCCGTTGCACTCGATGCAACGCTCGGCGTCGCAGATGAACTTCATTCGGGCCATGGTTCAGGTCTCCAGGAATTCGCTCGGAACGGTCGGACAGGGGGTGATGCAGGGCAGGCGGATCAGGCCGTCGCCTTCTCGATCTGGCACACCGTCGTCTTGGTCTCCTGCATCATCGTCACGCTGTCGTAGCCATAGGTGGTGGCGGTGTTGACGGCTTCACCGCGCACCACCGGCATCGCGCCGTCCGGGTAGTAAGGCGCCAGATCGATGCCACCCCAGCGGCCCGAGAAGTGGAACGGCAGGAACACCGTCTCGGCGTCGACGCGCTCGGTGACCATGGCCTTGACACGGATGCCCTTGAATTCCGGCACCGCGAGCATCGGCGGTGTCTTCACCCAGACGTAATCGCCGTTGCGGATGCCGCGGTCGTTGGCCGCCCTCGGGTTGATCTCGACGAACATGTCCTGCTGAAGCTCGGCCAGCCACTTGTTGGCGCGTGTTTCCTCGCCACCGCCTTCGTACTCGACGAGGCGGCCGCTGGTCATGATGAGCGGGTAGGTCTTGCCGATGTCCTTGTTCTTCTCCTGCACGCTCTTGTAGAGCGTGGGCAGGCGCCAGAAGGCCTTCCTGTCGTCGTGGGTCGGGTACTTGTCGACCAGGTCGCGTCGGTTGCTGTAGAGCGGCTCGCGGTGCTTGGGCACCGGATCAGGGAAGTTCCAGACCACCGCACGGGCCTTGGCGTTGCCGAAGGGGTGGCAGCCGTGCACGGCCATCGTCACGCGGATGATGCCGCCCGAAGGATCCGTCTTCCAGTTCTTGCCTTCGGCGGCCTTCTGCTCGGCTTCGGTCAGATCGGACCACCACCCCAGCTTCTTCAGCAGGATGTGGTCGAACTCGGGGTAGCCCGTCTGCAGATCCGCGCCCTTGGACGCCGAGCCGTCGGCGGCCAGCAGCGACACGCCTTCGCGTTCGACGCCGAAGTTGGCGCGGAAGTTGCCGCCGCCCTGCATCACGTGCTGCGAGGTGTCGTAGAGGTTGGGCGAGCCCGGGTGCTTCATCTCGGGCGTGCCGTAACACGGCCAGGGCAGGCCGAAGTACTCGCCGTCGAGCTTGTAGCCGGTCTCCTTGTCGATGCCGCCCTTGGCCTTGAGCGTCTTCACGTCGAAGACATGCATGTTGCGCATGTGGGCCTTCAGGCGCTCCGGGCTCTGGCCGGTGTAGCCGATGGTCCAGACGCACTTGTTGATCTCGCGCAGGATGGACTCGGTCTCGGGCTCCATCATGCCGCCCTTGCCGGCCACCATCTTGTAGTTCTTGACCAGTTCCTTGTCGAAGCCCAGTTTCTGCGCCAGCTGGAACATGATCATGTGGTCGGTACGGCTCTCCCACAGCGGCTCGATGACCTTCTCACGCCACTGGATCGACCGGTTCGACGCCGTGCAGGAGCCACTGGTCTCGAACTGCGTGCAGGCCGGCAGGAGGTAGACGGCCTGGTTGGCGTTTTTGTCCTCGGGTTTGCCCGGCATCGCGGCCATGGCCGCAGTGGCCGAGGGGAAGGGGTCGATGACGACGAGCAGATCGAGCTTGTCCATCGCCCGCTTCATCTCGAGGCCGCGCGTCTGCGAGTTCGGCGCGTGGCCCCAGAAGAACAGGCCGCGCAGGTTGCTGTCCTGGTCGATCAACTCGTTCTTCTCGAGCACACCGTCGATCCAGCGCGAGACCGTCATGCCCGACTTGGTCATCATGCCGGGGGCATACTGCTTCTTGATCCACTCGTAGTCGACTCCCCAGGCCGCCGCAAAGTGCTTCCACGAGCCGTCGGCCAGCCCGTAGTAGCCGGGAAGCGAGTCGGGGTTGGGGCCGACGTCGGTGGCGCCCTGCACGTTGTCGTGGCCGCGGAAGATGTTGGTGCCTCCGCCGCTCTTGCCGACGTTGCCCAGTGCCAGTTGCAGCAGGCAGGAGGCCCGCACCACGGCGTTGCCGGTGGTGTGCTGGGTCTGGCCCATGCACCAGACGATGGTGCTCGGCCGGTTCTCGGCCATGATCCTGGCCACCTTGTGGACGGTGGCTTCGTCGACGCCGCAGGCTTCCTGCACCCTGTCGGGCGTCCAGAAGTTCAGGGCCTCGTCACGGATCTTGTCCATGCCGTAGACACGGTCCTCGATGTACTTCTTGTCTTCCCAGCCGTTCTTGAAGATGTGGTGCATGACGCCGAAGAGGAACGGGATGTCGCTGCCCGAGCGCAGCCGCACGTACTCGTCGGCCTTGGCCGCCGTGCGCGTGAAGCGCGGATCCACCACGATCATCTTGCAGCCGTTCTCCTTGGCATGCAGCACGTGCAGCATCGACACCGGGTGCGCCTCGGCTGCATTGCTGCCGATGTAGAGCGCCGCCTTGGCGTTCTGCATGTCGTTGTACGAATTGGTCATCGCACCGTAGCCCCACGTGTTGGCCACGCCGGCCACGGTGGTGGAATGGCAGATGCGGGCCTGGTGGTCGGTGTTGTTCGTGCCCCAGAACGACACCCACTTGCGCAGCAGATAGGCCTGTTCGTTGTTGTGCTTGCTGGAGCCCACGACGAAGATCGAATCCGGGCCGCTCTGCTGGCGCAGCTCGAGCATCTTCTTGCTGATCTCGTCGAGTGCCTGGTCCCAGCTGATGCGCTGGTACTTGGTACCCACCAGCTTCATCGGGTACTTGAGGCGAAACTCGCCATGGCCGTGCTCGCGCACCGCCGCGCCCTTGGCGCAGTGCGCGCCGAGGTTGATGGGGCTGTCGAACACCGGCTCCTGACGCACCCACACGCCGTTCTCGACGTAGGCGTCGATGGCGCAGCCGACCGAACAATGGCCGCAGATCGTGCGCTTGACCTCGATCTTGCGGGCGCTGTCGGCAGCCTTGCCCGGGTCGGCGGCCTCGGCCTTCTTCACCAGCACGAGTTGCGACGCGGCGATGCCCGCCCCCACGCCCAGACCCGAGCGCCGCAGGAAGGCGCGACGGTCCATCGTCGGAATGGCGCGCGAGACACCGCGTGCGAGGCTTGAGACGAGGCCCGACGGCGAAGCGCTTCGCGAGGACTGGGAGGATTTGCGTGTGAGCAGCATGTGAGCAACCTTCGACCGTGTTTGGAGCGTTCTGACGACGAGGGACTGGGCAGACTCAGACGCGGGCGGTCTGGTAGTAGCGCAGCACGTGTTCGGTCTCCTGGTAGCCGCCGGACGGGTCGGCGGCGGCCTGCGCGTCGGCCACCTTGGCCGGCTCGGCGGGCATCAGGCGGGGTGCCACGGCTGCGACTGCGGCCACCGCGCCGACCGCACCTGCACCGGCAAACAGACGCCTGCGCGCCAGGGGAAGGGTCTTGTCGTCACTCATGGAGTTCTCCAGATGAGCAGCCCTATGACTGAGGCTGCATAACCACTCGGGCATTAGGACTTCGGGGCAACCCTGGGGCAATCCGGAGCAGCCCGTGGAAAGCCGCGACAAGTTGTCGCGGGTCTCGTCAGGCTGTCGTGACCGAGGTCGCCGCCGTCATGCGGCAGCCCGGGATGCGGCAGCGCTGCCGGCGCTCGCCTGCGACACACTGTCGCTCGCCCGCTCCCTAGAATCGCGTCCACTGCGGCAGGGCTCCCCAAGGCCAAGGCCCTCAAGGCATCGATCCATGAACTCCAGACCGTCGATATGCGTGGCTGTTCAGATCGAACGGCGCAAGAAGCCCACCCGCTGGGAGGACTGGCGCTTCCGCGTGGCCGAAGTGCTGGTCGACGACGGCCGTTTCGGCACGCAGCCGCGTTTGCTGCGCGACGACGGCGAGACCGCGCTGTGGCTGCATCCGGGCTTCGAGGTCGAGCTGTTTGTCGACGAGGCCGAGGGTTACTACCTGAACCTCAGCTCCGGCGCGCCGGTGTGGTTCGTGATGTGGCGCATCGACGACGAGGATCCCTCGAGGGCGTGTCCCGAGCGTGTCACCGTGTCCTATCACGAGGCGGGTCGCCTGCTGGACGCCCAGGAGCGCGTGGACAACCTGCCTCTGCCGGGCGAACTGGTGTCCTGGCTCCAGGAATTCGCCGACGAGCACTACCGCCCGGAACCCAAGAAGCGCAGGCGCCCGGCTTCTTTCCAGGCGCCCGACCAGCGCTGACACCGCATGGCCGACGACGACAGTTTCCTTTCGCGCTGGTCACGCCGCAAGGTGCAGGAGCGCCAGGGCCTGGCTCCACCGGCCGCGCCCCGACACGTGGGCCCGGCGCCCGCCGAACCGGACACCGGGACGCTGCCGGTGACGACGGGAGCGAATGCGGCAGGGGGTCCGGCAGGGGGTCCGGCAGAACCGATGTCCCCGCCGGTGGCCGCCGCCGACACCATGCCCTCACCGCCTGTCGCCGGGCGCCCGCAACCGCCGACCCTGGACGACGTCGCCCTGCTGGACCGTGAGTCGAGCTACACCCGCTTCGTCGCCCGCGACGTGCCGCCCGAGGTGAAGAACGCAGCCCTGAGGAAACTCTTCACCGACCCGCACTTCAACGTGATGGACGGGCTGGACACCTACATCGACGACTACGGGCTGCCGGACCCGTTGCCGGCCTCGATGCTGCGCCAGATGGCCTCGGCCCATGCGCTGGGACTGTTTCGCGACGACTCGATTCCAGGCCCCAACGCGCCGCGCGCTGCATCAGCTCTCCCGGCGGTGGCGCCACCGCCCGCACCGACACAGGACGCCGAACCGGCGGGCGTCAACGACGCTGCCTGCGCAGAGGGGGCCGCCCCCGTCGACGCTGCCGCCCTGCCTTCACCCGAGCCCACCCATGAAGACCTTGATCTGCGACTGCAACCGAACGATGCCGCTGGATGCGCAGGCGCTGAGCCAGGCGCTGGCGAAGACGCCGGGCGCCAGCACTGACGGGCTGCAGACCGTCCACACGCTGCTGTGCCGGCGCGAGGCCGGAGCCTTTCAGCGCGCAGCCAAGGACAGCGGCGCCAGCGGCGACGAACTGCTGATCGCCTGCACGCAGGAACAGCGCCTGTTCTTCGATCTCAACGCCGAGACCGAGGGCGCGGCCAGCGTGTCGGAAAGGCCGATCCACTTCGTGAACATCCGCGAAACCGGCGGCTGGTCGCGCGATGCGAAGCAGGCCATGCCCAAGATCGCCGCGCTGATCGCCGCCGCACAGCTGCCGGCTGCCGACCCGGTGCCCACGGTCACCTACAAGTCCGGCGGCCGCTGCCTGGTCATCGGCCCGGCCGAGCGCGCCGAGCAGGCCGCCGCGCTGCTGGGCGAGGGATTGACGGTGAGCGTGCTGGCCTCGTCGCCGGCCGGCGGTTTCGGCCAGGGGCGTGAACGACCCTCCCACGTCGGCAACCTGCTGAAGCTGCAGGGCTGGCTGGGTCACTTCACGGCCGAGTGGCAGACCGACAATCCGATCGATCTGGACCTCTGCACGCGCTGCAATGCCTGCATCGACGCCTGCCCCGAAGGCGCCATCGACTTCAGCTACCAGGTCGACCTGCAGGCCTGCAAGAGCCATCGCGACTGCGTGCGCGCCTGCGAAGCAGCAGGCGCCATCGACTTCACCCGGGCCCCGCAGTCGCACAAGGAAGCGTTCGACCTGGTGCTCGACCTGCGCGACGTCTCGGCCTTCGAGGCACAGCAGCCACCACAAGGCTACTTCCACGCCCGCGATGCCGTGGCTCTGACCCGGGCGGCGCTGGCACTGCGCGATCTCGTGGGCGAATTCGAGAAGCCGCGCTTCTTCCGCTACCAGGCCAAGATCTGCGCGCACAGCCGCAACGAACAGATCGGCTGCACGGCCTGCATCGACGTGTGCTCCACCCGCGCCATCCGCAGCGACGCGTCGATGAAGGGCAAGGTCCGCCAGGGCACCACGCCGGCGCTGCCCGGCATCGTCGTCGAACCTTATCTCTGCGTCGGCTGCGGTGCCTGCACCACGGTCTGCCCCAGCGGGGCGCTGAGCTTCGCCTATCCCGGCGCCGTCGACCAGGGCAAACGCATCCGGACCATGCTGTCGGCCTATGCCCATGCCGGCGGGCGCGATGCGGCCCTGCTGGTGCACAGCCAGGAAGGTGGAGCGCGCCTGATCGATCAACTTGGCCGCGCTGCTCGCACCGATCGCCGGAGGAACGGCGTGCCGGCCCGCGTGATGCCGCTGGCCGTCTGGCACACCGCCAGCGTGGGCCTGGACCTCTGGCTGTCGGCCGTTGCCCAGGGTGCGCGACAGGTCTGGGTGCTGCTGACCGACGAGGAAGCCCCCGAGTACCGACAGGCGCTGCAGGAGCAGATGGACGTCGCGCAGGCGCTGCTGACTGGCCTGGGCTACGCCGGACAGCACTTCAGGCTGCTGCAGGCGCGCGATGCACGCGACCTCGCCGAGCTGGACATGGCCCTGCAGGCGCCGGCGGCCCAGGGGGTCGCCCGTGCGGCAGCGTTCTCGACCCAGGCCGACAAGCGCGCGACCCTGGAACTCGCCATCGACCACCTGCTGGCCCAGGCGCCGACCGCAGCCGAGGCGGTGGCACTGCCGGCGGCGGGTTCGCCTTTCGGCTCGCTGATGGTCGATCCGCAGAAGTGCACCTTGTGCCTGAGCTGCGTGGGCGCCTGTCCCGAGGCCGCACTGGCCGACAACGCCGACAAGCCGCAACTGCGCTTCATCGAAAAGAACTGCGTGCAGTGCGGGCTGTGCGCCACCACTTGCCCGGAAGACGCCATCACGCTGCAGCCCAGGCTGTGGCTGGCCGAGGGTGGCAAGGCGCGCAAGCAGGCGCGCGTGCTGCACGAGATGCAGCCCTTCGCCTGCGTGCGCTGCGCCAAGCCTTTCGGTACCTTGCGCGCCATCGAGAACATGCTCGGCAAGCTGGCCGGCCACCCGGCCTTCCAGGGCGCCGCGGCAGAGCGGCTGAAGATGTGCGGTGACTGCCGCGTCATCGACCTGCACAGCAATCCCGACGAAGTTCGGATCACCGACCTCTGAGCCAGGACCTCCGACGATGACGACCCAGGCATTGACGTTCGGCAGCACGGACGACACCGAGGAGCTGGCCCGCGCCGAGCTGTACGGCCTGCTGGCCCAGCTCTGGCTGGCGCCGCCCGACGAAGCGCTGCTGGTGCAGTTCAGCGTGGCCGTGACCGAAGCGCCGCAGCCTGGAGGTTTTCTCGAAGCGCCGTGGGAGTCGCTGGTCTCCGCCATGCGTGCCACCTCGGTGAAGGCCGCCGCCGACGAACACGACGCGCTGTTCCAGGGTGTGGGCAAGCCCGAGATCTTCCTGTACGGGTCGTTCTACCTCAGCGGCTACCTGCATGAGAAGCCGCTGGCCAGCCTGCGCACCGACCTGGCCGAACTGGGCCTCACGCGCGAGGGGTCGCGCCTGGAGACCGAGGACCACGTGGCCTACGTCTTCGAGGTGATGCGCTACCTGATCGCCGGTGACGATGCGGCAGTGAGCAACCTCGAACAGCAACGCCGCTTCTTCCGCGCCCACGTGCAGAGCTGGGTCGAGAAGCTCTGCGAGACCGTGATCGCCCACCCGAAGGCGCGCCTGTGGCGCGAGGTGGCGGCGTTCACGGCCGCCTTCGTGCAGATCGAGACGCAGGCCTTTGACCTGCTGGAGACTTAGGACCACCCCCTACGCGCTTCGCGCGTCCCCTCGCGGGGGGCAACGCCAGCGGCCCGGCGGAGCCGGTTCCGCGGCGTTCGCTGGAGGGGTCGCAAACAACGCCTTGGAGCCCCACAGGATGCCCATTGACACCAACGACATCACCGGCCTCATCCTGGCCGGGGGCCGCGGCAGCCGCATGGGCGGCGTCGACAAGGGCCTGCAGAACCACGACGGGCTGCCGCTGGCGATGCACGCACTGTTCAGGCTGGGGCCGCAGGTCGGCCACGTCATGATCAACGCCAACCGCAACCTCGGCGCCTACGAGGCCATGGGCGTGCCGGTGTGGCCCGACGCCCTGCCCGACTTCGCCGGCCCGCTGGCCGGCTGGCTGGCCGGGCTGGAACACTGCGAGACGCCGTGGATGGTCACCGTGCCCTGTGACACGCCGCACTTTCCGCTGGACCTGGTGAGTCGGCTGGCCGCGGCGGCTGCCGATGCCGACGCAGACATCGCCATGGCCGTCACTCGCGAGGAAGGCAGGTTGCAGCGCCAGCCGGTGTTCACGCTGATGAAGAGCGGACTGGTTGAGAGCCTGGTGGCCTACCTGCACGACGGCCAGCGCAAGATCGACCGCTGGACCGACAGCCACCGCTGCGTGGAAGTGGTGTTCGAAGACGACGCCGCGTTCTTCAACGCCAACACCCTGGAAGATCTGCAGCGCCTGCAGAGCGGCTGAGCGGCGCCGGGCGCCGCTGCAGGCTCAGAGCCTGCGGCGACGCGCCATCGCGGCTGCAGCCAGGCCAGCAAGCAGCACCAGCGCCGGGGTCGCCGGCTCCGGCAGGGTGCCGCCCTGGGGCAGTGCACCGCCGCCGCCCTCGCCGCCACCGCCCGGCAGAGGACTCGAGCCGACGTCCCCCGGCACTTCGTCCACCGGCAGGATCTCCAGCGACTGCTCGATGTCCTCGATCAACTGCTCGACCGGGTCGCCACCGTTGCCGCCTTGGCCAACTCCTTCGCCGTTGCCGCCGGCATCGCCCAGGCCGCCCGGCCCCGACACCGGTCCTGTGTCGTCGCCAGCGGTGTCTCCCGGCGTCGGCGCGGGACCGGCGACCAAGGAAGGGGCGGGATCCGTCGCTGCGCCCGAGCTGCCGCCGGCCGTGGGCGTCGAGCCAGGAGCGGGATCGGTCGGCGTCGATGCGACACCGGGCGCGTCGGTCTGGCCCGGCAGGCCCGACGGGGCAGGCGTGTCGGTCGCCGACGGCGAGCCGGGCGTTGCGGATGCTGTCGGCACCGCCGGATCGGGCGACGAGCCCTCGGTCAGGGCGCTGAACAGCGGCAGCGAAGTCACGAGGTCGATGGTCTCGCGCACCGTCTTCTTCACCGTCGACAGCACGCTGCCGATGGCCGCACCCAGGCGCGGGCCGATGCCGTCGGGCATCGTGGCGCCGCCAACGCCGCTGCCGCCAGGTGCCGCACCCGCCACGCCAACGGGGGAGGGAAACGATCCGCCGAACGCACCGCCGCTGCGCAAGCGCGGCATGGCGTCATCGCTGGCATCGCTGCCGGCCGTGATCGCCGAGTCCTCTTCCACCGGGCTGTCCACCGCAGCCTTCGCGGCGGGCAGGGCTTCGACGGCCTCTGCCCTGGCCTCCAGGCGCGTGATGCGGCTGACGTTGCGGCACACGGTGGGCACGATGATGCAGTGGCCGCTCTCGCAGTACACCAGGCCGCGTTCCTGGTGCTGGTCGCTCCAGCGGTCCCGCGTCACCGTGTTGCACACCTGTCCGGTGCCGAAGTGCATGTCGCGGATGGCGGCCTCGTAGCGCGCCTTGCCGCTGATGCCGCCGCGCGTGATGGTCGCGATCTCGTCGTACTGCCGCTTGGCCATGCGCGCCTTCAGCTTGCCGCGGACGTCGGCGGGGATGTCGGCATAGCGGTCGACGGCCGCCACCACGTCACCGACGAATGGGTTGACGCCAGGACGATCCCAGGAACAGGACGGCAGGGTGGCCGGGGCGGTCAGCAGGGCGGTGGCCAGAAGCAGGGACATGACGGGGCTCTCGAAGTCTCAGGCCGCCCAGGATGCAATTTCGCAAGTATTGCAACTACCTGAAACAACCGTTGACGCGACTCTAGCCATCCATGGGCGCGTCGTGTGCCCCGCCGCCCCACCCGTTCAGGGTGGTCGCGGGTGCGCAAAATCACGCCTGCGCCACCCTTGGAAACCGCCGTGTGACGCGCTGCACGAAGCACCGGCCCTGAAGTCTCAGCCGGGTACCGTCGAGGCCACCCCAAGCCGCAGCGCCTGGCCGCCGCCGAAACTGAGCTGTTCCGGCGGCTGGCCGCCGCGCTGCAGTTGCACGGCGCAGTACTTGAACTCGGGGATCTTGGCCACCGGGTCCAGCGCCGGGTTGGTCAGCTTGTTGATGGCCGACTCGTACCAGCAAAAGGCCACGAAGACCGCGCCGGGCGGCGAGCTGTCGTCGGCGCGCGCGTACAGGCTGACCTCGCCGCGACGCGAGCGCAGCGTCACCACGTCGCCCGGCCGCACGCCGTGGGCGGCCATGTCCTGCGGGTGCAGCAGGGCCACCGGATCGGGTTCGATGGCGTCCAGCGCGCTGGAGCGCCGCGTCATGCTGCCGGTGTGCCAGTGCTCCAGCTGCCGGCCGGTGATCAGCACCAGGGGGTACTGGGCATCGGGTTGTTCGTCGGCGCGCAGGACGTCGGCCGGCACGAAGCGCGCGCGGCCGCTGTCGGTGGGGAAGTGATCGGTGAACACCACCGGCTCGCCGGGGTCGCCTTCGGCCTGGCAGGGATAGGTCACGGCGTGTTCGGCCTGCAGGCGCTGCCAGGTGATGCCGGCGATGCTGGGCATGGCGCGCCGCATCTCGTCGAACACGGCGGCCACGGCTGCGTCGCCTTCGCCGTAGTGCGACCAGTCCAGGCCCAGCTGCCGCGCCAGCTGCATCACGATCCACAGATCGTGGCGCGCGTGGCCGGGCAGCGGCAGCGCCTGGCGGGCGAGTTGCAGAACCCGGTCGGTGTTGGTGAAGGTGCCCGTCTTTTCCACCAGGGCCGAAGCCGGCAGCACGACGTCGGCGAGCTGCGCCGTCTCGGTCAGGAAGATGTCCTGCACCACCAGGGTGTCGAGTGCGCTCAGCGACTCGCGCGCATGGCTGGCATCGGGGTCGCTCATCGCGGGGTTCTCGCCCATGATGTACATGCCCTTCACGGCAGCCGGGCCGCCGCGCAGGATGCTGTGCATGACCTCGACCACGGTCAGCCCCGGCCCGGCGTCCAGCCGTTCAGCCGGCACACCCCAGGTGCGGGCCCAGTGCTCGCGGGCCGCCGCATCGCCCACGCGCTGATAGTCCGGGAACATCATCGGGATCAGGCCGGCGTCGGACGCACCCTGCACGTTGTTCTGGCCGCGCAGCGGGTGCAGGCCGGTGCCGGGGCGACCGATCTGGCCCGTCATCAGCGCCAGCGCGATCAGGCAGCGTGCGTTGTCGGTGCCGTGCACATGCTGGCTGATGCCCATGCCCCAGAGGATCATCGACGCCCTGCTCTTCGCATACAGGCGCGCCACCTCGCGGATCGTGGCGGCCGGCACGCCGCACACCGGCGCCATGGCCTCGGGGCTGAAGGCGCGCACGTTGGCGGCCAGCGCCTCGTAGCCTTCGGTGCGGCGGGCGATGAAGTCGGGGTCGACCAGACCGTCGTCGACGATGACGTGCATCATCGCGTTCAGCAGGGCCACGTCGGTGTCGGGCACAAAGCGCAGGAAGCGGTGCGCCAGGCGCGACAGTTCACCGGCGCGCGGGTCCATCAGGACGAGCTTGGTGCCCTTGCGCACGGCGTTCTTGATCCAAGTGGCGGCCACCGGGTGGTTCACCGTCGGATTGGCACCGATGACGATCACCACCTCGGCCCGCATCACGTCCATCACCGGGTTGCTCACGGCGCCCGAGCCGATGCCCTCCAGCAGCGCGGCCACACTCGAGGCATGGCACAGCCGCGTGCAATGGTCGACGTTGTTGCTGCCGAAACCGGTGCGCACGAGCTTCTGGAACAGGTAGGCCTCCTCGTTGCTGCCCTTGGCCGAACCGAATCCGGCCAGCGACCGCGGACCGTGGGTGTCGCGCAGCGCGCGCAGCCGGCCACCGGCCACGGCCAATGCCTCGTCCCAACTGGCTTCGCGGAAGACCTCGAACACCCGGTCGGGCTCCAGCGACAGGTCAGCGCGCTTGGGGGCATCGGCACGGCGTATCAGCGGCACCGTCAGGCGGTGCGGATGGTGCACGTAGTCGAAACCGTAGCGGCCCTTGACACACAGGCGGCCCTGGTTGGCCGGGCCGTCGCGGCCCTCGACGTAGAGGATGCGATCGTCCTTCACGTGGTAGGTGACCTGGCAGCCCACGCCGCAGAACGGGCACAGCGACTCGACCTCGCGGTCGCCGGCCTGCAGCGCCACGCCACCGGCCGGGGCCAGCGCACCGGTCGGGCAGGCCTGCACGCATTCGCCGCAGCCCACGCAGGACGACTGCCCCATCGGGTCGTCGAGGTCGAACACGATGCGCGCGTCGGACCCACTGAGGGCCAGGCCGATGACGTCGTTGTTCTGCACGTCACGGCAGGCCCGAAGGCAGCGTGTGCACTGGATGCAGGCATCGAGGTTGACGGCCATCGCCGGATGGCTGATGTCGGCCTGCGGCTGCGCCCGCGCAGCGAATCTGGGACGGCCCAGGCCCAGCTTGATGGCCCATTGGTCGACCTCGTTGTGCCGCGTGTACGGCTTCTCGGGCAGGTCGCTCTGCAGCAGTTCCAGCACCATGGCCTGCGCGGCGCGCGCACGCGGGCTGGCCGTCTGCACCTGCATGCCGGGCTGCACGGTGCGGCAGCAGGCGGCAGCCAGCACCCGTTCGCCCTGCACTTCCACCATGCAGGCGCGGCAGTTGCCCACCGGGTCCAGCCCGGGCTTGTGGCAAAGGCGCGGCACCTCTGCGCCTTCGCGGTCGGCCAGGTCGAGCAGGGTCTCGCCCTCGCGGGCCAGCACGACGCGGCCATCCAGGTGCAGGCTGATCACGACACCAGCTCCTGCGGGAAGTACCTGACCACGCAGTCGACCGCGTTGGGCGCCGCCTGGCCCAGGCCGCAGATCGAGGCCTCACGCATCACCTGCGACAGTTCGGCCAGCAAGGGCAGGTCCCACACCGGCTGCTCCATCAGGGCCACCGCCTTGGCCGTGCCGGCGCGGCAAGGCGTGCACTGGCCGCAGGACTCGTGCTCGAAGAAGCGCATCACGTTGCGCGCGGCGTCGCTGGCGCGGTCGAGGTGATGTTCGCTGCGGCTCAGCACCATTACCGCGGCCGAGCCGATGAAGCAGCCGTGCGGCTGCAAGGTGTCGAAGTCCAGCGGGATGTCGCCCATCGATGCCGGCAGGATGCCTCCCGAGGCCCCGCCCGGCAGGTAGGCATAGAGCTCATGGCCGGGCAGCATGCCGCCGCAGTGTTCGGCAATGAGTTCGCGCACCGTGATGCCCGCCGGTGCCAGCTTGACGCCCGGCTCGCACACGCGGCCCGAGACCGAGAAGCGCCGCAGGCCGCTGCGCCCGTGGCGGCCATGTGACTTGAAGCTCGCCCCACCCTGCTCCAGCAGTTCTCGCACCCAGTACAAGGTTTCGAGGTTGTGCTCCAGCGTCGGCCGGCCGAACAGGCCCACTTGCGCCACGTAGGGAGGCCGCAGGCGCGGCATGCCACGCTTGCCTTCGATCGACTCGATCATGGCCGACTCCTCGCCGCAGATGTAGGCCCCGGCGCCACGGCGCAGTTCCACGGGCGGCAGGCCGGCCACCGGGGCGCGGCGGGCCAGCGCTGCCAGTTCGGCCTCCAGCATCTCGCGGCAGGCGTGGTACTCGTCGCGCAGGTAGATGTACACGGCCTCGACGCCCACCGCCCAGGCGGCGATGAACAGCCCTTCCAGAAAGCGATGCGGTTCCGATTCGAGCAGCCAGCGGTCCTTGAAGGTGCCGGGCTCGCCCTCGTCGATGTTCACCGCCATGAGGCGCGGTGCCGGTTCGGCGCGAACGATGCGCCACTTGCGGCCGGCCGGAAAGCCCGCGCCGCCCAGACCGCGCAGGCCGGCGTCGTCCATCGTCGCGATGACCTGGTCGACCGGCCGCCGGCCCGCCAGGCAGTCCTGCAGCAGCGTGTAGCCGCCGGCGGCCAGGTAGGCGTCCAGTCCCTGGTGGGTGGTGGGCTGAGCTCGCCGGGAACCTGCAGCGACGACCGCCCGCACCGACTCCACGCTGGCGCGCGCGACGGCATGCTGGTGCACCACCGCGGCGGGCGCCTGCTCGCAGCGGCCGACACAGGGCGCCGGGATGACGCGCACCTGGCTGCCGAGCAAGGCCGGCAGACGCTGCAGCAGATCGGCGGCACCGGCCATCTCGCAGGCCAGGCCATCGCAGACGCGCACGGTCAGCACCGGTGCGGCGGGCAGTCGGCCGTCGATGTCCTCCTTGACCACGTCGAAGTGGTGGTAGAAGCTGGCGACTTCATAGACCTCGACCACCGACAGCCCCAGCAGTTGCGCCAGTGCCACCAGATGCGGTGCGCCAAGCCGACCATGCGCGTCCTGCAAGGCATGCAGGTACTCGATGAGCCTGTCGCGCCGCAGCGGGACGGGACCGACCAGGGCCTGGACGGCCTCCAGGTCGGCGGGCTCGGCCCGCCGACCTCGCGGGGCCTGCCGCTTGCGCTGCGGCAGATCGGCCGCCGCGACGATGGGAATCACTGAGCGGCTCATGGGGGGCAATGCGGGGGACGGAATTGACGCACGGCAAGGATAATGCAGCCGTCACCATCCTCCCGCCCGGCGCCCGATGCTCCGCCCCGAATCGTCACGTGCCCACGCGGCCGAGAAAGAGAGCGCCGAGCGGTGGCCGCACGCCGCCGTGCTGGTGGTCGATGACGAGCCGGGCATGCTCAACTTCCTGCACAAGACGCTGTCGCCGCGAGTGGGCCAGGTGATGACGGCGGGCCATGCCGAGGACGCCGAGGCCTTGCTGCACAAGCACCGTTTCGATCTCATCATCCTGGACATCAGCCTGCCGGGCAAGAGCGGCATCGCCCTGCTGCGCGAACTGCGCGAACAGGGCAATGCCTGCGAGGTGGTGCTGATCACCGCTTTCGCCGATCTCGAGACCGCCATCGAGGCGCTGCGCGCCGGTGCCAGTGACTTCCTGCTGAAGCCGTTCCGCGTGACGCAGGTGCTGAACGCCGTCAAGCACGGGCTGGAGCGGGCTCGACTGAAACGCGAGAACTGGGTGCTCAAGCGCTCGCTGTCGCAGCGCACGCCGTCGGCCGACGGACTGGTGGGCCGCAGCATCGTCATCAAGGGTCTGCAGGAGGCCCTGCGCCGCGTGGCACTGGTCGACAGCACGGTGCTGCTGACGGGCGAGTCGGGCACCGGCAAGGAACTCGCAGCGCTGGCCCTGCATCGCCAGAGTCCGCACGCGGGCGCGCTGTTCGTCCCCGTGAACTGCGCCACCATCTCGCCGGCGCTGATCGAATCCGAACTCTTCGGCCATGCCAGGCGGCACGGCGAAGAGCCCGACGCCCGAGACCGCCGCAGTCGCGACGGCCTGTTCGTCTACGCCCAGGGCGGTACGCTGTTCCTCGACGAGATCGCCGAACTGCCGCTGCCGCTGCAGGCCACCCTGCTGCGCGTGCTGGAAACCCGACGCATCCGGCCGGTGGGCAGCGAACAGGAGATTCCGGTGGACGTGCGCATCGTCGCGGCCACCAACCGCTCGCTGCGCGACGAGGTGGCTGCCGGCCGCTTCCGCAACGATCTGTACTACCGGCTGCAGGTGGTCGAGATCAACCTGCCGCCGCTGCGCTCTCACAAGGAAGACATCCCGGAGCTGGTCGATCACTTCCTGTCCACGCTGGCGCCGCAGCTCGGCGTGGCGCCATTCACCGTGAGCGCCGACGAACACCGCTACCTGGCCGAGTACGACTGGCCGGGCAATGTGCGTGAACTGCGCAACCTGATCGAACGCTCACTGATCCTGGGCGCCCTGAACGTCTCGGCGCTGTACCAGGGACTGACGCGAACGCAGCGCGCTGCTTCGCCGACGATCTCGCCGCTGGCCGGCCCGACCGATCTGCACTCGCTCGAGAAGCGCCACATCCTCGCCGTGCTCGAGACGGTGCAGGGCGACAAGACCCGCGCAGCCCAGCTGCTGGGCGTCTCACGGCGCACGCTGGAGCGCCGCTGCGCGGAGTGGGGCGTGGGCTGATGCGCCTCGGCGGGTTCCAGCACCTCTCGATCCGCAACAAGCTGCTGACACTGGTGCTGCTGCCGCTGGTGGTGGTGCTGCCGCTGCTGGGCCTGGTGCTTCTGCTGTGGGGCCACGCGGCGATGGACCGCCTGCTCATCACCAAGGTGCGGGCCGACCTGGCCGTGGCCAACGGCTACTTCGAACGCGTGCTCGGCGAGGTCGGCAGCAGCACGCGCTCGGTGGCCGACTCGCACGCACTGAACCTGGCCCTGGCGGCCGACGACGCGGCGGGCACCGTCAGGCTGTTGCGGGAGTTCAAGGAACGCGAGCGCCTGGACTTCATCAACCTCTACGCCGCCGACGGCTCGCGCTTGCTCAGCGACAGCGGCCAGGTCCTGCCGGGCCGTCAGGCACCGCTGACCGAAAGCACCAGCGTCGAGGTCCTGGGCCAGGACCAGCTCGGGCTGCTGCCACCGGACCTTCGCGAACGCGTGACGGTGGCCGTGGTGCCCACGCGCAATGCCGCACCGGACGACCGTGCCGAGGAAAGACGCGCCATGGTGCTGGTTTCCACGCGCAGCGTTCGCAACAGCGAGGGCCAAGTGCTGGGCCACGTGCAGGCCGGTGTGCTGCTCAACCGCAACCTGCCCTTCATCGACCACATCAACCAGATCGTCTACCCCGAAGGTTCGCTGCCCTTCGGCAGCCGGGGCACGGCGACCCTGTTCCTGGACGACGTGCGCATCAGCACCAACGTGCGCCTGTTCGGCGGCGAGAAGGAAGACCGCGCCATCGGCACACGGGTCTCGCTGGCGGTGCGCGAAGCCGTGCTGGGCAGCGGCAGCACCTGGCTCGACCTCGCCTTCGTCGTCAACGAGTGGTACGTCTCGGGCTACCAGCCGGTGGTCGACGCCGCGGGCCGCCGCGTGGGCATGCTCTACGTGGGATTCACCGAAGCGCCCTTCCGCTGGGTGAAGTACGCCGTGCTGGCTTCGGTGGGCGTGATGTTCTTCGCCGTGATGATCGGCTCTGCCATGGTGTGTCTGCGCTGGGCGCGCAGCATCTTCGCACCGCTGGAACGCATGTCCCTGACCATGCAGGTGGTCGAAGGCGGCGACATGCAGGCGCGAGTCGGAGAGGTGGCGGGCCGCGACGAGATCGGCGAGCTCGCCGGGCACCTCGACCGTCTGCTCGACGCGGTGGACGACAAGACCCGGGCGCTGCAGGCGATCAACGCCGATCTGGATGCCAAGGTGGTCGAGCGAACCCGCGCTCTCGAAGCGGCGCAGGGCCAGCTGGTGCGCAGCGAGAAGCTCGCCATGGTGGGCCAGCTCACCGCCAGCATCGCGCATGAGGTGAACAACCCCATCGCGGTGATCCAGGGCAACCTCGACCTCGTGCGCGAGTTGCTCGGCCCGCACGTCGAGCGCGTGCGCGGTGAACTGAAGCTGGCCGACGAGCAGATCGAACGCATGCGCCTGATCGTGACGCAGCTGCTGCAGTTCGCACGACCGGCCGAGTACGCCGGCTACGTCGAATCCATCGACACGCGGCGGCTGGTCGAGGACAGCCTGCTGCTGGCCACCCACCTGCTGTCCCGCACACGCATCGAGGTGCAGCGCGACCTGCAGGCGCGCCAACGCCCGTCGGCCAACCGCCAGGAACTGCAGCAGGTGATGGTGAACCTGCTGGTCAACGCCATCCATGCCATGCCCGAAGGCGGCGAGCTGCGGCTGAGCACGCGCGACGGCCCCGATCAGGTGGTGGAAATCAGCGTGGCCGATACCGGGGCAGGCCTGAGCCCGGAGCTGATCGAGGAGCTCTTCAAGCCCTTCGTCACGCGCAAGAAGGACGGCACCGGACTGGGACTGTGGATCAGCCGCACCATCGTCGACCGCTATGGCGGCGAACTGATCGCCGGCAACCGGGCCGATGGCCGGCGCGGCGCCCTGTTCACGATCAGGCTGCGCTGCGAGGCGCCGGCAGCAGCCGCCTGACGGCGTCCGGCCGAAGGCCGCCGCGCCAGAGCCGGCTCAGGTCGACTTCGACACGCTGATGGTCGGGAACTTCGACGAGAAGTCCTTGGCCTTCTGCGCGATCTTCACCGCCACGGTACGCGCCACGCCCTTGTAGAGCGAGGCGATCTCGCCGTCGGGCTCGGCCACCACCGTGGGCATGCCGCTGTCGGCCTGCTGGCGGATGCCCATGTTCAGCGGCAGCGCGCCCAGGTAGTCGACACCGTACTCTGCGGCCATGCGCTTGCCGCCGTCGGCGCCGAAGATGTGCTCGACGTGGCCGCAGTTCGGGCAGCAGTACACGGCCATGTTCTCGACGATGCCCAGGACCGGCACGCCGACCTTCTCGAACATCTTCAGGCCCTTCTTGGCGTCGAGCAGCGCGATGTCCTGCGGCGTGGTGACGATCACCGCGCCGGTCAGCGGCACGCGCTGGCTCAGCGTCAGCGCAATGTCGCCGGTGCCGGGCGGCATGTCGACCAGCAGGTAGTCGAGCTCGCCCCAGTTCGTCTGGCGCAGCAGCTGGTCGAGCGCCTGGGTGGCCATGGGGCCGCGCCAGATCATGGCCTGGTCGTCGTCGATCAGGAAGCCGATCGACATCACCTCGACGCCGTAGTTCGACAGCGGGTCCATCGACTTGCCGTCGGCGCTCTCGGGGCGGCCGGAGATGCCCATCATCATGGGCTGGCTGGGGCCGTAGATGTCGGCGTCCAGAATGCCCACGCGGGCGCCCTCGGCGGCCAATGCCAGTGCCAGATTGACGGTGGTGGTGCTCTTGCCCACCCCGCCCTTGCCCGACGCCACGGCCACGATGTTCTTCACGCGTGGCATGAGCTGCACCCCGCGCTGCACGGCATGCGCCGTGATCTTCCAGCTGAGGTTGGCGCTGACGTTCTCGACACCCGGCACCCGGCGCGTGGCGGCGATCAGGGCCTTTCGCAACGGCACGACCTGGCTCTTGGCCGGGTAGCCCAGTTCGACGTCGAACGCGATGTCACCGCCCTCGATGCGCAGGTTCTTCAGCTGACGCGTGGAGACGAAGTCTTTGCCCGTGTTCGGGTCCACGACGGTCTTGATCTGTTCCAGCAGGGCGGCTTCTGTGACGACGGTGGTCATGACGGCTTTGGAGCACTAGGAGGGGCGCAAGTCTAGCGGAGGGCCTGCGGCCCTCGCGGCAAAGGGGCAGGCGTGCGGGCCGGTCGACAGTCCGTCAGGCCGACCCGAGATCGAGATGACGCACGGCCACCACCGCCTCGGTGCGGTTCTGCACTCCCAGCACCTGGAGCAGCACGGTGACGTGGCTCTTCACCGTCGTTTCGTGGATGCCCAGCTCGCGGGCGATGACCTTGTTGGGCTTGCCATGCACCAGGCGCCGCAGCACCTCGCGCTGGCGCGGCGTGAGCGACGCCACCGCGGCATGCGGTGCGGTCCGCTCGGGCAGGGCTGCCGTGCCCTCGGTGGCCGGGGGCAGGTAGACGGCGCCGCCGAAGACACGACGCAAGGCAGCGATCATCGTGCGCGAATCACTGGTCTTGAGTATGTAGCCCATCGCGCCGGCTTCGATGCACTGCCGGACCATGGCAGGATCGCCGTTGGCCGAAAGCACGACGATGGGCGCGGCTTCGGCCGCATCGCGCAAGAGCCGCAGCCCCTCGACGCCCCCCAGGCCGGGCAGCGTCAGGTCCAGCAGCACCAGGTCCAGAGCCACCGCAGCCTGCGCCTGGCGCAAGGCTTGTTCGATGCTGCCGGCGTGGAAAACCTTGACGTCGGGCGCCACCTCCCGCAACAGCAGCGCCAGGCCGTCGCGAAACAAGGCGTGATCATCGACCAACAGGACGTTCAATTGTTGTTGTGCCCCCTGCCCCATTCTCACCGGGCACGGCTTCGCAAGTGACAAACCCACCGACTCCATGGTGGATAAACGTACAGTCCGGTCTGGGTGAGTCGGTGCGCAAAGCGGTGCACGCGATGGCCGGGGTGCCGTCGGTCCTCGACCGAGTGTTGGCGTGACCTGCAACGTGCCAGGCGCCGGGGCTGAGGCTGGCCTCCGGCGGCAGCAAGAGCGAGGAGCGAGCGCTCCCGCGGATCATTGGTCGGGGTGAAAGGATTCGAACCTTCGACCCACTGGTCCCAAACCAGTTGCGCTACCAGGCTGCGCTACACCCCGAAGAACGCGATTGTACGGGTCAGCACCTCATGCCGTCGTGGCAGGCGACACTGGAGCTGTCGGGCCTTCGAGCATCAGCTGGCTCGACACCGCCATGCACTGCTTGATGTGCTGCTCGCAGACGAAGCGCAGCGCGGTGTAGGTCAGGGCGGCCGAGACCGCCTGGCCGGCGATGGGCACATACTTGGCGGCCTGCTTGGTGGTCAGGCGCACGCCCACCATCTTCAGCAGCTGCATCACCAGTTCCCGCGTCACCACGCGGCCCAGCAGCATGCCGCCGCCGGCGCTGATGGCCTTGTACACGACGATGCGGCGGTCGGGTGCCAGCCGTTCGATCTGCTCGGGACTCAGGCCGAAGGCGGCGTTGATGCGCGGCAACAGGTCCACCAGCACGCCGACGTCGGTCACCCAGTCCAGCCCCGGCACCGGGATCGCCGCCACCCCGGCGGCGAACAGGGCGCGCTGGCTGACCAGCTTGCGGCAGCGCTGCGCCGTGGCCTCGATGGCGGTGCCGGTCTGCGGCACCTCGGCCGGCGCGTGCGTGCGACGGAACGGGTTCATCTCGCGCGGGCCGGCAGGATCACGATGCCGTCGGCATCGGCGTAGAGCCATTCGCCGGGGCGCACCCACACGCCCTGGATCTGCACCGGCAGGTCGCGCCGCCCTTCGTTGCGCTTGTGGGGCGGCATGGGCACCAGCGCCAGCGCGCGGATGCCGAGATCGCAGACCTGCAGTTCGTCGGTGTCACGCACGGCGCCGTCGATGACCACCCCGGCCCATCCGTTCTTCGCTGCAGACGCCCCCAGATTGCCCCCGAGCAGCGCGCGGCGCACCGAGCCGCCGCCATCCACCACGAGGACGCGACCTTCGCCCGGGGTGTCGACGGCGGCCTTGACCAGGCTGTTGTCCTCTTGGCACTGGACGGTGACGACGGGTCCGCAGAACTTGCGGCGCTTGCCGTAGTCTCGGAACACCGGCGGCAGCACGCGGAAGGCGCCGTCGGTGTCATCGCGGTGGTCGTCGCAAAGGTCGCAGGTGGCGAAGTTGGAGGAATCGGTCATGTCGGGCCTTCCATGTCGTTGGGCGGGGGCAAGCCACGCGCCGGCATCACCGGATGATGCTCGCGCGGGGCTTTCAGGATGATGGACGTGGCCGTGACGGCCAGCTCGCAGAAGCGGGAAACCACGGCGTCGAGGTGCGCCACGTCGGTGACGGCGATCTCCAGCACCCAGCTGTCTTCACCGGTGACGTTCCAGGCATTCACGATCTCCGCCGTGCTTTCCACCAGACGGATCACTCGCTGGTAATCGGCGCGGCCCACACGCATCAGGGCACGGATGCCATAGCCCAGAGCCGCCAGATCCACCTTGGCATGGTAGCCGGCGATGACGCCGGCCACCTCGAGCTTGCGCACCCGCTCGGTCACCGCCGGCTGGCTCAGGTGCACGCGGCGACCCAGTTCGGCCAGCGTGATGCGGGCGTCGGCCTGCAACTCGGCCAGGATGCGCACATCGTAGGCGTCGAAGGGATAGGACTTGGTCATGCGAAACACTTTGCCGCAGTCTTTCTTGCAAAACAAGGTCCCAAGTCCACAGCGCCTTGAACTGCCCATGGCAGCAGCGCAGCGAACTGCACACAATTCCTGCATGACTTCACTGCCGGCTGCTGCCCCTTCCCCCTCGTTGCGCCGCGACACGGCCCTGATCGTGTCGTGCCTGGCCGCCACCTGGCTGATCTGGGGCTCGACCTACCTGGCCATCAAATGGGCGCTCGTCAGTTTCCCGCCCTACTTCCAGATGGGAACGCGCTTCCTGGCCGCCGCCGCCGTGCTGGGGGCCTTCGCTGCCTGGCGCGGAGCGGCCTGGCCCGACCGCGGGCAGTGGATCAGCGCCGCGGTGCTCGGCACGCTGCTGGTGGGGGGCGGCTACGGTTTCACCGGGGTGGCGCAGTCGCACGTCAGCTCGGCGATGGTGGTGGCCTTCATCGCGGTCTCTCCGGCGCTCGTGGCCCTGATGCACCTGCCCTACGGCGCGCGGCCGAAGGCGCTGGAAGTGGCCGGCATCGTGCTGGGTCTGGCGGGCGTGGTCATGCTGGTGCGGGGGCAGAGTTTCGCGGCCGCTCCGGCCGGCCTGGCAGCACAGGCCGCGGGCTGCCTGTGCTGGGCGCTGGGCAGCGTCTGGTCGGTGCGCGGTCTGCCGGGCGGCTTCAAGCTGCGCCTGGCCGAAGGCCCTGCCGGATGGGCCAGCCACATGGCCTTGGGTGGCGTGTTGCTGATGGCCGTGTCCTGGGCGCTGGGCGAGCAGCCGGCGTGGCCGCCCGACCCGCGCGCCCTGGCCAGCTGGTTCTACACGGTGGCGGCTGGAACGCTGATCGGCTACACCGCGTACATGGTGCTGCTGGCACGCGTGAGCCCTGCGCTGGCCAGCAGCTACGCCTTCGTCAATCCGGTGATCGGCATGACGCTGGGCGCCACCCTGGGCGGCGAGGCCGTCAGCCGCGGCGAGTGGTTCGCCGCCGGCGTCATCACGCTCGGCGTGATCCTGCTGCTGCTGGCCAAACGTTCAGCCGCGCCGCCGGGCTGACTCCCGGATCGCCGTCAGCGTCGTGCGGCTGGTGCTGACGTCGGCCGCCAGCTTCAGGTGCAGCAGGGCCGGCAGGCGCGACTGCAGCGCGCGTTGCAGCGCGGGTTCGAAGTCCTCGGTGCGTTCGATGGCGCCCTCGCCATGCCAGCCGAAGGCGCGTGCCATGGCCGCGAAGTCGGGGTTGTAGAGGTCGCTGCCGGCGACGCGGCCCGGGTATTCGCGCTCCTGGTGCATGCGGATGGTGCCGTAGGTGCCGTTGTCCACCACCACCGTGATCAGGCGGCCCTTGCCGCGACCGGCGCCATAGCCGGTGGCAGTGGCCATCTCCTGGCCCGTCATCAGGAAGTCGCCGTCGCCGGCGATGTTCACCACGTTGCGGTCCGGGTGCAGCAGGCTGGCGGCCACAGCGGCTGGGAATCCATAGCCCATCGCGCCCGAGGTGGGCGCCAGCTGGGTGCGTCCGAAGTGACTGAGCGACGGGTAGCGGTGAAAGCGATGCAGCCAGCCGCTGAAGTTGCCGGCGCCGTTGGTGTAGACGGTGTCGTCGCCGCAGGCCCGGTGCAAGGCGCGCACCACCTCGGCCATGTCCAGCGGCGCCACGGGCGTGGACTCGAGGTTGGCCAGGTAGTCGGCATGCGCCGCCTCGGCGGCCTGTGACCAGGGCACGGACGGCGGCGCAGCCAGCGTCTCCAGCGCCTTGGCGGCGAGCGACATCGAGGCCTGCAGCATCAGGTCGGCGCTGTACACGCGGCCGAGTTCCTCGGCGCCGGCATGGATGTGGATGAGCTTCTGCGCCGGCCGCGGCGGCGTCAGCAGCGTATAGCCGCCGGTGGTCATCTCGCCCAGGCGAACGCCCAGCGCGATGATCAGGTCGGCCTCGCGGATGCGGGCGGCCAGCTTCGGATTGATGCCGATGCCCACGTCGCCGGCGTACAGCGGGTGGCGGTTGTCGAAGGTGTCCTGGAAGCGGAAGCCGTTGCCCACCGGCAGGCTCCAGTTCTCCGCAAAGCGCTGCAGCGCCCGGCAGGCCTCGGCGTCCCAGCCGCCGCCGCCGGCGATGAGCAGCGGGCGCTGCGACTGCAGCAGCAGCGCGCGCACCTGGGCCAGCGAGCCGGGGGCCGGCCAGGCCGCCACCGGCTCGATGCGGGGCAGCACGGGCGAGGCGGTCAGGGTCGTCAGCATGTCCTCGGGCAGCACGAGCACCACCGGCCCCGGACGGCCCTGCATCGCGGTGTGGAAGGCGCGCGCCACGTACTCGGGCAGGCGGTCGGCGCTCTGCACCTCGCCCACCCACTTCGCCATGCCCAGGGTACCCGGGCCCAGCATCTGGCGGTAGTCGACTTCCTGGAAGGCCTCGCGGTCGCGCTGGTCGCTGGCCACCTGGCCGATGAACAGGATCATCGGCGTGCTGTCCTGCAGCGCCGTGTGCACGCCGATGCTGGCATTGGTGGCGCCCGGCCCGCGCGTCACGAAGCAGATGCCCGGCCGGCCGCTGAGCTTGCCCTGGGCCTCGGCCATGAAGGCCGCACCTCCTTCCTGCCGGCAGCCGACGAAGCGGATGGCGTCACGGTGCTGGTGGAAGCCGTCGAGCACAGCAAGATAGCTCTCGCCAGGCACGCCGAAGCAGGTGTCGACGCCCTGGGCGACGAGGGCCTCGACGAGGGCGTGGCCGGCGGGACGGGGGGCAAGGATTGGGGTCATGTCGTGACTTTACGCGCTGGACGAGCCTGTTCGATTCCAGCCCGCTTGATCTTGTCCGCCCTGAACCCACCTGCGGGACCTGTACCGGGGCACGGGCCCCGGCCTTGCCGAACCAGTACGATGCTCTTCCTTGCCCGGGACCTCACGATGACCCAAGTACTCTTCGACTACACCAAGCAGGACGCCGCCGGCGCCAGCTGCACCGCCCATGCCTGGGCCAAGGTGCCGGCGCCGCTCAGCGAAAGCCAGCGCACCGAGCACAAGGCGCGCGCGGCTGCGTTGCTGAAGGCCCACGATGCCGTGCTGGTGGCGCACTACTACGTCGACGGCGACCTGCAGGACCTGGCGCTGGAAACCGGCGGCATCGTCGCCGATTCGCTGGAGATGGCACGCTTCGGCAAGAACCATCCGGCGAAGACCCTGGTGGTGGCCGGCGTGCGCTTCATGGGCGAGTCGGCCAAGATCCTCAGTCCCGAAAAGCGCGTGCTGATGCCCGACCTGGACGCCACATGCTCCCTCGACCTGGGCTGCCCGCCTGACGAGTTCGCGGCCTTCTGCGACGCCCACCCCGACCGCAAGGTCGTCGTCTATGCCAACACCAGCGCCGCGGTCAAGGCACGCGCCGACTGGATGGTCACCAGCTCCTGTGCGCTGGCCATCGTCGAGCACCTGAAGTCCCAGGGCCACAAGATCCTGTGGGCGCCCGACCGCCACCTGGGCCGCTACATCCAGGAGCAGACCGGCGCCGACATGCTGATGTGGAACGGCGCCTGCATCGTGCACGACGAATTCAAGGGTCTGGAGCTCGACCTGCTGCGCCGGCAGCACCCGGGTTCGCTGGTCCTGGTGCACCCCGAGTCGCCCAAGAGCGTGGTCGAGCAGGCCGACGTGGTGGGGTCCACCACCCAGCTGCTGAACGCGGTGGTCCAGGGCAGCGCCAGCACCTACATCGTCGCCACCGACAACGGCATCCTGCACCGCATGCGGCAGCTGGCACCCGACAAGATCCTGCTGGAAGCCCCTACCGCAGGCACCAGCGCCACCTGCAAGAGCTGCGCCCACTGCCCCTGGATGGCGATGAACGCACTGCAGGGCGTGGTCGCCTGCCTGGAGCGCGGCCAGGGCGAGATTCACGTGCCCGAGCCCGTGCGGGGTCAGGCGCTGGCCTGCATCGAACGCATGCTCGACTTCGTGGCGAAGAACCCGCAGAGCCTGCAGAAGCCGAGCTCGGGCTTCGTGCCCAGGATCGGCACCGCCTGAGCCCGCGCAGCGCCATGTTCGACCACGACGAGACACTGGACGAGGCCCGCGCGCGCAACGTGCGTGACGCGCTGTTCGAGGACATCGGTCGCCAGGACTGGACCGGCCTGCTGGTGCCTGCCGGCCAGCGACTGCGCGCCCGGGTGATCTGCCGCGAGCGCGCGGTGCTGTGCGGGCGGGACTGGTTCGAAGCCGTCATGCGCGCGCTGGACCCCGGCGCAGTGCTCGAGTGGAAGGTGGAAGAAGGCCAGTGGATGGCGCCCGATGCGCCGGTGGTCTTCATCGAGGCCGAGGCGCGCGCCCTGCTGGCGGGTGAGCGGCCGGCGCTGAACTTCATCCAGTTGCTGAGCTGCACGGCCACCGAGACCCGCCGCCACGTCGACGCGGTGGCCGGCGTCTCGCCGCAGCCGCAGGGCTGCGCCATCCTGGACACGCGCAAGACCCTGCCGGGGCTGCGCCTGGCGCAGAAGTACGCGGTGCGGGTGGGCGGCGGCCAGAACCAGCGGCTGGCGCTGTACCACGGCATCCTGATCAAGGAAAACCACATCGCCGCGGCCGGTGGGGTGGCCAAGGCATTGCACAACGCGATGGCACTTCAGGCGGGTGTCGAAATCCAGATCGAGGTCGAGACCCTCGCCCAGTTGCGGGAAGCCCTGGAGGCCGGGGCCGTGAGCGTGTTGCTGGACAACTTCACGATCGAGCACATGCGGGAGGCCGTTCGCATCAATGCCGGACGGGCCTTGCTGGAAGTCTCGGGCAGCGTCCAGATGGAGCAGTTGCGCGCCATTGCCGCCACCGGCGTCGACCGCATATCCATCGGGCACCTCACGAAGGACCTGAAGGCGGTGGACTTCTCGATGCGTGTCCTGGCTGGAGACTAAGGTTCAGCCCGCCACGGTCGATATGACCGGTACGGCAACAACACCCCGGGATTCCGTCATGAGCGTCGATTTCACGTCCATCCGCAACTTCAACGAGCGCGCCGTCTGCGAGGCCGTGCTGTCCTCCGCCCCCGGTTATCCCGGCCTCAAGCACGACCCGGAACTGCTGGCCGACGTGGCCTGCGTGGCGCTCAACCGGCTGCCCTCGCGTTACATCCGTCACGAAGTGGACTACGCCTTCTACCAGACCGAAAAGGAGCGCGGCGACAGCGAACGCCAGGTGGCCGACGCGGTGGACTTCGCCTTCGGCTTCGTGCAGGCACGCACCGCGATGAAGGCGCGCGGCTGACACGCGCAGCGCTCCCGAACCGACGGAAAGCTTCCCTCCCGCATCCCGCCTGCTGTCAGCCATGAGCACCACGGAGTCGATCGCCGAACTGCTGGCCCAGGCCTGGCAGCTCGCCTACCTCGACCCGCTGCGGGCCCGCGACATCGGTCGACAGGTCATCGAGCGCACGCGGCACGAGCCCGGCAGCGTCGAGGCCGGCCATGGCTGGCTGCACATCGCTCTGGCGGAGGTGCGGCTGGGCGACCCCGATCTGGCCAAGCAGGCCACGCAGCACGCGCGCGCGGTGTTCGACCGCATCGGCAACCTGCGCGGCGTCTGTCTGGCCGACGAGGTCCGCGCGATCAGCCTGCGCCGCTCCGGCGAGCATGTCGCCTCGCAGCAACTGCAGGCAGAGATCGACGCCCGGGACGGGCGCGACTACGACGACAACGATCACTTCATCGCCCACAACTCGCGTGCCATCACGCACAAGCTGCTGGGCCGCAACGACGAGGCACTGCGCCACTTTCATCATGCCTACGCGTCGGCGCTGCGCACAGGCTGGCCGGGTCCGAAGATCGTCGCCCTGGGCAACCTGGGCGGGTTTCACCACGACCTCTTCAATCTGGAAGACGCGAAGAAGCTCAGCGAAGAGGCACTTGCGCTGGCACGCCGGATGAGCGTCCGGCAGGTGGTCGGAAACGCATCGGCCAACCTCATCACGATCTACCACGCGGCTGGTCAGCCCGAGAGAGCATTGGCCGTCGCGCAGGCCATGCTGTCCGAGCCCGACAGCCTGTTGCCGGACGCGCTGGACCAGCTGTCGACGACACTGGCCCTGGCCTTCCTGGGTGTGGGCGACATCGAGAGTGCCGAGCGCTTCCTGTCGCGCGGTGCCCAACGCCAGCCTGCAGACGGCGACGGCATCGGGCTGTGGAGCTGGCTGCAGGCCCGCTGTGCGCTGGCCAGGCACGACGCCCAACGGGCCGAGGACGTTGCGCGCCGCGCGCTCGAAGGTCAGGAACAGGGGCGGATCAGCGTGCAACCCTACGACTTGATGCAGTTGTTCCGGGCCGTGGCCGACGCGCGCGAGCAACTCGGCGACCTGGCCGGTGCGCTTGCATGCACGCGCCGCGCCCATGCCCTGTACGAGGAACTGGTCGGCCGCAGTGCACGCGCGCGCTACATCGCGCTCGAGGTCGCTCACGAGGTGGCCAGCGCGCGCCACGAACGTGACCAGGCGGTGTTGTCGCGCGACAGCGCCGACGAGGACAGGCGTCGCCTGGCCGAGCTGAACCAGCAGCTCCAGGCCACGCTGGCCGAGACGGCTTCGTTGCAGGCGCAGCTGCGCGAGCAGGCGGTGCGCGACCCCCTGACCGGCCTGCACAATCGCCGCCATCTTTTCGAGGCCGCGCCGCAGCTCATCGAGCTGGCCCTGCGCCAGCGCAGTGACCTGTGTGTGGCGCTGATCGACCTCGACCACTTCAAGGCCTTCAACGACAGCTGGGGCCACGCCGCCGGCGACACCGTTCTGCTGGCCTTCGCCGATCTGGCCTCGCAGATCCTGCGCCGCAGCGACGTCATTGCACGCCATGGCGGCGAGGAGTTCGTGGTGGTGATGCCCGACATCGGCATCATCGATGCGATGGCCGCCATGGAACGCCTGCTTCAGGCCTTCACCGCCATGCCCTTGAAGCACGGCCGCCAGTCATTGCCTCCCTGCTCGTTCTCGGCCGGCCTGGCGGCGCTGCCGCAGGACGGCCAGACGCTGGACCAGCTGCTGTCACGCGCCGACCGCGCGCTCTACCGTGCCAAGGGCGGCGGACGCTCGAGCATCGAGGCCGCCACCCCCGGCGAGCGCATCACGATCATCTGAGCGCCTGCTCGACCGCCTACTTGACGCGCCGCCGGTCGCTGCGCGCCGGCCGGATCAGCACGGTCGGGAAGCTCACAGGCAACGCGTTGGGGAAGTCGCGGCTGTAGTGCAGTCCGCGACTTTCGTGGCGGCGCAGTGCCGACTGCACGATGAGCTCGGCGCACACCACCAGATTGCGCAGTTCGAGCAGGTCGCGCGTGACGCGGAAGTTGGCGTAGTACTCCTCGATCTCGTCGCGCAGCAGCTTGATGCGGTGCAATGCCCGCTCCAGGCGCTTGGTGGTGCGCACGATGCCGACGTAGTTCCACATCAGCAGGCGCAGTTCGTCCCAGTTGTGGGAGATGACGACCTGCTCGTCGGCGTCTTCCACCTGGCTTTCGTCCCAGGGTGGCAACGAGGGCTGCGGTCGCCGCGCCGCGGCGGCGATGGCCAGCGCACAGGTGCGGCCCAGCACCACGCACTCGAGCAGCGAATTGCTGGCCAGGCGGTTGGCGCCGTGCAGGCCGGTGTAGGTGGTCTCGCCGACGGCGTACAGGCCCGGCAGGTCGGTGCGGCCGTCGAGGTCGGTGACCACGCCGCCACAGGTGTAGTGCGCCGCCGGCACCACCGGGATGGGCTGGCGCGCGATATCGATGCCCAGCTGCAGGCAGCGCGCGTGGATGGTCGGGAAGTGCGCCTTCAGGAAAGCCTCGCCGAGGTGCGTGGCGTCGAGCCAGACGTGGTCGACGCCGTGCTTCTTCATTTCGAAGTCGATGGCGCGTGCCACGATGTCGCGCGGCGCCAGCTCGGCCCGCGCATCGTGCAGGGGCATGAAGCGCCCCGCCTCGCCGTCGACGTTGGGCAGGCGCAGGACCGCACCTTCGCCGCGCAGCGCCTCGGTGATCAGGAAGCTGCGCTCCTGCGGGTGGTACAGGCAGGTCGGATGGAACTGGATGAACTCCATGTTCCCCACCCGGCAGCCCGCACGCCAGGCCATCGCGATGCCGTCGCCGGTGGCGGTGTCGGGATTGCTGGTGTAGCGGTAGACCTTGCCCACGCCGCCGGTGGCCAGCACCACGGCCGAAGCGGCCAGCGTCTCGACGCGGCGGCTGTTCATGTCCAGCGCGTAGACGCCCCAGCACTGCGCGCTGCCGTCGGGCTGGTGCACGTGGCGCTCGGTGACGAGGTCGACCGCCATCCAGCGCTCACGCAGGGAGATGCGCGGATGTCGTCTTGCCTGCTCGAGCAGCGCGTCGTGGATGGCCTTGCCGGTGGCATCGGCCGCGTGCGCGATGCGCCTGACGGCATGCCCGCCTTCGCGCGTGAGGTGCAGGCCCAGCGGCCCGTCGGGATCGGACGAAAACGGCACGCCGGCCGCGACCAGCCATTCGATGGCCCGTGCGCTCTGCTCGGCGATGAAACGCGCCGTGTGTTCGTCGACCAGTCCGGCGCCTGCGTCCTGCGTGTCCCGCACATGGGAATCGACGCTGTCGTCGTCGCCCAGCACGCCCACGATGCCCCCCTGCGCCCAGGCCGTGGCGCCCTCTTCGAGGGTGCGCTTGGCCAGCACGATGACCTGACGGTCTGCCGCCAGTTGCAGGGCAACCGTCAGTCCGGCCAGGCCAGCACCGATGACCACGGCCGGCAGCGTGGCCGTGGCGGAATCTGAGGAACTCATGGAAGCCTGTCGTCCAGCGCTGCGGGAAATCGATTCTACGGATCCCGCCCGGCAATGCCGTGCAGCGCTTCCAGTCGCCCAGCGGCTCCGGTTGATCGTGAACGGAGCCACGCATCCACGCCGGAGTACCCCCCCGAAACAAGGGGGCGGCCGTAACATCGGCAAATGAGCGCGTCTCCCCACAGCCCCGTCCGGCCGGGCCCCCGCCAGGAACTGGCGTCTCCGGCCACCCAGATCGTCAGCGACCGCGAGACCTACCTCGGTCAAGGCGCACGCGAGGTCGGTCGGCGCATCTCGGAGACCCAGTTCGAACTGTTCGTCGTCGGCGACCCCAGCATCGCGCTGCAGCAGCAGTTCGAGAGCGCCGTTCCCGACTTCATCGCGCTGCACGACCTGGGCGGCACGGCGTCGGAAGAGACGCTCTCGACGCTCACCCGCCGTCACGGCGTCCGGCGCCAGGTCCTGGCGATCCGTCGCGAAGGCCACGGCGTGCCGCTGGCCGAGTTGCCCTTCGTCGAGGTCCAGGCCGCCGACGGCAAGAGCCTTCGCGTCTATGGTGGCTCCATCAACGGCGACACTCGCACGCGCCACCAGATTGCACAGTTGCTGCTGGCGCACAGCCGCCTGGGCGTGATGCTGGTGCCCGACACCCCGCGCCATGCGCTGGCCGCAGCCGTGAAGCCGGTGCGCGACGCGATCGCTCGCGGGCCCTGGCCCAACGGCGATCTGCTGATCGCGCCGCTGGCACTGCTGCCGGGCCTGCCTGCGGAGTCGGCGACGCTGGCCGGACGCAGTGGCGTCACGGTACGCCTGCTGCCGACGCTGGCGCGCGTGGGCGATGTCTGGCAGCATGTCGCCGACACCTGGAACGCGATGCAGTCGCGCACCGGCGGCCTGACACGGCTGACCGGTGCCGCCGCGCCAGTGGCCGAGGCCCCTGAACCCGGAGACGTGCCGTCCTGGGAAGCGCCGACCATGCCGATGGACTTGCGCTCGCCACCGACACCGTCGGCGCCGTTCGCCATCTCGGCCCAGTTCGCCCCCCTGTCCCCGGTTGCGGCGCCGGCGGCGACCGCCGCGTCGAGCACGGTGGCACCCCCGGCCGCACCCACCGCGCCCTTGTTCACGGCGCTGACCCCCACCGGCGCGACTCCTGCGAGCGTCAGGCCACCGGCTGCGCCCCAGGCCGGCAGCCTGCCGGCGATGCCTTCGGCTTCGCCGATGCCGGTGCCGGGCCGCACCGACTGGGCCGACTACGCGCGTCGCTGCGCCGGGCTGCGCGGCGTCATCAGCAGCTGTGTGTTCGACCAGCCTGGCCAGCGCCTCATCGCCCATGCCGGCGGGAGGCCATCGGGCGACCGCCTGACCACCCAGGGCGCGATCCTCGCCGCCACCATGATCGAGGCCGGCCGGGCACTGGGGGCGGGCATCGCCTTTCGCGACGCCTTGATCACGATCGGCAGCTACCAGCTCGTGCTGCACGCGGTGCCGGGCCACCCCGGCGTGATGCTGCATCTGGTGGTCGACAGCCGCCAGGGCAGCGCCGCGATGGCGCGCGCCCAGGTCGAGAAGCTCGATCCCTGACCGCGCGGCGGGAAGGGGCGATTCGACGCCCTGTCCGGCTGCAAAGGGCCAGATGCCGGCAGCGGCGGCGGATCCTCAGTGAACGACGCGCGAGAAGACGAACTCGCCCTCTTCCACGTCCACCGGGATCACGTCCTTGGGGCCGAACCGGCCCTGCAGGATCAGCTTGCTCACCGGGTTCTCGATGCGCTGCTGGATCGCCCGCTTCAGCGGCCTGGCACCGAACACCGGGTCGAAGCCGACCTGGGCCAGCGCGGCCAGCGCCGCAGGCGACACGTCGAGCTTCATCTCCAGCTTCTCCAGCCGGCCTTCGAGCAGGCGCAGCTGGATGGCGGCGATGCTCTCGATGTTCTTCTGGTCGAGTGCATGGAAGACCACGGTCTCGTCGATGCGGTTCAGGAACTCCGGGCGGAAATGCTGCTTGACCTCGCTCCACACCGCGTCGCGGATCTCTTCAGTGGGCTGCCCAGCCATCTGCATGATCATCTGCGAGCCCAGGTTGCTGGTCATCACGATCACGGTGTTCTTGAAGTCCACCGTGCGACCCTGACCGTCGGTCAGGCGGCCGTCGTCCAGCACCTGCAGCAGCACGTTGAAGACATCCGGGTGGGCCTTCTCCACCTCGTCGAGCAGCAGCACGCTGTAGGGCTTGCGGCGCACGGCCTCGGTCAGCGCCCCGCCCTCGTCGTAGCCGACGTAGCCCGGAGGCGCACCGATGAGGCGGCTCACGCTGTGCTTCTCCATGTACTCGCTCATGTCGACGCGGATCATGTGGTCGTCGCTGTCGAACAGGAAGCCGGCCAAGGCCTTGCACAGCTCGGTCTTGCCCACGCCCGTCGGGCCCAGGAACAGGAAACTGCCCAGGGGCCGGTTGGGGTCGGACAGACCCGCGCGCGAGCGGCGGATGGCATCGGCCACCGCGACGATGGCCTCGTCCTGGCCGACCACGCGCTCGTGCAGCCTGGCCTCCATCTGAAGCAGCTTGTCGCGCTCGCCCTGCATCAGCTTGCTCACGGGGATGCCGGTGGCGCGTGAGACCACCTCGGCGATCTCCTCGGCGCCGACCATGGTGCGCAGCAGCTGCGGGCCGCCGGTGCCGTCCTTCGCCCCCTTGGCCTTGCCCTGCTCCTTGGCCTGCGCGGCCTGGTGCTTCTTCTCGAGCTCCGGCAGGCGGCCGTACTGCAGCTCGGCGACTTTGTCGAAGTTGCCCTTGCGCTTGAGCTCCTCGATCTGGAACTTGATCTGCTCGATCTCTTCCTTGACCTGGGCGCTGCCCTGCGCAGCCGCCTTCTCCGACTTCCAGATCTCTTCCAGGTCGGTGTAGTCACGCTGCAGCTTCAGCAGCTCCTCGTCGATCAGCGCCAGGCGACGGATGGAGCCCTCGTCGTGCTCCTTCTTCATCGCCTCGCGCTCGATCTTCAGCTGGATCATGCGGCGGTCGAGCTTGTCCATGACCTCCGGCTTGGAGTCGATCTCGATCTTGATCTTGGCAGCGGCCTCGTCGATGAGGTCGATCGCCTTGTCGGGCAGGAAGCGGTCGGTGATGTAGCGATGGCTCAGCTCGGCCGCGGCCACGATGGCCGGGTCGGTGATCTCGACGCCATGGTGCACTTCGTACTTCTCCTGCAGGCCGCGCAGGATGGCGATGGTGGCCTCCACGCTTGGCTCGTCGACCAGCACCTTCTGGAAGCGGCGCTCCAGCGCGGCGTCCTTCTCGACGTACTTGCGGTATTCGTTGAGCGTGGTCGCGCCGATGCAATGCAGCTCGCCGCGCGCCAGCGCGGGCTTGAGCATGTTGCCGGCGTCGATGGCGCCTTCGGCCTTGCCGGCGCCCACCATGGTGTGCAGCTCGTCGATGAACAGGATGATGCGGCCTTCGTCGGCCGCAACCTCCTTCAGCACGGCCTTCAGGCGCTCTTCGAATTCACCCCGGAACTTGGCGCCGGCCAGCAGACCGGCCATGTCCAGCACCAGCACACGCTTGTCCTTCAGCGTGTCGGGCACCTCGCCGTTGATGATGCGCTGCGCCAGGCCCTCGACGATGGCGGTCTTGCCCACGCCGGGCTCGCCGATCAGCACCGGGTTGTTCTTGCTGCGCCGCTGCAGCACCTGGATGGCGCGGCGGATCTCGTCGTCGCGGCCGATCACAGGGTCGAGCTTGCCCTGCCGGGCGCGCTCGGTGAGATCCAGCGTGTACTTCTTCAGCGCCTCGCGCTGGCCTTCGGCCTCGGCCGAGTCGACCTTCTGGCCGCCGCGCACCGCCTCGACGGCGGCTTCCAGCGACTTGCGCGTCAGGCCGTGGCCGCGCACGATGCCGCCGATGTCGTTCCTGGCGTCGGCCAGCGCCAGCAGGAACATCTCGCTGGCAATGAACTGGTCGCCGCGCTTGGTGGCTTCCTTGTCGGCGGCCTGCAGCAGCTGCAGCAGGTCGCGGCCGGGCTGCACGCTCTGGCCCGCGCCCTGCACGCTGGGCAGACCCTTGATGGCGGTCTCCATCGCCGTGGCCAGGGCAGCGGTGTTGGCGCCGGCGCGGTCGAGCAGCGCCTTGGGGCCGTCGGTCTGCTGCAGCATGGCAGCCAGCACATGGGCCGGCTCGATGTACGGGTTGTCGCGCGCACCTGCCAGGCTCTGGGCGTCGCCCAGGGCTTGCTGGAAGGCAGTGGTGAACTTGTCGGCTCGCATGGCTGAATCCTCCGGTTGCGAAGGAAATGGGGCGTCGCACGGCGCTTTTCAAGCCGGGCCGGCAAGCCCGGGGCCGGCATCGGATGGCGACTTGAGCCAGATCATGCCCGCGCCAGCGGGTGCCGTCGGTGGCACAGCGCACCCAGGCCGCTCAGCCGCGCGTGGGTTCCTGTGCCTGAAGTCCGGCGGCCAGTACGGCGCGCTGCACCTTGCCCAGCGCCGTCTTCGGCAGCGCCGGCACCACGACGATGCGGCGCGGGTGCTTGAATCGCGCCAGCCTGTCGTCGAACAGGGCCTGCAGCAGGGCCGTGTCCACCACCCGGCCTGGCCTCGGCACCACGGCCAGTACCGGCACCTCGCCCCAGCGCGCATCGGGCAGACCCACCACGGCACAGTCGGCGACCTCTGCATGGCCGGCCAGCAGGTTCTCGATCTCGGCCGGGTGGATGTTCTCGCCGCCGGAGATGATCAATTCCTTCGAGCGCCCGACCACCTCGTACAGCCCGGCATGCGGGCCCTCGGCATGCAGCCGAGCCAGATCGCCGGTGTGGAACCAGCCCTCGGCATCGAACGAGGGTTCCGCGCTGCGGTGGTAGCTGCGCATCAGGTTCGGCGCCTTCAGCAGGATCTCGCCGTCGTCGCCCAACTTCACTCGCACGCCGGCCGCCGGCCGGCCGACCAAGCCAGGATGGGCCAGCGCCTCGTCAGGGCGCAGCACGATCGAGACCGGCCCGGTCTCGGTCGCCCCGTAGACCTGCGCCACGGGAATGCCACGCCCGTGGAAGGCTTCGATCAGCGGCAGCGGCACGATCTGAGAGCCGCTGGTGATGAACTGCAGCGACGAGAGGTCGGCCGCGGCCCAGCGCGGGTGCTCGATCAGCGCACGCATGACGGCCGGCACCAGCAGCGTCGTGGTCGGCTTCCACGCGGCCACCGTGTCGAAGAAGGTGGCCGGCTCGAAACGCGGCATCAGCGAGACCTTCGATCCGGCCGCCAGCGCAGGCAGCGTCTGGATGCACAGGCCGCCGACGTGGAACAGCGGCAGCACCGACAACACGCGCGAGCTGCCGTCCAGGCGTTGTGCGGCGATGGCCGCTGCGGCATTGGCCATCAACCCGGCGGCGGTGTGAACGGCGCCGCGCGGCTCGCCCGTCGTGCCCGAGGTGTAGACCAGCAGCAGGTCGCCGTCGACCACGCCTTCGGCCGGGCCGGGCTGCAGGCGGCATTGCACCAGCACCTCGGTGGCCAGTGGCGCCAGCTCCGGCGTGCCCAGCAGGTGCCCGGCCCCTGCGTGCGTGACGATGCGCGCCAGCTCGGACGCGGTCAGCCGCCAGTTCAATGGCAGCAGCACCGCGCCGAGCCGGTGACAGGCCACCAGCGTGGCCAGCATGTCCCAGCTGTTGTGGCCGAGCCAGGCCACGATCGCGCCACGCTGCACGCCGTCGGCACGCATGTGCCCGGTCGCGGCATCGGCCAATGCAGGTGGGACGAGACGGTCGAACACGACGGGCCGGGCGCTGCGGCTACTCGAGTTCTTCGTCGCGCTCGCCGGATTCGTAAAGGCACTCGCGCCCCAGCCGGTCCTGGCACAGCTCGGCCGTCCAGGGCAGCATCAGCGAGCCGCAGCGCGAATCGCGGTACAGGCGCTCCAGCGGCAGTGACTTCAGCATGCTCTGACCCCCGCAGGTGCGCACTGCCAGCGCGGCCAGCGCGTTGGCGTTCTCCATGATGGTGAAGTGCGCGGCATACAGGCGCATGCGCGTGTCCTTGTCGGGATCGACCTTCGCGTCGCGCGCGTTCTGCAGGAACAGGGCACGCGTCTGCTCGAGCTTGATGCGCATGTCGGCCACGGCGATCTGCTTGGTCGGGTACATGCGGCGCTTGACGGGCGGCATGCCCGGCACCTCGGCGCGCAGGTAGGCCACGGTGAAGTCGTAGGCCGCCTGCGCGATGCCCATGTAGGTGGGCGACAGCGTGGCGAACATGTGCGGAAAGCGCATGGCGGCCTGGAAGTACAGGCCCTCGGGCATCAGCCGCGCGGTCTCGGGCACGAAGACGTCCTTGAACAGCAGCGTGCGGCTGACCGTGCCGCGCATGCCCAGCGGGTCCCAGTCGCCGACGACGCTCACGCCTTGGCTGGCCGCGGGCACCGCCAGGTACAGCGAATCGCGCTGCGTGGCACCGGGCTTGTCCAGCGTGCACAGCGCGCCGTAGAAGTCGGCGGCACCGGCCAGCGAGGCGAAGATCTTCTTGCCGTTGATGACGTAGCCGCCGTCGACCTTGCGTGCCAGCGTGCCCCAGGGGGCCTTGCCCGCCGCGGCCGCGCCGCCTTCGCTGAAGGGCTGCGAGTAGACCTTGCCGTCCTGCACGATGTTGCGGTAGTGCAGCGTTCGGTGGCGCTGGTGATCGGCGCGCTGCTCGGGCGTCATGTCCAGCGCGTCGGCGATGAAACCGCTCCACATGCAGGAGCTGACATGCATGTTGAAGGACAGCGCCGTGGCGCCGCAGTGCCGCCCGATCTCGGCGGCCACCATCACGTAGGTGGCGAAGTCCGCACCCAGGCCGCCGAACTCGCGAGGCACGCAGATGGCCAGCAGGCCGCTGCTGCGCAGGTCGTCGTAGTTCTCGAAGGGAAAGCTGGCCTCGCGGTCGTGCCTTTCGGCGCGCGGCGCGAACTTCTCCCGGCCCAGGGTGGCGGCCAGGTCGATCAGCTCGCGCTGCTGCGGGGTGAGGTGGACAGTCTGGCCAGCGATGTGCATGGGGGCTCCTGGTCAGGCCGGGACGTGGCGTTGCAGGAAGTCGATGACCGCGGCGTTGAAGGCCTCGGGCTGCTCGACATTGGCGATGTGCCCGGCGTCGGCCAGGCAGACGAACTCGGCGCCCGGCACACGCACGGCCATCCGGCGCATGACGTCGGGCGGCGCCGTTCGGTCGTGCTCTGCAGCGAGCATCAGCGTGGACACGCGCAGCGCAGCCAGGTGCTCGCGGCGGTCGAACGCGGCGATGGAGCGCAGCGCCGAGCGGTAGGTGGCTTCGGGCACGCGCGACATGATGTCGATGGACACCTGCAGCGCGAGGGGCCGCGCCGCCGGCGACACCATCGCCGGGACCAGCCGGCGCGCCATGCCTGCCATGCCCAGCCCGGCGTCCAGTGGTGCCAGGCGTTCGGCGACGAACTGAGCCTGCCACGCGCCATCGGCCTTGCCGAAGGCGGCCGAGGTGCAGGCGAGGACCAATGCATCGACGCGGGCCGCTGCAGGCCCGCCGCACGCCAGCAGTTCCTGGGCCACCATGCCGCCCATGCTGTGGCCCAGCAGCACGGTGCGTTCGGCGTGCAGCGCCTCCATCACGGCCGCCACACCGTCCACCAGGGTCTGCATGGAAGGCGAGCCCAGGCTGGCCGAAGCTCCGTAGCCTGGCAGGTCGATGGCCACCGCGCGGTAGCCCGCAGCCGCCAGCGCGCGTGCCGTGCCCGAGGCGTCGTCGGCCCACATCGCCTGCCCGCCGCCGATGCCGTGCAGCAGCAGCACCGCCGTGCCGCCGCGGCCGTGCTCGGTGAAGGCAGGAAGCGCGACGCTCACAGCAGCACGCCCTTCTCGACCACCGCCTGGCCGTCCAGCCGCACGGTGCAGCCGCGCAGCGGCAGGTCGAAGTGGCCCAGGGTGTGGCGGCCGGCGACTTCGTTGGCGCCAGTCGAGTAAAGGAAGTTGCCCGCGAAGGCGCGCAACTCGGTGCCGTTGAAGTCGGCCTTGTCATAGAAGGCCATGGCATCCCAGCGCGCCAGCCGGTTCAGTCCCCAGCCAACGTGCGAGACGGCGTAGGCCGAGGCGTCGCCCCAGGCTGCGAAGTAGCCGCGCATCAGTTCGGCGTCCACGCCGTCGCCCTGCACCTGGGTGACGTGGTCGTTCTCGATGACCAGTCGCACGGGGTCCTGCAGGTAGCGCTTGAAGGTGAGATTGACGTCGCCGCGGTCGAGCACCAGGGTGCCGGCCACGGTGCCGGCCGCCGGGAAGGCCAGCACCAGGCCGCCGGGCCAGTGCGACAAGGTGCCCGGCCTGGCGGTGAAGCCCCAGACACCACCCACCCGGGCGCCTTCCAGCGAGATGCGCAGATCGGTGCCCGCCGCGCTCTCGACGTGCATCTGCCGTGCCGCCTTCAACCGCTTCATGGCGTCGCGCGCCTGGGCTTCGTCTTCGGCACGCGGCAGGCAGCGCTCGAGGATCTCGGGGTGCTCGTTGCTGATGGCCAGCACGCGCGCCCCGCCCTGCAGGATGCGCGGCAGCTCCACCGCGTGCTGCAGGCCTTCGACGGTGCAGTCGGCGACGAAGACACTGGCGGCCAGCGCCTGCACCACGGGTTCGAGCTGGCCGATGGCGTCTGACGCCCCGGTGGAACGCACCGGCACCGGCGCCGCCAGGGGCCGCCCCGGCAGCACGACTTGGAAGGCCCGCGCGCCCAGCCGCGCCAGCGCCAGTTCGCTGAGCTGCACCAGCACGGGCCGCGACTGCGTCTCCGACAGCACCGCACAGGCATCGCCGTTGCGCACGCCGCAGCGAGCGAAGACCTCGGCGAACATGTCGATCCACTTCGCTTCGATGCGCTGTACGTTCACAGAATCTCTCCCAGCAACCGGTAGTGGCCGGCCTGGAACAGCAGAGGAGGCACCGGGGCTTCGCTCAGGCGCAGCACGCGGCCGATGAAGAGCTGGTGATCGCCGGCGGTCTGGTGGGAGACGCTCTCGCACTCGAACACCGCCGTGCAGCCGGTGAGCACCGGCGCCCCGCCCTCACCCGCGGTCCAGGCGCCTTCGGAAAACTTGTCGGGCGTTTGCGAGGCGAAGCGCCTCGACAGATCGACCTGCGCTTCGGCCAGCACGTTCACCGCAAAGTGGCTGGCCTGCTGGAAAACGGGCAGGCTGGGGCTGCTCTGGCGCAGCGACCACAGCACCAAGGCCGGGTCGAGCGACAGGGAGTTGAAGGAATTGGCCGTCAACCCGACCGGCTGGCCGTCGGCGCCGAGGCAGGTGATGATGGTCACGCCCGTGGTGAAGCGGCCCAGGGCATTGCGCAAGGCCTTGGTGTCGAACGGCGCCGCTTCGGCGGGGCGCACGGCGTCGGCCTTCACGGAACCGCCGCGTTGTCGGCCTGGATGCCCCAGCGGCGCAGCGCGGCATCGTCGCTCACACGCGCGTCGACCCAGCGCGCGCCCTGGGCGGTGGCTTCCTTCTTCCAGAACGGGGCCTGCGTCTTCAGGTAGTCCATCAGGAACTCGCAGCCCTGGAAAGCCTGGCCCCGGTGCGTGGCGCTGACAGCCACCAGCACGATCTGGTCGCCCGGGCCGAGCAAGCCCACGCGATGCACCACGCGCGCGGCGCGCAGTTCGAAGCGCTGCACGGCCTCATCGATCATCTTCTCGATGGCGGCTTCGGTCATGCCCGGGTAGTGCTCCAGTTCCATCGTGGTGACGGATTGACCGTCGTTGCGGTCGCGCATGGTGCCCAGGAAAGTGGCCACGGCGCCCACGCCGTGGTCCATGCGGCGCAGCGCGGCCACCTCGGTCGACAGGTCGAAGTCGTCGGACTGGATGCTCACGCGGGCCGTCGGTTTCATGGTGCCTTCATTGTCTCATCGCTAGAATCGACGCCATGTCCTTGCGGCCCCTGCCCCCGATGCCTTCCAGGCCGACTGCGAACCCTTCGCAGGCGCAGGGTCGCAAATCGAAAAAGCAGTTGCTCGTCTGACCGGGGCTCCTGCTGCCGTCGTCAGTCGAGCGACGGCAACGGCTCCAACCGCCGCGGCACTGCGGCGCTCCCCGACTGAACCGACGCCTTCGTTCGCCCGACCCGGCACCTCTAGCGGTCGGTGTTCGTGAATGGAGTGAACGATGGAACGTGGAGCGACGAACTTCGGCGGGATCTGGATCCCGCTGGTGACCCCCTTTCGCGAGGGCCGTGTCGACCGGCCGGCGCTGGCCCGTGTGGTGAAGCACCTGGCCGCGCACGAGGTGGCCGGCTTCGTGGCCTGCGGCAGCACCGGCGAGGCCGCGATGCTGGACGCCGATGAGCAGGCCGAGGTGCTGGCCACCACGCTCGATGCGGCCCAGGGCCTGCCGGTGCTGATGGGCTTGTCCGGCGCGCGTCCCGAGGCCGTGGCCGCCAGGGCTCGGCAACTGGCCGACGCGCATGCGGTGGCCGGCTACCTGCTCCCTGCGCCGGCCTACGTGAAGCCATCGCAGTCCGGTCTGGCGGCGTACTTCGAACACGTCGCCACGGCCTCGCCGAGGCCGGTGGTGGTCTACGACATCCCGGCGCGCACGGGCGTGCGCATCGAGGTCGCCACCCTGCTGGGGCTGGCTGCGCACCCGCGCATCGTGGCGGTGAAGGACTGCAGCGGCGACCGCGCCGCCGCCGAGGCGCTGCTGGCCGATGGCCGGCTGGCGCTGCTGTGCGGCAACGACGACGAACTGTTCGACCAGCTGTCGCGCGGGGCGGTGGGCGGCATCACGGCGTCGGCCCAGGCCGCGCCTGCGGCGTTCGTCGAGCTGTACCGCCTGCTGGCCGCGCAGCGGCTGCACGAGGCGCGGGCCTTGTGGCGCCGCCTGGGGCCGCTGGCGCGTTGCCTCTTCGCCGAGCCGAACCCCGCGCCCTTGAAGGCCGTGCTGAGCCGCCAGGGTTGGATGCACGACGAACTGCGCGCACCGATGCAGGTGGCCAGCGCGGTGACGGCCGAAGCCGCGCTGCAGGCGCTCGGCGGCGTGTGATCAGCCGCCGGTGACGGGCGGGAAGAACGCCACCTCGGCGCCTTCGGGCACGACGGCCGATTCGTCGGCCATCACCTGCTGCAGCGCGCATCGCACGGCGCGCTGGCGCGACAGCACCTCGGCGTGGCGACCGCCGCGGCCGATGAGCTGGTCGCGCAGCTGGCCCAGCGTGCTGCCGGGCGGCAGCTCGACGTGGTCCTGCGGACCCAGCGCTTCGCGCAGCGAGGCGAAATAGCGCACGCGGATCAAGGCGGCCACTCAGTTTCCGATCAGTGAAGTCATGGGCAGGTAGCGTACGACATCGCCGCGGCGGATGATCTGGCCCGACGGGTTGTCCACGAGGCCGTCGGCCCACACCGCCGAGGTCAGCACGCCGGAGCTCTGGTTGGGGAAGAGCTCGACGCGGCCCTCGGCGCCCAGGCGCACACGCAGGAATTCGCGCCGCTTGTCCGGCCGGGGCCAGTCGAAGTCGGCCACCAAGGGCAGCGGTGCCGGCAGCGCCGCCGGCATGCCCTGCAGCACGCGCAGCACGGGGCCGACGGCCAGCAGGAAGGTGACGAAGCTCGACACCGGGTTGCCCGGCAGGCCGATGAACAGGGCCGCACCGCCTTCGCTGCGGCGCACGCTGCCGAAGGCCAACGGCTTGCCCGGCTTGATGGCGATCTGCCAGTTCTGCAGCGTGCCTTCGGCCAGCACGGCCGGGCGCAGGTGGTCTTCCTCGCCGGCCGAGACGCCGCCCGAGGTGATGATGAGGTGATTGCCCGCCGCGGCGCGGCGCAGCACTTCGCGCGTGGCGTCCAACCGGTCGGGCACGATGCCCAGGTCGGTCACCTCGCAGCCCGCGGCCTGCAGCAGGCCGCGCAGCGTGAAGCGGTTGGAGTTGTAGATCGCCCCGGGCTTCAGCGGATGGCCGGGCATCACCAGTTCGTCGCCGGTGGAGAACACGGCCACGCGAGGACGGCGCAGGACCTGCAAAGTGGCCGCGCCGACCCCGGCGGCCAGGCCCAGGGCCTGCGGCGACAGCCGGGTGCCACGGTCCAGCACCGTCGCGCCGTGCAGCACGTCTTCGCCGCGGCGGCGGATCCATTGGCCGGGGTTCGGCACGACGTTCACGCGCACGCTGCTCCCGGCCTCGGCCGTGACCGCTTCGCACTGTTCCTGCATCACCACCGCGTCGGCACCGGCCGGCACTTGCGCGCCGGTGAAGATGCGCGCGGCCGTGCCGGGCTGCAGCACGGCCCCCACCACCCCGGCAGGGATGCGCTGGCTCACCGGCAGCAGCGTGCCGGCCGCAGCCACGTCGGCCGCGCGCATCGCATAGCCGTCCATCGAGGTGTTGTCCTCGGGTGGCACGTCCAGCGTAGAGACCACGTCCTGCGCCAGCACGCGGCCCAACGCGTCGAAGGTCGACAGCTCTTCGGACTGCGACAAGGCATGCGGCGCCGCGCCTTCGCGCAGCAGCGCCAGCGCCTCGTCCAGACTCAGCAGGGGGCGGGGATCAGCCATGGAACTCGTACTCGAATCGTTCGCCGCTGTTCATCAGGAAGGCGGCCACCGCGGCAGCGTCGCTGCGCGCAAACACCGGCCGCAGCGTGGCCACGGGCAGGGCGTCGGGGGCGTCGGTGGCCAGGGCCACGACGAAAGGGTCGTCGGGATACACGGGAGCGTCGGCCTGTCCCGGCTGCCACATCTCGATGCGCAGCAGGTCGGCGTGGCGGAAACCTTCCACCAGCGCCCAGTCGACCTCGACCAGTTCGGCCAGCAGCTGGTGCACCTTCACATCGACCTCGACCTCGAACTGACGCTGCTTGACCACCCGCCAGGGCGAGGCCGTCACCACCTCGAAGGCGCCGGCCTCGCGATGGCGGTGGCTGTCCTTGCCGGGCACGTCGATCTCGAAATCGCGCCGCATGTGCTTGACCACCGAGACCCGCTGGCCGGCACGGCGCAGTTCGGCGATCAGGCCCTCGATCAGGGTCGTCTTGCCCACACCCGAGGGGCCGCAGATGCCGCAGACCTTCATCGCAACGTCACACCGCGGTGTGCTTTTCGATGTAACCCTTGACCTGGCCCGCATCGACGGGCATCACGACGAAGCGCTTGGGCAGCTTCTCGATGCCCTGCAATGCCGCGGGCGGCGCCGGGTCGCGGCCGATGGCCTCGCGGATCGTCTCGGCGAACTTCGCCGGCAGTGCGGTTTCCAGCACGATCATCGGCACGCCGGGCTCCAGGTGCTCGCGCGCCACCTTCAGGCCGTCGGCGGTGTGGGTGTCGATCATGGTGTCGAAGCGCTGGAAGGCGTCACGGATGGTCGCCAGGCGATCGGCGTGCGTGCTGCGGCCCGAGACGAAGCCGAAGCTGGCCGCCGGCGCCATCTCGGACGCGCCCAGCGTGAAGCCGCCCTTCTGCGCGATCTCCTGCCCGAACAGCGACTGCACGCGGGCACCGTCACGCGCCAGCAGGTCGAACACGAAGCGCTCGAAGTTGCTGGCCTTGCTGATGTCCATCGACGGGCTGGAGGTTTCGTGGGTCTCGCTGCTGCGGCGCACCCGGTAGGTGCCGGTGCGGAAGAACTCGTCGAGCACGTCGTTCTCGTTCGTCGCCAGCACCAGGCGGCGGATCGGCAGGCCCATCATGCGCGCCACGTGACCGGCGCAGATGTTGCCGAAGTTGCCCGAGGGCACCGCGAAGCTCACCACGTCCGTGCTGGTCTTCGTGGCTTGGAAGTACCCGGCGAAGTAATACACCACCTGGGCCAGCAGGCGCGCCCAGTTGATGGAGTTCACCGTGCCGATCTTGTGGCGGCGCTTGAACTCGAGGTCGTTGCTGACGGCCTTGACGATGTCCTGGCAGTCGTCGAAAACGCCTTCGACGGCGATGTTGTGGATGTTGGCGTCCTGCAGGCTGAACATCTGCGCCTGCTGGAACGGGCTCATGCGGCCGTGCGGGCTGAGCATGAAGACGCGCACGCCCTTCTTGCCACGCATCGCGTACTCGGCGGCGCTGCCGGTGTCGCCGGAGGTCGCTCCCAGGATGTTCAGCTCTTCGCCCCGCCGCGCCAGTTCGTATTCGAAGAGGTGGCCCAGGAGCTGCATGGCCATGTCCTTGAAGGCCAGCGTGGGGCCGTTGGACAGCGCCTCGATCAGCACGCCCTCCCCCAACGGGCGCAGCGGCACGATCTGCGGCGTGCCGAAGACTTCGGCCGTGTAGGTCTTGCGGCACAGCGCGCGCAGGTCTTCGCTCGGGATGTCGTCGATGTACAACGACAGCAGCTCGAAGGCCAGCTCGGCGTAGGGCAGCGTGCGCCAGCGCTGCAGCGTGGCGTCGTCGATGCGTGGGTAGTGCGTCGGCAGGTACAGCCCGCCGTCGGGCGCCAGGCCTTCGAGCAGGATGTCGGAGAAGCCGCGCGGCGTCTTGTCGCCGCGGGTGCTGATGTACTTCACGACAGCTCTTCCTTGCGAATCTTGACGATCGGTGCCAGGACCGTGGGCAGTGCCTGCATCTTGGCCAGCGCGGCCTTCATGCGGCCTTCCACGGTGTCGTGCGTGAGGATGATGAGGTCGGTCTGCTTTTCACCCTCGGCACTCTCGCGCTGCAGCACGGCGTCGATCGAGATGTCGTGCTCGGCCAGGATGCCGGTGATGCGCGCCAGCACGCCGGTCTGGTCGGCCACGCACAGGCGCAGGTAGAAGGCGGTGACCACCTCGTCGATCGACAGGATCGGCGTGTTCTGCATCGAGCCGGGCTGGAAGGCCAGGTGCGGCACGCGGTGATCGGGGTCGGCGGTGTGCAGGCGGGTGATGTCCACCAGGTCGGCCACCACGGCGCTGGCCGTCGGCTCCGAGCCCGCGCCCTTGCCGTAGTACAGCGTCGTGCCCACGGCATCGCCCTGCACCACCACGGCGTTCATCGCGCCTTCGACGTTGGCGATGAGGCGCTGCGATGGAATCAGCGTCGGGTGCACGCGCAGTTCGATGCCATGCTGCCGACGCCGCGTGATGCCCAGCAGCTTGATGCGGTAGCCCAATTGCTCGGCGTAACGGATGTCCGCGGCCTGCAGCCCCGTGATGCCTTCGACGTGGGCCTTGTCGAACTGCACCGGGATGCCGAAGGCAATGGCGCTCATGATGGTCGCCTTGTGCGCCGCGTCGACGCCTTCGATGTCGAAGGTCGGGTCGGCTTCGGCGTAGCCCAGGCGCTGCGCTTCCTTCAGCACCACGCCGAAGTCCAGCCCCTTGCTGCGCATCTCCGACAGGATGAAGTTGGTGGTGCCGTTGATGATGCCGGCGATCCATTCGATGCGGTTGGCCGTCAGGCCTTCGCGCAGCGCCTTGATGATGGGGATGCCACCGGCCACGGCCGCCTCGAAGGCCACCACGACGCCCTTCTGGCTCGCAGCTGCGAAGATCTCGGTGCCATGCACGGCCAGCAGCGCCTTGTTGGCCGTGACGACATGCTTGCCCGCGGCAATGGCTTCCATCATCAGCGTGCGCGCGATGCCGTAGCCACCGATCAGCTCCACCACGATGTCGATGTCGGGGTTGGCGATGACCTCGCGGGCATCGGCCACCACGCGCGCCTGGTCGCCCACGACCGCGCGTGCACGCTCGGTGTCGAGATCGGCCACCATCGTGACCCGGATGTCGCGGCCGGCGCGGCGCCGGATCTCTTCCTGGTTGCGCTGAAGCACCTTGAAGGTGCCGCTGCCGACCGTGCCGATGCCGAGCAGGCCGACCTGGATGGGTTTGTTGTCGACAGGTCCGGAGCTCATGTGCTGTGTCTCTTGCGGTAGTGGGCCAGGAATCGATCGATGCGGCTGACGGCCTCGGTCAGGTCATCGGAGTTGGGCAGGAAGACGATGCGGAAGTGGTCGGGCGCGGGCCAGTTGAAGCCCGTGCCCTGCACGATCAGCACCTTTTCCTCATCCAGCAGCTCGTAGGCGAACTGCTGGTCGTTTTCGATCGGGTAGAGCTTGGGGTCCAGCCGGGGGAACATGTAGAGCGCCGCCTTGGGCTTGACCACCGTGACGCCCGGAATCTGCGTCAAGAGCTGGTAGGCCAGGTCGCGCTGGCGGCACAGCCGGCCACTGGGCGCGACCAGGTCCTTGATGCTCTGGTAGCCCCCCAGGGCAGTCTGGATCGCCAGCTGGCCGGGCGTGTTGGCGCACAGCCGCATCGACGCCAGCATGTTCAGGCCTTCGATGTAGTCCTTGGCGTGGCGCTTGTCGCCCGAGACGATCATCCAGCCCGCGCGGTAGCCGCAGGATCGGTAGTTCTTCGACAGGCCGTTGTAGGTGACGAACAGCACGTCGTCGGCCAGCGACGCGATGCTGGTGTGCGTGTGCCCGTCGTACAGCGTCTTGTCGTAGATCTCGTCGGCGAAGATGATCAGCTGGTGCTGGCGCGCGATCTCGACGATGCCGCGAAGCAGGTCATCGGGGTACAGGGCGCCCGTCGGATTGTTCGGATTGATGACGACGATGGCCTTGGTGCGCGGCGTGATGCGGGCGCGCATATCGTCCAGATCGGGCAGCCAGCCGCTGCCCTCGTCACAGCGGTAGTGCACCGGGGTGCCGCTGGACAGCGACACCACCGCCGTGTACAGCGGGTAGTCCGGCGACGGGATCAGGACTTCGTCACCGGTGTCGAGCAAGGCGTTCATGCTCATCGCGATCAGTTCCGATGCGCCGTTGCCCAGGTACACATCGTCCACCGTCACGCCGGCAATGCGCTTTTCCTGGCAGTAGTGCACCACCGCCTTGCGCGGCGCGAACAGGCCCTTGCTGTCGGTGTAGCCGGCGGCATCGGGCAGGTTGCGGATCATGTCCTGCACGATCTCGTCGGGCGGCTCGATGCCGAAGGCCGCGATGTTGCCGATGTTCAGCTTGATGATGCGGTGGCCTTCCTCCTCCATCTGGCGCGCCTTGTCGAGCACGGGGCCGCGGATGTCGTATCCGACGTTGGCCAGCTTGCTGGACTTGGCAATGGGCTTGAGCATCAAGGTCAGGGCTCCGAGGGCGGTCGAAACTAGAATTATCCCTCCATGAAGTTCCAGCCCGACACGCTAGCAGGCGTCAACGTCATCACCCGCCAGGAACCGGGGCGCCTGTTCGTGGGCACGACGGCCTGGACGCAGAGCGTCATCGTGCCCTGGAGGGGCCCGGCGCTATCCTGGGACGCTGCAGGCTTCGACGCCCTGACGGCGGCGCATTTCGAACGCCTTGCCGAGCTCGAACCCGAGGTGGTGATCTTCGGCAGCGGCGCCCGGCTGCGTTTCGCCCCACCCGCCCTGCTGCGCTCTCTGATCGATCGACGCATCGGCGTGGAGTCGATGGACACGGCGGCCGCCAGCCGCACCTACAACGTGCTGGCCAACGAGGGGCGGACGGTGGTCGCCGCCTTCTTGCTCGACGCTTCGGGCTGACGGCAGGGGCGCGTTTCACACAGGCGGCTATCGCGCGCGCGAGGAGGGCCCGGAACACCGGCCGGACACTGGCTCATGCTGCGCTGCAGGGGGCCGACGCGCGAAGACTTTATAATTTGCTCTGAGCCTTCAGATGGCGCCCGTTTCCGAGATCACACCACCTATGACGCCTGCAGTCAACAAAGCCCTCCCGGAATTCGAAGCGCTCGCCACCGGCGGCGTGAAGTTCACGCCCCAGTCGCACATCGGCCGCGCGGTGGTGCTGTACTTCTACCCCAAGGACAACACGCCCGGCTGCACCACCGAAGCGATGCAGTTCCGCGACAAGCACAAGGACTTCGTGAAGGCCGGCGCCGTGGTCTTCGGGGTCTCCCGGGACAATCTCGCCTCGCACGAAAAATTCAAGACTGCGCTGGAACTGCCGTTCGAACTCATCGCCGATACCGAAGAAAAACTCTGTCACATGTTCGGGGTGGTGAAGAACAAGATCATGTACGGCAAGAAGGTCAAGGGCATCGAGCGCAGCACTTTCCTGATGGACGCCAGTGGCGTGATGCGGGCCGAATGGCGCGGCATCAAGGTGGCCGGCCATGTCGATGAAGTGCTCAAGGCAGTGAAGGCCCTGAAGAAGGCGGCCTGAGATCGACCTTCTGCCCCCCCTGCGGCGAACCTTGTCCCGTCGCGAACCCACTCTCCGGAAGCCGCACATGCGTTTGTGCGGCTTTTCTACTTTCTGATCCGCCCAACCCATGCCCCTGCCCAAGCCGCCTTCCAAGAAAGCCGCCTTCCTGGCTCCTGCCGACTTCGAATCCCAGGCCGCACCCAAGACCGAGAAGCGTCCCCTCAGGGCGGCGCTGCCGGTCGAGGCGCCGTCGCTTCAGCGCGAAGGCCCCGCCGCCGTGGCCGCGCCCCTGGTCCCCGTGCCACGCACGGCGGCCGATCCCCCCCGGCCGGCCACCCGGAGCAAGCCGCGACGCGCCCGGAGCGAGGGACCGCCCAAGCTGTTCGTGCTGGACACCAACGTGCTGATGCACGACCCGATGTCGCTGTTCCGCTTCGAGGAGCACGATGTCTATCTGCCGATGATCACGCTCGAGGAACTGGACAACCACAAGAAGGGCATGAGCGAGGTGGCGCGCAACGCGCGTCAGGTCAGCCGCTCGCTCGACGGACTGGCCACCGCCGGCTCGCTCGACCCCAAGGCAGGCATCCCGCTGGACAAGACCGGCCACAAGGACGCCGGCGGCAAGCTGTTCTTCCAGACCACGCTGCTCGACATCAAGCTCCCGCCCGGCCTGCCCCAGGGCAAGGCCGACAACCAGATCCTGGGCGTGGTACAGAGCCTTCGCGAGCAGCAGCCCGCCCGCGAGGTGGTGCTGGTGTCCAAGGACATCAACATGCGCGTCAAGGCGCGTGCGCTGGGTCTGCCGGCGGAGGACTACTTCAACGACAAGACGCTGGAGGACGGCGACCTGCTGTACACCGGCGTGTTCGCTCTGCCGGCCGACTTCTGGGAACGCCATGGCAAGACCATGGAGAGCTGGCAGCAGGCTGGCCACACCTACTACCGCATCAGCGGTCCGCTGGTGCCCGTGCTGATGATCAATCAGTTCGTCTACCTCGAGACACCGGGCGCGGCGCCGCTGTACGCCAAGGTGACCGAGATCACCGGCAAGACGGCGGTCCTGAAGACCCTGCGCGACTACACCCACGGCAAGAACGCGGTATGGGGCGTGACGGCGCGCAACCGCGAGCAGGTCTTCGCACTGAGCCTGTTGATGGACCCGGACTGCGACTTCATCACCCTGACCGGCACGGCGGGCACCGGCAAGACGCTGCTGACGCTGGCTGCGGGCCTGTCGCAGGTGCTGGACGAGCGGCGCTACACCGAGATCATCGTCACGCGCGTGACAGTGCCGGTGGGCGACGACATCGGCTTCCTGCCCGGCAACGAGGAAGAGAAGATGGGCCCCTGGATGGGTGCGCTGGACGACAACCTCGAGGTGCTGGCGCGCAGCGATTCCACGGCCGGCGAATGGGGCCGGGCCGCCACCAACGACCTGGTGCGCAGCAAGATCAAGATCAAGAGCCTGAACTTCATGCGCGGGCGCACCTTCCTGAACAAGTTCGTCATCATCGACGAGGCGCAGAACCTGACGCCCAAGCAGATGAAGACGCTGATCACGCGCGCCGGCCCGGGCACCAAGATCGTCTGCCTGGGCAACCTGGCGCAGATCGACACGCCCTACCTCACCGAGGGCAGTTCGGGCCTGACCTACGCTGTCGACCGCTTCAAGGGCTGGCCGCACGGCGGCCATCTGACGCTGGCACGCGGCGAGCGCTCGCGGCTGGCCGATTTCGCTTCCGAGGTGCTGTGAACCACCCCCGCAGCGGCTTCGCCGCAGCTTGCAGCCCGCGCCGGGCCGGTGGCCCGGCCCCTCGCCAGGCGCAAAGGGTCCGCCGGACCCTTCTCGTCCGGGCTCGGCCCCCTCAAGGGGGCAACCCCAGCGGCCAGGCAAAGCCTGTCCGCGGCGTTCGCTTGATGATGGTCCCTCGAGGCAAGCTGGAACACTCTTATGGCTGACCTGATCGTTCACGGCGGCGCCCCCCTGCGGGGCCGCATCACGCCCTCGGCGAACAAGAACGCGGTGCTGCCCATCCTGTGCGCCACGCTGCTGACACGCGAGCCGGTGCGGCTGCGCGGCATCACCGAGATCACCGACGTGAAGAAGATCCTCGAGATCTTCCGCATGCTGGGCAGCCACGTCGAGGTCGACTTCTCGACCGGCATTCTCGATGTGCACCACCGCGACACGCTGTTCGACGAGACGCGACACCGCCTGCCCGAGGAGATGCGCTCGTCCATCATGCTGGTGCCCGGCCTGATGGCGCGCTTCGGCGCCGCGCGCATCGAAAACGACGTCAAGGGCTGCAGTCTGGGAGCGCGCGAGATCGACCCGCACATCGACGTCTTCGAGCGCTTCGGCGGCCGGGTGGAGCGCAGCAACGGCGCCATCGTCATCCGCACCGACGGCGCGCTGCAGGCTTCGAGCCACTGGATGGACTACGCCTCGGTCACCACCACCGAGAACTTCGTGCTGTGCGCTGCGCTGGCACGAGGCACGTCGACGATGATCAATGCCGCCAGCGAACCGCACGTGCAGGAGTTCTGCCAGTTCATGGCGCTGCTGGGTGCGCGCATCGAAGGCATGGGCACCTCGAGCCTGACGGTGCATGGCGTCGACCGGCTGGGCGGCGCCGACTTCAGCTTCGCCGAGGACTTCCACGAAATCGTCACCTTCCTGGCGCTGGGCGCCATCACCGGCGGCGAGGTGACGGTGAAGAACTCCACCCCCGAGCAGTTCCCGCTGCTCGACCGCACCTTCGCCAAGTTCGGCGTTCACATCGAGCACCAGGGCGGCTGGTCTCGCAACGTCAACGATGGCCCGCTGCGCGTGAAGGAGCCCTTCACGCAGAACATCCTGCAGAAGGTCGAAGCGGCCCCCTGGCCCTACGTGCCGGTGGACCTCCTGCCCATCTTCGTGACGCTGGGCGTCAAGGCTCAGGGCCAGTGCATGTTCTGGAACAAGGTGTACGACGGCGCGATGGGCTGGACGGCCGAGCTCTCGCGCTTCGGCGCACACGCCTTCCTGGCCGACCCGCACCGCATCATCACCTTCGGCGGCAAGCCGCTGCAGCCGGCCACGGTGGAAAGTCCCTACATCATCCGCGCTGCCATCGCCATGCTGATGCTGGCCTGCAGCATACCGGGCCAGTCGCGCATCAAGCAGGCGGCACCGATCAGGCGGGCGCATCCGCACTTCGCCGAGAACATCACCCGCCTCGGCGCAAGAGTGGAGTGGGTCGACGGCGACTGAGTGGGCCCACCCCCGTAGCGCCTCCGGCGCCCCCTTAAGGGGGCAACCCCAGCGGCCGGGCAAAGCCCGTCCGCGGCGTCCGCTTGATCGCGGGCACAGCGATGGGGCGCGGCTCGCGTCAGGGGCACTGTCCGGGGCCTATTTGCCCCGTGCCTTCTCCACTGCCTTCTGCGGGTGGATCAGGTTGCGGCGCCCGTCCTCGCTGCGCTCGGCGGTATCGACGATCATCGAGATGACCTGCGGCGGCTTCAGCGCCGGGTTCACCGCCAGCATCTTGGCCGCCAGATTGGCCACCTGCGGCGCCGCCATCGAGGTGCCCGACAGCGCCACCTTGTCACCACCGGGCAGATAGCTCGGCACCTGGTAGCCGTTGGCATGCACCTTCACGGTCGGGCCGTAGCTGGTGAACCCGGCCTCGTCGCCGGCCAGGTCCACGGCGCCCACGGTCAGCAGGTTGGGCAGCACGATGTCGGCCGGCATGCTCTCGTTGAAGCTGGCGTCGTCGCCGCTGTTGCCGGCGGCTGCGATGAACAGGATGCCCGGGGCATTGCGCATGGCCTCGGTCAGTGCCTTCTTCGAGATGTCGAACAGCTCGCGTGCGAGCTTCTTGCGCTCATCGGCGTTCTTGCCGATGCCGCACTGCTCCAGTTCGCCTTCCACGGCGGTGACGTTGCCGCCCCAGCTCATGTTGGCAACGCGCACACCATGCGTCTTCATGAAGGCCACCGTCTGGCGCAGGGCAGCAGCATCGCGCAGGGACCCCTCGCGGCTGGGACAGGGGTCGGGCTTGAGCGTGTGGCCGAACTCGATGCGTGCCACCAGCAAACGCGCGTAAGGGTTGCCCGCCATCGCGATGCCGGCCACGTGGGTGCCGTGCACGAAGTTGCCGGCCAGTCCCAGCTCCTCGACAGCGGCCTTGTAACCCTCGGGTGAAAGGGTGGACAGAAACGACTTCACCTCCGTCGCTTCGGGACTGTCGATGTTCGACTGCAGGTCCGACAAGCCCTTGGTGCGCGACTTCATCTGTGGCAGCTGCGCGCGAAGTCCTGAAGGGATCACCTGCAGTTCACTCTTCGACGGCCGGCTGTACTTGTCGAAGGCGACAACCAGCGGCCGCCCCTGGGCATCGCGTGCGACCTGCTTGCCGAACAGTGCCGTGTCGACGCCGCTGTCCCACACTGCCAGAGTGACCGGGCCGCGGCCCTGGCCGGGCTCGATCACGACATCACGCGCGGCCCAGATGTCGGCCTTGCTGACCTTGTTGGCCGACAGGTACGAGGTGAAGGCCTCGACGTAGGTCTGCTTCAGCGGCAGTGTCACCAGCAGCGTGTACCGAGCGCCGACCAGGCCCCAGGCAAACTCGGAGCTCAAGGCGCCCGACGAGGACACGATCGGCTGCAGCACCTCGCGAACCCGGCCCATCACCAGGCCCTCGCCGACCAGCTCGGCACCGGCCTTCAGTTCACGGATGTCGTTTTCGACCACCTTGAACGGCACGGCGGCCAGTTGGAGCGCAATGTACGCAGCCACCGCCTTTCGATGGTCTTCGCTGCCCAGCGGATGCTTCTTGGCGGCTTCGCTGACCGCGCGCAGGCGCAGGCCCGAGAGCAGCTTGTCGGCAGGCTTGTCCTGCAGCGCCCGCACTTCCTCCGCTCGCGCCAGCGCCTGTTCGTAGCGGCCTTCCAGCGCGTCCAGCAAGGACAAGGTGTTGAGAAGGTCCCGGCGCGTGGCTCGATCGGGAATCTCGAAGCCCGTCAGCACACCTTCGATGTCGCGCCGCACAGCGACCGCGAAGGGTGCGAAGCGGTCGGCCTGACGCACGATGTCTTCGACCGGACCGTCGATGCGATAGCTGAAGCGCGGCAGGTCCGCCGCCTTCTCGATGCGCGGCTTGCCCTGGGCGTGCGTCGGTCCGACCGTCGCCAGCGAGACGGACAAGGCCAATGCCGTGCACAGGCCAAACACGCGCAAGATACCCGACACACCCGACCGCAGCAGCTTCATCGTCCTGGCTCCATGGAGAGCCGACATGGTAGCCCCGGGGCGCCTGTGCCGCGACGTGATGCGACAGGCTGCCGTTCCAGGCCGCCGGCCGGCGGCGCCGGACCCGTGATCAGCCCTGGATCAGGTCCTTGACCTGCTGCAGCGCACCGGGATCTTCCATGGTCGTCAGGTCGCCGGGATCACGCCCTTCGCAGACCGCCTGGATGGCCCGGCGCAGCGTCTTGCCCGATCGCGTCTTGGGCAGCGCGGTGACGAAGCGCACGCGCGCCGGACGGGCGACGGCGCCGAGCTGCTCGTCGACCAGCTTCATGACCTCGCCCTCGAGCTTCAGGGCATCGGCCGGCGTGGCGGCCCGCGACGCATCCTTCAGCACCGCGAAGGCCATCGCGACCTGGCCCTTGAGCTGGTCGGCCACGCCCACCACGGCCACCTCGGCGATGTTCGCGTGGCTGGAGATGCTCTCCTCGATCTCGCGCGTGCCCAGTCGGTGACCGGCGACGTTGATGACGTCGTCGGTGCGGCCCAGGATGAAGAAGTAGCCGTCCGCGTCGCGGATGCCCCAGTCGAAGGTGCTGTAGACCCTCTTGCCCGGCACGCTGCTCCAGTAGGTCTTGACGAAGCGCTCGTCGTCCTGCCAGACCGTCTGCATGCAGCCAGGGGGCAACGGCCCTTCGATGGCGACCACGCCCTTCTGGTTCGGCGCGGTGAGTTCCTCGCCGGTGGTCTCGTCGAGCAGCTTCACGTCGTAGCCGTACACCGCCTTGCCGGGCGAGCCGAACTTGCTGTCGGCCTTCTCCACGCCGTTGCACAGGCTGAGGATCGGCCAGCCGGTCTCGGTCTGCCAGTAGTTGTCGATGATGGGCTTGCCCAGGGCCTCGGCGATCCACTTCGCCGTGGGTTCGTCCAGCGGTTCGCCGGCCAGGAACAGCGCGCGCAGCGACGACAGGTCATGGCGCGACAGCGCGGCCGGGTCCTGCTTCTTCAGCACGCGCACGGCGGTGGGCGCGCTGAACATCACGGTGACCTTGTACTTCTCCACCAGGCTCCACCACACGGCCGCGTCGGGCCTCGTGGGCAGGCCTTCGTACATGATGGTGGCCATCCCCGCGATGAGCGGGCCGTAGATGATGTAGCTGTGGCCCACGACCCAGCCGATGTCGCTGGTGGAGAAGTAGGTCTCGCCGGCCTGCCCGCAGAAGATGTGCTTCATGCTGGCGGCCAGCGCCACGGCGTAGCCGCCGGTGTCGCGCTGCACGCCCTTGGGCTTGCCGGTGGTGCCGCTGGTGTAGAGGGTGTAGCTCGGGTGCGTGGCGTCCAGCCACTCGCAGGGCACCACGGTCGCGGCGTGCTTCTCGCGCCAGGCTGCATAGTCCTCGTCCCGCCCGGCCACGCGGGTGAAGGGCGACAGGCCGCGGTCGACCATCAGCACCTTGGCAGGCTTGTGGACTGCCAGCGTCAGGGCTTCGTCCAGCAAGGGCTTGTAGGGCACGATCTTGCCGCCGCGGCTGCCGGCGTCGGCGCTGATCACCAGCTCGGGTGTGGCGTCGTCGATGCGGCTGGCCAGGCTGACGCTGGCGAATCCGCCGAACACCACCGAGTGCAAGGCCCCGATGCGCGCGCAGGCGAGCATCGCAAACGCGGCCTCGGGGATCATGGGCATGTAGACCAGCACGCGGTCGCCCTTCTTCACGCCCAGCGACTGCAGCGTGGCGGCCATGCGCTGAACCTCGGCCTCCAGCTGGCGGAAGGAGTAGGTGACTTCCTGGTTCGTCTCGGTGGAGACGAAGATCAGTGCATGGCGGTCGGGGTGCGTGGCCGCATGGCGGTCGACCGCGTTGTGACACAGGTTGGTCTGGCCGCCGACGAACCACTTGGCGAAAGGCGGGTTGTCGTAGTCGCAGACACGGTCGAAGGGCTTCTTCCAGTCGATCAGCGCGGCCTGCTCGGCCCAGAAGGCATCGCGGTCGTCGATGGAATGCCGGTAGAACGATGCGTAGTCCATGACTGTCTCCTCGTTGTCGCCACGATGGCTTTGCGGTCATTCTGTCCAGCGCGCTTGCGCTGTGCTGACTTCCGACGGTCCGACTCGGTCAAGCGATGCGCACGACGATGCGACCCCTGACCTGCCCAGCCATCAGGCGGGCAGCGGCCGCCGGCGCGTCGGCCAGGGCGATCTCCTCGGTCATTAACTCGATCAACGAAGGGTCGAGGTCGGTGGCCAGGCGGTCCCAGGCCTGCTGGCGAAGCGCCAGCGGCGCCATCACGCTGTCGACGCCGGCCAGCGTCACCCCGCGCAGGATGAACGGCATCACCGTGCCGGGCAGATCGGCACCCTGGGCCAGGCCGCAGGCTGCAACGACGCCGCCGTAGCGGGTTTGCGCCAGCGCGTTGACCAGGGTCTGACTGCCCACGGCATCGACCACCGCGGCCCAGCGCTCCTTCTGCAGGGGCTTGCCGGGCGCGGCAAGTTCGGCGCGGTCGATCAAGCTGCCGGCGCCCAGGCGGCGCAGGTAGTCACCTTCCTGCGGCTTGCCGGTGGAGGCGACCACGCGCCAGCCGCGCTTGGCGAGCAAGGCCGTCGCCACACTGCCCACGCCGCCAGTGGCACCGGTGACCAGCACCTCGCCCGCTTCGGGTCTGGCGCCTGCGCGCTCCAGTGCCAGCACGCACAGCATCGCCGTGTAGCCCGCGGTGCCGATGGCCATGGCCTGGCGCGCATTGAAGGCCGGCGGCAGGCGCACCAGCCAGTCGCCCTTGAGTCGCGCGCGTTCGGCCAGGCAGCCCCAGTGCGTCTCGCCCACACCCCAGCCGTTGTGCACGAAACGGTCGCCGGGCTTCCAGCCCGGGTGCGAACTCTCGACCACCACACCGGCGCCGTCGATGCCCGGCACCATGGGCCACTGGCGCACCACGGGAGCACGGTTCGTCAGCGCCAGGCCGTCCTTGTAGTTCAGCGTGGAGTACTCGGGCTGCACCAGCACGTCTGCGGCGGGCAGTCGAGATTCATCGAGGTCGGCAAGGCCGACGCTGAAGCCGGACTCGGGCTTTTCCAGCAGCAGGGCTTTGAACATGGTCGAGGTCTTGGGTTGGAGTCGGGCGTCCAGCTTACAACGGAGCCCCGTGCGACCCGTCGCGCCCAGGGCCCGCATCGTTGACAGCCGTCGGAGGCACCCCTATCCTCCGCCGCTGAATGAGAGCCCCTTCAAGCCTTGTGGGATGGTTGGCAGCCGCGGCGCTGACCTGCGGCGGCATCGATGCCCGCGCCGCGCCGGAGCCCCCCGCGGCTCAGGCGGTGCAGTCGCGAGACGCGCTGCTGCAGCTGCTGTTCGACAAGGGTCTGCTGCCCGCCGCCGAGCCCGCCATGGTGCGTCAGGCGCGCGACATGGCGTCCGACCTCGTGCTGTCGGCGATGAATTTCCTCGGTGTGCCCTACCGCCGCGGCGGCAACTCGGCCGACGAAGGTTTCGACTGCAGCGGCTTCACCCGCCACATCTTCGAGTCCACCATCGGCATGGTGCTGCCGCGTCGCGCCGACCAGCAGGCCGGTCACGCGGCGCTGCTGTCGGTCAAGCGCGAAGAACTACGCCCGGGCGATCTCGTGTTCTTCAACACCATGCGGCGCGCCTTCTCGCACGTGGGCATCTACATGGGTGAAGGCAAGTTCATCCACGCACCGCGCAGCGGCGCCCAGGTGCGCATCGAAGACATGCGTCACGCCTACTGGAGCCAGCGCTTCAACGGCGCACGCCGTGCGGACCTGAGCGGCAGCGGGCTCGAACAACGCCTGCAGGAACTGAGCCGGAACGCTCCGGCCGAGACGCGCCCCTAGCTGCCGCCAGGAAGCTCGAAGGGGCGGCCGGCATGGCGCCGTGCCTCCACACGGCACGCGGCACAATCGCGACATGGGCGAAAACATCATTCCCTTGGTCGATCACCGCTATGCAGCGTCAGTGCCCGCTGTGCCGGAGGTACCCGCGCCGGCCACCGGGCTCCTGAGCGACAGGCTGGGCCGCCCGCTGCGTGACCTGCGCATCTCGGTCACCGACCGGTGCAACTTCCGCTGCAGCTACTGCATGCCCAAGGAAGTCTTCGACAAGGACTACAAGTTCCTGCCGCAGGCTTCCCTGCTCAGCTTCGAAGAGATCACGCGTGCAGCGCGGCTGTTCGTCGCGCATGGCGTGCAAAAGCTCCGTCTGACCGGCGGCGAGCCGCTGCTGCGCAAGCACATCGAGGTCCTCGTGGGCATGTTGTCCACTCTGCGCACTCCGCAAGGCGAGCCGCTGGACATCACGCTCACCACCAACGGGTCGCTGCTCGAACGAAAGGCCCAGGCCTTGAAGGCGGCCGGCCTGGCGCGCGTGACGGTGAGCCTGGACGCTCTGGACGACGGCATCTTCCGCCGCATGAACGATGTCGACTTCCCGGTCGCCGACGTGCTGCGCGGCATCGAGGCGGCGCAGCGAGCGGGCCTGGCGCCCATCAAGATCAACATGGTCGTCAAGCGCGGCACCAACGACCATGAGATCGTGCCGCTGGCCCGCCACGTGCGCGAGCGTTTCGGCCCGGGCGTGATCCTGCGCTTCATCGAATACATGGATGTGGGCTCGACCAACGGCTGGCGCATGGACGAGGTGCTCCCCTCGGCCGAGGTGGTGGCACGCCTGGGCGCCGCCTTCCCGCTGGAGCCGATGGACCCGAACGACGCAGGCGAGACCGCCGAGCGTTGGCGCTACCGCGACGGCGGCGGCGAGATCGGCGTCATCAGCAGCGTCACGCAGGCCTTCTGCAGCGACTGCAACCGCGCCCGGCTGTCGACCGAAGGAAAGATCTTCCTGTGCCTGTTCGCATCGCGAGGCCACGACCTGCGCGCCCTGCTGCGCGGCACGGGGCCGCAGGGCGCGCCCTACAGCGACGAAGAGATCGCGGGCGCGCTGGGCCTCATCTGGCGCGATCGCGACGACCGCTACTCGGAGCTGCGCAGCCGCGAGATGGCACCTGTCGCCTCGGGCGAACGGCGCGTCGAGATGCACTACATCGGCGGCTGAAAGCGAGCGCGCCGGGCGCCCTGCCCGGCAGTGCTGCCGACATCACTCTGCGCCCTGACCGGCTTCCTTGAAGGTGGTGGGCGTGGTGATCTCGCCAGGCACCTTGCGACGCGCAAACAGCGTGTAGACGGTCGGCACGACGAAGATCGTCAACAAGGTGCCGAATGACATGCCGCCCACGATGACCCAGCCGATCTGGCGGCGGCTTTCCGAGCCGGCGCCGGTGGCCAGCGCCAGCGGCAGCGCTCCGAGCACCATCGCACCGGTGGTCATCATGATCGGCCGCAGGCGCAGGCTGGCTGCCTCGATCACGGCATCCATGGTCTGCCTGCCCTGCTGGCGCAGCTGGTTCGAGAACTCGACGATCAGGATGCCGTGCTTGGTGATGAGGCCCACCAGCGTGATGAGCCCGATCTGCGAATAGACGTTCAGCGTGCCACCCGACCACTGCAGCGCCGCCAGCGCGCCGACCATCGACAGCGGCACCGACAACAGGATGACGAAAGGATCGATGAAGCTCTCGAACTGGGCCGCGAGCACCAGGAAGATGAACAGCAGCGCCAGCACGAAGACCACGCCCAGGGCTCCCGACGAGGCCCTGAACTCGCGGCTGACGCCGTTCAATTCGGTGGCGTAACCCTGCGGCAGCAGACGTGCCGCCGTCTCGTCCATGAACTTCAGCGCTTCGCCCAGCGAGTAGCCGGCCCCGAGGTTGGCCGTGATGGTGACCGAACGCCGCTGGTTGAAGTGGTTGAGCTCGCGCGGGCTGACCGACTCGCGGATCTTCACCAGCGACGACAGCGGCACCATGGTGTCGCCCCGGCCGCGCACGAACAGGCGTTCGATGTCGTCGGGTGTCGCGCGCTCGCCGCTGGACGTCTGCACCAGCACGTCGTACTGGTCGGCGTCACGCTTGTAGCGCGTCACCACACGGCCGCCCAGCATGGTCTCGACGGTGCGGGCAACGGCTTCGACCGACACACCCATGTCGGCGGCACGATCGCGGTCGACGTCGATGAAGATCTCCGGCTTGTTGAGCTGCAGGTCGATGTCGGGCTGCACGATGCCGGGGTTGCGCGACATCTCGGCCACCATCTGCTGCGCCACGCGTGCCATGTTCGCGTAGGTGTCGCCGCTCACGATGACGTAGTTGATCGAGCGTTCGCGGAAACCCTGGCCGAGGCTGGGCGGCGTGATCGGGAACACGCTGACGCCAGGCAGGCTGCTGATCTTGGGAAGCAACTCGCGTGCAAGTTGCTGGGTGGTCTTGTCGCGGTCGTCCCAGTCCACCGTGCGCAGCACGCCGAAGGCCTGCGACACCTGGCCGCCGCCCATGAACATGAAGCGCCGGTCGAACTCGGGGTAGGTCGCCGCGATGGCGTCCAGGGCATCCAGGTAGCGGGCCGTGTATTCCAGGGTCGCGCCGTCTGGCGCACGGATCGGCATCGAAATGACGCCCCGGTCTTCCATCGGCGAAAGCTCGCTCTTCGCGGTCGTGAACAGCCACCAGCTTCCTGCGCCCGAGGCCACCATCACCAGCAGCACCAGCCAGCGCTGCGACAGCGAGGCCCGCAGGACTCGCGTGTAGCCGCGGGTCAGAGCGACGAGCAGGCTCTCCATGCCGCGGTCGAACCGGCCGGGCTTGGGGTTGTGGCGCAGCAGCTTGCTGCACAGCATCGGCGTGAGCGTCAGCGCGACGAAGCCCGAGACGATGACCGCACCCGCCAGTGTCAATGCGAACTCGCCGAAAAGGCGGCCCGTGCGGCCTGGCGTGAAGGCCAGCGGCGCGAAGACGGCCGCCAGCGTCAGCGTCATGGCCACGACCGCGAAGCTGATCTCCTTGACTCCCTTCAGCGCCGCCTGGAAGGGTTCCAGCCCTTCTTCGATGTGTCGGAAGATGTTCTCGAGCACGACGATGGCGTCGTCGACCACGAGGCCGATGGCCAGCACCAGGGCCAGCAGGGTCAGGGTGTTGATGGTGAAGCCGGCCAGCGCGATGAGCGCGAAGCTGCCGATCAGGCTGACCGGGATGGTCACCAACGGGATGAAGGAAGCCCGCAGCGTGCGCAGGAAGAAGAACACCACCAGCGCCACCAGCACCACGGCTTCGGCCACCGTGGTGTAGACGGCCTTGATGGAGCGGTCGATGAACACCGAGTTGTCGTTGGCCTGTACCACCGTGACCGATGGCGGCAGATCGCGCTGCAGTTGCGGCATCAGCGCCTTCACGCCGGCCGCCACCTCCAGCGGGTTGGCCGTGGCGTTGCGGATCACTCCCGTGGAGATGGACGGCACGCCGTTCAGGCGCACGCGGGACCGATCGCTGGCAGCGGCTTCCTCGATGCGAGCCACGTCGCGCAATCGGACGGTGTAGGAGCCGACCGACTTGACCGCGATGTCGGAAAACTGAGCCACGCTGTTGAGGTCGGTGCGCGAGGTCACGCTGAACTCGCGCAGGCGGCTCTCGATGCGGCCGGCCGGCACTTCGAGGTTCTGCCGCCGCAGCGCGTCCTCGATGTCCTGCACCGTCAGGCGGTAGCTGGCGAGCTTGTCGGCGTCCAGCCAGATGCGCATCGCATAGCGCCGGTCGCCGCCGACCTGCACGTCGGCCACGCCGGGCACCGTCTGCAGGCGCGGCTTGACGATGCGGTTGATGAGGTCGGTGACCTCCAGCGGGCTCAGGGTCTCGCTCGTGTAGGCCAGCCAGATGGTGGGCGTGGCGTCGGCCTCGACCTTGGCGATCACGGGCTCTTCAGCGGCCGTGGGCAGCCGGCCGCGCACGCGCGAGACGCGGTCGCGCACCTCGGCCGCGGCGGTGTCGGGGTCCTTGCTGAGCTTGAAGCGCACCGTGATCTGGCTCTGCTCGGTGCGCGAGATCGAGGTCATGATGTCCACGCCATCAATGCCGGCAATGGAATCTTCGAGAGGCTTGGTGACCTGCGACTCGATGACCTCCGAAGAAGCGCCGAGCAGCCGGGTGTTGACGGTGACGACGGGTTCGTCGATGCGCGGGTACTCACGCAGGGTGAGCCGGTCGAAGGACACCAGGCCGACCAGGATCAGCAGCAGCGACATCACGGTCGCGAGGACCGGACGGCGGATCGACGTTTCAGACAGGCGCATCTGGAGCTCCGGTCGGGTTCAGGCGGCGGGACGGCCACCGTTTCGCGCGCCCGAAGCCGCCGGCCCGGGACCATTCGCCGGCGCACTGGCGCCGGCCGGCCTCGACCCAGCAGGGCGCGACAGGTCGATCAGGCGCACCGGCGTGGTGTCGCCGCGCAGACGAGCCTGCCCGGCCGTGACGACCAGGTCACCGGCAGCCACACCTTGAAGCACCTCGGCCTGGCCGGGCAGTCTGAGGCCGACCTTGACTTCCGTGCGGCTGGCGACCTTCTGGCCGCCCTGGCCGTCGGAGATCTTGTACACGTACTGCCGTCCGCCCATCGGCACCAGGGCCTCCTCGGGCACCACCACGGCCTGCTCACGCACCGAAAGCACGACACGGGGCCGGGCAAACATGCCCGACTTGAGCTGCGTGCCTGGATTGTCGACACGCGCCCGCACCAGCAGGGACCGGCCGTTCGCGTCGACCTGCGAGTCGAGGGCCTCGATGCGGCCCTTGAACGCCTTGCCCGGCACGGCATCGAGCGCCACATCGACGACCAGCCCCGCCTTCAGCTGCCCGACGTAACGCTCGGGCAGTCGGAAGTCGACCCACATCGTGGACAGGTCCTCGACCGTGACGATGTCGGCACCGTCCTTGACGTAGTCGCCCAGGTTCACGACACGGATGCCGGCCACGCCATCAAAGGGCGCGAAAACCTTCATCCGGCCCAGCTGGGCCCGAGCCAGCGCGACCTGGGCCTCGGCGACCTGCAGCGCCGCGGCGTTCTGGTCGACCGCGCTGGCACTGACGAAGCCCTGCGCCTGCAGCTCGCGGCTGCGCGTCAGGTTGGTCTGGGCGATGCTGGCCTGCGCCTGGGCCTGCTGGAGCTGCGCCTGCTGCAGCGTGTCGTCGAGTTGAACCAGCAGTTGTCCGCGCTGGATGCGCTGACCGTCGACGAAGCCCAGCCTGGCGATTCGGCCGCTCACCTCGGGCCGCACCATCACGCTCTGGCGGGCGCGCAGCGCTCCGACAGCCTGGGCCTCGTCGGTCAGCCGGCGCCCTTCGGCACGGCCGACTTCCACCGCCACCGGTCCGGCCGGACCTCCGCCCGGACGACCTCCCCCACCCGCCGCGGGCGTTGCACCTGGCGCGGCACCTGGCGCGGCGCCCTGGGGGGCGCCGGACCCGACCACGGAAGCCGTCGGCGACGGCGCCTTGTTCTGCCACCACCATGCGCCGGCCCCGATGACGGCTATGCCGATCACCGCTGCCAGGGTGTGAATCTTCTTGAACGCCATGCGATTGTTTGTTGGAGCGACCCGTGAATGTAGCGGCTTGTCACCGCCCCTGCAGGTCAGCGCTGGCGGGCGACCTCGACGCCCCGGTTGGCCAGTGCGTCGGCGCGCTCGTTGCCGGGATCGCCGGCATGACCGCGCACCCAGTGCCATTGCACCTGGTGCGAGGCATTGAGTGCATCCAGCTTCTGCCAGAGATCGATGTTCTTGACGGGCTTGCGGTCGGCGGTCTTCCAGCCACGCGCGCGCCAGCCGTGGATCCATGCCGTGATGCCGTTGCGCACGTATTCGCTGTCGGTGTAGAGATCAACGTGGCAGTGGCGCTTCAAGGCGGACAGACCTTCGATCACTGCCGTGAGTTCCATGCGATTGTTCGTGGTGAGGGCCTCGCCGCCGAACAGCTCGCGCTCGTGCTCGCCTGCCTTCATCCACACGCCCCAGCCTCCCGGGCCCGGGTTGCCCTTGCAGGCGCCGTCGGTATACATCACGACCGGCGTCGGGGCCGCCGTCACGAGAGCTCCGCCTCCGCAGGTTCGGCGCGGGACTCGACATGCAGGGCGGGCTCGCGCTCGCGGTTCACCGCCGCAGCAACGGCCGGGGCCTTGCGATGCTCGCGGCGCAGCAGACCCACCAGCCGCATGCCTCGCACGCGCTTGACGGCCGTGAGCGTGTAGGCGGCGCCGAACACCGGCCACCAGCGATCACCCACCGGGTCCATCCAGGAAAAGCGGTCGAGCCAGCGGTCGGACTGCAGCGGCGGCCGGTAGCCGCCGAAGCGCCCGCCCTCGATCTCGAACCCCAGCAGGCGCAGCCAGTCGCGCAGGCGCCAGTAGCCGATGAACTCGCCGGCTCGCGGCAGGTACAGCGGCGTCGCCCGGCCGAAACCCATGCCGCGCCTTGCATGGCCAGCGCGCTGCCGCAGGCCCCAGAGACTGGCGGGGTTGAACCCGGTGATGACGAGCCGCCCTTCCGGCACCAGCACGCGTTCGACCTCGCGCAGGGTCGTGTGCGGGTCGCGCGCCAACTCCAGCGTATGGGGCAGCACCAGCAGGTCGATGCTCTGGTTCGGGAACGGCAGGGCGTCATACTCGCAGTGAAGGGCCACGGGAATGTCGGGCGCCTGCGTGGTGATCGAGTGGTCGCCGGGCGGCGGCAGGATCATGGCCTCGGGCTCCGACAACGAAGCGTTGGCGACCCAGCGGTGCGGCATGCGGTTGGCTCGCAGGGCTTCCAGTTCAGGCAATCCGAGCTGCAAGGCGTGGAAGCCGAAGGCATCGGTCACCGCATGGTCCAGGCGCTCCTGCTCCCATTGCATCAGGTAACGCCCAGGCGGGCTGTGCAGCCAGGACCCCAACTCTATAATCGAGTCATCACGCGTCGTCATGAATCTGATCGCCCTGCCCGCCTTCTCCGACAACTACATCTGGATGCTGCACGACGACGCGAATGCGGTCGTGGTCGATCCGGGGGACGCGGCGCCAGTGGAAGCTGCCCTCGAGCAGCGCGGCCTTCGTCTGGCCGGGATTCTAGTGACCCACCATCACGCCGACCATGTGGGCGGCGTCGACCGGCTTCGCTCCCGGCTCGACGGTCCCGTCTGGGGTCCGGCCCGCGAGGCGATCCCGGCCCCTTTCGTCGCCCTCCAGGACGGAGCCCTGATCGAGGTGCTGGGCCGGCGCTTTCAGGTCATCGACGTGCCGGGCCACACCGCCGGCCACATCGCCTACTTCGAGCTCGGCGCACCGCGCGCACCCCTGCTGTTCTGCGGAGACACCCTGTTCTCGGCCGGCTGCGGGCGGCTGTTCGAAGGCACGCCTGCGCAGATGGCGGCCTCGCTGGCGCGCCTGACCGCCCTGCCCGGCGACACGCGGGTGTGCTGTACGCACGAGTACACCTTGTCCAACCTGCGGTTCGCGCAGGCGGTCGAGCCCGATAACCTGGCCGTGCAAGGGCACACCGCTCGCTGCATGACGATTCGCTCCACCGGCGAACCCACGCTGCCCTCGACCCTGGCTCTCGAACTGGAAATCAACCCGTTCCTGCGCTGCAGCGAGCCGGCCGTGGCTGCGGCGGCGCTGGCCCAGGGCGCCGACAGCACCCAACCGGTGGCCGTGCTGGCGGCCTTGCGCGAATGGAAGAACCGCTTCAGATGAACACACGCCGCTCCTGCTGGTCGACCCTGCTTGCTTTGTCGCTGGCGATGCTGCTGAGCGCCTGCGCCAGTACGCCTGCCCCGCAGGTCGAACCCCCGCCGCCTGCGGCCGAACCTGCCCCCCTGCCCCCTGCGGTGGTCGAAGCCCAACCCGCACCTGCGGCGCCGCCGGCATCGCCCCTGCCGGACGCGACGCCTGCGTCCGTGGCCGAAGTGGCGCCGGAGCCTTCAATGCCCGCCGTGGTGTACCCGCGCATCAGGCTCGACCCCTTGTCCGACGCGGAGCGTGCCGACCTCTGGCAGCGTGTTCGCGACGGCTACGCGCTGCCGACCTTCGACGGCGAGCTGGTGCGCCGTTGGGAGCAGTGGTACGCCACGCGCCCCGACTACGTGGCGCGCATGACCGAACGCGGTGGCCGCTACCTGTTCCACATCGTCGAGGAGCTCGAACGGCGCCGCATGCCGATGGAGCTGGCGCTGCTGCCCTTCATCGAAAGCGCCTTCAATCCGCAGGCCATGTCGGTGGCTCGTGCCTCCGGGATGTGGCAGTTCATGCCAGGTACAGGCAAGGAATTCGAACTGCGGCAGAACATCTTCCGCGACGACCGGCGCGACGTGCTGGCCTCCACCCGTGCCGCGCTCGACTACCTGCAGAAGCTTCACACGCGTTTCGGTGACTGGCATCTGGCTCTGGCCGCCTACAACTGGGGACAGGGCAACGTGCAGCGGGCCATCACCGCCAATGCGCGTGCCGGACGTCCCACCGGCTATGCCGACCTGCGCATGCCCGACGAAACCCGCAACTACGTGCCCAAGCTGCAGGCCGTGATCAACATCGTGGCTCGTCCCGGCGATTTTGCGCTCACGCTGCCGCCGCTGGAGAACCACCCGTTCTTCATCACGCTGCCCATCGAGTACGACATCGACGTGGCGCTGGTGGCGCGCCTTTCGGGCCTGAGCCTGGAGGAGTTCCAGCAACTCAATCCACAGCTCAACAAGCCCGTCATCCTGGCCGCGGGCACGCCGCAGGTGCTGCTGCCTTACGACAATGCCAACCGCTTCGTGCGCGGCCTGGACACGCACCGGGGGCCCCGTGCGACCTGGACGGCATGGGTCGCGCCGCGAACGCTCAAGCCGGCCGAGGCGGCCAGGATGCTGGGCATGCCGGAAGCCCAGCTCCGCGAGGTCAACCGCATCCCAGAGCGCATGCTGGTCAAGGTGGGCTCGACCCTGCTGGTACCGCGCAGCGGGAATGTCACTGCCAACGTACCGGAGCACGTGGCCGACAACGCGGTGATGGCCTTCGCGCCGGAAGCACGGCCACCGCGGCGCATCAACGTCAAGGTCGGCCGCAAGGGCGAGTCCGTGGCCGCCATCGCTCGCCGCTACCGGGTTTCGGCCGAACAGGTGGCTCAGCTCAACGGCGTCTCGGCAGCAGGCCGCTTCAAGGCTGGACAGGTCGTGCTGCTCGACGTGCCGACGCGCTCGGCAAGCAAGGCCACGGCCCGGCGAGCCTCGGCGCGACCAGCAGCTACACAACGCGCAACAGCCCGGCAGGCGGCACCGCGCGAGGCCAAACGCGTGGCGGGCGCCAGGAAACCGGTGAACAGAAGCGCACCGGTGGCGCGCAAGCCGGCAACACGTTGACGCGCCGTGAGCGCCGCGTCGCGCGCTGCGAGCTCAGGCCGTCTGCCCTTCGCCGACCTGTCGCCGCACCAGGTCCCGCCCACGGTTCATGGCGTACTGCAAGGCTGCATCGGCGGTGGGCCAGCGGTAGCCGCAGGCCAGGCCGTCGTCGCGAAACAGGTCGGGTCGGGTGTCGGCACCCGGCTCGTTGCGGCGCACGACCAGGGCTGCAGTGAACCCGCCCTCGGCCTCGAGTGCGCCCACGTAGATTCGAAAGGATCCGACCGTGGCTTCGGCAAACTGCATGTCGCGCTCCTGGCTGGTAGATGCCGCAACCGGTGTCGCTCGCGGCAGGTCGACATGGTGCAGGCGACCGGCCTGCTGCGCCATCCCTCCGGCGAGGGTGCAGCGCCCGCAAGCCACAGACCGCTGCCTCGGGCGAACCGGGGCGCCACCGCTCAGGCCGACGCCACCCATGCCCGCGCATTGGCGAACATGCGCATCCACGGGCTGCGGTCCTCGGCGGCGCCCGAGGTCCAGCTCATCTGCAGGTTGCGGAAAACCCGCTCGGGGTGAGGCATCAGCGCCGTGATGCGGCCGTCTGCGGTGGTCACCGCAGTGAGGCCCCCGGGGCTGCCGTTGGGGTTGAAGGGGTAGGCCTCGGTCGGCTGGCCGTGGTGGTCGACGAAGCGCATCGCACCGTGCACCCTGGCGGCACTGCCGCGCGTCGAGAAGTCGGCGAAACCTTCCCCGTGCGCAACCGCGATGGGCAGGCGGCTGCCGGCCATGCCGCGAAAGAATACGCTGGGGCTGTCGAGCACCTCCACCAGTGACAAGCGAGCCTCGAACTGTTCGCTGCGGTTGCGCGTGAAGCGCGGCCAGTCGGCCGTGCCGGGCACGATGGCGCTCAGCGCAGCCAGCATCTGGCAGCCGTTGCACACGCCCAGCGCAAGCGTCTCGCGACGCTGGAAAAAGGCTGCAAACTGCTCGGCCAGTGCAGGGTTGAACAGGATGGAGCGCGCCCAGCCTTCGCCTGCCCCCAGCGTGTCGCCGTAGCTGAAGCCGCCACAGGCCACCAGGGCCTGGAAGGGCTGCAGGCGGGCGCGTCCGGCCTGCAGGTCGCTCATGTGCAGGTCGTAGGTCTCGAAACCGGCCTGCGCCATCGCATAGCTCATCTCGACGTGCGAGTTCACGCCCTGCTCGCGCAGGATCGCCACCTTGGGCCGCGCCAGGCCCAGGTAGGGCGCGGCGACGTTGTCGGCGGGGTCGAAGCTCAGTTGGACATGCAGCCCGGGGTCCTCGGGAGCGCCGGCAGCTGCATGCTCGCTGTCGGCGGCCCTTGGGTTGTCGCGCTGGCGCGCGATGCGCCAGCTCACGTCGTCCCAGGCCTGCTGCAACTGCTGCAGCGCTGCGCTGAACTGCAACTTCGCGTCGCGCCAGACCTCGATCACGCCGCGATCGTTGGTCTTGCCGATGAAGTGGGCATGGCGCGACAGGCCGTGCTCGCGCAGGGTGGCAACGACCTCGTTGCGCTGGGCCGTCGGCACCTGCAGCACCACGCCCAGTTCCTCGTTGAACAGCGCACGCAGCGTGGCCTCGTTGCGGCGTTCGCTCACCTGCGTGGCCCAGTTCTTCGAGTCACCGTACTCGGCCCGGCTGTCCTGGATGCCGTCGCCTTCGGTGACCAGGATGTCGACGTTCAGGCTCACGCCCATGTGACCGGCAAAGGCCATCTCGCAGACTGCGGCCCACAGGCCGCCGTCGCTGCGGTCGTGGTAGGCCAACAGGCGCCCTTGAGCGCGCAAGGCGTTGACGGCGGCCACCAGGGACTTGAGCTGCTGCGCATCGTCCAGGTCGGGCAGCCCATCCTTCCGATGACAGCCGAACTGCCCCAGCACCTGGGCCAGCATCGAGCCGCCCATGCGCATCCTGCCCTGTCCGAGGTCGACCAGCACCAGCGTGGTATCACCCGGCCGCAGCTGCGGCGTGAGCGTGCCGCGCACGTCGGCCAGCGTGGCGAAGGCGGTGACGATGAGAGAGACCGGCGCGATGACCTGCCGCGTCCGGCCTTGGTCCTGCCAGCGCGTACGCATCGACAGCGAATCCTTGCCCACCGGCACGCCGACGCCCAGCGCGGGGCACAGCTCCAGGCCCACCGCCTTCACGGTGTCGTACAACGCGGCGTCTTCGCCGGGCTCGCCGCAGGCCGCCATCCAGTTGCAGCTGAG